>CALUXR010000006.1 GCA_944324795.1 uncultured Acholeplasmatales bacterium
AATTAACAACACTATAAAATCAAAAAAACGTGGTAACTGCCACGTTTTTTCTATAAAACTGTCGAAAACGAGATTATTTAAGTATTTTTGTCAATAATTTAAAATGTTTTTAAAGCATTTTTTGTGCCAATATTAATTTTTTTCATTATTTTAATAAAAGAAATAATAATATCTAATAAAATGAACACTAAGCCTATTAATATAGTTAACATTAAAACATTAAAGTTTATATATAATAGATTTATTCTATACACATTTCTATTTAAAATTAATACCATATAAAGCTATTATTATATTTTTATATATTCTTTTGATAACTTTTTTAACTCTAACATTTAACCTCACTAAATTTCAACTGAATAAGTAACATTTTCTAATGTTAGTTCCCTAACATTCCAATCATGATATTTTACATTTATATCCATATAATACTTGTCTATTCGTCCATAAACATATTCATATAAAATCATTCCATATAAATATTGTTCACTAGTAGTATAATTGTTCTAAACATTTTGATTAAAATTATGTGTTACATCATAAATTAGATTAAACATATTTGAATTATTAATAATATTTGTATCAATCAGTTAATGATGTAAAGACATAAATATCCTTGTTTATATAATAATGTAGAATATTTTATTTATTAATTTAATTAATCATTTTCAGTTACTAGATCAGAAGAATCATCTTTTTTCTTTCTATTTGTAAAGAAACGAACCACTTTTTTAGGGAAGAATGTGATTGTATCAGCAATAACTAATGGCAATAATTTTGCAGCTTCTTTTAAAGCTTGTTTTCTAATTTCTTCTTTAGTTATAGCTTCACCATCACTAAATAAATAACGTCTTGTCACACAACCTATTCTAATAGTAAGTAAGGCATTAGTAATCCCTTGAATAACAGAACTTATTAAAGGTTTTATTAATGGTATTTCCCCTAAAACATTTAAAGATGAGTTTGGTAATATATCTTCAAGACGCATATTTTCTAATCCTTCAGCTATTAGAGCTGTCCCAAATACATTAACCGTCAATTTAGATAAGTTTTTATATGTTGGCCTAAAACCACATTTTAAAACTAAATTTTTAATCATTTGTAGATTTATAGTAAATACACTAATCATATCAAATCTTGCAGATTGACAAATAGCTGTTGATATTAAAACTATTTTAGCATGGTTAATAATAATTTTATTTAAATCTTTTTTTACACAAGTATGAAATACATATTGTAAATTAATAATCAATTCTTCTTTAGTATCATAATCAACTAATAAAGACTTACTTTCTTCTGGTAAATCATTATTATTTACAATATTCTTTGCTACACTTTTATATGTTTTATATACTCTTGGATCATCTTGGTCTAATGTTGTAACAATTTTCAAATCAGGACTTTGAACAATTATTCTTATTGGATTAATAATTCCAAAAAAGACTAAAATCACTACTAAAAGATAAAATAAAATTTCTACTGCTAAATGAATTCTTCTTAATCTTTCACCAATATTAATAATTGAACTAATTAAAATTAAAGAAAATAAAATTAAGCTACATATTGCTATAATATACCAAATATATTTAGTTTTCTTCATCTTTCCTCCTCCTTCCTATAAAATAGAAAAGCCAAATAGCTACAATAATTAAAAGCCAAACTATACCACAAAATATAAAGAATCCTTTATTTACTTTATTATAACCACCAAGTAGGGAAATAAGGCCTATATATTTAAGAAAATCAAAGCCGACTTGATTAATTAAATGACTAGCATATATTAAACGTAAAATAGGAATTGCGCCTAAACCAAGAAAACAAATTATATCAACTGTTAAATAATTATAAAAATGAAAATATATAACACCTAATATAATTCCTAAAGTACCTTCTATTATATTAAATATCAATTCTCTTTTTTCATCTTTTAAAGAAGTAAAGGCTAATTTAAAAAGTCCCATTAAGACAAATGAAATAGCTACTAATCTGAAATAGACAATAGATAGAAAATCAGCTGGTACAAAAAGAAAAATCAAGGCTATAATTAAAGAAATTATAGAACCATATATATAATATTTTTTACTCATTGTACCACCTCTTTTCTAATTCCTTTTTAAATTCCTTTTATACAAAATGATTAGAACAATTAAAGATATTAACCATGTAGCAAGCCAAGATATTGGATATGATATATATAAATTATTTAAAGTATGATTAAAACTAAATGCTGTATAAATCCAAGTTATTCTAAAACCAACAATACCTACAACTGTAATAATTGTCGAAATACTTGAATAACCCATTCCTCTTAAACTACCTGAACATACATCCATAAAGCCACATAAAGAATAGGTAAGAATCATAATCAACATTCTTTCATATGCATAATTTATAACTTCATCTGTTGCTCCTTTAAGATAAAGATTGATGAAAAATCTTGGTAATATTAAAATTATTCCACCAAATATAACATTAGCTAATACTACATATAAATGCGAGAAAAATGAAACCTTAGGAACATTTTTTAATTTATGAGCACCTACATTTTGACTAGTAAATGATACACTTCCTTGATATACGGCATTCATTCCCGCATAAACAAATCCTTCTAGACTTGAGGCTACTCCATTAGCAGTTATTACATCTTCACCAAATGTATTAATATTAGTTTGAATCATAACGTTTGATATATTAAATATTACACTTTGAAGGCTTGCAGGTAATCCTATTAAAAAGATATCTTTCATAATTTTGAAATCTATTTTTAATTCTTTTAAACTAAATCGCATATATTCAGGGCCTCTTATTAAAGTAACTACTACTAAAATAGCACTTACAGCCTCACTAATAATAGTCCCATATGCAACACCTTCAACATCCATTTTAAACACTATAACAAATAATAAATTAAAACAAACATTTAATATTCCAGCAATAGATAAATAAATTAATGGTCTTCTTGTATCACCAATTGCTCTTAATATTGCAGAGCCAAAATTATAAATGATATTAAAAATTATACCTGAAAAATAAATTTGTAAATATTTAGTAGATAAATCTATTAAGGCACTATCTGCCTTCATAAGCAATAACATATATTTAGATAATGTAGCACCTAAAATTGAGGTTAAAGTCCCAACAATAAGTGCTGTAATCATTGTTGTTTGAACAGTTTTTTTACATCTCGATATATCATGAGATGCAAAATATCTACTCATTAAAACAGTACTACCTAAAGTTAGACCTAAAAAGAAATTTACAAATAAATTTAATAAACTTGTCGTACTTGAAACGGCAGCTTGAGCAGTACTTGATGAAAAATTGCCTAATACAATGATATCAAAAGCATTATAAAGTAACTGCAAAATACCAGATAACATAAGTGGTATACTAAATTTTAAAAGTTTTAAACCAATTCTACCACTCGTCATATCCATTTCATACTTATTCATAGTAAGAACCTACTTTTTTAAAATGTAATATTTTCTTCTTATTTCAATTCCTATTAATATCCCAATTAAAACTAAAGCTATCCCAACAATAAAGCTAAAACAACATATTCCAGCTATATCACTATTAATATTGACATCAGTGCCAGCATATTTTACGATATCTAAACTAAAATAAATAATTTCATAAATACTAACAGCAATAATCAAAAGTAAAACTATAAGTTGAGCATAAAATCTTTTTCTTTTAAACATTAATCTTCAATCTTCTTTCTTCTTATTATAACACTTGATGAAGTAGAAGTTGTGATTGTATCACTATCCTCAACAACTTTAACATCTTCTTTTTTAGTTGTTTCTTCTTTTAATTCGTTAGCATTAAATAAATCAACATTTTTATCTTTTTTTATTTTTATTTCTTTATTATCAGCTTTAACTTCTTTTATATCTTTATTAGCTTCTAATATTTTATCTAAGTCATTTAATATATTATAACTAGGTTTACTAGCTTTAAGTGGTTTTTCATTTTCATAATCATTAGAAAATAAACTTTCTTTTTCAACTAAATAATCACCACTAACTAATTCATCAGCTTTTTCTGCTTTATCTAAATAAATCATAAATGGGTCTTTTAGACTTTCATTTAAGAAAGACTTGCCACTTTCACCCTGATTATATTTAAAATTAAATGTTCTTAAATCATCTACACCATTAGAATAGACAATATGACAAATAACATTTTCTTTATATTGATTATTAGTCATAGTTGTACAATCAGCTACAATTATAGGGTTAGATTTAACTTTTTTAACTACTGAAGTACCAACCCGACCTCTTCTAGTTAAAGGAATATCTTCAACTTTCATTCTCTTTATAAAGCCTTTATTAGTTAAAATTAAGATATCTTCCTCTTTATTAGTATACATAGCACTTACAACTTCATCTTTATTTTTTAAGCCAATTGTTTTAACACCACCAGCTTGAGTTGTATCTCTAATACCAACATCAGTACTTCTAAAACGTAAAGCTTCCCCAAACTTAGTAATAACAAATAATTCTAGCATATTGTTAGTAATATCTGTTTTAACAAGTCTCTCATTAGTTCCTAATTTCATCGCTCTTACAGCTTTTGTATAACGATTAACTTGGAAGTTTTGTAACATCATTTGTTTTAAATTTCCTTCATTAGTACATAACAATATAGTCATAGGAGCATTAAAATCACTAATAACATATGAACTAATTATGCTTTCTTTAGGATCGATTTGAACCAAATTATTAATAAATGTACCTAGATCTTTTGTTTTACATTCAGGAATCTTATATACAGGTAAATAAATAAAATTACCTAAACTTGTAAATAAAAGCATTGTATCAAGAGTATTAGCTTGACCAATAAATATTGTTGTATCATTTTCTTTAACATAATTATTTTTAGATGCATTATATGATTTAAGACTAATTCTTTTAATATAACGTTCTTTACTAATAGTAACAATTACATCTTCTTTACTAATTAAATCAGATTCAGAAATAGTTAAATCACTAACTTCTTTAGATAATTTAGTACGACGTTTTTGAACTAATGCCTTATTAATTTCTTCTAATTCTTCTTTTATTACTTTTAATAATACTTTTTCACTACCTAAAATTTTATTATATAAGGCAATATTTTTAGTTAATTCTTCTTTTTCTTCTTTTAATTGCATAATATCAGTATTAGATAAACGATATAATTGCATCGTAATAATAGCTTCAGCTTGAAGGTCTGTAAAACCAAATTTATCAATGATATTTTGTTTAGAATCAGCCCTATTTTTACTAGCTCTAATAGTTTTTATTACTTCATCAACAATATCAACCATCTTAATTAAACCATCAACTATATGTAATCGTTTAGAAGCTTTATTTAGTTCAAAATTAGTTCTATTAGTTACTACTTCTTTTTGATGATTGATATAAGCTTTTAAAATAGAAATTACTCCAAGACACATTGGTCTTCTATTACAAATAGAAACCATATTATAACTATAATTAATTTGTAAGTCGGTATTTTTAAATAAAAAATTTAAAATAGCTTCATAATTAGCATCTTTTTTTAAGTCTATAGCAATCCTAAGTCCTTCACGATCTGATTCATCACGAACTTCAACAACATCAGGAATTTTATTAGCAATTCTTAAAGCTTCAATACGTTCGACAATATTCTTTTTATTAGTATCATATGGAATTTCTGTAATAGCAATTCTTTTTTGATCTTTATTAATATTTTCAATTTGATAATTTGATCTAACAATAACCTTACCACTACCAGATGTAAAAGCTTCTCTTATGCCTTCAACACCTTCAATTGTACCACCTGTAGGGAAATCAGGTCCAGGCATAATTTCAAGTAATTCATCGATAGTCAAGTTAGGATTATCGATTAACGCAATCGTCGCATTGATGACTTCATTAAAATTATGTGGGGGAATATTAGTTGCATAACCACTTGAAATACCAGTAGTTCCGTTCACTAATAAGTTAGGGAAACGAGCTGGTAAAACGGTTGGTTCTAATTCCTCTTCGTCAAAGTTTGGAATAAATGAAACAGTATTTTTATCAATATCTTTTAAAAGATAGTCAGCATTTTTAGATAATCTAGCTTCAGTATAACGCATAGCTGCAGCTCCATCACCATCAATAGAACCATTATTACCATGCATGTCAATTAATATGACACCCATTTTCCAATCTTGACTCATTCTGACCATCGCTTCATAGATTGAACTATCCCCATGAGGATGGTATTTACCCATTACTTCACCAGCAATACGAGCTGATTTTTTGTAGGTTGAAGTTGAAGTAATTCCCATTTGATTCATCGCATATAAAATACGCCGTTGAACTGGCTTTAAGCCATCTCTAATATCAGGAATAGCTCTTTCTTGAATTATATATTTAGAATAACGACCAAAACGATCACCAATCGCTGTTTCTAAATTCATGGTTTCAAAATGTTCTTTAGAAAATAAGTCTAATTTCGTTTTTACATCCATCTTATTCACCATCTTCTTCTAAAGTAAATGATACATTGCTTTCAAGCCATAACCTTCTACGTGCTGCATCATCACCCATTAAAATATCAATTTGTTTTTCCGCATCTGATAAATCTTCAATCTTAACTTGAATAAGATTGCGGGTTTTGGGATTCATTGTTGTATCCCATAATTGATCAGCATTCATTTCACCAAGACCTTTATAGCGTTGAACAATTGTATTACTAGGTGCATTTTTTAAAATTTCTTCTTTTTCTTCATTAGTCCATGCATAGATAGTTTCTTCTTTTTTACCTCTTTTAACAATCTTAAATAATGGCGGTAAAGCAACATAAACCCTACCATCTTCAATTAAAGGACGCATATATCTAAAGAAAAATGTTAAAAGTAAAACTTGAATATGAGCACCATCATCATCAGCATCGGTCATAATGATTATTTTTTTATAATTACATTTCTTAATATCAAATTTAGTACCATAATCAGCACCAATAGTATAAATCATTGTCGCAATTTCTTGATTTTTTAAAGCATTATCTTGAGCTGTTTTTTCAATATTTAAAATTTTTCCTCTTAAAGGCAAAATAGCTTGGAAACGACGATCACGACCTTTTTTAGCACTACCTCCAGCAGAATCACCCTCAACTAAAAATAATTCATTAATGTCTTTATTTTTTTCAGCTGCTGGTGATAATTTACCTGATAAATTAACTTCTTGTTTATCTTTTTTACCAAGACGCGCTTCCGTCCTAGCCTTTCTAGCAGCAAGTCTAGCATTATATTCTACAATCGCTTTTTCAATAACTTTTTGAGCTATATCTTTATTGTCAATTAAATATTTTGTAACCTCATCATATGTAATTTGTTCTAAAACAGGTTTAGCTTCAGGAGTTCCAAGTTTACCTTTTGTTTGACCTTCAAACTCTAATATACTTTCTTCAATTCTAACAGAGACGATAGCTGTTAATCCTGATCTAATATCGCCGCCTTCTAGATTTGGATCTTTTTCTTTTAATAAACCATATTTACGAGCATATTCATTAAATGCTTTAGTTAAACCAATTTTAAAACCTAATTCATGAGTACCACCATCTTTAGTATGAACATTATTTACAAAGGAAATTATTTTTTCTTCATAAGCATCTAAAAATTGTAATGCTACTTCTACGCTTATTTTATTTTCATTTCCAGAAAAATCCCAAACAGGATGGATAGGTTTTTTACTTTTATCTAAAATTTCTACATATTGACTAATTCCACGATCATAAACAAAAGATTCTTCTTTATTAGTTCTTTTATCGATAATATTCATTTTTAAATTTTTTATTAAAAATGCATTTTCTCTAATTCTTTCTTTAATTTTTTCAAAATCAAATAATGTAGTCGTAAAAAGAGAAGGGTCTGGCTTAAACATAACTGTAGTCCCTGTGCGTTTAGTATCACCAATAATTTGCATAGGATGGATTGTCTTACCACCATTTTCAAAAACAATTTTATGAATTTTACCATCTCTATAGCTTATTACTTCCATATATGTCGATAAAGCATTAACAACACTGCCACCAACACCATGTAAACCACCAGAAGTCCTATAACCACCGCCAGTACCAAATTTACCACCAGCATGTAAAATAGTATAAATTACTTCCATCGTATTTTTACCACTAGCATGTTTACCACAAGGAACACCACGGCCATTATCTATGACAGTAATTGAATTATCTTTACCAATGATAACTGTTATTTCTTTACCATAACCAGCTAAAGCCTCATCAATAGAATTATCAACAATTTCCCATACTAAATGATGTAGACCACGTTCATCAGTTGAACCAATATACATACCTGGTCTTTTTCTTACAGCTTCTAAGCCTTCTAATATAGTTATTGAATCATCTGAATATTTTTGCATAAAAATCACCTTTCTTAATGATATCATAAAATTTAAATTCACTCAATAAATGTTGAAAAATAAAATAAATTAAAATATATCAGTTTATTATATTTTGACAAATATAAAATTTGTTTGTATAATTTTAGATGGAGGAAATAAATATGTTTTTTATGATTAATGCACAAAATTTAACTATAACCATTTTATTTTTAATTTTATCTTATTTACTTGGTTCAATTCCTTTTGGTTTAGTAATAGGAAAAACTGTTTGTAAAACTGATATTAGACAATTTGGTTCTAAGAATATTGGCTCAACAAATGCTATTAGAGTTCTTGGTAAAAAAATAGGTTTTATAATATTTGCATGTGATGTATTAAAAGGAATGTTAGTGATAATTTTAATTAGAAATATCCTAGCACCTCTTAATATTTGGGATAGTCCAATCGATTATCTATATTATGGAATTGCCGCTATCTTAGGACATGTATTTTCGATATTTTTAAACTTTAAAGGTGGTAAAGCTGTAGCTACTTCTCTTGGAGTAGTCCTAGTACTAACACCTATTCCTGCTGTTTTATGTTTAGTTTCTTTCCTAATAGTAACTTATACGATAGGTTATGTTTCTCTATCTTCAACAGCCGCAACCCTAACCGTTTTAATTTCAGCCTGGATCTTACATTTTTGTGGATTAGATTCATCTATTAGTTTTGCTCATTTCTTAGTTGGTAAACCTACTTTAATGACTTGTATTTTATATACAATTATGGGTTGTTTAATTCTAGTTAGACATATTAAGAATTACAAAAGAATCTTTAATGGTAGTGAATATAATTTTAAAAAAGCTAAAAAACAAAAAAAATTAGAAGAAATTCATATTAAATAATTAAGAGGAGTAATTAAAAAAATTACTCCTCTTATCTATTTTCATCCATTGAACGCATTACAGCTCTAACTTGTTTTTCTGAAGGGGTTCTTCCCATTTGACTCAACATTGCCCTTACCATATTTTCTGTAATTGGCGGATGTTTCTTAAGATATCTTTGGAAAAAGAATCTAGCTAAAAAGAAACCTATAATAGCGCCAACAATAACACAAGCAATGCCAATTAATAATACTTGCCACCAAACCATTTTTTCAACTCCTTACACGCAAAATATATTTTACATTATTTTATTTTAAATAGCAAGAATAAATTGTAAACCATATATATTTTATGGTTAGCTATTGCTAATCTTATTTGCTATACCTAGACTTTTAAATCATAAAATGCTATAATGACCATACAAAAGGAGGATTTCAGCATGCCTAGAAAAGTTACTGATGCTTGTATTCAATGTGGTGCATGTATTGGTGAATGCCCTGTTAATGCAATAACTGAAGGAGATACTCAATCAATTATTGACCCAGCAGCTTGCATTGATTGTGGTGCTTGTCAAGCAGTTTGCCCAGTTGAAGCAATTATTGAAGAATAATATTATGATAAAGCTGTTTTTACAGCTTTTTCTTTTTAAAAAAAATACTCCAATGGAGTATTAATTTAAATCTTCTTTAATTTTTAAAGCTAATTCTTTTATTTCTTCTTTATTTTTATCATTTAAACTAGATTTAATAGTAATATTTTGATCTATTATATTAACATTAACTAATTTATTTAATTCTTCTTTAACCAATTTATTAGCTATAGGTCCCCATGTACCATTTTCTATTAAGGCAAATGTTCTATTTCTAATACCAATATTACACATTGTATCTAATAGAGACTTAGTTTTAGGATATAAACCTAAATTATAAGTAGGACTTAATAAAGCAATATGGGAACATCTAAATATTTCACTAATAAGATATGTTTCATCTGTTTGACTAATATCATAAACTTTAATATTTAAAACACCAAGTTTAGCAAGTTCATTTGCTAATTCTATTGCTGCATTTTCCGTATTACCATACATTGAAGCATATAAGATAATTACTGCTTTTTCTTCTGGGGTATAGGTAGCCCATGATAAATATTTATCAAAAATTAAATTAAAATCTTTACGCCATAAATATGAATGTAGGGGGCAAATAAGGGCTATATCAAGCTCTTTTATTTTTTTATAAAGATTAACGACATTATTACCATATTTACCTACAATATTAGAATAATAACGTCTTGCCTCACTAAAATATGTATCATCTTTAACTTCATCATAAAATAAATTACCAGATAAAGCTCCAAATGAACCAAAAGCATCAGCAGAAAATAATATCTTACTAGTTAAATCATAACTTACCATAACTTCAGGCCAATGAACCATAGGAGCACTAATAAATTTAAGTTTATGTTCACCTAAATCAAGAATATCTCCTTCTTTTACTAATATTGTATTAGCGCTATAGTCAATACCAAAAAATTGATTTAACATTTTAACTACTTGAATATTAGTGACAATTTTACAATCTTTATATATATTTAAAATATCTAAAATTCCAGCGCAATGGTCAGGTTCCATATGATGAATTACTAAATAATCAAGCATTCTACCATTTAATGTTTCTTTTACATTATTTAAAAAATCATGAATTTTAACTTTATCAACCGTATCTAATAAGCAAGTTTTATTATCAATTATTAAATATGAATTATAAGATACACCATTTGTTAGGGGAATATAATTTTCAAAGTCTTTAATACGTCTATCTGAAACACCAACGTAATAAATATTATCTTTTATCATTTGTTGCATAATATACCTCTTTTCCAAGCTATTATATAATATCTTTAATAAATTGCAAATAAAATGAATAGAAAGCGTTTGCTATATATTTCTACCATAATATTTATCTATTTCTTTTTTCATTTTTTCAGGCATTTCAAGTTTAATAGGGAATATAATAGATTTAATCATATGATCAGCAAAACATTTAATAAAATTTATAGTTTGATAGAAATAAAATTCTGATAAATTTAAACCATTATCTTTATTAGAATGGATTTTAGCTCCAAATTGATTAGATAATCTAGCAAAAGATAAACTAGGTATACCATTGTCTGCAAAAGGGGTAGAATCACTACTATATACTCCATCATTAACTGTGATATTAAAGCCAACTTCTTTAGATAAATATTCAATATAATTTACGATTTTTTCACTTCCTGTAACACAACATATATCTTTCCCTATATTTACAGCTGTCATATCGACATTTATACATAATCTAATTTTATCTTCTTTATGTTTTTCTATATAAGCTTTAGAACCAAGAAGCCCCATTTCTTCAGCGCCAAACCAAATAAAACGCAATGTTCTATTAGGTTTATGAGTTAAATAATAACTATATAATTCAAAAATAGTAGCTGAACCCGTTGCATTATCATAAGCACCTTTTGAAAATAATACTGAATCATAATGTGCACAAAAACAAATTATTTCATCTTCAATATCACCTTTTATTTCACTTATAATATTATGACTTGTTAAAGTTTCCTCTTCTTGTTTTAAAGATACACTAACTTCTTTTACCCCGCTAGCAATAATATTTTCAGCATCAATAGATCTGATTGTAAAACATGGAATTTTACCATATTTTAAATGTCTATCTCTTAAACTTTTTGCTTCTAAATCACAAATATTTATATCATCATATAATGAACCTGATATATCGATTATACATGCTACATTATGTTTAGTTAATTCTTCATAAAATTTATATGTTAAATTGCTACTTATTAAGCAAGCTTTATCTTTAACACTAACATAATCAATCATATTAACATCATCTAATATTACTAATTCATAAGTTCCATTTATATTACCACTTCTTTTAAAACCATTTACTTCATAACTTTTACCATTACAAACTAAACTACATTCTAAAATTTTTGAATGAGGAATTTCAAAATCTTCAATTTCATAAGTTCCTTTTTTAGCTTTAATATAAGATGTTATAACATCAATAGCTTTCTTTTCTTCTTCACTACCAGCAACACGGCAAAAACTTAAATCTTTAATTAAATTAAAACTATTTTTTTCCATATATTAATCACCATCTATTATTATATCATTTTTTATGAATCATATATATCTAAAATATGGTTTTCATTAAAAGAAAAATAACTATCTCTTGTCCAAATTATATGATCTAATAGATAAAAGCCAATAGCTTTAGTAATTTTATATAAAAAATTAGTTAAATATTTGTCTTCTTTTGAAGGCATTGAATCATTACTAGGATGATTATGAGCTAAAATAAAGCCATAAGCGTCATATTTATATAATATATTAACTAATTCTCTAACATTTATTTCAACATTATTTAAAAAGCCTTTACTTAATTGTTCTTTTTTAATTAAACGTAATTTAGTATCAAGCATTAAAACAAAACAAACTTCATTTTTTAAATACATATAATCACTATATAGATTATCATAAGCTTTATTTGCACTATCTATTATAATATCTTGTTCATATTTTCTTTTAACTGCTCTTTTACCAAGTTCAAAAGAAGCAATAATTTTACAAGCTTTCGCTTCTTTTATTCCTTTTTCTTTGCTAAGTTTATTATAACTTATATCAATCAATTCATCTAAACGATATTTTTTAAGTAAATTATTAGCTAGTTCAATAGCTGATTCATTTTTATTACCTGTATTTAATAAAATAGCTAAAATTTCAATATCTGATAAACTATGTGGACCATTTGCAATAAGTTTTTCTCTAGGTCTATCAGTTTTATTTATATCTTTTATTAACATAAAAAATCACCTTCATTAATATATATAGACAAATAAAGGTGATTTTTATATTTTTTTTAAATTTTTAGTACATTTGGCTATTATTATTTTCTTTAACTTCTTCTTTTATTTCGCCAACAGCAGCCTCAGTAGTTAAGAATAACCCTGCAATACTTGCAGCATTTAAAATTGCACTACGTGTAACTTTAGTAGGATCTACTATTCCTTTTTCAAACATATTGACCCATTTTCCGCATTTAGCATCAAAACCTATACCATCTTTAGCTTCAAGTTGAGCCTCTAAAATATTTTTACCACTATAACCACTGTTTTCAGCAATTTGACAAAGAGGACTACTTAAAGAATCTAAGACAACATTCATACCTCTTTGAATATCTACAACATCGCTCTTTAACTCATCTTTAACTTCTTTATATACATTTATTAAAGCAGCTCCACCACCAGAAACAATACCTTCACTAACTGCTGCCTTAGTAGCATTTAAGGCATCTTCTAAACGTAATTTCTTCTCTTTTAATTCAGATTCAGTTGTAGCACCAACTTTAATTAAGGCAACACCATTAGCAAGTTTTGCAAGACGTTTTTGAATATCTTCTTTCTTATATTTAGAAGTTTCTTTTTGTAATTTAGCTTCTAAATCACTGATTCTTGCATCTACAGCCTCTTTATCTCCAGCCCCATCAATAATAGTTGTTGAATCTTTTTCAATAATAATCTTTTTAGCTTGACCAAGATCATCAATTGTAACATCTTTTAATTCTAAATTAAGACCTTTATCAATAAATTTAGCACCACATATTAAAGCTATATCAGATAAATTTTCTGTTTGATTATCACCAAAACCAGGAGCTTTAGTAGCCACAACATTAAATGTACCACGTAATTTATTAACAACAATCGTGTTAATAACTTCTTGATCCATATCTTCACTAATAATAAATAAAGGACGATGTGCTTTAACAATTTGTTCAAGTAAAGGTAAAATATCTTGAATATTAGTGATTTTATGATTTGTTACAAGTACTAATGTATCTTCCATTGTAATACTTGATTTGTCTAAATCACCAACCATATATGGAGAAACATATCCCTTATCATATTTAAGGCCTTGTGTAACTTCTAAACTTGTTTCAAAACCTTTAGATTCATCAACATTGATAACCCCATCTTTACCAACAGTATCCATAGCTTTAGCAATGATATCGCCAATTTCTTTTGAACCACTTGAAATAGTTGCAACATTAGCAATATCAGCAGATGTTTCAATCTTATGTGAATGTTCAAGTAACTTAGATGCTACAAGTTTACTAGCACGTTCAATACCTTCGCGCATCAATTGTGGATTAGCACCACGACTAACTTCATTTAAACCATTATGAATCATATTTTGAGCCAATAAAGTAGCTGTAGTAGTTCCATCACCAGCAACATCATTAGTGTTATTTGCAACTTCATAAATAAGTTTAGCTCCCATATTCATAAATGGATCTTTAAATTCAATTTCTTTAGCAATAGACACACCATCATTTGTAATAAGTGGTGAACCATATCCTTTATCTAAAACTACATTACGTCCTTTAGGTCCTAGAGTAATCTTTACTGTATCAGCTAAAGTATCAATACCTTTTAACATAGCATCTCTAGCATCACGACTAAATCTAACTTCTTTTGCCATTTAAATCAACTCCTATTCTAATACTGCTAATATATCACTAGCATCTACAATCAAATATTCTTCACCATCTAATTTAACATTAGTTGAGCTATAATTTTTATAAATTACTTTGTCGCCAACTTTTAAATCAATTGGTGTAATTTTACCTTTTTCATCAACTTTACCGCTGCCAATTGCTATAACCTTAGCATATTCAGTTTGTTCTTCTTTATTTGATAAAACAATACCTGAAGCAGTCTCCTTTACAATCTTATCTTTTTTCAAAACAACATTATTATTTAATGGTTTTATCATATTAATACCTCCAAATACAACTCCTATTATAATCATTTTTGGCACTATGTCAAGTAGACTGCCAAATATTTTTAAATATTTTTTGAAAAAGAAAAAGCTATTTCTAGCTTAATCATTTTGTTCTATTAAATTTAATAATTTATCACAAATTTCTTTAATATTATAATCTATATCACTATTTTTAATATCTTTTAATAAATTGATAGTATGCTTACTTTGCATCAACATATAATTAGATTCTCTTTGAATATCTTCATTACATAAACGCATACTATTAGACATAGTTTTAAACAATATTTTTTCTTGTTTATCTAAATCACTAGCTATAGATTTAAAATATAATTCTTCTAAAGCTTTATTTTTAATTAATTTAGCCGATGATTCTAAGACTATTTCTTTTTTTATTTGCTGTTTAGGGATTTCATAAGGCATCATAGAAATAGCCTTGCTAGGACATGACATAGCACACATACCACATCCTACACATTTTTCTTTATCGATAACACTATCTTCAGTATCTGTAGCACCCGTTTTACATACATATAAACATAGGCAATCTTTAGTACACATTGCTAAATTTCTAACTGCATAATATTTCATTTTACAAGATCCCCCTTTATAAATTTAGAACTTCCGACTTTGCAAACCGGACATATTTGAGGTGGTACATCACCAATATAGATAAACCCACAAATTGAACATTGGTAGATAGTTTTCCCTTCTAAAAATTTAGTTCCTTCTTTTTGATATTTATTTAAAATAGTTTTAATAGCAGAACTAACTTTACTTCCCCAAGTACATATTCTTCTTGTTCCTCGATCATTATTTTCTAAAGCTATTTTATCAGTTTTTTCATAAAGATTTTTATCTTCATTTAATAAACTTAAAACATCTTCAATATTTGCTTCTTTAATATTAGGAACTAAATTAGTAAAATAATCAGCCAATTCTAAAAATAACTTTTCTTCTTCATAACGATATTGTTTTAAAGCTCCTCTAGCTAAATTTGAAAAAATAGCTGCCAAATATAAAGGTTTTATTTCAACCATGTCTTTATCAACAACTTTATTAACTTCTTCTTTTTCAACTAACATTTCAAATAAATCTTTAGGTGCACCGCAAATCGGACAAACATAATCGCCATCTAAATCAGAAAATTTAACACCTTCTTTTTCTTCATCATAAATATAACCGCATATCGGACATTTATATTTCACAATTTCACCTTCCTTAAAACGCTTTCATACCTTTATTTTAATATATAAATATAATTATGTCAACTAAATAAAAAAGACTGTGAATTGCCACAGCCTTTTATATTATTCTTCTTTTTCAGCATTTTCGTCATCAGTTTTTGTTTCTTCTTTTATAGAAACTATTACATCGATAATTCTTCGATGTAAAACTTTAATAACTTCAAATACTAAACCATCTTTTTCAACCGTTAGACTAGTTCCATCATTTGGTACATAATCTAAACATGATAATATTAAACCACCAACTGTATCATATGATTCATTTTCTTCTAATTCAACATCTAATTTAGAAGCTAAATCAGATACATTCATTTCCCCAGATATTAAATATTTACCAGGTGAAACTTCAACCATTTCATCACGTTCTTTAGTATCGTGTTCATCATATATTTTACCAACAATTTCTTCAAGTAAATCTTCCATTGTAAGGATACCAGAAGCATTGCCATATTCATCAATAACAACAGCGAATGTGTTTTTCTTTTCTTTTAATTTATTAAATAGATCATCAGCTAAAGTGGTTTCTGGTACTAAATAAGCAGGACGTAATATATCACTTATTTTCTTATCTTTATTTAAGAAATAATCTTTAATATGTAAAATACCAATCACGTCATTTAAACCAGTTTTACATACAGGATAACGAGAAAATTTAGTTTCTCTTATAATATTTTCAATTTTTTCTTTAGAATCATTTTCAAGTAAATAAGTTACACCATAAGCTGGTGTCATTATTTCTTTAACTGTTGTATCATTAAATTCGAAAATATTTTCAATCCATTCTTTTTCCTTTTCTTCAACAGTACCTGTTTCTTCGCCTCTATCAACCATCATCTTAATTTCTTCTTCAGTGACTTTTTCTTCTTCATCTTCTACCTTTAAACGCATTATTCTTAAACATAAATTTGTAGATTTAGTTAAAAACCAAATAAATGGTTTCATAATAACAGATAAAGGTACAATTACTCTTGATGTAACTCGGGCTACACCATATGACTTTTGCATAGCTAATCTCTTAGGTACTAATTCACCTAAAATTAATGTGAAATATGAAAGGATAATCGTAACTAAAATGACCGCAATTGTATTAACTAATGTATAATTTGTAGTCCATTTTAAATCATTACAAACCCAATCTGCTATAACACTTGCAAAGTTATCAGCCGCAAACGCACTATTTAAGAAACCAGCTAATGTAATACCAATTTGAATAGTTGATAAGAAACTTGTTGGTGTTTCAGCTAATTTTAATAATCTTTTAGCTACCTTATCACCATCATCAGCCATAAATCTTAACTTAGTCTTATTTAATGAAATAACCGCAATCTCGCTTGAAGCAAAGAATGCATTAACAAAAATTAATACTATATTTATTAGTATCAAGGGTATCGAGTCCAAATTTATCACTCCTCTTTCTTTTTGACTCAATGTGCAAAGCACTTTTGAATTTTACCAAATTTATAATAAATTGTCAAATTTTGCAATTTAAAAATCATAATCTTAAATATATATATTAATCATTAATTAATTTACTTCTTACAAAAGAAACAAAATGTAAAGAACCAGTAATTAACGTTTTTTCTCTTTTTGTTTTAGCTAACGCTTCATCTATATTTTTACATATAATATTAGGCTTTTTAGTAATATTTACAAAAACATTTGCTTCTACACTTCTTAAATCAGCAAAATTGACAAAAATATATTTATCAACAACTTGATCTAATATCGGTAATATATCTTCATATCTTTTATCTTTTAAACTTGTAAAGATACAAGATAAATTAGAAATATTCATATCTTTTAATGTTTTAACTAATAACTTAATCGCTGAAATATTATGAGCTCCATCTAAAATATAATTATTTATTATTTCAAATCTTCCGGGAATAAAACTATTTTTTAAACTTTCATTTATAAAATCATTATCTAAATTAAATAAATATTTGATTACCGCAATCATTAAACTTGCATTATTAGCTTGATATAAACCATATAACGGAGTATGAAATAAATAATCATCATAATAAAAATCAGTACCATTATTAATTAAAGCCTCATCAGTCAAGTCTTTTAATAGAAATAATTTAGCATTTAATTTATTTGCTTCACTTATAATTAAATCATTACATTTAGAATTACTAATAGTAAATATGGGGGTATTCTCCTTAATAATACCACATTTATGGTAACATATGTCTAATATGTCTTCACCTAAACTTTGTTGATGGTCATAACCAATTGAAGTAATTATCGATATTATAGGCTTAATAAAGTTAGTAGCATCAAATCTACCACCAATTCCACATTCTAAAACAACATAATCTAGATTGTTTTCTTTAAAATATTTTAAAGCTATAAGAGTTAATATTTCAAAAAAAGGTACTAAATCAGCATTTTCTTCTTCATAAGTAGTAATGATTGGATAAATATAATTTATTAAATTAAGTAAATCTAAATCATTAATATAGTTGTTATTAATGATGATTCTTTCATTAAATTTAACTATATAAGGAGATGTAAATAAACCCACTTTATATCCTAATTTTAATAATATATTATTAATATACATTGCTGTACTACCTTTACCATTAGTACCAGCAATATGAATAATTTTAAAATTATAATCATAGACATCAATTATTTTAGCAAGATTAGTTATTCTTGATAAATTAGTTCTTTTTTGTTTCTTTTTCTTATTTTGAAGCCAATCTAAAGCTATTTCTATATTATTAAACATTAATTTAATTCCTCTAAATGCTTTAAGATAGCTTCATATTGCATTTTATAATTATTAAGTTTTTCTTTTTCAGCATTAATTTTAATTTCAGGGGCTTTATTTAAGAAATTAGGATTATTTAACATATTATTAGATCTATTTAATTCTTTTTCAAGCCTTTCTTTTTCTTTAATTAAATTAGCTTTTACTTGTTCTAAATCTATTAAATCAGATTGCGGAATATAATATATTAAATCATTTAATACAACTACTACATTATCTTTAGCTTCAATTTCATTAGCTAAATAAGTTAGAGTTTTAGCTCTAGTAAAATGAAGAATATAAGATTCTAAATCCATAAAGTTATCTAACATATTTTTATCTTTTAAATAAATTGCTAAATTAATTTCTGTATGTAGAGGTTTATTAGCTTCTGTTTTTTGATTACGAATACTAGTAATTAAATTAATTAAGCTATCAATTGACTTTATAGAATCTTTAAAATCTAAATCTTTATTATATGTAGGCCATTTAGAAATAGTTATACTTTCTTCTTCATGAGGTAATAATTGATATATTTCTTCAGTAATAAAAGGAATCATTGGGTGTAATAATTTACAAATATTTAATAAAACATAATTTAAGGTACCTCTTACTCCTTCTTTAATTGCTTCATCGTTACCATTTAAATCAACTTTAGCAAGTTCAACATACCAAGACGCAAAATCATTCCAAACAAAATTATATAATACTTTAGCACCTTCACTAAATTCATATTTATCAAAATAATTATCAACTTCTTTAATAACCATATTCAATTTAGTTAAAATATATTTTGAAGTTAAATTTAAATTTGTTAAACTACATTTCTTTCCTTCAGTGTTCATCATTACATAACGAGAAATATTCCAAATTTTATTTAAATAATTCCAACTTGATTGAACTTTAGTTTCATCATAACGAAGATCAAGACCTGGGGCACTATTTGTATTTAAAAAATAACGAAGAGCATCACAACCATATTTTTTAATAACATCGAAAGGATCAACTCCATTGCCAAGTGATTTAGACATCTTACGACCAAGATTATCTCTAATTAAACCGTGTATTAAAATATCTTTAAATGGGGCAGAACCTGTAAATTCAATACCTTCAAATAACATTCTAGAAACCCAGAAGAAAATAATATCATACCCAGTAACTAATAAATTTGTTGGATAATAACGTTTATATGTTTCTGTTTCTTTTGGCCAACCCATAGTCGCAAATGGCCATAAAGCACTACTAAACCATGTATCTAAAACATCTTCATCTTGAACATAACCATCACCAGGACATTCTACTTGAACTTTTACTTCATCGCCCTTATACCATGCAGGAATTCGGTGTCCCCACCATAATTGACGACTAATACACCAATCTTGAATATCATTTAACCATCTTACAAGTACTTGTTTATAGCGTTCTGGGATGAAACGATATTCTTTATTTTCTAAAACTTGTTTAGCTAAAACATCCATTTTAACAAACCATTGTTTAGATAAACGTGGTTCAACTGCTACCCCTGTTCTTTCACTATGACCAACACTATGAACAATTTCTTCAATATGATCAAGTAATCCTTGTGAATCTAAATCTTTTAATAATTCTTCTCTACATTTAAAACGATCCATTCCTTCATATTTATGAGCCATTTCATTCATTGTGCCATCATCATTCATACAAAGTGGCATAGCTAAATGATGTCTTTTACCAACTTCAAAATCGTTCGGGTCATGGGCAGGTGTTACTTTTACAATACCACTACCAAATTCTTTATCAACATAACTATCACTAATTACCGGAATTTTAACATTTGTAGTAGGGATATATACTTCTTTACCAATTAAATTAATATATCTTTCATCAGTAGGATTAACCATTAAAGCTTGGTCAGCAAACATGGTCTCTGGTCTAGTAGTCGCAATTAACAATTTGTCTTTACCATCAACTGTTGGATAATAAATATAATATAATGCCCCTTTATCATCTTGATGTACTACTTCAATATTAGATAGGGCAGTTTTAGCTTCAGGGTCCCAATTTATAATTCTTTCACCTTGATAAATATAACCTTTATTATATAAAGATATGAAAACATAATTTACAGCTTCTTTCATACCATCATCTAAAGTAAATCTTTCTTTAGTATAATCTAAAGATAGGCCTAAGCCTTTCCATTGATTCTTAATAAATGAAGCATATTCATCTTTCCAAGCCCAAGCTTCTTTCATAAATGCATCACGACCAATATCAAAACGAGAAACACCTTTTTCTTCTTTTAATTTAGCATCTATTTTCGCTTGTGTTGCAATACCAGCATGATCCATTCCTGGCAACCACAAAGTATCATAACCTTGCATTCTTTTTCTTCTTACAACCATATCAGCTATCGTAGTATCCCAAGCATGGCCAATATGCAATTTACCAGTTACATTTGGTGGTGGTAATACGATTGAAAATGGTTGTTTAGAATTATCACCAGCTGTAAAAAATCCTTCATTAACCCACCAATCATATTTTCCTTCCTCAACAACATTGTGATCATAAATTTTATCTAATATTTTAGCCATTATTCCATCTCCTTATATTTTTCTTTATCTAAACTATATAATGCAATATCATAAATGATATCTTCATAATTTTTATCATATTTTTTAATAATTCCATCTAAATTAAATCCAAGGTTTGTTATCATATTTCTACTTCTAAGATTATTTACTAAACTAGTCATTTCAACTAATTCAGCTTTTTTAGATTTAAAACAAATTTTTAATAAAGCCTTTATAGCCTCACTACCAAGACCATATCCCCAATATTCTTTAGCTAAACTAATACCTAAAGTATAAACATTTTTCAATCTTCTAATACTTTTTTTATAAATATTACAAGTACCAATAAATTTATTATTGCTTTTTAATATAATAGCATAAGTATCACCAGCATATGTCATGCCAACTACTAACCTACAGGCAAGATCATAATCTTTAACAGGTTTAAAACCAGCCATTTTCGCAACATCTTCATCACTTGCATATTCATAATAGGCTCTAGCATCATCATATTTAATTTCTCTAATAATTAATCTTGACGTATAAAATGCCATAAATTCACCACCTTTAGGCAAATAAAAAGTCCTTAGAAATAATCTAAGGACGAAAAACCGCGGTACCACCTTAATTCTAGTAAACTAGCACTCATTATTCTTTAACGCAGAACTACGGTTTAGCTACTCAATTCACATAAACAATTAAAAGACTACCTTCAAAATATTTTACTTGATATTTTCACCAACCATATCATCTCTAAAAGCTAAAATATTTCTACTCTTCTTTTCTTTAGAATGATAGCACAAAAGCTATTTAAAGTAAAGAAAATTTTAAAACCTTATTAATTATAACTTCCTTGAATAATTTCAACCGAACCTATATATTTTTCAGCATTTTTACCATCTATTCCGTCTCTAGCGCTATTTAAAGAGCCAAAAATAGGATCAATTAAATCACCACGTAGGCCTTTAAAACCACCATCACCTCCATATATATTTATACTGCTTGTTATATCATCTAAAATAATATAGCAATTGTTACATTTTATAGCTTCAGCACCGTTTCCACCATTGCCGCCATCACCACCATTATTTATAGCATCGCCGCCATCACCACCATGACCACCATCGCCACCATTTATTGTACTATTATCACCAAAAATGAATAATTGTGATGAAAAAACAGCTACATTCCCATTTTCACCATCAGACCCAGGTTCTCCTTCTTTTAATCCTGAGCCTTCGCTACCACTAATACCATTTTGACCTCTTTTACCTATTATTTCTGAATTTTTTAGATTAAGCAATAGAATTGGATCACTTGCTAAATTGCTTCCAACACCATCATTTAAAGAGATAGTCGGTTTATTAATAGCGCCATGAATTTCAATATTATTTAGATCTAATATTAAATTATTTCTTCTTGATGGGGCTGAAATATTTAGATAATAAGTTTTTTTAGTTTCCTCTTTATTTATTATAGAAACATGAAGAACGTCAGCACCTATTCTTAATTCATTAATATTCTCTAATAAACTAGCATCTATTTCAATATACTGATGACCAGTCAAATTAATTGTAGGTTCAGTTAAAATATATTTATCTTCAGCTAAGAAATTTAATTTATTTGATAAAACTTTATTACCATCATCTATTATCGCCTCTATTTTAATTTCTTTATCAATAAACTCACGATAATCGCCTAAATATAAATAATTATTGTTAGTAGAATTATATATAATACCATCGACTAAAATATTATATTTAGTAACATTTTCTTGCTTATTCCAAACAATAATTTCATTTAGATATGAAACATCAAAAGAACCTTGACCTTCAATTGATAAGCCTGGCATAATGCCATCTATTCTAGATAAATATTGTAATTTAGAACTTGAATTATATAATCCACCATCTAAACCATTTTTACCTTTATTTCCGATCGTTATACCTTCAGTAGAACCTTTTCCTCCTGTTCCACCTTCACCATAACTTCCACTATATTCTTTATATTGAGCATTAAAACAAAAAACATTAGAACCATTAAAGACGTAACCACCATTACCGCCGTTGCCACCATCACCACCATGCATAATGCCAACGCCTCTACCACCATCACCACCATTACCACCATCTCCGGTGATAAAACTTGGATCTTTCTCAGTAAATAAATACATATTAGGAATGGCGAAGATACCACCACCATCACCACCATTACCACCTTTTTCACCTTCAACAGCACCAATTTCTGATGAGCTCCTACCATCTGAACCATTTGAACCACTTTTAGTGTTTGAATAAGTATTATTTCCATAATTAATTAAATTAAATTGAAAATCAGATTCTCCAACGTATTCAAACATATAACTATCATATACTGACATATTACAATTATTTAAAACAATAGTTAACGGCTTTGTTCTTTCAGCGATTTCAATCTTAAAATTATTTAAAGTTAAATCTGGCTTACTAACAATTGTTAGTCTATCTAATGACGAACTAATATTTAAATCATTTATTAATGAAAAACTACTGTTTTCAACTTCACTAAAATCTAATTTTAAAGCATTGTTTTTTAATGACCCTAAATTTGAATTATCCCCTTTTAATAAAGACTCTAATTCAGAAATATCACTAATAGTCGCTTCTCTTAAGCTTGTTATATTAAACTCTAATGAATTTGATTTATATATTTTTTCTTCAAATATACTTTCAACATAAACATTATGATTACCGATACTCAAATTATCTAATATATAATATTCATGTCCTGTACTACCTAATTCATTATCATCAAGATAAACTTTATAATTATCACCATCTTTATCGCTATTCCAGACCAATATATCAGTTGAAATTAAAGTTAAATTAGCTGTATCCCATTTCTTATTGTTTTGATGAAATAAATCATCAACAATTCCTTTATTAATTAAATATTTATAGCCAAAATAACCACCAACTCCAACAATAGCTAAAATTAATAAAATAATTATTATCTTTTTCATACTTCCTCCATTTTATAATAAATATTAAAAAACCTTTACTAGATTTTAGCATATAAGAATTTTTTAAGCAACATCTACTAAAGGAAAATAAATATTAATTTATATTAGCATAGTATCCATCATCATGATCTAAACCATCTACAATCGTAACTTTAGCATTATATGTGTTAGGTATAACTAATATTTCAATTGGTTTCATTAAATTAAAACCTGTGTAAAAATACTTATTTATTAAGCAATCATCATCCATAATAATTAACATTATCAGCATGTGTTTCATAAGTTGTATTAATAGCAAATATGTATTCTTTGCCATAATATACATATTTTCCTTCAGCAAAAAAAATTCTTTTGGAATAATATTAACTATAGGATCTTCATATCTTGTATCAGTAACTACACTATATTTAGTTGGCTCATATCCATCTAAATACCCATCTGATGATGTCATTTGCTCTAATGTATAAGGATTAATATAAAGCGTTGAACTTCTTTTAATACTTATTGTATTAGCTTTCCTTAATTCATAATATTTATCTCTTATTAAATAATAATCTAAATAATTATCGTTTTCTTTATTAATCTTATTACATAAACACATATCGATAATATATCTACCCTTAAAGTAAGTATCTCTTCATTATTATAACCCGTAAAATAATAATAAGTATCATCAGCTGAATCAAAAAATAATTTAATATCTCCCATAATTATTAAATATTCTTGACTATTACCGTTATCATTAATTAAAGTAATATAATTTTCTTCTTTTAATTTATAACTATTATCACCGTAATATAAAGTATTATTATCATAACTTAAATTAAATGTTTGATAATTAAAACTCATTAAAATAAAACTCATAATAACAAATAAACATAGTAAAAAACTTTTCTTTAACATTATTTTTTCCTCCCTTCAGTTTATTTTACTAATACTTTTGTCTAAATATTTAATTATACGAATTAAGTTGCCTCTTCTCTAATCTTTTTCAATAGCACCCTTTATTTAATTTA
The DNA here is from genome assembly GCA_944324795.1 of uncultured Acholeplasmatales bacterium. GTDB lineage: Bacteria > Bacillota_I > Bacilli_A > Acholeplasmatales > Anaeroplasmataceae > CALUXS01. The sequence goes on from CALUXR010000006.1 coordinate 25,667, forward strand.
ATTATATGCTTATGTAAGCGCTTTTGCAATAGATTTAAAAATAATATTAAAGTGTCGATATTTATATTTAATTATATAAACAAAAAAATCCCTACTAATTTTTATAGTAGAGATTAAACAAATTATTCAATTGCTTTTAAAGAATCAGTCATTGATATTTTTCTATAATATGGAATAAAACAAAGATCAACAATTATACTAAATGCTATAGTAAATAGACATGCATAAATATAACTTGGCCAATATATTGTTCTTCCTGCCATTAAAGTATTAGTATCAATTATACGTGCTACAATTTGATGAAGTAACACACCAACTCCAATCCCTATTAACATTCCAATAATCGTTAAACAGAAGGTTTCTCTTGCCATATAACCATGTATTTCTGTATTTTTATAGCCTAAAACTTTTAATGTTGCAAGTTCTCTTTTCCTTTCAGAAACATTAATATTTAATAGATTAAAGATAACTATTACCGCTAATATAGCCGCAAATATAATTATAACAACAACTATTAATTTTATATTATTTATTAATGAATTATAAGCTTGTTGCATACTTGAAACATATTCAATAGATATAATTTGGTTTGTATCTAATAGTTCTTGGGTAAATGTTCGTTCATCTATGTCATTATAATTTAATATTATTCTATTATAATCATTATTTAACAAATCAGTCCCAATAAATAAATAATTATCAATATAATTTTCAAATATACCTGTAATTGTATATTCATTATTTTTATAATTTAATGTGCTTCCTTCTTTTAAATCAAAATTATCTGCATATAATTTACTAATTAAAACATCATCATTTTTAAATTCATATTTTTTATTTTTAACATAAAAACCAAAATATTTATTAATTTCAGAATCTGTATTAATCACTTTAACTGTAAAATCATCACTAGAAAAAGTATCATAATATATTTCTTTTTGACTTGTAATATAGTTATTATCTAGATAATTAATATTAGTATCAGGTACTGCTAGAGCATCATATAAAATAATTTTTTCATATTGTTTATTACTAACCGCATCCATACTATCTTGAAGACCAAAAGCTAAAAGTAATAGAGCCGTACATCCACCTACCCCAATAATCATCATTATTAAATTACGTTTATAACGAATCATATTTCTAATAGATGATTTATATTTAAATGATAATCTTTGCCAAATAAATTTAACTTTTTCAAGGAATATTCTTCCCCCTGGTTTAGGTGCTTTAGGGATTAATAAATTTGAAGGTGTTTCTTTTAGAGTACTATATACACTTAATATTACTACTAAAATTATTAAAAATATCATTACTAAGATTACAGTTGAAATAAATGGTGTATTATAAACGATGGCTAAAGGTGGCATATGACAAGTAACAAAGAAAATATTATAAATGACTGTTGGTATTAAAGCTATTCCAAGAGCTATACCAAGAATAGAACCAATCGCACTAGCAAGCACACCATATATAATATAGCGCATCATTACCGCAAATTTTGAATAACCTAAGGCCCTTAAAGTTCCCATTGTAACCCTTTCTTCAAACACTAATCTTCTTAAACTTGTTAAAGCAACAAGAGATGCAATTATAAAGAAGAAAATAGGGAAGATGATGGCTACTTCATTAACTTTATCTACATTCATTTTATAGAAAGATGTTGAATAATTATCTAATGAATCTAAATAATATACTTCTTTTTCCAATTCATTATATTCTTCATCTACAGCTTTTAAAGTTTCTTCATTTAAAATACTAGTAACTTCTTCAATAACTTGAGGCTTAATTTCTGTATCTAAACGATTATTTATTTCTTCTTCAACATTAGGTATAACTTCATCATCAATTTGTTTTCCTAAGGTTGTTCCTTTATCAGCTAATCCAAATTTAGAAATATCAAAATCATAAATATCTCCTATCTTATTTCTAAATTGTTCTTGTACCTTATTTTTATTAATTGTCAAATTTATACCCATCATTGCGGCATTTATAACAATGTCTTCTCCATTATTATAAGCAGCTATAGCTTCATCTCTAGTCATACCTATAATTGTAGGTAATAATGAACCAAAACTACTATCATACATTTGATTTAAAAAGGCAATCATAGCCTCATTATATGCTAGAGTATAAGCTTCATCATAAGCTGTATTAATTGCGATATCTAAAGCTTCATTATAAGCTTTATCATAATTTTCTTTATATTCATCACTATTTAAAGCTTGTCTTTCCATATATTCTTTAAAAATAATGTTATGATTATTTTCAAAGTTACTATCTTCTAAAATTTTTAATAATTTAGCTGTTTCATCACTAAAACTATTACTAAAAACATCATCTTTTAAACCAAAATATAAATAAACGTTTGTATATAAATAATCTTCTTCATTGCTAATCGTATCAAGATAATAGTCAATTGGTAGATAAACAATTGTATCTAGACTAGCATTTATAGTATTAGAATCATAACGTTCCTTCATTAAATACCATGGGTTAGCTACAACACCAGATACAACATATTCTTTATTATCAATTTTAATAGTACTACCTATACTAATATCCATCAAATAATTACCTGGTCTTTCAACTACTACCTCATTATCTTTAGTAGGAAAACTACCACTTAAAAGTTCTAATTTATCAATATTATTGCTAGATAAATCAGTATAGACAATATGAGCAACTCTAGTTAAGTTATTTACATTTATATATAAATCATTTTCATATGTTTTTCTTACTTCAATATTATAATCTTTATAAGTATCTTCAATATATTTTATATCATCTTCAAGAAGACCGGTCGATGTAGCAATATATAATTCACTAACTTTACTATCATGGAAATAATTAGCTACTGATTTTTCAAGGTCTGGAGCAGTCCCGAAAACACCTATTAAAAAGCCAATACCTAATAAAACGATTAAAATTAAAGTAATAAAACGTGATAAATTACTTCTAATTAATTTTAAAATTGACTTTATATAGATTTTCACATTAAAGCCTCCTTACCACTCAATTTCTTCGATAGGTAATGGATTTTGATTTATTTCATTAGTCGTAATTTGTCCATTTTTAATACTTATAACTCTATCCGCCATTTTAGTTATAGCTAGATTATGAGTTATTAAAATAACTGTTTTATTGTTTTTCTTACATAAATCATGCAATAGTTTTAATATTTGCTTACCTGTGACATAATCAAGAGCGCCTGTCGGTTCATCGCACAATAACAATTTAGCATTTTTCGCAATCGCTCTAGCAATACTGACTCTTTGTTGTTCACCACCAGATAGTTGAGCAGGAAAATGGTTCATCCTATCTTCTAAACCTACTTCTTTTAAAACACTGATAGAATCTAAACTTGATTTTGATAAATCCTTAGCTATCTCAACATTTTCTAGTGCAGTCAAGTTAGGCATTAAATTATAAAATTGGAATACGAAGCCAATATCATAACGTCTATAATTAGTTAATTCTTTATCATTCATTTTTACGACATCTTTATGATCAAATAATATCGAGCCGCTATCAGCATGTTCCATACCACCAATAATGTTTAAAAGAGTAGTTTTACCAGCTCCACTAGGACCTACAATGACACAAAATTCACCCTCATTAATCGAAAAAGAAATATCATTATTAGCAGTGATAATATCTGAACCAGATTTATAATGTTTAAAAACATGTAAAAATTCAATATATGGATTGTTTTTTAGTTTATCTTGCATATAAATCAACTCCTTAATTTATTATAACATTTTTAATAATTTATAAAAATAAAAAAAAGAAAAAACCACAAAATAACATAATTTTATTTATTTGCGATTTTCTCTTTTCTTTAAATAAAGTTGTCTTGTTAAAGCACATTCTTTTGTTACATGAAATAATTTTGAAATTTCTTCATATGATAAACCTATATATTTAGTAGGTATTAAAAGTTGTCCTGCAAATTCATTAGCTTGCCATTCTGGATCAGAATAGGCAGGAATTTCTTCATTATCATCTACTTCTACAAAATCGAATTTTAAAACTTGATTTTGTAAAAAATGAAAATACTCATGAGCTAACGTAAAATTAGTTCGATAATCACCGTCTAAGCCATCAATATAGACTGATTCTTTAATTTTAATTGTGTTAGTATCTTTAATATATAAACCTACTGCTTCACCAAGTTCATCATCTTCACATATTTCTAAATTTAATATACCTTCATTAGATAATTGTTCTACAATATCCAAAATTGGAAAAAATACATCTTCAGAAATATTAAATTTTTCTCTAGTTTTTTTAGCTAAAATTTCAATGCGCTTTACACTTAATGGATTATTGGTCCTTATTTTCATCGTCTGATAAAGCTTTTAGCAATTTTTCTATTAAAGCAGGATCCGCATCTTTAATTTTACGGGCAAATGCTAGAGAAGCTTCTGTTTGTTTTTTATTTAATTCAGTTAAATCAAGAGTAACCCGTTTGTTAGATAAGCTTACAGCATCTTCTAATCTAGCTTTATATTCTTCATCAAGATTATAAATGTTTGTGATGCGTTCAACATAATCAGCAGGAATTTTTTTCTTACCTACCTCCATAGCAGATAAAAAAGCTGCTGAAATACCAAGCTTGTTAGCTAAATCGCGTAAAGATTCGCCATAATTAGATCTAATTTCGCGCATTAATAGACCAAATTTAGAAATCATTTATCTCACCTCGTATAAAGTGTATACTTTTTTTGTTTATATGTCAAGCTAAAAAATGTTAATTAATAAATATTTTTAACTTAAATAACGCCATTTTTTACAAAATAAAAAGGTAGTCAAACTACCTTAATACTTACTTTCTTAAACCTAAGCTTTCGATTAAAGCTAAATAAGCTTTATGATCTTTCTTTTGTAAATAGTTTAATAAACTACGACGTTGACCAACTTTAGTCATTAAACCGCGACGACTATGGAAGTCATGTTTATGAACAGCGAAATGTGCATTTAATTGATTAATTTCTGCTGTTAATATTGCGATTTGAACTTCAGTAGAACCTGTATCAGCCGCATTTTTACCATATTTTTTAACTATTTCTGCTTTTTGAGCAACTGTTAAAGCCATTTTATTTTCCTCCTTATTATATTATGCGCGATAAACCTAGTATTTCGCTGAGGAACGAAAAACAAAGTAAATCGTAAGCTTCGTAATTTTACCATAAATATGATGATATAGACAAGTGTTTTTTTAAATTTTTACAAATTTTTCTACATCAACTATAAATATTGTTGCCCCACCAACTGTTACTTCAATTGGTGATGGACTTAATAAACTAGCAGAGATACCAGCTATTGGAGTTACCATTTTCTTTCTTTGATGAGCTTCTGATTTAATAACTTCAATAACCTTATCAACTTCTTCATTTTGACAACCAACAAGCATTGTTGTATTGCCACTTAATAAAAAGTTACCTGTTGATGCTAATTTAGTAGAATAGAAACGATTTTTAACTAAAGCCTTCGATACTGCTTTAGCATCATCATTATTGACAATAACAATTAATAACTTCATATTTATTCCTCCTTTTGTTTCTTGTCATTAAAATAATTATATATATTTTCTTTATCTTCTTTTAAAGTGTTTGCAAGTTCATTAATATTTGAAAATTTCTTTTCAGGTCGAATTCTTTTATAGAATAATATTTCTAATTCCTTACCATAAATACTCATATTAAAATCAAAAATATTTACTTCTAACTTAATATTTTCAGTATATTCAACCGTCGGATTGTTACCTATATTAGCCATACCTAAATATATTTTGCCATCATATTTAACTTTAACTGCATAAACTCCATTTTTAGGTAAATAATAGGCTCCATAATCAATATTAGCTGTTGGAAAACCAATTTCTCTACCTAATTCCTTACCAGCTATTACTTTACCAATAATTGAAAAATTTCTTCCTAACATTATAGAAACATTTTCCATATCACCAAGAGATAATAGCTCTTTAACATAAGTTGTAGATACTCTTATGTTATCAATTTGATATTTTGGAACTTCATAAAAATCAAAATATTGAGCTAAATCTTTAATAGTACCACTAGCTTTTTTAGCAAAAGTGAAATCATAGCCACAAACAACTTTTTTAATCCCTAATTTTTTTAAATTATTGATAAAATCTAATTTATCCATATCGGCAATTTCTTGACTAAATTCTACTATAAATAAATAGTCGATCCCCATATTTTCAATAATCTTAATTTTATGGTTAATTGGTGTTACTTGAGGATAGGGATTAATCTTTTTTAAAATAGAAAATGGATGAGGATAAAAAGTTAAAACAGCACTTTTTAAATTATATTTTTTAGTTCTGTTTATCAATTGTTGATGACCTAAATGAACCCCATCAAAATTACCAATTGCACAACATAATTCTTCATTTAAATTAATAAAATTACCGTCTCTAATCCAAATGACATTCATAATTTTCTCTCCTCTTAAAATTTAAATAAAGGCCTAAAAATATCATTTTGTTTTTCATATATAGATATAGGTTTTCCATTATAATAAATATAAAAACGTTTTAAATTAAGTATGTCTTTACAATCACTATTATTAATTAAATTGCGTTTATATAATGTAACCCCATTTAAAACATATTTTAGAATTCCTTCATCTATATTTATTTTATCATATTTTAAGAAGTCTGTAATCTCAATTAAAGAAATTTCTTCATTTAATATTGAATTTAATTGATAACTTTCTAATAAAGTTGTATTTTCAATAGCAATTCTTCTTAATTCTTTAACTATACCATATGTATTTAAATTGTTACCTAGATCACGAGCAAAACTACGAATATAATAGCCTTTACTAACTTTTAATAAAATATCAATTTGATAATCTTCTTCTTTATATAGTGGTCTAATAATCTTATAATCAATTATATTACATTCGCGTTCTTTTAATTCTACTTCTTTATTTTCTCTTGCATATTCATATAGTTTTTTACCATTTATTTTAATAGCTGATACAAGTGGTGGCAATTGAGTTTTTTTAGTCGCTAAAATATCAATTTGTTTTAAAATATCTAAATTATTTAATACAACATCTTTTTTTTCAAGCACATTACCTGTAATATCTAAGCTATCTGTCAATTTGTTAAATAAAATAGTTGTAAGATACGTTTTATTTGCATTATCTAAAAAGGATAATAATTTTGTTGCCCTACCAAAAGCTAAAATCATTACCCCTGTTGCATTTGGATCAAGTGTACCACAATGTCCACATGATTTAATATTATATCTTTTTTTAAGTATTTGACATAAGTCATTAGACGTCATATCTTTTGGTTTATCAACTACTAAAAAACCATCAGTTATCTTGTTTGTGATGTTCTTTAAAATCTCTAATCGTTTCATAAAACATTTCCTCAAGTGCTTTAGCTGTATTATTTATCGAATATTTTTTTGCATATTCTAGATATTCACAACTTCTTTTAGCCTTTAAAGCTGGATTTTCAATCCAAAAGTCTATTTTATTTCTTAAAGAAAGATAGTCACCTTGTTTAAATAAATTTAATTCATCAAGAGCAAATTGATTAGTAGCTGATAAAGGTGAATCTGATATTACAGGTACTATTCCACAAGTAAAAGCCTCCATACAACCAATCGCTTCTATCTCAGCATCTGATGCATGAACATATAAATCAGCCATATTAATTAAATCAATCAATTCATCTTCATTATAAAAACCAAAAGAAATTTTATTAGTTAATCCTTCACCGCATTTTTCTAATTCTTTTTTAATAGGTCCTTTACCAGCAAAACATATTTGAATATCTTTTTCATGTTTTGAATGTTTTACAGCTTCAATTATTAAATCTTGTCTTTTTTCTTCTGATAATCTTGCTATCATTAATATTACAAATTTATTTTCCCATTCTTTTTTCTTTATGATATCTTTTTTCTTAAATTTACAACTTACACCATTAGATATAACATGCAATTTAGAAGTATAACCATTTTCAATCAGCTGTTCTTTAATCATATTACTTGGACAATGAACATGTTCAAATTTATTATAAAATTTTCTAAACTTTTTATAAATATATTTATTAACGCTATCAACTTTATTTAAATGAATAGTTGATGTTATATTTTCTGGTTGAAGATGAAAAGCCGCAGAGCTTGGAATTTGATATTCATCACATAATTTTTTAGCATATCTTTCAATTTTAAAAGGCATTAAATGATGTACAATATCTGATCTTTTTATTGCTGACGCAATCTCTTCTTTATTACATTTAGCAAAAGTAAAACCTTGCATTTTCGAAACTTGATATAAAATTGGTACTTTGCTGACGCCTAAATTATAACCTTTTAAATTTTCTTCATCATTAACAGTCGAGGCAACTACTTGAATTTCATGGCCCATTTCAATTAATTTTTGAGAAAATCTTTTAGTGCTAGTAGCAATACCATTACTAGATTCTTCATATGAATCAATAATAAATGTTATAACCATATTATCTCCTATATTAATTTCCAAAAAGGAAATATTATCAATGTCTAGTTTATTTTACACTATCTTATTAAAAAACTCAATATCAAGCAAGATATATTCTATGACTTAATAATAAATGAATTTAATTTACTATAATAATTTTAACTTATATTTAAAAAAATAAAGGTCAATCGACCTTATTTTTTAATCCATCCAACTAGAATCATCAGGATTTTGTTGGAATTTTAAAACTTTTAAATATTCGTCTTTATTAATGTAATTTTGTTCTAAAGCTACTTCAGCTAAAGCTTCAAAATTAGATAAAGAATGATTGATTGTATTATTATCAGCTAATCTTTTTTTACCTTTAGCTAAATTATAAGTAAAAATAGAAGCGATTCCTAATACTTCGGCACCATATTCTTTTAAAATATTACAAACTTCTAAAACTGAACCACCAGTTGAAATTAAATCTTCAATCACAACTACTTTTTTACCTTTAGGATCAGCACCTTCAATTTGATTTTGACGACCATGATCTTTAGCTGTTGAACGAACATAGCCCATAGGTAAATCAAGTAATGCAGAAACATATGCAGCATGAGGAATACCAGCTGTTGATGTTCCCATTAATACTTCAACATCAGGATAATTTTCTTGAATCATTTTTCCTAATGCTTCTTCAATATAAATTCTTTCCTCAACATTACCTAAAATTAAACGATTATCACAATAAATAGGGCTTTTAATTCCACTTGCCCAAGTAAATGGTTCACTTGGTCTTAAAAATACAGCCTTAATATCTAATAATTTTTTAGCTACTTCTTTTCTAAAATCACTCATTTTTAAACTCCTTTACACATCTTAAATATTGTTCTACTGGATTTAAACTTGCGGTAATTGACCTACCAACAACAATATATGTACTACCTAAATTATACGCATCATTTGGAGTAGTTACTCGTTTTTGATCGCCTTTAGCATCACCAGCTAAACGAATGCCAGGGGTAACACTTATTAAATTCAACTTCTTAGCGATATTAGCTTCTAAAGGTGAACATACAATACCATCTAAACCAGCTTTTTTAGCATTTGTTGCATAATCTAGGACTACTTCTTTAACAGGTTTTACAATATCAAGTTCATTTTTTAATGCCTCATCATCTAAACTTGTTAAAATAGTTACTGCAATAAGTTTAGTATTTGTTCCTTCTAAACCGCGTTTAGCAGCTTCCATCATTTTGATACCACCACTTGCATGGACATTAGTAATATCAACACCAAGTTTTGCGATATTACGCATAGCTTTTTCAACTGTATTAGGAATATCACATAGCTTTAAATCTAAAAATATTTTAAATCCTAGTTCTTTTAATTCTTTAATCATTTCCGGACCTGCAGAATAAAATAATTCCATGCCTATTTTTAGATAAGGGTTTAAACCTTTAAAAGGTTTTAAGAAATTAAATAAATCTTCTTTATTCGCAAAATCACAAGCAATAATTACGTCTCTTTCCATAGATACCTCACGAAATTTCTTCAACATAATTCACATATTCTAATTTTCTTAGGCCATTTAAAATAGCCATGTGGCGCATATTGTTTAAGCCTTTATTTTTATTATAGAGAAAAATAGTGTAAACAGCTAAACCTGATTCTTTATATGCTTGGTTCATTTCTACTCTTTGAATTACAATATTACTATTACGAATATAATTTATTAAATTTTTTAGATCTTGACAGTTATTTAATTCAACATAAATAGTAAAACTTTTTGATATATCTTTTAAATAGCTTTCTAAACTTTGTAAAATAGTAAATACTAAAAAAATAGATATTGTACCAATTATCGCTAATGTATAAAAACCAACTCCAACAGCTAAACCCATACAAGCTGAAGCCCAAAGTCCTGCCGCAGTTGTAAGACCTCTAATTTGACTACGTGATGTAACCATTATCGTACCAGCACCTAAAAAACCAATACCAGATATTACTTGCGCACCTAGTCGTGATGCATCTCCAGTTTCAAATGTTTCAAATATAAACTGATTAGTCATCATAGCGATAGTTGAACCAAGTGTTACTAAAATAAATGTTCTAACCCCAGCAGCTTGATTACGGGCACTTCTCTCAATACCTAAGATAAATGATAATAATATTGCTAGACAAATACGCCATATTATTGAACCGATACCTACTTCTTGACTCCATGCTCCAAGAACTTCAGCAATCGGATCAACATCAATTTGGTAAAACATATAAACACCTCGTTTAATATATTTTACAATTTTTTCATAATTTTAGCAATGTGCAATACCAATAATATCACTTAAATTTGTGATATTTAATTCATTCATAACATTATCTAGATCAGCAATAATTTTCTTACAAGCTAAAGGTTCTACTAAATTATAAGCTCCAATTTCAACTAAACTAGCACCAGCCATCATCATTTCAATTACATCGCGAGCACTACTTATTCCACCAACACCAATAATTGGTAATTTAGTAGCTTCATAAACTTGCCATACCATCCTTAAAGCAACCGGGAAAACTCCAGGCCCGCTATAACCACCTGATGTGACACTTATAATTGGTTTTTTTCTTTTTAAATCAAGTCGCATACCAACTAATGTATTAATTAAACTAAAGCCATCACAACCAGCTTTTTCGCACGCTTTAGCCATTTTTGTAATATCAGTGACATTTGGTGAAAGTTTAACAATTAGTGGTTTATTACATACTTTTCTTACTTCTTTAACTAAATTATAAGCAATTTCAGGGTCTTGACCAAAAGCCATTCCTCCACCTTTAACATTAGGGCATGATATATTTAATTCAATTCCCCAAACTTTATCTTCTTTAGAAAATTTTTCTGTTACATATATATATTCTTCTATGCTATGACCACCAACATTAGCTAAAACTTTATCTTTATAAACTTCATTAAGTTTTACTAATTCTTCACTACAAACTTTTATAACACCTGGATTTTGTAGGCCAATAGCGTTAATTAATCCGTTTGGACATTCGGCTATTCTTGGCAATGGATTACCGTAGCGAGCTTCTTTTGTTGTTCCTTTTAAAGCAATTGAACCTAAAATATTTAAATCATATAAATCACTAAATTCATAACCAAAGCCAAAACACCCACTAGCTGGCATAATTGGATTTTTAAATTTATGATTAAAAACTTCTATTTCTTTATTCATAAATAACCTCACTTGCTAAAAATACCGGACCTTCCTTACAAACTCTTTTATATCCATCAACAGTCTTAATTGAACAACCCATACAAGCACCAAAGCCACATCCCATTCTAGCTTCAAGTGAAACATAACCGATTTTTGTACATACATTATTTAAACTTTTTAACATAGGTATTGGTCCACAAGCATAAAATTTATCATAATCTATAATATTATTTCTTATAAAATCTACACTATTACCAAAATATCCTAAACTTCCATCATCGGTAGTTAAATATAAATTAGTATTATCTTTAAAAAAATCTAATAAAATAAAATTATCTTTTGTTTGCTCACCATATATTAAAGTTGGTCTAATTCCTTCTTTATTAAATTCTTTAATTAAATTGATGAAAGGTGCTATACCGATTCCACCAGCTATAAGTAATGGCTTTTGACTGTTCATATCATAAAAACCATTACCTAAACCGATTAAAACATCTAATTTATCACCAATTTTTAAATTAGTCATTTCTTTAGTCCCTTCACCAAGAACTTTATAAATGATAGTTAAAGTATCTAATGTATAATCAGCCACACTAAATGGACGGCGTAAATAGAAATTCTTTAAACTTATGTTTATAAATTCATCAGGATTTTTAATATTTTTGAAATCACCTTTTAAAACCATTTTATAAACAGCTTTATTTAAACTTCTATTTTCTATTATTTCTAATATTTGTTTTTCCATAACTATTCCTCATCAATAGTCGATACTGACATTGTTGTTTCTTCTAAAACATTTAATAAAACATTAACTGTATCAAGACATGTAAAGATTGCAACATTATTATCAATTGCGCATGATCTTATTAATACGCCATCATGTTTTGTATTTCTTTTATCTTCATTAACTGTATTTATTACATAAGTAATATAACCTTTACGAAGTTGTTCTAAAATATCTTCACTACCTTCAGATATCTTTTTTAATACTCGTGTTCTAATATTATGTTGTTTTAAATAAGTAGCTGTACCTTTAGTAGCTACAATATTAAAACCTAAATTATAAAAACGTTTAATTAAAGGTAGAGCTCTTTCTTTATCTGTATCCGCAATTGTAGCTAAAATAGTTCCATAATTTGCCACTCTTAAACCACTAGCTTTAAGCGATTTATAAAGTGCTCTATTTAAACTATTATCATAGCCAATAGCTTCACCTGTCGATTTCATTTCTGGTGATAAAACAGCATCTAAACCTCTAATCTTAGTGAATGAGAAAGTAGGGGATTTAACATAATGCCGTTTACGATTAGGATATAATCCTACATATCCTAATTCTTTTAATGTTTTACCTAACATTACTTTAGCAGCAATACCAGCAATTGGAATATTTGTAGATTTTGCTAAAAATGGTACAGTTCTTGAAGAACGTGGATTTACTTCAATAATTGAGACTTTATTATTACCTTCAACAATGAATTGAATATTAAATAAGCCAACAAGTCCTAAACCAAGACCTATTTTAGTTGTATAGTCACAAATTGTGTTACATACTTCTTCATTTAAAGAATATGGTGGGTAAACGCTCATACTATCACCACTATGAACACCGGTTTTTTCAATATGTTCCATAATACCTGGGATGAAAACATCTTTACCATCACAAATTGCATCAACTTCACATTCTTGACCACTAATATATTTATCTACTAATACAGGATGTGTAGCATCATAATCTAATGCTTCTTTAATAAATGCTTTTAAATTAAGTTCATCATAAACAATATGCATCATTCTACCACCTAGGACAAAAGATGGACGAACAAGTACGGGATAACCTATATCATTAGCTTCTTTAATGCCTTCTTCAACACTAAATACCCCTTTACCTTTTGGCATTGGAATATTTAATTTGTTCATTATTTGTTCAAATTCTTCTCTATCTTCAGCTAAATCTATCGCTTTAGCACTAGCTCCAATAAGTTTAATACCACTATTTTCAAGAGCGCTGGCTAGATTGATGGCCGTTTGACCACCTAAAGCTACAATTACACCTTTAGGCTTTTCAAAATGAATTACATTCATTACATCTTCATATGTCAACGGTTCAAAATATAATTTATCAGATAATGTATAATCCGTCGATACAGTTTCAGGGTTATTATTTATAACTACAGCCTCATATCCTTCTTCTTTAATTGCCCAAATTGCATGAACTGTAGAATAATCAAATTCAACACCTTGTCCGATTCTAATTGGCCCTGAACCTAAAACAATTATTTTTTCTTTATTACTTCTAATACTTTCATTTTCATGTTCATATGTTGAATAAAAATAAGGAATATATGATTTAAATTCACTAGCACAAGTATCAATCATTTTATAAACAGGGAAAATATTATTTTTAAGTCTTATTTCATAAACTTCTTTTGGGGTAATATTACAAATACTAGCAATATATTCATCTGAAAAACCATATCTTTTTGCTAATTTTAAATTATTAATATCAAGTGGATTTTCTTTAATTATATTTTCAATATTAACAATATGATTTATTTTTTCTAAAAAGAAACGATCAATCTTTGTGATTTGATATAAATCATCAATAGTTACATTTCTTCTTATAGCTTCACAAATTGCATATATTCTTTCATCATTTTCTTCTTTAATAAAATTAATTAATTCCTTAGTAGACATTTTATTTAATTTATCTAAACTTAAATGATAAACTTTATTTTCTAATGAACGAACTGCTTTAAGTAAGCTTTCTTCAATTGTCCTACCAATAGCCATTACTTCACCAGTAGCCTTCATTTGAGTTGATAAGTGACGATTAGCTGTTTGAAATTTATCAAATGGAAAACGGGGTATTTTAGTAACTACATAGTCTAAAGTTGGCTCAAAACTAGCTTTTGTATTAGCTATATCAATTTCATCAAGGCGCATACCACAGGCAATTTTTGCGGAAACACGCGCAATAGGATAGCCTGACGCTTTACTTGCAAGAGCACTTGAACGAGAAACACGTGGATTAACTTCAATTACATAATATTGAAATGAATATGGATCTAAACTAAATTGTACATTACATCCACCTTCTATTTTTAAAGCTCTAATAATTTTAAGAGCACTATTTCTTAACATTTGATATTCTTTATTAGTTAAGGTTTGACTAGGAGCAACAACAATACTATCGCCTGTATGAATCCCAACAGGATCAACATTTTCCATATTACATACAACTATTGCGGTATCATTTTTATCACGTAAAACTTCATATTCAATTTCTTTAAATCCTTTTATTGATTTTTCAACTAATACTTCCCCAACCGGAGATAATTTTAAAGCATTTTTAGCTAATTCTTTTATTTCATCATCATCGCTTGCAAAGCCACCACCAGTTCCACCAAGCGTAAAAGCAGGCCTTAAAATAACAGGATAGCCAATCTTATTAGCTGCATTAATTACTTCTTCAATACTTTTACAATTGATACTTTCAAGGATTGGTTCACCAATTCTTAGACATAAATCACGGAATAATTCACGATCTTCAGCTTGATTAATAGCATCATAACCTGTACCAAGTAATTCAACTTGGCATTCATCAAGAACTCCTTTACGATATAGTTGCATACCTAAATTAAGACCTGTTTGACCACCTATTGAACAAATTAAACCATCAGGACGTTCAAAACGAATTATTTTAGCTACATTTTCTAAATCTAATGGTTCCATATAAACTTTATCAGCAATTTTTGTATCAGTCATAATTGTAGCCGGATTAGAGTTAACTAAAACAACTTCATAACCTTCTTCTTTTAAGGCTAGACAAGCTTGGGTTCCAGCATAATCAAATTCAGCTCCTTGACCGATAACAATCGGACCTGAACCAATAACCATTATCTTTTTTAAATCTCTTCTTTTTGGCATTTTGCTTTCCACTCCTTCATTAGATTTTGAAAACGACCAAATAAATAGGTACTATCTTCAGGACCTGCAGCTGATTCAGGGTGATATTGAACACATATTAGATAATTTTCATCATCTTTCATTCCTTCAGCTTCTTGATCTAAAATATTGATATGGGTTAAAGTAAGTCCTGTATTTTTTAAACTCTCTTTATCGATCGCAAAACTATGATTTTGGCTAGTAATTTCAACTTTATTTGTTTCTAAATCTAAAACCGGATGATTAGCCCCACGATGACCAAATTTCATTTTATAAGTTTTAGCCCCATAGGCTAGGCCAATCATTTGATGCCCTAAACATATACCTAAAATAGGTAATTTACCTTTTAATTCTTTTATTAAATTAATAACTGGTTTAACATTTTCTGGGTCACCAGGACCATTAGATAAAAATAGACCATCTGGATGATATTTTAAAATTTCTTCTTTAGTTGTATTATAAGGTACTACTACAACATTACAACCAAATTCATTTAATTTTCTAATTATATTTAATTTACAACCACAATCTACACAAACTACATTATATAATGGATTACGAGTTCTTGAATACCATACTCTTTTAGAAGAAACTTTTTCAACTTGATTAGTTGGATAATTATAATTTTTAATATGTTCCATAGCATATTCATGTGATTTATTAGCATCACAAATAAATGCCTTCATAGAGCCATAATCTCTTATCACTCTAACCAATTCTCTAGTATCAATTTCAGCTATACCAACAACATTATTTTCTTCCATAACATCAGATAAAGTTCTTGTGTATCTAAAATTTGATGGTGTATCATTATATTCTCTAACAATAAAACCAGACATATAAATATTTTTCGATTCATAATCTTCATCAGTTAGACCATAATTGCCAATTAAAGGATATGTCATAATTACAAATTGATCACAATATGAAGGGTCTGATAATATTTCTTGATAGCCTACCATTGAAGTATTAAAAACTATTTCAGCAACTTTTTCTTTGCGAGAACCAAAGCCAACACCTTCAAATTCCATTCCATTTTCTAACACTAATTTTCTTTTCATTTTATTCACCGCCATATACTAATTTACCATCAACAAAACAATATTTACAAAAGCCATATAATTCATAACCAATAAAAGGTGAATTTACAGCTTTTGATTTTATTTCTTCTTCATTATATTTATGCTTATTAAAAATATCAAAACATGCTATATCAGCAGGATAACCAGACTCTAATTTAACTTCATTTAAGGCCATTATTTTCCTTGGATTATTAATTAACCAGTTTATAAAATCATCTAAACTTGCTAAATTAGTCCTAATTAAATTAGTATAAATTAAAGGTACTAAAGTTTCTAAACCTATAATTCCATTTAATGCTTTTTCATAAGGCAATGACTTTTCTGTTTTTGTATGTGGAGCATGATCTGTAGCTACTACATTAGCTACACCGCTAAGTAAAGCCTTAATAGTGGCAATTTGATCTTCTTTACTTCTTAAAGGTGGATTCATTTTAAAATTAGGGTCACCTTTAATCATATCTTTATTTAAAAATAAATGATGTGGTGTTACTTCACAAGTAACATTAAGTCCTTTATCTTGAGCTTCTTTTATTAACTTAAAACTTTCTTTACAAGATATATGACAAAAATGATATTTACAATTTAATTTACTAACTAATTCCAATTCTTTTCTAACTGCTTCAGCTTCAGAATTATTGTCTGTTGGTAAATAATTATAATCTTCCGCATGTGAACAAATTATTCTATTATATTTTTTTACTTCATTCATGCCTTCTTTTAATAAATCTAAATTTCTAAAACCTACACCATCATCTGAAAAAGCTAAAACATGAGTAGAAAGTTCTTTAATATCACTTAACTCTTTACTTTGTTCATTTTTTGTTAAACTAGCATATGGATATACTTTAACTACCGCATCTTTTTTTATTATTTCTTCTTCAATTGCTAAATTAGCTAAACTATCAGGACAAGGTTTTAAATTAGGCATCGCAAATAAACTTGTTACCCCACCTTTAGCAGCTGACATTGTTCCACTTTTAATAGTTTCTTTATTTACAAATCCAGGCTCTCTTAAATGAACATGAATATCACAAATTCCTGGAGTAATTAATAAATCAGTACAATCGATAACTATGCCATCATCTAAGTGCTCAACTATTTTATTATCTTTAATATAAATATCTTTTTTAATTAATTCATTATTTAAAATAATATAACCATTTTTTAATATATACATTATAAATCTCCATCTAAAACCATAGATATTACTGCCATTCTAATATAAACACCATTTGTCATTTGTTTATAAATACGTGATTTATTACATTCTACAACATCATCAGCTATTTCAATATTACGATTGACCGGAGCCGGATGCATAATGATAGCTTTATCTTTCATCATATTCACTTTATTCATATCAAGACCGTATAAATTAAAATATTCTTTTTCACTTAAATTCATTTTTTCTTTATGACGTTCAAATTGACATCTTAACATCATAATGATATCACAACTCTTAACAGCTTCTTCAAATTCTAAATGAGGAGCACTACCATCATTAAATTCTTCTGGTCCTGAAATATAACATTCCATCCCTAATCTTTTCATCACTTCAATATTACCATGTGCTACTCTTGAATGAGAAATATCCCCAACCATACAAACTTTTAAGCCTTCAAAATGACCAAATTCTTCATATATTGTCATTAAATCAAGTAAACATTGAGTTGGATGATTACTAGCACCATCACCACCATTAAAAATTGGCATTTTAATATTTTCTAATTGCTTAAAATAATTATCAATACTAGAACGAATTACTACACCATCTAAACCTAATGCTTCAAAAGTACGAACAGTATCATATAATGTTTCACCTTTTTGAACTGATGATACACTAGCATTAAAGCTAATAACTTTAATTCCTAAGTTTAACATTGCAACTTGAAAGCTATATTGTGTTCTAGTTGAATTTTCAAAAAAAAGAGTGGCCATTTTCTTTCCTTCATATTTTTTAGAAAATCCACCCTTTAATTTCAAAGCATAATTAATAATTTCTTTAATTTTTTCTTGACTTAAATCATGTAATGTTAATAAACCACGCATAATTATTCTCCTCTTAAAAAAATAGTCTTTCTACAGCAAGGCGTAAAAAGACTAGTATTATCATAATATCTAATTTACTTGTTAGCCTCTCTGGACTATCTTAAAGTCATTTAATCTTATCATATCTAAAGTCATTTTACAAGTAATTTTTAATATTTAAATAAATTTATCTTTTCATAATAATTATTGGATATGGATCATTATAATCATCATATTCTTTTCTTTTTAAATCTTTAAATCCTTTATTTAAATAAAACTTATGAGCAATTAGATTATCTTCATTTACTTCTACATATTTAATATCATAATTATCTATTACATAATCTACTAATTTACCTCCAATTCCTTTTCCTACATATTTATCATCAACAAATAACATTTGAATCATATCATCTTTTATACCAATAAAAGCAAGAAAACATTTGATTTTTCAATAGCTACAAACAATTTTGCAACTTTTCTTAATTCATTTGGTACATATTGTTTAATTCTTTCAATTTCTTTTAAATTAAGAAAATGATGACTAGTTTTTACAGAACGTTCCCATAAATTTGTTAATTCAGCAATTAAAATATTTGTTCTTTCATTTATTTCTTTAATACCATATTTCACCATAAAAAAAGACTGTAAAAACAGTCTTGATTAAAAGAATACTCCACGAGCTTGTTGTTTAATTTCTTGTGATGCTGAAAATGGAATACGTGTTGTATAACCTTGTTCAGCAGCAACAATCATCTTAGTAGGCCATTCTTGAATAGCACTATTCCATGTATAAACAGTGTCATTATATAATTCACGGGCAGCAGTTATTTCTTTTTGTAAATAACTATTTTGTTTTAAGCATTCTTCAATTTCATCATGAGCTCTTAAATTAGGATAATTTTCAAATGCCACATTGATTTGGCCAAATAATTTATCGATATCTTGACTTGTTTGATTTCTAGCAGCATCATTATCGCGCGCACCAGCACGATATTTTGCAATACTAGTTAAAGTATCTTTATCTAAATCGATAGCTTTATCTAATAATTTAGCGGCATTTTGTAAAATCACTACTCTTTGTTCTAAATAATTATCAATTTGTGAAGCATCATGTTGAATTTTTTGTTCTAATTTACGTAAATATGCTTTAGCATTAATTTTCATAAACAAGAAAATTAAACCTGGGATTATAGCTAAAACCCACAAAATAATTTGAAAAAATTTAGAACCCCAACCTACTGTTACAGGTATTTGTTTTTGAATAACATTAACATCACGACCATCAGGATTAATAGGATCCTTCATTTCATCTAATCCGTTTGCCATAATAAAATCCTCCTTTATTTATTTAATATTATAATGTTTTTTAATTTCATTTGCAAATGTATTCGCATCATTCTCGTTAAATCCGTCTTCTCCAACAAAGAAACTAGCAAAATTATGATAGCGAACAACATTGTTATTTATATTAGAATTATTGCTAATATTAGTATTTAAATTACTATTGTCATTATTTTTAATCTTACTAAATGCAACATTACTATCTTTTTGACAAGGTATATATTCAAACCAATTAACAGCTACATCATATACACCACCATTACGACAAGCAACAGGTACATATGTAGTTCTAGGAATTTTATCATAAGAATAACTTGTAACTTTATATAATTCAGCATCATTAAATTCTTTTATTTTTTTCGTTTTTAAAATTTGGTTTGTTTTACTTTCAATAGGTCTAAATAAATTAGAATTCATATGATTAATTGAAGCTTCAGCTTCATAATATGTAATTTCATCTTCATTTATTTTGCCATCATATAAAGGTGCTTCATTCATTTGATATAGTGGAATTGCTAAAATCGGAGCTAAATCAAAATATAATGAATAAAATTCTCTTGTAATATCATTAATATAATTATTTTTTAATTCTTCATAATTATAAAGGTTAAAATAATTCGTATATCTTAAATCGATACTACTACTACTATGATTAGATACAATATAATTTAGTTTATTTTGTTTTAAAAATCTAAAATCATCACCATAAGTATCAGTTGCACAAATAAGTTCTGTCATATTTTGTTGAGCAAGTGGTGTAAACAATAATCTAAATTCAGTTTCATTATTACGATCTATTGCATAAAATAAAGCGTCAAAATCGTTATTAGCTAATGCAGTAAAATTCTTACCTTTTTTAATTGCTTCTTCCGCTCTTTCTTCTATTTCTTTAGTCCTTTTTTTAATCAGTTTTTCAACATCTTTTTCATCATGTTCTAAAGGTAGGCCTGAAGGATTACGACTAAATGTTAGTTTAGGAGCGGCCCCATTACCATAAATAATCATTGAATAATTAAAATATTTAGGGGCAGGAGCTGAATAATTAGCTACTAAAGTTTCTGATTCTGTTACAGTATGCATCTTACCATCACTACCTCTAACTTGTTTCGTCCAAGTTACAACTCTAGTACCTGTATAAGTGTGATTATATAAATCTGTTCTATTAACTAAAATTCTTAAAAACGGATTTTCACCAACTGTACCACTATAAACATCAACTACAGATTCATTATTACCATAAAACCAATTTAAATCATAACTTTCATTTAATAATTTTAATTTCCTTTTATCTACATCTTTATCAAGTTTAATCGTTGTATTTAAATCATTAACAAAATCAATATATTGACTAAAGTCAAAAGATTCTCTTAAAGGTGCTAAACCTTGCCAAGCCTCATTCACTTTATTTTGATGTTTATTTTTTAATTTCTTTAATTCATTTTCATATTTTTTTATTTTTTTTCTTAAAACTAAAAAGACTATTAAAAAACATACAACAGCTACAATTATACCAATAACTAAACTTAAAATAGCAAATAAATCAGAATCACCTAAAACCATTCTTACAATTCCTAAAATGCTAAATATAACACCAGCAATCCCAAGAATAATTAAGAATATATTTAAAACCTTATGTCCCGAACATTTAAAACTACAATTGTCAATTTCATTTTCTAATTTTTTTATTTCAGAATTTAATTTTTTATTATTTTCTGTATCAATATTCGCTTTTTTAGTCAAATTTTCAATTAATTCTTTAGCTCTTTCACTAACTTTACCCTTTAATTCTTTTTTATAATAATCATAAGGATCAAATTCTAATGCATCATTTTTCACGCTATCACCTCTTGTTTTAATTCTAACATATTATATTAATTAAATACATTAATTTTTATTAATAATATCTAAAATAACATAGCGAGCTATTAATATTCCAGCAATACTAGGAACAAAACTAATGCTTGAAATAACTCTATTACTTGTTTTAATAGGTAATTCTTCACTATATAATACCATTAAATCCGAAATATTTAATTCTTTTAATTTATAACGCATTACTTTAGCTAAAGGACATACTTTAGTTTGATTGATTTTACTAATTTTAAATTTCGTAGGATCTAATTTATTTCCTGTCCCCATCGAACTTATAATTCTAATATTATTAGCATATGCATATCTAATAATAGCTATTTTAGCAGAAACATCATCAACCGCATCTATAAAATAATCATAATCATTAGGGATTTTATTTATATTGTCCTCAGTAATTTTAAAATTATATTCATGAATTATTAAATTATCATTAATATCTTTTAATCTTTCCTTCATAACAACAACTTTATTTTTACCTATTGTTGAATCAAGTGCGATGATTTGTCTATTTTTATTAGAATTAGTTATTATATCAAAATCACAAATACCAATCTCTTTAATACCAGAACGTACTAACATTTCACAAACATAACCACCAACTCCACCAAGACCAAAAACTAAAACTTTTTTAGTTTGAATTTTTAAAAAATCTTCTTCACCTATTAAGGCTATTTCTCTTTCAAACATGTTTGCTCCTTTTCTTGATACATAGTATTAAAATCGTAATAAATACGCTCTTTATAATAACCATTTAAAGTATCTAGATTGACATTTTCTAAAGATTTAAAAATATTATTTGGTATCAAAGGATTCATTTTCTTTAAACCTTTAATGATATTTTTTACTTCTAAACGTTTAGAATCAAAATTATTATTGCTATCACTAAATTTACATGCACAATTAATAAATTCTAATTCATTATATTTTACAAAATTAATAATGTCTTGTTCATGAATTAAATACATAGGTCTAATAAGTTCTAAACCTTTATAATTATCACTTATTAATTTAGGAGGCATAGCTTGCATCATACCATTATAAAACATACTTAAAAATAAAGTTTCGATAACATCATCAAAATGATGACCTAAGGCAATTTTATTACATTTTAATCTTTCAGCTTGTTTATATAAGAAACCTCTACGCATTCTTGCACATAAAAAGCAAGGTTTACCACCTTTTAAATCACTTATTGCAAAAATATCTGAATCTACTATTTCGGCCTTAATATTTAAAAGTTTTAAATTATTAATTATTTTTTCTCTAACTTCTTTTTTATAACCTGGGTCCATAACTAAACAAGTATATGAAAAAGGGAAATCACTATGCTTATGAAGTTCTTCCATTAATTTAGCTAGTAAAAATGAATCTTTACCACCAGACATACAAACTAATATATGGTCATTAGGAGCCAATAAATTATATTTTTTTAAACCTTGAATAAAAGGAGCCCAAATCTTTTTGCGATAGGTAGTAATTATACTTCTTTCTACTAATTGATATTTTTCCATATATTTTACCTATTATATTTTTCTACTAATTTCTTTATTTTTTTAGAAATATTTAATTTAAAATCAGTACTTTTAGCCATATAAGACCAATTATTTAAAGAAATAGTTGAAGGATGATTCATCCTTGCCTCTTCACCTAAATGCATAATATCCTGCCAAGGAATAATACAAATATCAGCTTTCGATGCAAAAGCTAATTCAATAATTTTATCAATTAGATCATCAACACTTTTAATATTTGTATTAATTTTTAATAATTTTAATTCCTTAACTAAATCATTAATTAAAATATTTCTACTATATTCACTAAGACTTGTAATATAACCTTTAAGAGGTGAATTATCATGTGTACCAGTATAGCAAACATAGTTAGATGAAGAAAAATTAGATGGTTTATGTTCATTGTTAATATTACCATCAAAAGCAAATTCTAAAACTTTCATACCTGGATAACCAGATGATTTTAATAATTTACGAACGCTATCATCTATTTCACCTAAATCTTCAGCTATTATTTTTAAATCCAAAATATCTTTAAACAAGGCTAATTTTGGGCCGTTTACCCATTTGCCATTACGAGCTGTATCTTCACCTGAAGGTATTGAATAATATCTATCTAAACCTCTAAAATGATCTATTCTTAAATAATCAAAATATTGAAATTCATCTTTTATTCTATTATGCCACCATTTATAATTATCTTTTGCCATATAATGCCAATTATAAAGTGGATTCCCCCACAATTGACCATCACTACTAAAAGCATCAGGCGGACATCCGGCAACTCTTGTCATTTTATGTTCTTTATCTAATTGAAATAATTCCTTATGAAAATAAACATCAGCACTATCATAACCAAGATATAAAGGAATATCGCCAATTAATTCAATTCCTTTTTTATTAGCATATTCTTTTAATTTTCGCCATTGAATATTAAATATATATTGAGTAAATATATAAAATAAATAAGTGTCTTTAAAATTAATTAATATTTTATCCTCAATTTCTTTATTAAAATTCTTATATTCACCAGGCCATAAATTAAAAGGTTTAAAATTAAATCTTTCTTTTAAAGTCATATATAATGCATATTCATGATATTTTTTACTATTAACAAATTCACTAAATTTTTTAGTTGGAGAATAATTAATATATGCTTCTTTTAAACATAATACTTTATATTTAAATTGCATTTCATAATCTACTTTTTCGCCTTTTTTAAATGGCATATCTCTTAAAAATTCAGGACTTATTAAACCCATATTTACTAAATCATCTAGATCAATTAAATAATAATTACGAGCATTACTTGAATTAGCTTGATATGGTGAATCACCATAACCAGTCGGATATAGTGGTAAAACTTGCCATAATTTAATTTTAGAATCAGCTAAAAAATCAACAAATTTATAACTTTCTTCACCAATAGTTCCAATCCCATATTTACCTGGTAAACTTGTAATATGTAATAATATTCCTGCCTTCATCTTATTCATCCTCCTTTAAAGCTTCTTCTAGTTCATCTACTAAAAAACTTAATCTCTTGCATACTGCCATAAAAGCTTCTTCTTTTTCTAAATCGACTCCAGCTAATCTAACTAAATTAAGTGGGTAATTAGCTCCACCAGCTTTTAATAAATTCAAATAATCATCTAAAGCCGATTTATCTTTTTTAACTCTTTCATAAATGGCTAAACTTGCTGCATAACTTGTAGCATATTGATAAACATAAAAAGGCGTATTAAATAAATGTGGAATATAAGCCCAAACATATTGTTTTAAAGGTTCTTCTTCTAAATTTAAACCATAATATTTTAAATAAAGTTCTTTCATAATTTCACTTAATGTAAAACTTGTAATTGGCCTTCCTTCACTAACTAATTTATGGGCTTCATATTCATAAGTTGCAAATAAAGTTTGTCTATAAAAAGTACTAATTATATTATCTATTTCTTTTTGTAATAAAGCTATTCTTGTATTATTAGAAATATCTTCTGAAAGTAAATAATCTAGTAATAATGCTTCATTAAATGTAGAAGCAATTTCGGCAACAAATATAACATAATTACTTGTTTCATAAGGCTGTGTTTCATTAGCGAATAAAGAATGCATTGAATGGCCTGCTTCATGAGCTAATGTAAAGACACTATCAAGATTATTATTATGATTTAACATAATAAAATTACCACATTCATAAGAACATGTAGAAAATGCTCCACCTCTTTTACCATCTTGAGGTAAAACATCAACTCTACCAAGTTCTAAAACTTTATGAGCTTTCTTTTCAAATTCACCACCTATTTTTTTAACAGCAGCAAAAAACATTTTTTTAGCTTCTTCATAATCATATATTTTATCATCTTTAACAAATGTTAAAAAACGATCATAAGTATGTAATTTATCTAATTTAAAATATTTTTTACGCATATTATAATATTTTTTAAGCGCTGAAGTATTACTTTTAGCCACATTCATCAAATTTAAATAAACTTGAATATTAATATTATTTTTAGCTAAATGACTTTCTAAAATAGAATTATAATTTCTAGCTTTCATATTAGCTAATTCAGTTTGCATAATATAATTATAAATACTAGCAAATGTCGTTTTATGTTCATCAAAATAACTATAAATGATATTAAATACTTTTTCTCTATCTTCTTGTAATTTTAAGTTTTGTAAATAATAATTAAAATTGTTTTTATTAACTAAAATCTTACTACCATCATTTAAAATAACTTCATTACTTTTAGCATCAGCTGTTGCTAAAGCATTATATAGTCTGTTATAACCATTAAATGTTTCACTATATTTAGCTAATAAATTTTCACTATTACTATCTAAAATATGACTTTGACCTAAAAATAATTTATGAAAATAATATTGATAACTTTCTAAACTTTTATCATTATCAATGAAATTTAAAATCTTATCATACCCGATACTAATAAGTTCAGGTTCAGCAAAACTTAAAAGATTATTAATATCACTAAATAAATTATTAACATAACTATATAGTTCTTGATTTTTAATATCTTTAGAATTTTTACTATATTTTAAATTAGCATATATAGCAATTTTTTCTAAATTGATACTTAATTTCTTTTCCTTATTTAAAAATTCTTTAAAATAAGTAATTTCATGTAATTTATTCTTTAATTTATTGATTTGATTAGCTTCATCTAATACAGATTCACATGCTTTATTAAATAATTCTTCATTTTTAAAAATAAGTGTATAATCCCAATTCATTATATACCTCCAAAAATACTTAATTTAGCTTTATTATAACATTTTTAAACCTAATATACAAAATAAATATATTTTGTTATAATAGATTAGGACGTGATAATATGAATATAGTTGGAACTATTTGTGAATATAATCCTTTTCATAATGGTCATTTATATCAACTAAAAAAAATAAAAGAATTAGAAAACCCTGATATTTTAATTGTAGTTTTATCATCATATTTTACTATGCGGGGAGACTTATCACTACATTTACCTAAAACAAAAGCAAGATATGCTTTAAATGAATGTGATATTGTAATATCTTTACCGAGTGTTCTTGCTTGTAATAATGCTACTAGATTTGCTGATTATGCTGTATTAGAATTAAATAAATTAAAAGTAAATAAAATATATTGTGGTAGTGAATCAAATGATATTAATCTAATTAAAAATAAAATTATAGATTTAAATCAACAACAAAAAAATAAAGGTGAAAATTATAAAAAATTCACCCAAAATATCTTAAATTTACCTCCAAATGATTTATTAGCCTATTCTTATTTAAAAGCTATTTATGATAATAAATTAAATATTGAATTAAAATTAATTAAAAGAATTGGCGATAATCATGAAGTATCTATTCCAAATGATGATTTTTATACATCAAGTAGCGCAATCAGAACTAATTTAAATTTAATTAATAAATATTGTCCTAAATATGTATCTAAAGATGTCTTAAATTATGAATTATTATTTCCATATTTTAAATATATGATGTTTAATTATAATAATTTTGATAATATTTTATTTATAAATGATGGAATTCATAAACATCTTTTAAATAATTTAAATAAAGTTAATTCATTTAAAGAGTTAATAGAATTATCTACTAATTCATATTTTACTAAAACTAAGATTAAAAGAGCCATCTTTTATTTATTATTTAATATAGAAAAAACAGATTTAAATTATAATACTTCTTATATTTTAGGATTTAATAATAAAGGCAAAGAATATTTAAATAATATAAAAAAAGATATTAATATTATTACTAATAATAAATTAAATATTAATAATGTTTTAAATTATGAAATAAAAATAGCTAATATATTATCTTATATTTATAATAAACCTATATTAGATGAAGAATTAGATAAACCAATAATTATAAAAAACAGAGTGCTTTTTTAAACACTCTATTTTTTATATTAACAATTTAAAATATCACTAAATTCCTTAACAGTATTAACTCTTTTAAATACACCTTCATTTATATCGTCCATATAATAAACATTAATAGATGAAGGCTTAACTATAAAACTTGCCTCATAAACATTTGTTTTTAAAGCTTTATAGCCATAAGTAGTACCATTGTTATAAAAATCAGATATTACTAATATTAAATTTCCATCTTCAAATTTAATATCACTATTATATCTTAAATAAACTAAATCATAATAATATGATGAATTATTGATAAATGAATTGGAATAGGTTTTTGAAATTTTATCATAAAAATCATAATTAAATTCATAAAATTTACCTATTAAATTTAAATCTAAATAATGAATCTTACTATTCATTAAAGGAATATATGATTCATATACTGTATCGCTTAAATCTTCATCTTCTATTTCTACTTTAGCATAAAAATTCTTATCATAATAATATAATTCATCTTTATTATCACTAATACTTGGATTATCTATATAAGTTGAATTGTTAAATATAGCACTAATAATTGGTAATCCTATATAAAAACAATAACCTCTATAAGTCTTATTATTATTTTCATCATAAGTATATAAAGAACCATCTGTTTTATTAGCTACTTCTATTATTTCATAATCTGGTAAACTTAGATTATGTAAATCTGTTAACGATAATATTTCACATGAATTTATAGATGCATCCATAGCACTAAATTTATCAACTTTTAATTCTAATTTAGCATTATTAATAGCTCCACTTAATAATAATAAATTACTTTCTGAATTAATTTTAACAATTTTATTATTACTATTTATCGCAAATGGCATTATATTAAAATAACTATCTATTTTACTAATATTTATTTCAATATCTTTTTCTAAATTATTAAAGGCATATTCACCAATACCTTTAACTTTATATCCCTTTACTTCACTAGGAATATTTATAACATCCATATCTTTAGCAAGTCCTACAACATAAAAACCTGGAGTTTTAAAAAAATCTATTATATCGCCAGAAAATGAATCAAATGTATATAAATCATTAAAGGGTAGGCCACCATATATAGAACTTAAACCATATATTTTTCCTTCACCAATTGATGAATTAATGTGATATGTTCTATTAAAATAATAAGTATTATACATATAATATCTTTCAAAATTATTTTTATGATAAAAAATATGATCATTTAATTTATAATTTCTAACATTTATAAGATAATTATCAAAGTATTGATCAAGATTATTAGAATCTATAGTAATTTCACTAGGTTCATCATATTTTATAACACAATATTCATTATTTAAATATTTTTCTTGGGCACCAATCATATCTGTAAAATAAATACTATGAACTTGATAATTATCATTTTTATCAAAATTAAAAGGTTCTATCACTGCTGTATTAAATATTCGTTCACCTTTATCATTATTAATATAATTGCTATAATCTTTAAAATATTGATATTTAATACCGTCAACACTTATAATATCTCCATCATTATAAGTTTTATTACAACTACATATTACTACTAAAAACAATAAGCTAAGTATAAATATGGCTTTTTTACGCATTTTTTCACCCCTAAAATAAATTTTTTATTGCAGAAATGCATTAAATGTTATTTCTTTATTGTACGGAGTAATACCATTGCCATATACTAAGATATATATTATTTCGTTTCTATTAACATGGTAAGTTACTGCACTATTATAATCTTGCGTATCATTATTAGGATCATAATAAGCATCGTCATTATACGCTTTAATATTTCCATTTTCACCAAAAATTAATATTTTTGTGTCTTGATTTGAATTGGTAAAGAAATTATATGTTCTAGGAATTGTTGAACTTCCTAATTTAAATACTTCTACATTTTCAATACTATTATTATACGTATAATTAGTAGTTAAATTTTTAAAAAAATCTTCTAATACACTAATTTTCCCCGTTTTATTATTTGTAAAATTAACTGCAAAATAATATTTTTTATTTTTATCAAAATTACAAATTAACTTATTTGAATTAAAATAGCCATTGTTAGATGATGCTATTTTCCTACCATTATAATCAAAAATTTCAAGTTGCACATTATTTGGTAACGTAATTAATGCTGTATAATCTAAATTAGAATTGTAGAAAAGTGTTTTAACTTCATTTGAATAATTAATAGTTGTATTAAATCCTGGAGCATTTGTTTGAGTCACTGTGAAATATGTATATAGATTAATACTTTTATGTGCTAAAAATTGATTACTATTTAATTCTCCACTATAATAATATGAATTATCAACCCCGTTTAGCCTAATATAGTTTAATGGATTACCTAAATAATCATATAATGTTCCTTTTAATGCAATATTTAGATTCATATTGGTATATCTATATCTATCAGCCTCTAAAATATTTTTCAATATGGTTGATTCTAATTCAAAACTAAAACCAATCTTATAGGAATAATCATATATATCACTTTCAATTAATTGTGAATAACACTTACTTAATGCAATTAAAAAAGAATGAACAATATCTTCAGAAACATTTAAACTTTGAGACAATAAATAATTCCGTTCAAATATATTTCCAGTTCTTTTTAAAATTTTATTTTCATTATTATTATTGTTATATGTAGTGCAATAATCAATAGCATTTAATGCTAAATCAACTATTGCTTCTGCAATAGCTAATGGTTTAGGTTTTAAGAAATATGATAATAATTTAGCAATTCCACTAGATACTAACATATCTACTATATCCTTACCTATTTCAGTGCCTAAAGTATCATCATCATATTCTTCAGTTATTTCGCTATCTAACATAAATTTAAATTTATCAAAAGAAATAAAATCATCAATTGCTAAATCATCAGCACCACTTACATCTCCAGATAAATATTCTAAATCCATATATATTGGTAAAGGACTTTGATCTATACCATATCCGGCTAAAAATGCACCTTGCTCAACAACTACTCTTTCTTGACTATCATCGATATGGTACCCACTTTGAAATTTTGAGTTGTTGTTTTCTATACCAACATAAACTTCCATAATTGGCATATCAATAACTATATTAAAGCCATTAATTTCAGTATAATACCCAACATCAGTACCAGAATCATAAAATCTAGAACTTCTTGGATCAGTTATATCTATATCAAATACCACTACTCTAGAAGCATAATAATTAACATTATCAGTATGTGTTTCATAAGTTGTATTAATGGCAAATATGTATTCTTCACCATAATATACATATTTCCCTTCGGTAAAAAATAATTCTTTTGGAATAATATTAACTATAGGATCTTCATATCTTGTATCAGTAACTACACTATATTTAGTTGGTTCATATCCATCTAAATATCTATCTGATGATGTCATTTGTTCTAATGTATAAGGATCAATATAAGGCGTTGAACTTCTTTTAATACTTATTGTATTAGCCTTTCTTAATTCATAGTATTTATCTCTTATTAAATAATAGTCTAAATAATTATTATTTTCTTGATTAATCTTATTACATAAGCACATATCTATAATATATCTACCTTTAGATATATCTACTCTTAAAGTAAGTATTTCTTCATTATTATAACCAGCAAAATAATAATAATTTTCATCAGCTGAATCAAAGAATAATTCAATATCACCCATAATTATTAAATATTCTTGATTATTACCATCATCATTAATTAAAGTAATATAGTTTTCTTCTTTTAATTTATAACTATTATCACCATAATATAAAGTATTATTATCATAACTTAAATTAAATGTTTGATAATTAAAACTCATTAAAATAAAACTCATAATAAAAAATAAACATAGTAAAAAACTTTTCTTTAGCATTATTTTTTCCTCCCTTCAGTTTGTTTTACTAATACTTTTGTCTAAATATTTAATTATAGGAATATAGTTGCCTCCTCGTATAATATATTTGTATTAATTATTTAATGATGCTAATACATAAACATCCTTGTTTATATTCAATCATCATTGAATATATGTTAATATGTTATTGATAACGCTGTAGACTATTTTGTTCCTCCTTCGTATAATCTTTTTCAGTAGCATCCTTTATTTAATTCAATTATATACCTATGTAAACGCTTATTCAACGTACAAAATTTTAAAGTTGTGCATTAAATAATAAAAAAACTTATTACAAACTTAAGAAGAATAATATTTGTAATAAGTCTTATTTTTAATAACAATTATTTAGATATTTAAAAATGGCAATTATTGTTTTAGCATCAACAATTTCTTTATTTTTTATCATTTCTAAAACTTCATCTTTACTAAACCAGTATGAATTAATATCTTCATCTATATCAAAATTAGTTTTAGTTTTAATAAAATCATTAGCTAAATATAAATAAATTATTTCATCAGAATAACCACACGTAGGATAAATATAACCTAAAGAGATTAAAGAATTAGCTTTATAACCGCATTCTTCTTCTAATTCTCTTAATGCTGTATTATATGGTTCTTCACCAATTTCAATTTTACCAGCAGGTATTTCATAAATATCTTTTTGATAAGGATATCTGAATTGTTTAATTAATAAAATTTTATCATCTTTAACCGCTAAAATTCCTGCCCCACCATTGTGATGAACATATTCTCTAATACAAGGATTACCAGTACTACTAATAACATCATCAACATATAAGTCGATAATTTTTCCTTTATATTTTAATTTTTTTTGTTTAGTTTTTTCCATTATTATTCTCCTAAGTCAAGTTTACTTACTTCAGGTTCAGGATCTGATAAATGCATCTCTCGATAACCATGTTTTTTAAGTCCAATAAAGAATATTACAAAGAAAATAACAGATAATAAGAAAATAGTTCCATTAGAAATACCCATTGCAATACCTACAACACTAGGACCAGCTAATTCTGGCATTGCATAATGAAATATTACAATTGTTAAAATTCTTACACCAATTCTTGAAAAATTTAAAATTGAAGCTAAGAAAGTTTTACCAAAACCATATAATAAACCTAAAACAGCTGAACAAAGTCCAAGGGCCGGGATAGATAGAGAGTCAAATTCATAAATACTTTTAATCATATCACTATAATATGCACCCTTGCTGTCATTATTATTAAATAAAGATACTAAAAAGTCAATTAAAACAAAACGAGTTAATATATAACCGATAATAGAAATTATTAAAGCAATTATTAATAATTTTATAAACACTTTAAGAGGTCTTTTTAAATTTTTATTTCCTAGGTTTTGTGAAACGATTGATGATTCACTTTCTTCAAAAGTTGAAGTCATTCCAGTTACTAAACCAGAAATATTATTAGAAATACCAAGAGCCCCTACAATTAAACCATCTGTAGTAGCATTATAATATAAACCAGCTAAAGCATTAACTGATACTTTACCTAAATTCATAACAAATTTACCAAAAAACATTGGAATAGATAGTAATAAAATATCCTTGCAATAAAGCCATTTTATACGAAAATCTTTTAATGAAATAAATAAAATGTTGCTTTTCCTAAACATAAAGATAACACCAATAACAGTAAGTATTAATTGACTAACTATTGTCGCTATTTCAATCCAGGTTATATCAGTTATTTTAAATGCATAAACAAATAAAGCTGTTAAACCAATTTTTATAAATAAGATACCTAAATTTAAATATAGGATTAATTTAGAATTACCTTTTGCTTTTTCAAGACCGATAAAAATGCTATTAGTAGTTACAAATATTAATTCAACTAATTGTAAACGAAAATAATTTAAGCCAATTTCTATCGCATTATCTGATACTTGACAAATTCGCATAACGGGTTCAGCAAGAGGTAAAAAGATTAAAAGAATAATAACATTTAAAATTATTCCAAGACACAATAAATTACCACTAGCATTCCTTGCATCATGGACACTACCAGCTCCATAATAACGAGCTACAAGTACAGCCCCACCAGATGCTAAACCACCACCAAAAGCACTGAACATATTTTTAATTTGCGCAGTTGAACCAACTGCATTACTAGCTTCAGCAGATATTCCTGCAGTAATCATTTGATCAATAATTGTTGATAAAGAGTTTATAAATTGATATAGCATAATCGGAAAACAAATTATTAAAATAGTTTTCCAAATGTTACCACTTAAAATTAATTTTCTTCTTTCTATTTGCTTTTCTAATTTTCTATCCATCTTTTTTCACCATGCTATATTATAGACTTATTTTTTATAATAAAAAGGAAATATTTGCACAATTTTTAAAAAGTTTTATTAAGTTTATTTTTTGATATTAATACTTTATAAATTTTCTATGCTAAAATAGTAAAAGGTCACCTTAAGTGACCTTTTAGATATTTTTGTTTATTCTCTTGTTATAGCAAGTGGATCAACTGCTTGTTCACTAGCATCACAAATTAATGATTTTGAAGTCATTTCTTCTGGCTTTTCTAAACCTAAAAGTTCAAGAATTGTTGGAGCTAAATCTGATAAAATACCATTTCTTAAATGTAGGTTTTCATCAGTTATAACAACAGGTACTTGATTTGTAGTATGAGCTGTATAAGGTTTTCCTTCTTCATCAAGTTCACATTCAGCATTTCCATGGTCAGCAGTAATGATAGCTACACCACCAACTTCATTTAATGCCTCTACACATTTACCAACACATGTATCAACAGTTTCAACAGCCTTTATTGCTGCAGGGATTACACCTGTATGACCAACCATATCACAGTTAGCATAATTTAAGATGATACAATCATATTTATTAGATTTGATTGCTTCAAGCACTTTATCTGTTACTTCATAGGCACTCATTTCAGGTAATAAATCATATGTTGCTACTTTAGGTGAATCTACTAATATTCTATCTTCACCTGGTAATACTTTATCAACACCACCATCAAAAAAGAATGTAACATGAGCATATTTTTCAGTTTCGGCAATTCTTAATTGAGTCATATTATTATTAGATATAACTTCACCAAGCATATTATTTAATTCTTGTAAGCCAAATGCAAGTTTACCTTTAACTTGGTCAGCATAATTCATCATACAAACAAATGTTAAATCTTTTGGTCCACCGATTGTATTTAGACGATAAGGTTTATCTGGATTATAAACAATACCATTTGGATTAGTTAAAGCTGTTGATATTTCAATAGCTCTATCAGGGCGGAAGTTAGCAAATACTACGCTATCGCCATCACCAATCATACCATTTTCATCAACAATAAATGGAACAACAAATTCATCAGTAATTCCATTTTTATATGATTCATCTAAAGCATCAATAGGATTATCATAATGTGGACCGATATTTCTAACCATTGCATCATAAGCTTTTTCAATACGATCATAGTTTTTATCACGATCCATACCATAATATCTACCACCAACTGTAGCTAATTTAATTTTACCTTTTCCTTCATTTAAAATAGGCATTAAATAACTAGCAGCTGAAGTAGGTGGTACATCTCTACCATCTAAGAAAGCATGATAATAAACTTCTTTTATACCTTTCTTTAATGCTAAATTGGCGATTGCAATAATATGGCTAGTATGTGAATGAACACCACCATCAGAACAAAGACCTAAAATATGAAACTTTTTACCAGTCTTTAAAGCATGTTCAATAGCTTCATTGATTGCTTCATTTTTAGCGAATTCGCCAGTTTTAATCGCGTTATTAATTCTTGACAAACTTTGCCACACCACACGGCCAGCCCCAATATTCATATGCCCAACTTCTGAATTACCCATTTGACCTTCAGGTAAACCTACAGCTTCCCCGCTAGCATCTAAATGAGCAATTGGATATTTAGCAAATATAGCATCTAAATTTGGCTTTTTAGCTTCATAAATAGCATTTCCTTCACCTTTTTTAGCTAAACCAAAGCCATCCATTATTATTAACATTACTGGTTTTTTCATTTTCTACACCTCGTTATTATTTTACTACATTTTTTAATTTGTTTCTACTAAATTATATTTTTTTAAATAATAATAATTTATTACTGATTGACGAAGTAGCCATTTAATTTCTGCTACATCTCCTTCTGGGTAATTATTATGCCAATTTAATTTATAATCCCATAAACCATTATTATTTATTGTATTTATTAAATTATCAAGTGTTCTATCTAATAATTCTTTATTACAACTTAAAAAATCATTAATTTCTAAAATATTAAATATATCTAATTTTGTTTCATCTAATTTTAAATCATGATCTATATTACATTCATTTAAGCCTTTTATTAATATAGCTTTATAAATAATATTTTTATTATTTTCTTTATAATTATTAATTTCTAAATTATATTTATTATATAAATTTAATGCTAATTTATAATAAGGATTATCTTCTTTTACAAGTAAAATAGTTAAACCAATTATACCCATTGTTAAAGATAAATCAATATCTTTTGGATATGTAAAATAATCAGCATGAGCAAAATTATTATTACTTGGTTCAGCTATTAAAAATAAATCATCTTTTCTTAAAGCTTTATGATATAAATATGTTAAAGCTTTTTTAATAATTAAATCTTCATCTTTATTATTAGTTCTAAACAAATAGATCAATTTTAAAGCATAATAAGTCACAAAAGCTGTTGAATTAGGATTATAATTATCAATATATAAACTATGTCCAAATCCACCATCTTTATTTTGATACATTGTTAAACAAGGTAAAATAAAGTCCTTATTATCTAAATAATAACTCATTATTGCTACATCAATATCTTGACCTTTATTATAAATTTGTTGTTGTAATGAATTCTCTAAATCTATACTTAACTTTTTCATCTTTTCCTCTTTTTTATTGCAAATATATTTTCTTTTGCATATAATTTTAATGGTGATTTCTATGATATATCCTTTATTTTTATATCATTATTTTAAAGATATAACTGATAGAATAGATCTTAAATACTTTTTAAATATAAAATTGAAAGATTATGAGCTATTTACAATCAATATCTTTAATTATGATTCATTTTATAATTTTTTTAATAAAAAAGAAAGCCTCAATGTCTTAAATAATTTTTCTGATAATTTCTTAGATAATATTATTTATATGGCTAATTTAACTAAAAATAATAATTATAATAAAGAAAATATAATAATTCTTTATGCTTATCTTTGTTATATTGTTTTAATTAATAGTAAAATTAATATTTTAAATTTAACTAATTCTTATTATTTAAATAATAAAATAAATAAAGAAAAAGAATTTAATAAATTTAATTATAATTATTATAATTTTCGTCTAAATATTTATTTAAATTTAGACTTAATCGTTCGCCATATTTCAGCATATCCTGATATTAGAAGTTATTTAACTAAAGCTAGTTTAAATTGTTATAGATATTATAAATATATAAATAAATTAAATATATTTAAAATATTTAGTTTAAAATTACTTAGTAAAATAACTAAAAAAACTTACTTATTTAATTCTAAATATATTGATTTAACTAATGAATATAATGAATTAATTAATAAAAGTTTAAATCTTATAGATTGTATAAATGATTATCTTTATTATAATAATTTAAATAAATTAAAAGCTTTCTTTAATTCTTAAATTAGAATAAAGTTTATCAATATCTAGTCTATCACGTTCTTCTTTAGTAAAAATTGATAAAATAACATTATTTAAATCAATTAAAAGCCAACTACTACCTTCACCTTCTGTACTCCTAATATTAAATGGAGTATCTATAATATAATCTTCTAAATATGATTTTATAGCTTCACTACTTCTTGTATTATTTATTGTAGAAATGATTATATAATCATAAAATGGTGAAGTTTCTTTAGTTTCATATATTTTAACTTCTTGTGCTCTAACTTTATTTAGAGCTTCTTTTATTATTAAAAGTAAATCATCTAACATTTTTTCTTTATAACAATTTAATACTTCATATTGATAAGGGTGAATATTTTTACCTTCATTTAAAACAAAGTCAATAGTATGTTTAGTAGATTCATAAATAGCTGTATAGAATAAATCTCTTTCAACTAAACAGCGACATTTAATACAATCTTTATAAACACGTGACGGTTCTATATAATCACTTATTAAAATTATTTCTTGAAGTTTTGTCATATTAGGTTTGCCAAAAGTATGATATTTTATAGCTTCATAAATTTCTTTATCGTTACCAATAAGTTTTAAATAAGCTTCTGCAGAGGCAAAATTATGATATAAGATAGGAAATTCTTCACATATTTTAATCTCTTCATCATCTAATAATTCGCTCATTTCATTAATATCTTCATAACGATAATAATCATGCATCAAGCCTGCTAAATAAGCCCTATCTTCATCTATTTCATATTTTTTAGCTAAAGATTTAGCAGTTTCAGCAACTCCCATAATATGGTTTAATCTTTTTTCATGAGGGGAATTTAAATATTTTTTATTTAATAAATCAAGAGCTTTTTTTATTTGTTCTTGTAAAGAAAGTGTCATATTTATCAACTCCTAAATTATAATTATAGCCTAAAGTAAATTCTATATTACCATGTATTTCAATTATTAAAAATCCACCAATAAAAATAGCTATTTTATCATTAACTTTTATTATCTCTTCACTAAATTTTAAATCATTTATAAAAGGTGTTATAGTATTACCAATCTTATTAAATGTATTATTAAAATTAATTGTTTTAACTTTAATAACATCTAATTTATCGGCTTTATAAGTAACTAAACTAGCTTTTTTTATATCATTAAACTTTAAATATACTAATCCACCTATAAAATAACTATATGAGCCAAATAACTGATAAGTTAAAGGCTTGATTTCTCTTGTTGGAATCACATCTTTATAATAATTATTATCAATATTAGCTAAAATTGATTTATTAGATATCAATCCTGGCGTATCGATAAATCCCCTATTATCTAAATAAAAAGGAATATTAATTTCTTCTAATGTGGTCCCAGGAATTAAAGATGTAGCTATTTTATCTTCTTTTGAATTTGTATATTCTTTTATAATAGCATTAATAAAACTAGATTTACCAACACTAGCAAGACCTAAAATACAAATATCTCTTTCTTTTCTAAATGTTTCTAAATTTTTCATTAAGTCTTTTATATAATAATTATATTTAGCAGATATTAAATGAATAGCTAATACTTTAAAAAATATTTTTTCACATTGTTTAGATACAAAATTAATAATATTTTCTAAATTAAATGATTTAGGTAATAAATCAATTTTATTAATAACAATGATTACATCTTTACCTCTTAAACGGTCAGTTATTTCTTTATTAAAAGATAGAGGAAAACAAAAAATATCAATTAAATAAATAAATAAATTTTTCTTTTTTATTTGATAATCAACAACTTTTAAAAAATCTTCATTACTAGCAAACACTTTAGGGATTTCATTATAATGCATTAAACGAAAACATCTTTTACAATAATCCCTACTAATATCATTAGTATAGCCAGGTCTATTTACATCTTCATTTTGCATTAAAGAGCCACAGCCTAAACATTTTTTAATCATTTGAAGTCTCCTCATATTTATAAAATTTAGCTTTTGCTTCTTTATTAAATAAACATGTTAATTTTCTAAAAAAGGCTTCAATAAGGCGATTTATTTTCGTTATTAAAGCTTCAGTTTTAGAATTGATAGGATCAATTAATATACTAGTAAATGAAACTCTATTACTACCATATATATCTGTTAATAATTGATCACCGATAAATAATATTTCATTTGGCTTATATTTATATTCTAATATTTTTAAAGCTTCTTTAAATCCTTTTTTAAATGGTTTTTTAGCAAATTTAACGCATAATAACCCAAAACTTTCAGCAAACTTTTCAACTCTTTCTTTTCTTGAATTAGAAACTATTATTAAGATAAAACCAAGCTCAAGCAATTTTTCTTTCCACAATATTAATTTTTTATTAGGCATTTTTTCATGATATGGAATTAAAGTATTATCAAGATCAAGCATAACAACTTTATAACCTTTATTTAAAAAATAATTATAATCAATATCATATATTGATTTAAAATGATAATCAGGAATAAATTTTTTAAACATCTTTTTAAACACAAAAAAACAGGGTGACCTGTTTTATTTTATTTCTAAAATCTTAATTTCTTGAGGTTTACCAGATTCAGTAGTAAAAGATACTATATCTCCAGCTTTATGACCTAACAAAGCTTTACCAAGTGGTGAAGTATTGCTGATTTTTCCATTAAATGGATCAGCTTCAATTGTACCTACAACATCATAATTAAATTCTTTATTTAATTTTGTATAAATTAAGGTAACATTTGAGCCTATAGAAATAATATTTTTATTTGTAGTTTCAATTATTACAACATTTTTTAAAATAGTTTCAATTTCTAAAATACGGCTTTCAATTCTTGATTGTTCTTCTCTAGCAGCTGCATAATCAGCATTTTCTGATAAATCACCTTGAGCACGTGCATCTTTAATAGCTTGAATATTTGCAGGACGTTTAATAGTTTTTAAATCTTCTAATTCTTCTTCTAATTTTATTTTTCCTTCTTCAGTTAATTCAAATTTTTGTTCTTTCATACAATACCTCTTTTTTCTTTTTTATATTATACACTTTTTTTTACTTTTTTAAAGATAATCATAACGAATATTTTGATAATTTTCTTTTTCAATTTTTAATAATTTTTTATAATCAGGACATAATTTAGATAAATATAAATAAAATGTTTTTGAATGATTAGGTACAAATATATGACAAAATTCATGACATATTACAAGTCGCATAATTTCAATATTATATTTAGCTATACGACTAGAAAATTCAATTTCGCCATTTAAAGTATTACATCTTCCTAAATAAGATTTAACATATTTTATATCTTTAATTTTAGGCATATTAGAATGATTTTTAAATGTTTTTAAAAACAAATCTAACATCTCATTATAATATGGTTCTATTTTTTTTGTTAATTCTATTAAATATAATTTTTTTATCGTTTCTTTTTGTTTATTTATAGTTGTATAAAATATATATATTACATAATTATTAATATCTATTTTATAACTATTTGTAGAACTTTTTATAAATTCTAAATTATATTTAATTCCCCATAAATGTAAAATTGGTTTATCATTTAAATTTAAACAATATTTTAAAATTTTATCATTATATGTTCTAATATAATTATTTATTTCTAATTCAGTTAGATTTCTACTTGAAGTTATATAAAATAAATTTGGTCTAAAATGAAAACGAGTATATTTTAAACCTTTTTTCTTAATAAATTCTATTTTTATTCCTAAATCATTTAAATATTTATTTATAATTATCATAAAGCCCTCAACATATCATAAGGATTAAAAACAATATTTGTTTTAAAATATAATAATTGTCTAGGATGTCTAGCTACTAAAATTTCATTGCCATCCATATCATATAGATTATCTATTTTAAACTTAAATGTTTTAGTTGGAGTAAATACTTCTACTATATCTCCAAGTGAAAAATAATTACGTTGTTCTATATAACAAATTTTATTTTCATTGTCATAGTTTAATACTAAGCCAATAAAAGTTTTTGTAGGAACTGATAAATTTAGGTCATATAATTGTTCATTTTTAGTCAATTCACCTTTATAAAAACCTGTACTTAAAAGCCTATTTTCAGCTTTTTTTAACATATCATAATATATATTAAAATCTTTAATTCTACCATATTCATAATATTCATCAATTAATTTACGGTATGTATTTGTTATAGTCGCAACATAATGAATTGATTTCATTCTTCCTTCTATTTTTAAAGAATCAATTTTAGCATCAATTAAATTTGGTATAAATTTAGTAGCTTCTAAATCTTTAGCACTAAAAGAAAAATAATCACCATCAGGGTTTATTTTAACATTATCAGAATATAAATTATAATTCCATCTACAACTATGCGCGCAACCACCTCTATTAGCATCGCGCAAAGTCATATTATTAGATAACATACAACGACCTGATAGACTAGAACACATTCCACCATGAATAAAGGTTTCGATTTCAACATTAGTTTTATTTTTTATATTAATAATTTCTTCTAAACTAAGTTCTCTTGCAAGAACTACCCTATCAGCTTTTAACGATGTTAAAAGATTAACAGCACTAGAATTTAATGTAGACATTTGTGTTGACATATGACATTCTAATTTAGTATATTTTTTAGCTAAATTTAGCATATAAATACTACTTGTTATAATCGCATCAACACCAATTTGATCAAGGGTTATAAGATATTCTTTTAAGCCATCTAAATCAATATTATGCATAACAATATTGCAAGTAACATGTACTTTAGCATTATGTAAATGAGCAAATTTACAAGCTTCTTTTAGATCAGCGATTGTAAAATTTGAAGCTCTTGAACGAAGTGAGAAATTTTCTCCCCCAATAAAGATAGCATCAGCGCCATATAAAACCGCAATTTTTAATTTTAGAAGATCGCCAGCAGGAGCTAATAATTCAATTTTTTTCATCAAATAATTCCTCCTTTTGATAAACACTATCTTGATATGTAAAGCCATCTTCAATATTTAAATTTAATTCATTTATTAAATCTTTAAATTCATTTAAAGCTATAATATTATTATAATATTTATAATAGGCTTCAACTAATTTAAAATATGTTAAAGAATCAATAGTTAAACTATCAATAAATAAAAATTTAATATTTTTATTATCTTTAGTAATAATTAAATTATTTAAATAATAACTACGATAAATATATGTTCCCATATCTTCAAAAATAGGGAAAATATCATTTCTTTTTTCTTCAATTATACTTAAATTATCAGTTTTAAAATCTAAATTCTTTTCTTCTTTATATAAAGATAAAAGTAATCTTTTTGAATTAAACATTAACCTTCTACCAAAACCTAAATAAAATAGTGGGACATTAAATTCTCTTACATCTTTATAAGGTATTTCAAGGCTTGGAGCAACAGCACATATTCCTAAATCATAATAATATTTAGCATCTAATTTATTACAAATCATTGTAAAAGGAT
The DNA here is from genome assembly GCA_944324795.1 of uncultured Acholeplasmatales bacterium. GTDB lineage: Bacteria > Bacillota_I > Bacilli_A > Acholeplasmatales > Anaeroplasmataceae > CALUXS01. Next base: position 68,627 of record CALUXR010000006.1, read on the forward strand.
CGTAGATGATTTTATTTGTTAAATTTAAAGATTTTAAAATATTTAAAATCCCTAAATCAGTAATATAATAATAAATATTTAAATCTTTAACTTTTAACATTAAATCTTTATAAAAAGATAAATCTTTTTCATTAACTAAAATATCTAATCTTAAAATAATTATCTTATTTAATGAATTAAGTTTTATAAAATCATCATAACTAAAAGGATTAAAGAAACTAGGAATATAATCTTTAATTCCTACTAAAAAAGCATCAGCATAAGAAGCTAATTTAGAAGCTTCTGTTATATCTTTAGGATTAACTACAATCATTAGAATCTAAATTGTCCTTTCCCTTTTCCTTTACCTTTTTTAGCTTTTTGGCCTTGAGCTAAGCCACTTAAATTGCCATTAGATATTTGACTAGACATTTTTGCTTTATCACTATCTGTCATACTATTAAATTTTTTCATTGCTTGTTGCATACTAGATAAAGAATTACGTAAATTATTAACTTCAGCTAAACTTCTGCCACTACCTTTAGCAATTCTTTCTCTTCTTTTAGCACTTTCTTCAATAAGTTTAGGGTTTCGTCTTTCAGCACTAGTCATTGAAGAGATTATAGCTTCCATATAAACAAAAGCTTTATCATCTACTTGACTAACAGCTTGTTTAATTTTACTAAGACCTGGTAAGAAACCAAGAATTTTTGATAATGAGCCCATTCTTTTAATCATTTTAAATTGTTTTAAAAGATCATTATAATTATATGATCCTTTTAACATTTTTTCGGCCATATCTTCCATTTCTTGTTCGTCAATATTTTCTTTAACTGAATCGATTAAAGATAAAACATCACCCATACCAAGAATTCTTTCAGCAATACGTTCAGGGTAGAAGACTTCAAGTTCGTCTAATTTTTCACCTGTCGACATAAGCTTTATAGGAAGACCTGTAATTTCTTTAATAGATAAGGCTGCACCACCTCTAGCATCACCATCAAGTTTTGTTAAAATAACGCCACTTAATGCTATTTTTTCATTAAACGCTGTAGCAACATTACATGCATCTTGACCACTCATACTATCGACTGTTAAAAGAATTTCATGAGGACGAGCTATCTCTTTAATATCTTTTAATTCATCCATCAATTCTTCATTAACTTGAAGACGGCCAGCAGTATCAATAATAACTGTATCACAAGATTCTTTAATAGCTTTATTTATACCTTCTTTAACAATCTTTCTTGGATTAGTCTTAATACCATCTTCATAATATGCTACACCTATTTGTTTAGCTAAAGTAACTAATTGATCTACCGCGGCTGGTCTATAGACATCGGCTGCTACAAGTAGGGGTGTCTTTTTATATTTTTTTCTTAAATATAGGGCAATCTTACCACAAGCTGTAGTTTTACCAGCACCTTGCAAACCAACAAGCATAATAACTGTTAAACCATTTTTATTTAAATTTAATTCGACTTCTTCACTACCAAGTACTTCTTTTAATTCATTCCTAACGATATCAACAACTTGTTGGCCAGGATTTAGGCCATCTAATATTTTAGCCCCTAATGCTTTTTCTTTAACGGCAGCTAAAAATTTACGAATTACTTTAAAGTTTACATCAGCTTCAAGTAAAGATAATCTTACTTCTCTTAACATATCATCAATATCTGATTCATGTAATTTACCTCTACCTGTTATTTTCTTCATTGCTTTTTGTAATCTTTCTGATAAAGAATCAAAAGCCATTTTCTCACTCCTTTAATATATCTAAGATATTCTCTTTATAATTTTTAGGAATATCTAAATCATTAATTTTGTTCATTTTATTATAAAATTTTAATTTATTTTCTAATTCAATAAGTTTATTTTGAGCATGTTTTAATTGATCAAATATCGCATTAGCAGAAACATCATAAATATTAGCTATTTCTCTAATACTTAAATCAGCTAAATAATAATCAGTAAAATATTTTTGTTGTTTATTAGTTAATAAACTACCATATATATCAAATAAATCAGCTAAATAAACACTTTTTTCTAAATCCATTTTATTCCTCAAAAAAATCAGTAAACAGACCATATAGATATTGTTCAATATCAAAAGTCATCAAATCATCTAATTTTTCACCAAGACCGATAAATTTAATTGGTATACCAAGTTCATGACGAATAGCAAGAACAATACCACCTTTACTAGTACCATCAAGTTTCGTTAAAATGATGCCACTAACATCTGTAACTTCTTTAAATGCTTTAGCTTGTAACATACCATTTTGACCTGTAGTAGCATCTATTACAAGTAATGTTTCACATAAAGAATTAGGAGCTTTATTATCAATTACTCTTTTCATTTTAGCTAATTCTTGCATTAAATTAACTTTATTTTGTAAACGGCCTGCAGTATCACATAATAATATATCATAATTTTCTTTTAAAGCTTTGTCACAAGCTTCATACATAACACTAGATGGGTCACTACCATTATCTTTTGTTACTATTTCAATACCAACTCTTTTAGCCCATTCTTTTAATTGCTCAACCGCACCAGCTCTAAATGTATCCCCAGCTGCAAGTAATACTTTTTTTCCTTCTTTTTTTAATTTATAGGCTATTTTGGCAATAGATGTTGTTTTACCAACTCCGTTAACACCAACAAATAAAATGACAGATAATCCTTCTTTATTTAATTTTAAATTGGCATTAACAATTTCATTATTAGTATATAAATCAAACATTTTATCGATGATTAATTCTTCTAATATTTTAACATCGGTTATCTTTTTATGATTTACTTCCTCTTTTAATGAAGAAATAAAATCAATTACTGTATCTACCCCAATATCAGCAGAAATAAAAACTTCTTCTAAAGCATCAAATAAATTATCATCGATTTTATTGTTAGCTTCTACAATTTGTTTTATATTTTTTAAAGCGCCTTCTCTTGTTTTATGAAGACCCATTTTATATTTTTTACTTTTTTCTTTATCTTTTTTAAAAAAACTAAAAAAGCCCATTTTTTCCACTCCAATCAATAAAAAATTATACCAAAAATATTGCTAATTCTCAACAAAATTATAAAAAAGGCTGCTTAAGCAGTCTCTTTTTCACCACTATTTTGACATTTAGAATTAGAACATACTAATTTATCATCTTTTTTTAACATGATTGCTCCACAAAGTGGACAAGTTGATGTAGTTGGTTCATAATTATAAATTGTTTTACATTTAGGGAAATTATCACAAGCATAAAAAGCCTTACCTTTATTAAAACCTTTAGTAGATATTTTTTTAACTAGATGACCTTTATTGCAATTAGGACATAAAATGGCTGTATATTCATTAACCTTATCACATTCTTTTGAACAATATTTGCTACCATCTTCTCTTTCTAACATAATAGCTCCACATTTAGGACAATATTCATTAAGTGGTTTATCATTAAAAATGGTTTTACATTTAGGATAATTATTACAAGCATAAAATGTTTTGCCTTTATTACGACCACTCATAGCCCTTTTTAAAACTAGATGACCTTTATTGCAATTAGGACAAATAATATTAGTATCTAAATCTTCATCTTGTTTAATATATTTACAAATAGGGTAATTTGAACAGGCAATAAAATCACCATATTTACCTTTCCTAATTACTAAATCAGAACCACAAACCGGACAATTCTCTCCTGTTTTAGTTGGCTCAATTTTAGTCATATTTAAACTAGCTTTATTAAAGACATCGATAAAATCATGATAAAACTCATTTAATTCGCTAAGTTCATCTTTTTCCCCCTTAGCGATTAAATCTAGGTCACCTTCCATGTTAGCTGTATAAGAAACATTAAATATTGTCGGGAAATATAAATCTAAATTTTGACTTGTAAGCATACCTTGTTCAGTAGGGTATAATTTTTTGTCTTTAATTTCAACATACAATCTTTTAGTTAATGTTTGCATCGTTGTAGCATATGTTGAAGGTCTACCTATACCTTTATCTTCCATATCTTTTATTAATGTAGCTTCAGTATAACGTGGTTTTGGTTTAGTTTCATTATCAATTATTTTTATTTCATTAGCTTTATAAGGTTGATTTTCTTTAAATTCTGGCAATAATTTATTTACATCATCTTCACCTTTACCACTAATTGCTAAATATCCATCAAATATTAATCTTTGGCCGCTTGTTTGCCAAATTGAATCCGTGTTTTTAAATGTAGCTTTTAAATTTGTAAAAATTGCAGGAGCCATAAGACTAGCAACAGCACGATTATAAATCAATTTATATAATCTATATTCATCTAAAGTTAAATCATTTTTAATTTCATCAGGAATATAGTTGATATAAGTTGGTCTTATAGCTTCATGAGCATTTTGAGCTAATTTTTGTTTTCTCTCTTTTACTTTTCCAATATAATTAGGGCCAAACGAATCATTAATATATTTTTTACAAGCATTAACAAATAAATCAGATAAATGGGTGCTATCAGTACGCATATAAGTGATTAAACCAACTTGTTCCCCTTTAATGCTAATACCTTCATATAGTCTTTGAGCTACCATCATCGTTTTAGTAGATGAAAATCCTAATTTATTAGCCGCTTCTTGTTGTAATGTTGAAGTTGTAAATGGTGGCCTAGATTCTCTTTTACTTTCTTTTTCTTCATTTCTAAGAAGGTAAAAATCACCAAGTCTAGTCAATAAATCTTCTAAAATTTTGCGATCTGTTATTCTTTCTTTTTTACCATTTAATTCAATTAAATCTAATTTAAAATTAGCAAATATAGCCTCTGCTTCATAATATTTAGTAGGTATGAAAGCCAATATTTCTTTTTCTAAATCACAGACCAATTTTAAAGCTACAGACTGAACTCTACCAGCAGATTTTGATTTAATCCTTGATTGTAATAATTTAGATACTTTAAAACCAATTATTCTATCTAAAATTCTCCTTGTTTCTTGACTTTTAACTAAATTTAAATCAATTTTACGAGGATTATTAAATGCTTCTAAAACAGCAGGTTTAGTAATTTCATGAAATTCTACTCTATTAAGACTATTTATATCAAGACCTAAAACACTAGCTAAATGATAACTAATAGCTTCTCCCTCTCTATCTGGGTCGGTTGCTAAAAAAACATTGTTATTAGCACATTTTTTCTTTAATTCACTAACTAATTTTTTCTTATCAGGATCTATAATATATGTAGGTTTAAAATTATTTTCTACATCAACACCAAGGCCATCTTTACCACTTGTAGCTAAATCAGTAATATGACCTTTTGATGATAAAACTATAAAATCTTCACCCATATAACTTTCAATAGTTTTTGATTTTGTAGGTGATTCAACAATAATTACATTTTTCAACTATCTCAACTCTTTTCTTTAATAAGTATACAAAACATTTTTTTATTGTCAAGCAAAAATTTTTACATGTTTATTCTTAATATATTTTATATATTAAAAAGTATCAAAACTTAAAGACAAAGCTTTGATACTCTAACAATTTAGTCTCTTTAAAATCTAAGATAGGTAGGTAGATACTTTTCTTTATAAGTTTACAGAAATAATGAATATAATCCGTTTCCAAACTAAGGTAGTTTTATATACAAAAAAAGAGGTTTCCAGTTATAATAATTATTGCATTGGATATTATAGAAAGGAAACCTTATGACGTATTATAAATCAATTTTACAAATTATAAAAGACCCTAATCATACAGAGTATAAACGGGTTAAATTAACTGAAGAGACAATTATTAATAATGAACATCTTTGTACTCTATACGTAAAACGTGCGGTATTTAGGCTCACCCTATAAGGGCCTATTACTTCACAAGCCACTCAAGGGGCATGTGAATGACTGACAACCGTACGTTGACACTATTGGCGCCCCTACAAAAGGGGCTTAATTTTTGGGCTTACTTGCAAATGGGTCACCATATTCTTTTTTACTTAAATTATCTTCCATCATATCTTGCTTCTCTTGATTTCTTATATATTCTTTTACTACTTCATCATTTAATCCAACAGTAGAAACAAAATATCCTTTCGCCCAAAAATTCCTATTCCCATATTTATATTTGAGATTTGCATGTCTCTCAAATATCATCAGACTACTCTTTCCTTTCAAATACCCCATAAAGCTCGATACTGCTAATTTTGGCGGTATTTTAACGTAAGCGTGTAAAATACAACGTACGATAAAAAAGGGATTACCATTTTATTGGGTAATCCCTTTTTAAAATTGTATT
>CALUXR010000007.1 GCA_944324795.1 uncultured Acholeplasmatales bacterium
GTGAGACTTATATACGTAGTATATAAAATCTCACGAAAGTAGAAAAATTATATAGAATAGTGTCGAAAACCCGAATTTTTTTAAAATTAAATAATTTTGAATTAAGAAAAAACTTTATTTTTATATATGATAATGATATAATACTTACAATTAGTGAAAAATGGAGGGTAAAGATGAGAAAATCTATAAAAATTTTATCATTAATATTTACTTTAATGTTAATTTTTGTTGGTGTTAGCTGTAAAAATAAGACTGATTATTCTGAAAAAATAGCTAGTGCCAAAGAAAAAATAGAAGAATTAAGTGTTCCAGAAACAATAAGTGGTGATTTTGAAGATATAACTTTATATCAATCAGATATTGATGGTGTTAGTGTATCTTATTCACTTAGTGAAAATGTAAATGGAACATACTTAAAAATTGAAAATTATATATTAAGTTTTGTTGCAATGCCTAGTAGTAGTCTTGATGCTACACTTACAGCTTCAATTACAGCTGGTGATTTATCTGATAGTGTAGTATTTAATATTAAGATGGGTACTACAATTGATCCAACAAAACCAGTTTATAATATTACAGTTACTGCTATTAATGAACGTAAGCTTGAAGGAGCTTTAATTAGCTTTAGTAAAGGCGGGACTGTTATAGATAGTGGTGAAACAAATGATCAAGGTGTTTATGGCGCTAATATTGATGCTGATGTTTATGATGTTACTATATATGCACCTAATGGTTTCGTATTTGAAGATAATACAGATGTATATACAACCAAAACAGATCGTAATGCTACACCTATTAATGTAGAATGTATTCCTACTTTAATTTATGATGAAACATTACCTTCAGGCCAAACTTATAGTACAGGTGATCAAATGTATGATTTCACAGTCGAAACATATGATCCTAATGCTAATGAAGGTGTTGGTAGTTGGGGTAACACTTGGACATTATCAGAAAAACTTGTTGATAATGAATTAGTTGTTTTAAACTTCTGGTATACAGGTTGTACATGGTGTGGAACAGAATTCCCTCTTTTAATAGAAACATATAATGATTTTGTAGAACAAGGTTTTAAATTAACAGTTTTAGCTATTACATATACTTATGATGATCAACAAGCTGTTCAACAATATATAAGTAGTTTTAATAGTAGTAATGAAGTTAAATTCAATCTTGAAGTAGCTATCTCTGATGAAATGACTGCAGCTTTTAATGTTACTGCATTCCCAACAACTGTCTTTATCGATCGTTATGGTACAGCTGATTATATTGAATCAGGTGCTATAACTAATGCTTCTAGATGGGCTAATTTATTCCAAACTTATTTAGGTGATGATTATGTACCTAAATATAAAGGAACTGGTAGTGGTGCTCAAGAACAAGTTAAACCAGATGTTGAATTCCCAGATTCAGCTGTATTAGAAGCTATCTTAAATAAAGATGGATTTGTTGCTCATTATTATGAAACAGATAATGAAACAGATATTGAATATTCATGGCCATTTGTTCAATCTCCGACTGATCCTGAAGCTGTAGTGCCTGCAAATAGTGGTGTTGATAATTCATATGCAATTATGCGTGTGATGGTTGAATTAAAAGCTGGTCAAGCATTCGCTTTTGATTATAAAGCTTCATCAGAAGAAGAAATGGATATTTTATATCTAATTCATGATAGTGCGATTGTTGGTACATATTCAGGTATCGATAAAGATTATCAAACAGTTTATCCATTTGTTGCCGATAAAGATGGAACATATCAATTTGACTTCACATTCGTAAAAGACAATATGGCCTTTGAAGGTGATGATACAGTTTATTTAAAGAACTTCCGTTATGTTGATCCAGCAGATATTGAAGATACATTATTTGTATTAAGAGAAACAACAAATGATTTAGACCCTGTTGATGGCGTTTATTTAGATATTAAAGATGTAGTATTTAATAGTACTGATGGTTATTATCATATTGGTGATGTTAATGGTCCACTATTACTTGCTGATATAATGTCTGCATCTCATTTTAGTAATGATACATTATTAAGTTATGCTGAAGCTGAACAATTTGAGGGTGAAATTGAAAATGATGAAGGCAATTTAGAAAGCTTAAATGATATTATTATTCGTTATGCTCAAGCTGCTGTAAATTCATTAACTTCAGGTTATACTCCTATAACAGAAGAATTAAAGAAAGCTTTAGAAGAAATTGCTTTAGAATTAGGTACATCATCAGCTGGCGATGAAACTTATCCTGAATGGTTAGAAATGACTGTTTATTATAATGTTTATGGTAAAAATGCGGCAGAAGATGAAAGAGTAAACCCAGAAACATTACAAATTATTGATCCTACAATTGGTTTAACTCACCATAGTGCTATAAATATTGAATTTAATGAAACACCAGGTGAAGGTGTAAAACCAGAAACTAATGTAGCTCAAGTTGAATGTGAAATGAATAGATTTGTTACAACTCGTGGTTTCTATTTCAAATTTATACCTGAAGTAAGTGGCGTATATTTAATTTATGGTACAACTGGTCAAAATGTAAATTGTTATGTTCAATCAGCAAATTTTGAAGAATATGCAAATATTAATGAAAATACTCGTTATCTTTTCGAATATGCGGAAAATAAAGTGGCTGATTATACTTTATATAATTATTTTGAAGCAGGAACAACTTATTATATTATTCCATTCTATCAAATGTATGGTGAATTTGGTAAAGTTGATTTTAAAATTGATTATTTAGGTGAAGAATATGTAGTATTAGAAAAAGCATCTGAACCTGCATATACAACATCTGAAGACTTTACTGAAACACCAGATGATATTGAAAGTATCATTGTATCACGTGGTATTAATGTAAAATTAAGTGAAGAAGATGGTTATTATCATGAAGTATATTCAGATGGTTCAATGAGTAAAGATCCTATTATGTTTGACTTCACATTAACTAATATGTTAATTAATCAAACATTTGAAAAAGCTTTAGAAATATCTTTAGATCCTGAAACTGAAGTTCAAAATCGTGCATATAATTTACAATATACTGAATATGGTGATTCTGTAATAGATGATGAAGGCTATTTAGTTGAATGGACATATGTATTAGATGTTACAAAACCAGAGGATAATTTAACTAAATATTCAGAACGTGTATTAGAAAATGGTCAACCTGTTAAAGCCGATACATCAATTTATCGTGATTGGACTGGTGATGTTCAAAATTGGTATGAAACAATGCTTATTCCTGATGGTGGAATTGATGATGAAGGCAAATATTCAAATGCTAATGGTTGTATACCTGTAACTGCAGAAATTAAAGAATTCTTAGAATTATTAATGAATAAATATAGCTTTAAAGATGTTGAAAACTCATGGTTAAAATTATGTTATTATTACCATTATTATGGTGCTAATGAACATGCAAGTGATGTTTTATATGCTTAATTAAATTTAAATAAATAGTATCCATTTAAAAGATGGATACTATTTACTATTTTAGGAGTATTTATGAAAAAAGAAAGTATATATAAAATTATTAAATATGTAACTGCTTTTTTCTCTATTATTATGATAATTTGTTTCATTATACAATTAGCTAGAGTATATTTTGGTGATTTATCACCAATGTATTCAAGAGATATAGTAGGTAAATATTTATTACAAATTTTACCAATTATTATATTATGGATAATATCTATTATTTGTGGTTTTGTTTATTCTTTAATTGTTAAAGAAAAGAAACATATATATGTTAAAACTACAAATGAAGCTATGTTAAAGATCTTAGAAGCAAATTTTAAAGATGATATATCACGTAATGAAGAGTATAAAGCGTTAGAAAAATGCCATAAAAAAATGAAAATTGCTTTAATTATTAGCCTTGTTATTTATGCAATATGTTTAATAATGATCTCTTTATATTTATTTAATCCTGCTCATTTCTTGTATGATGGAAATATAAATGGTCAAATGTTAGATTTATTAATAAATACTTCACCATGGCTTATAATTTCTCTTATTACCATTATTGTATATACCTATTATGTTGATTATGAATCTAAAAATGGAGTTGTTTATGCTAAAGCTATCATTAAAAATGAAGGTAGAAGTAAAATAATTAAATTTAAAAAGATTCGTAATGAAAAATTAATTATAAATATTATAAGAACTTGTATTATTGTTATTGCGATTGTATTTATTATTGTTGGGGTTGTAGCTGGGGGACCTCAAAGAGTTTATCAAAAAGCAATTAACATTTGTACAGAATGTATAGGTCTTGGATAAGATGACGAAAGTAAAGAATTTTTTCCTTAGTATTATCCCTAGCAAAAGAAAATTAATTCAATTATATTCTGCCTTATTACATAATGCTCATATTAAGGGTTTTGTAACAGGTAAAATATTTACTGGTTCACTTAAAAATGTTTGTGCGCCAGGGTTTAATTGTTATTCTTGTCCTGGCGCTATTGCTGCTTGTCCGCTTGGTTCTATTCAAAATGCTTTAGCTGAAAGTAAAACGAAAACGCCTACATATGTTCTTGGTATCATTTTACTTTATTGCATTATTTTAGGTAGAACTATTTGTGGCTATTTATGTCCTGCAGGTTTACTTCAAGAATTATTATATAAGATTAAAACACCAAAGCTTAAAAAGAGTAAAGTTACAAGAGCTTTATCATATTTTAAATATGTCATATTATTTATTTTAGTAATAGGTGTACCACTTATGTATGCTTTGCAAAAAAATAATATGCCTGTACCAGCATTTTGTAAATACATTTGTCCGGTTGGTACGTTTGAGGGTGGCGTTTTCCTATTAATACCTCAAAGCAATTCTGATTATTATGCAATGCTTGGCGCCTTGTTTTCTTGGAAGTTCTTAATAATGTTATTGATTATTTTATCTTCAATATTTATTTATAGAGTATTTTGTCGTTTCTTATGTCCACTTGGTGCTATTTATGGTTTATTCAATAAATTATCTATAATAGGTGTTAAAGTAGATAAAGCAAAATGTACAAATTGTCACGCTTGTGTTAATGTTTGTAAAATGGATGTTAAAGAAGTTGGTGACCATGAATGTATAAATTGTGGTGAATGTATCGATGTTTGTAAAGCAGATGCTATTAAGTGGAAGAATGTTTTAAACTTAATTAGAAGAGAAAAAGAATTAGAAGCATCATTCGCTACTGAAGGTGGAGCTTTAGATGTTATTGAAGATAATAAAGTTGATATAAATAATATATCTACAACAGCTACTACAACTTCTAATGTAGCAGAAAATAAAGATGAAAATGATGTTAAAGAAGAAAAGAAAAAGATAAATAAAAGTCTAGTTACTAGAATTGTATTAAGTGTTGGTTTAATTGCTATTTTAATAACAACAATAGTTTTAGTTAATGTTGATTTTAGTAAGAAAATATATTCACAAAATATGATTTTAGATAGTTTTAATACTAAATTATATAATGGCAATGAATATGATATTAATAATAGCGATAAAGATGCCAAATTAATATATTTCTATGATGATTTTGATAATGATTTATTTAATGAAATCAATTCTATCACTGCTGATAATTTAGATGTTGTCTTAATTAGTAAATATGATGATAAAGATAATTATAATAATTTAGTAAATGATAATTTTAATGATTCAAATATTTTGTTTGGATATGATTCAGTAAATCAAACTGAAATCAATAAATTTGTTGAAACTATATCTTATCCTTATATTGTTATTTTAGATAAAGACAATAAAATAGTGTTAGCTGAGCAAAATAGTTATAATGAATCTTATTATAATGATTATATTAATCCAATTATTAATAACATCATTATTGGTAATGAAGTTGGTAATAAATGTTTAATACAAGATCTAACATTTATGACTGATGGTTCAAAGTTTAATATTTCTAAATATTTAGGAAAAATTGTAATTTTAAATTTCTGGTATTTAGGTTGTACACCATGTCAAAATGAAATGCCATATTTTAGTGATGTTAATAATGAATATGATGAAGTTGAAGTTATTTCTGTTTCAGAAAATTTAGCATATATTTTAGATCCGGAAGGAACTTTAGCTTATTATAGTGAACAAAATTTAAATTTAATTCCTGCTTATGAAAGTACAGGAAATCCATATGCTACAGCTTTGTTTGGAGTTGCTCAACAATTCCCAATGACAATTATAATCGACCAAGAAGGATTTATAGCTTATAAGTGTATTGGTGAATTAGAAGAAGCAGAGTTAAGAGCTCAAGTTGAAGCCTTGTTAAGTTAGGAGGGATATTGTGAAGAAGATTAAAAAAGTTTTATTTAGTCTTATTGGTGTTATATTTTTAAGCTTAGCTTTAACATCTTGTAGTGATGATGAAGTTGTTACGTCTTTAATAGTTAGAGGTTATACTAATAGTTTTACTGTTGGAGATACTTTTAATGCTAAAGGGTTACTAGCAACAGCTAATACTAATGAAGGTGAAATCAATGTTTCTGATGAAGTGGAAATTGATTCAAGTATGGTTGATATGAACAAACCTGGTATTTATACAGTAGTTGTTAAATATATGAATATTGAGACACCTTATCAAATTGAAGTTGTTGCTAAAGCGAATGAACAAAGATTAAAATCTCTAGCACTAGATACAACAAATGTTAAATTAAATTATTTAATTGGCGAAACATTTGATAGCAGTGGTCTTGGTATTATTGCCACTTATCAAAATTCTAATAAAGAACCTGATGAAGTTAGATATTTAACTAGTTTAGATGGTTTTAATTTAGTAGTTAGAGACAATCAAAATAACACTATAACTGGACCTTTTACTGCAAATGGTGAATATACTGTTTATGTAACAAATGATACTATTAGAGCTAATTTTAAGGTTAATGTTAAAGAAGAAGAAGTTGGAATTGCACAAGCTATTGATCTAGCTGTTGAAAACAAAGATTTAGTTAGTGAAGGTTTTTCTTTTAATACTAATCCAAATAGTTTAAATGCTTATAATAATAATGGTGTTTATTATTATTTTGGTGATAATTTAATGTCATTAGAATATTTAGCTGATGGTAATAGTTATTATAATTGTTATTATTTAGAAAATAATACACTTTATGGCTATAAATATAATACAATTAGTGGTGAAAGAGAAATCTATTCTAATTTAACAAATGAAGCAATAAACGGTATAGCTTATGAAATGTTTGCTAATAGTAAAACATATTATGGGGCAGAAGGATTACTTAAAGGTTTATATGATTTAGCTTTAGAAAATAATAATCGCGATTTTGGCGAAGGTATGATTAAATCAACAATTAGTACTGGTGGTACAACTTATAGTTATAGCTTTAATTTTGGTTTATTAGAAGAAGTTGAAGCTGGCCTAAAATATTATTTACATAAAGTAGAAGTTAGCTTTACTTTAGATGATTCTAATTTTGCTAATAACATAAATGTTACATGTAACACTTATGTTGTAGATAATAAGAAAACTGATTTTACAATCTTAGCTAAAGATGATGTGACTAATACTAGTTTATTTTATGGTGCTGATAGAAATATTCCAACTGGTTATCCTAGTGATTTCCCAGTATTAAATGATTATTCTATTAACAATTGTATCGCTCGTTTAAAAGCTACAGCTAAACCAGATAGTAGTCTATCTTGTTCTTATCAAATATCACAATTAAGTGGCAAACGTGATGCAATAAATCAATATCCACTAGTCTAGGAGGGATAAAATGAAAAAGAAAATAATAAGTATTTTAATAACATTCGTTTTAATTTTTGTCCTAGCAGCTTGTAAAAATGATGGTGTTGATAGCCTTAGTTTAAATGGTTATAGTGAAGTATTAACTGTTGGTGATACATTTAATAAAGATGGTTTAAGCGTTGAAGCTAAAAGTGGTGATAAAGTTATAGATGTAACTGATAAAGCAAGTATTAATTGTGATGCAGTTGATACTTCTAAACCTGGTACTTACGCTATTATTGTTAATTATAATAATTATCAAGAAGTGTTTTATGTAACTGTAAAAGAAAAAGATAATAATAAAACTTTAATTAATTTAAAGTTAGATACAACAAGCGTTAAAAAAGATTATTTAATATCTGAAACTTATAAAAGTGATGGTCTTAAATTGATAGCTACATATCAAAATTCTAATGGTGATCCTGATTCAATTGAATATTTAACTGATTTAACAGGATTTAATATTGAAGTTAAAGATAATCAAAATCAAGTTATAAGTGGTCCTTTTACAAATGTTGGTAGTTATGATGTAGTAGTGAGTCAAGATAATGTTAGTGCTAGTTATAAAATTAATGTTACTATTGGTGCTCCAAGTCTTGATATAGCTGTAAATGCAGCCTTGGAAAATAAAGGTTTAGTAGCTGGTGGTGAATCTAACAATTACGACCCTAATACTAATGATTATTATGGTAGGGTTAATACAGCTTATGAATATGGTCCTGATTTATTAAGTATAACTTATAAAAATAATGGTGATAATTATGTTGAAAATTATTTCTTAAATGAAAAAGAAGAAATAGTTGGTGTTAGAGTTAATGAAGATTTTGAACAAATAGAAATTAATCCTGATGAAGACCCACCTACAGGATATGACCCTTTTGCTAAACCACTTGAAATCTTAAAAGGTATAGACAGTAGTTATTTAAACGGTCTAAATTATTCAATGTTTGCTGGTAAAGCTCATTATTTAGGACCTGAAGCTTTACTTCAAGGTTTATATAATTTAGCTAAAGAAAATAGAAACTATGATTATCAAGAATCAATTATTAAATCAACTAATGAATTTGGTGAAGAAGAATATGTTTATAATTTTAGTTTTGGTTATTTAGCTGAAATTCAAACTACAACTGTTTTCTATTTTGATGTTGTTGATGTCTCATTTACTCTTGGTGAAGGTAATTTCTTAGAATCATTAAGTATAACAGATAATTTATATGTTGTTTCTGAAATGAAAACACAATTTATAATAACACCGCGTGGCGAACCTAATAGCGAAGAATTCTATAAACCTGATCGTATCTTACCTAATGGTGAAACAATAGATACAAATAATCCTGATGATTTGGATGGTTATCCTAGTGATTTCCCTGTTTTAACTGAAGGTTATACAATTAATGATTGTATGGCTCGTCTAAAGAGCAATGCTGGTTCTCCAAGTAGTCATTATTCAGGACATTATGATATTCATCAATATGCTGGTTCTAGAGATGCAGTTAATAAATATCCTGAATCAGAAATATATGTTACAGATTATACAATAACTGATTTAAATGGTAATGTTATTGATGATTTAGAATTTACGACTAAAATTGATGATGATAACACTTCTGATAGTGCAATTGATTTAAAATTAACTGATTTCAATTCTGAAACAGCTAGAAATGTAGATATTATATCTTTTATCTATAATGAAAAGAATATTGGTAATTTCTATTATGAACCAACAGATTTAGTTTTATATTATGATTTAGATGAAAATACTGTTAAATTAAGATTCTTCAAATATGGAAGATATGAGCTTGATATGGTTTCTTTAAAAACAACTAAACATCTAATAATAGATGTTGATTATAGAGAGCCTATTACATTTACTACGCAAGTTTTCCAAGATAATACTAATCCTAATTTAGCTAATTTTGTTCAAAAGAATGTAGTTGATGTTTATGTTGGTGATGTAGTTTACTTTAATGTAGCTCCTGATAGTAAAGGAGATCCGGAATTCATTCCTACATGTAGTGATGAAAATGCTATTATAGAAATTAATCCAATAAATAGTGATTTACCTGAAAAATTATTTGATTATGATGGTTTTTATAGTTCATTTACATCAAGTGTAGAAGGGACATATGAAATTACATTAAAATCTAATCGTAATAATGTTTCATCAAAATTAACTATAAATGTTAAACCTGAGCCAGATTTTACGGAAAAATTAAGTTCTAGTTATACATTTAATGTTCAAGCGACAGGAGCTATGATAAGTGGTGAAATATCATTTGAAATTGATCCTGAAGTTGTTGGTGTAATTGGTGGTAAAGCAGAAATTAATGTTGGTGAATTTAATGAAACAATATCATTTAATTATGCTAATAGAGAATTTAAAAATGTTGGTCATATAAGTGGAGATAAAGGATTTAATATTGAATTAAGTGTAAA
Organism: uncultured Acholeplasmatales bacterium; assembly: GCA_944324795.1. Lineage (GTDB taxonomy): Bacteria > Bacillota_I > Bacilli_A > Acholeplasmatales > Anaeroplasmataceae > CALUXS01. Next base: position 10,190 of record CALUXR010000007.1, read on the forward strand.
TGAAAATTTAGATATTGTTATATCTGGTTCTTATAGAGATGAAAAGGATAATACAGTTTATTCATTTAATAGTGTTTTAACCCTAAAGGAGGGATAAGATGACTGATAATTTTAAAAAGATAAAAGTTAAAATAATTATTGAAAAGTTATTAATATCTTTATTTATTGGTCTTTTTATTGGTGTTTTAACTTCATCTATTCTAGTCCTAGTTTATAAACAATTAGGACTAGAATATAGTCTTTTAATGTTTATATTAATAGGTGTTGGTGTATTTATTATTTTAAGTTTAATATTATTCTTTATTTTAAAACCTAATAATATTAAAGTAGCTAAAAGAATTGATAAGCAATTAGCTTTAAAAGAAAAAGTACATACAATGGTTGAATATAATGAAAAAACAGGATTATTAGTTGATTTACAACGTGAAGATGCTACAACTAAATTAAATGAAATTCCTGTTAAAAAGTTTAAATTAAAATTTAGTCCTTACTTATTAATATTACCATTAATTGTTATACCTTTATGTATAACTTCAATTGTAGTTAAAGGTAAAGATATTGAAGAACCACCATATGTAGAACCACCTGTTTCTGGTGATCCTTTTATAATTCAACAAATAAGAGATTTAATAAGAGAAGTTAATGAAGATGTTAATTTGATGAATCCAGTTAAGGAAGCTTATGTTGGTCATTTAGAAGATTTAATTACAGCTATCAATAAACCTGAAATTATGCGTTATGAAGAAGTTGAAGCTGTCAATTTAACTATTACAAATGTTGGTTATTCAAGTATTAATTTAAATTCAATTGATGAAATAACTATGGCTTTAAGTAATTCTAATATGGATGAAGTTCATAATTTAGGTAGTGCCATTGCAAGTTATGATTTAAATCGAGTAAATGATGCTTTAGATACAATGTTTAGTTATGTTAATTTAATTTCAGCTAATCAAAGACAAACTAATTATAATAATTTAGTTACAGAATGTTTTCAAAAAGTTGATGATGAAAGATTAGCTGAAACTGATGAATTTTATCAGGAATTTGTTAAATTAAAAGCCGATTTAGCTCTAGCTATAGCTGATGTTAATTATAATGACGCTATTAGTGAATTAGCTAAAGACACTAAAGATTCTTTTGGTGATGCTATTATAAGGCAAAACGAAACTTTATCTATGGCTAATTATATTGAAGAACGATTAAGAGCTATTTTTGAATTACCAGATAATGAAGAACCAGTTAATCCAACACCTCCAGATGTTTCAGGGGACGGTAATAATCCAACAATAGATAATCCTGGTGGCGGTGGAGGTCATGGTGATATTATCTTTGCTGGTGATGATTTAGTATATGATCCTGATGAAGGCTTAATTGAATATTATAAGGTAATAACTAAATATAGTAATTATATTCAAGGATTAGTTCAAGATGGAGTTATATCTGAAGAATTAGCTAATTATTATATAGAATATTTCAATAAATTATATGAAGAAAATGAGGATTAAAGATATGGGGAAAAATAAATTTAAAAAAGAAGAAAATGTTGTAGAAGCTACTATAGAAGAAGTTGTAGTAAAAGAAGAAGTAAAAAACATTACTCCATCTAAAGAAGAACAAACTATTCTTAGTGAAGCAGAAGAAAAAGTAGCTAAATTTAGTGCTGCTGTAAATAAAATTAAGGATGAAATTAAAAAAGACGTTGTAGGTCAAGAAGATATTGTTAATAATGTTATTATAGCTATTATTGCTGGTGGTAACGTGTTACTTGAAGGTGTACCAGGGGTTGGTAAAACTCGTTTAGTTAGATCTTTATCTCAAGTTTTACACCTACCATTCTCAAGAATTCAATTTACACCAGATTTAATGCCAAGTGATGTTACTGGTACAAATGTAATTGATCGTGATGCTAATGATAAGATGCAAATAGTATTCCAAAAAGGACCTATTTTTGCTAACTTAGTTTTAGCTGATGAAATTAACCGTGCTACACCAAAAACTCAATCAGCACTACTAGAAGTAATGCAAGAACATAAAGTTACAATTTCTAATAAAACATATGTAATGGAAGAACCATTCTTCGTTTTAGCTACAGAAAACCCAATTGAACAAGATGGTACATATCCATTACCAGAAGCGCAAATGGACCGTTTTATGTTTAAATTAATAGTAGGTTTCCCTAACATTGATGAATTAAAAGACATTGTAACAATGACTCAAATTACAATGGCTGAAACTGCTAATTCAATTGTTGATGGTAAAACAATTCTTGAAATGCGTGAACTTGCTAAAACTGTACCTCTTGTTGATGATGTCCTAACTTATGCTATGCATTTAGTTACAGCTACTCACCCTGAACTTGATGGTAATGAAATTGCGAAAAAATATATTAGATATGGTGCTTCCCCAAGAGCGGCTCAAGCTATCATTACTTCAAGTAAAGTTAAAGCTTTAATTGATGGTAATTATAATGTTTCATATGATGATATTGATGAGCTAGCTTATCCTGTTTTAAGACATAGAATTAAATTATCTTATAATGCTATAAATGATCATTTATCAATCGACGACGTAATTGGACTATTAATTAAAGATTTAAGAAAGTATAAAAAATAATGTATTCTATTGATGAAAAGTTTTTACAAAAGATTGAAACCTTAGACCTAATGTTAAAAAATTCTAACTTTGGGTCTTATGGTGGCAATCATAAATCAAAATTATTTGGTTCATCAAGCGAATTTGCCGATTATCGTGATTATTTAGCTGGTGATGAAATCACGAAAATAGATTGGAATGCCTATCAAAGATTTAATAAACTATATTTAAAACTTTATTTAGATGAAAGACAATCTCATAATAGAATCTATATTGATGCAAGTAGGAGTATGGCTTATGGTAAAGGTGATAAAGCAGATTATGCTTTAAAATTGGCGGCTATTTTTGCCTATATTTCTATTTGTAATATGGATAAAGTATCTATTTATTATATTAAAGATAATAAAATAGAAGAAGTATGTACTAATCTAGGTAGTAAAGATGCCTTTTATGCTAATATTTTAAAATTAAATGATATTGAATTTAGTGGTGATTGTTTTATTAGTGAAAGTTTATTACCTTTAAATGTGGGTTATGGTGATGGCTTATCAGTTTTACTTTCTGATTTCTTAACAGAAAATAATTATGAAGCTGGAATTGATCATTTAGTTGATAGAAAAAGAGATGTATTATGTATTCAAATATTATCTAAAGAAGAAATTAAACCAAAAATTAGAGGTAAAGTTCAATTGTATGATTCTGAAGATAGTAATAGAATATATAAGAAAAATGTTAATAAAGATGTAATCATAGCTTATGAAAAAGCTTTAGAATATGTCAAAGAAAGGTTAACAAATTATTGTAATTCAAGAAATGCACTTTACTTATTTTTGACAACAGGGGAAGATGAGGGTGAAGTGTTTATGAATGTCTTAGTACAAATGGGGGTATTAAAATGAGTTTTTCTTATCCTATAGCGTTTTTAATTTTAATATTTATTCCCGTTTTAATTATTCTTTATATTTTAAAAAATAAATTTACTGAACAAACTGTATCTTCTACTTTTTTATGGACTTTATCAGAAAGATTCTTAAAAAGAAGAAGACCAATTTCAAGAATTTATGGTATTTTAAGTTTAATTTTACAATGTTTACTTGTAGCAGTTATAGCTTTAGCTGTAGCTCATCCGCAAATTAAATTACCAAATCAAGCTCGCGATTATTGTTTTATAATCGATTCTTCTGGTAGTATGCAAATAAAAAATGGAGCAGAAACAAGATATAATTTAGCTAAAGCAGAAATTAAAAAAATCATTGATTCTTCAACTCTTGGTTCAACTTATACTTTAATTAGTTGTGCAGAAGAACCTACAGTTATTTATGATACAATAACAAGTAAAGATAGTGCTATATCACAACTTGATGCCTTAACTATTACTAGTGTTGATAGTAGATGTGTTGATGCAATGCCACTTGCTCAAAATTATTATGATGAAAATCGCTCAATGCAAGTTTATGTAGCAAGTGATAAGGCATATGCTACTTCTAATCTTAATTTAATTGATGTTTCTAATAATTCAGCAAATTTTAGTTTTAGTGATATTGTTTATAATATTTCTTTAAGAAAAATAACATTGACCGGTAATATTAAATCATTTAATGCTAGTGGTGATGTTAATATTAAGTTGAATGTTGATGGTAATAATATAGCTGAAACGACAGTTTCTACTTCATTAAATGAAGACACATCATTTAATTTTAATGATGTTGACCTTAACATTTTAAATGAAGATTATCAATCAATTGAATTAATCTTAGAAGGTAATGATGATTTAGCTGCTGATAATAATTACATTATTTATAATTTAGTTCAAGAACGTGTAAATAAAGTATTAATTGTTAGTAATAATCCACTATTCTTAGAAAACTTATTAGAAGCATTCGGCACTCTTGATATAACAGTTATCGATGAAGAAGAATATGCTGATTATAAAGATAATTATTATGGCTATGGTCTTTATATTTTTGATTCATATAATCCAAATGAATTACCAGGAGATGGTAGTGTTTGGTTCATGAATATTGATGATGGTATTATGTCTGATTATGGATTTAGTTATCAAGAAACACTAGATTATGGTGATGTTGGTGTCCAAGCTGAATTAAATAACAGAACTAATTCATTATTAAATCAGTTAAAAGCTAATTTAACAGGAGATACATTTTATGTAACAAAATATCAAAAATATGGTTTATATAATAATTTCACTACATTACTTAGTTGTGAAGGTAATCCTGTTTTATTTGTTGGTAATACTCCAAATGGTAATAGAGAAGTTGTTTTCGCATTTGATATACATAATTCAAATTTACCTTTATCAATGGATTTTATTATTTTAGTTAATAATTTAATTAATTATTCATTCCCTAATGTTTTAGATAAAACAAATTATGTAGCAGGTGATACATTGTCAGTAAATGTACTAGCAGGTTGTTCAAGTATACAAATTATAACTCCTAGTGGAATTAGTAATTATCTTGATACTTCAAGTGCGATTAGTGATTATGTTTTAGCTGAAGCAGGTAGTTATCAAATCAATGTTACTATTGATGGTAGAGTTACTAAATTTATGGTTTATGCAAGTTATCCAGAAAGTGAAAGTCAAGTTGTAGAAACTCCGGAGATTGCTACTCTTAGTCTTACAGGTGATCCTGAGGCTCATTATGGTGATGGTATTTATCAAAGTTTAGTTTATTTATTTATAGCATTAGGTGTCATATTTATATTAGATTGGATGGTGTATTGTTATGAGCAATATAAGCTTCGCTAATCCTTATTTAATATTAATTTTAATTCCTGTTTTATTATTACTTATTATTCCCTTTTTTATTACATTTAAGAAAGATAATATTGGTATTAGAAATATATTTTCATTAATATTACATGTTATTATTTCTACTTTGATTGTATTAGTAATTGCTGGAATGAGTTATAAAACAGCTATTGATGAAACAAATATCTATGTTTTAGCTGACTTATCTTATTCTACTAACAGAAATATAGATACAATTGACAATTATGTTTCAACATTAGAGAATAATGTAGACAACCAAACTAAAGTTGGTGTTGTCTGTTTTGGTACTGATACGCCATATGTTTTAATGACACCTGGTGAAAAGGTTAAAAGTGTAAGAAGTGTTATCGATCAAGAAAGAATCGATCAAAGTGGTACTGATATTGCTGGAGCCTTACGATATACAGCTAGTTTATTTGACGATAATGTAGTTAAAAGAATTATTTTAATAACTGATGGTGATGAGACAAATAGTGGTAATGTTTTAAATGTTGTTAATGAATTATATACACAAGATATTTTTGTTGATGCAATATATTTAGATGACAATTTACCATCTGATGTAGCAGAAGTACAAATTAATAGTGTAAATTATACGATGTCTACATATCAAAATAAAGCAGAGAATGTTCAAATTACAATTCAATCTAATTTAGAGCATAAAACTTCTTTAGTTGAACTTTTAAAAGATGGTCAAGTTGTTCAAACTAGAGCACCACAATTATCAAAAGGTATAAATGTTATAACTATGTCTCTTGATACAGCGACAGCAGGGGAATTTAAATATGATGTAAGAGTTACTGTAAGTGGTGATTCTTCATCTTATAATAATAATTATAGTTTTACGCAAGTAGTTACAGAAAATGTTAAGATTTTATATCTAGCAAGCAATGATAATGAAGTCGATAAAGCTAATAATTATTTTAAGAAAGATAATACAGAAGTAACTTATATAAACATTAATAATGGTAATGTACCTTATACAATTGAAGATTTATGTAATTATGATGAGTTTGTCTTATCTGATGTTAATGTTTTAAATATTAGAAATAGTGGTCAATTTATTGCTAATTTAGATGAAATGGTATCACGTTATTCTAAAACTTTAATTACCTTAGGTAATACTTATACCCAAAATGGAACTGATGAATATGAATATGATACATTAGCTAGTATGTTACCTATTAAATATGGTGAAAGTGATAGAGATGGTAAATTAATTACCATAGTTATTGATATTTCTAAGAGTATGAGAGAATCTTATCATTTAGATGTAGCAAAAGAATCAGCTTGTAAAATTGTCGATTTGGCTCAAGAATCTGATAATATTATGGTTATTACAATGTCTGGTGAAACACAAGTATTACAAATGAGTACAACTGTAACTGATGGTACTAAATTAAAAGTTAAAGAAGCTATTAATAATATTGAAGAACGTCAAGGGACACTTATTGGTTCAACATTACAAAACACATATGAGTTAATTGGTGAATTACCATTTTTACAAAAACAAATTTATTTAATTTCTGATGGTAGAAATATGATTGGCGATCCTAATGATGCTGTTAGTGTGGCTAATAATATATATGTAAATACTGGTACTACTATTTCTTCAATTCAAGTAGGTAGTCCAGATGCTGAAAACTTACTTGAAAAAATCTCACAAGCAGCAGCAGGACGTTATTATACGGCTAATGAAGTTAAAGATTTAGAAGAATTATTTGATAACGAAATCTCAAGTGATATTACAGCCACTGTTGTTGATGATGGTGTATCTAGAGAAATTGTTGTAAATAAAGAAAATGATGTTACATTAACTGATATTGAAGGTGACATTGAAGCTGTTAGAGGTTTTTATGTAGGTACTACTAAAAATTCAGCCACAACAATATTAGAAACAATTTGGTCATCAGAAACTAAAAATACTGAAGTTCCAATTTATGCTTATTGGCGTTATGGAAACGGCTTAGTAGCAAGCTTTTCTTGTGATATTAATCATAATGTTTGGTTGCGCAATTGGGGAAGTGGTACAAATGGTGAAAAATTCTTACAAAACTTAAGTGGTTCTAATTTACCTACTAAGAGAGAAGATGTGCCTTTACTTGTTGAAACTGAAGCGATTGGTACTAATACCTATTTATATGTAGATACTCCAACCTTAAATCCTAATGCTAAATTAACGTTAGAAATAACTGATCCAAGTGGTGATGTTAAAGAGCGTGATTTAGTATATACAACTGAAGATTATGAGACTAACTTTGAAACGAAAGAAGTTGGTACATATCGTTTAAAGATTACTTATACTTTAGAAGCTTCAAATGCTAGTCCTATTACATATTCTAAAGAATATATTTATAATGTTTCATATACAGAAGAATATAATAGTTTTAATTATTATGAAATATCTAATTTAAATCATATGGTTAATACAGGTAATCCTGTTTATGAAGATGCAGATTCTATTAATTTAAGTATTGATGAAACTAAAGTTACAACTTATACATATGACTTTACAGTTTTATTTATGACTATAGCTATTTGCTTATTTGTTGTTGATATCTTCATTAGAAAAGTTAAATGGGCTGATATTAAGCAAATATTTAGTCATAAACATTAAGGAGGGAAAATATGAAAAAAATATTAAGTTTTATTATATTAATGTTAATATCATTGTTTACCCTATCTAGTTGTGTTGGTGTAACTAATCCTCCTAACCCAAATGATCCAGGTAATGGTGATACACCAGTTGATCCTAATGTACCTGAAGAGGACTTAATTACTTATAAAGTTTCACTATATCGTAATAGCCAAATCTGGATTCCTAATATGGAAATATATGCTATATTTGTAAATGATGTATCTGTTACAGAAGTTTTAATTGATGATTTTTATGGTACAGCTGAATTTAAGGGTGATGGTGACTATGATGTGCATTTAAGTGATGTTCCTACTGGCTATACATATGACCCTAATATGTATTCGGTTGATCCTCAACATACTGAAATTATAATTGACCTATATCCTATTTTAGATTTTGATAGCGGTAATGGTAGTGGCCCTTATAATCCGGATGCTTATGATATAAGTAAAGTTGGTTATTATAAAGTTGAATTAGATTCAATTAATGATCGTAAATATTTTCATTTCTTACCTGTTCAATCTGGTGAATATATTATTGAATCAATGTGTGATATTCATGCAGATGATATAGATCCTGTAGGTATTAAATATAGTGGAACAGAGCAATTTATTTCTGAAGAATATGGTAAAGAAGTTTATGATGATGGTGGTATAAGTAAAGATGCCGGTTTTACAACAAACTTCAAATTTACAATCACATTTGATGTTACAGAATTAAATGTAGCGCGTGTTTTTGCGATTGAAGCCGAAAGTAAAATTGAACAATATCCATGTACAGTTTATTTTAAGATTCAATGGAATGATGATTATTCTAAAGGACCTGCCTTTAACCCACGTATCATTGAACCTAAAGAAGCAAATGAAAGTGTGACACCTATAGATTCAGGTACACTTACATGGATGTCTGATTTAAATAATCATGTTTTAGATATAAGAAAATGTAAATATAATCCTAACAATGGTCTATGGTATTATTATGATGAACAATATAAAGACCAACCTAATTTTGAAAAAGATTGGGGAATTAAACTTGTAGCTCCTGCTTCAGATACAATAAATATTCCATCAATAAATATGACTTTCTCACAAGCCTTAGGTTATCAACCAGCTTATTTATGTTTATATGATGAAAATGATGAAAGAGTATGTTATGACTATTTCTTATATGGTGATGGACCTTTATATGATGAAAATGGTGATAAAGTAGTATATGAAGGTGTATCTTATAGTGATTATGCTAGAGGCGGTTTCGTTTATGTTACTAATGAAATTATGGAATTCTATCAACTTTTATCTAATAATAAAGAATATTTTAAAGATGGTGAAGGTTGGGCAGAAGGAAATAAATATGATGATGAACCAAATGGTGCTGGCGATGAAGGTGAACTAGTATATGGTGGTGTTTCATCTGGTCAAGATGATCAATGGTTATTTGCTTGTGCAATTTATTTAAGTTAATATGTTTAAGGTAGTCAAAATGACTACCTTTTTCATAACTTTAATATTTAAATTTTATAAATTCCTATTAAATTTATAATTTGAAAAGTGGTAGGGCTTTTAGTAAAGTGTAGCATTTTTAAATAAAAAACGTTAAAAAAGCCTATGAAAATTAAGAAAAAACAAAAAAAACAATGTTTTTTAGTATAAAATTACAAAAAAAACTTGATTTATTGAATTTTAGCGTTATAATTAAGACAATATTTTTTTATTAGATAGGAGATGGGTAGTTATGAAAGGTAAAAAAATAGTAGCTTCACTTGCTTTAGCTTTGGGAGCGTTTTCTGGGTTAGTTGCTTGTGACAAAACAGAAGAGAAGCCAGAGGTTAAAGATCCGGTGACTTACACTGTCATATTTAAAAATGGCGACGTGGAATTATCAAATGAAGAAATTGAGCAAGGAGATTTTTATAAAATTCCTGCGAACCCTACTGCTCCTGAAGGCAAATATTTTGTCGGTTGGGATGGAAATAATGATGGCAATGTAGATGAATTAAAAGCTGCAACTGCTGATATTACTTATGTAGCCGTATTTGCTGATAAGAATATTGAAGTTGTTGAAGAAGGTTCAGATGCTAAAACAATTTCATTCAAAAATGAAGCTGGCGATGTTATAGGGGTAGTATTATATGTGCCAGGTCAAGAAAATGAAATTGTAGAACCACAAGTACCTGTTAAAGTTGGTTATGATGGTTCATGGGCTAATTATGAATTAAATGGTGATAATATTGAAGTTTCTCCAGTTTATTCATTACATCAATATCGTGTATCATTCGTTGCTGATGGAAAACAAATTGGTATAGCACAATATAATATTGAAAATAAAAATATTAATGTACCAGCAGTACCTGCAAAAGAAGGATATACAGGTGCATGGGAAGAATATGTATTAGATAGTGGTGATAAAGTAGTTAATGCAGTATACACTAAAAATCCAATATCAGTTAATGATATTTTAGGTACATACTACAATGGTCAAGAGTCATTATACATTGGTTATGATTCTATAGTTCTTTATGCATACGATGATATTCATGAAAGATATTCTGAAACAACATATTATACTGAAGAAATATATAATGACCCAAATAGTGAGGTTACGGCTGAATATTATTATAAAATTGAAGGAGATATAATTAATCTTTATAATTATATGAATCAAGTTGAAAAGAGTTACCAAATAGTTGGTAATGATGTAGTAGCTATTACTGATAAGTTAACTGTATCAACTTGGGGAACGTATGAATATAAAGTAGATGGTCAAGTTGTATCTCAATTATTAATTAATGAAGAAGGTATTTCATATATTGTTGGTGATAAAGTATATGATGCAGCTATCGAGTTAGAAAATGATGCAATTTCAATTCGTCTTGATGATAAAGATGTTCAATTTAATTTAAATGGCAATTATAATTATGAATTGGATTTGGCTGATGGTGCTCAAGAATTTGTAAAAGTTGTACCTCAAGAATGGTATGGTACATATTATTATGCTAACAATAATCCTAAACAAGTTGTAATAAATGATTCTAGTTTAAATCAACTTAAACTTGTAAAAGGTGGTTTTGAATATCAAGGTACAACATTTATAGTTACAGAATCTGGAACTTTAAATTATTTAGATTATTCTGGTAATATTCAATTAGAAGAAGAATATGAAAACGGACAAGTCGTAAATTCTTGGCCTGCTGAATATGTAAAATTACAAGAAGGTAAAGTACCTGAAGAATTATATGGTATTTATAGATCTACATATGATACTATGATCATATCAGCTGAAGGTATAACTGTATTTGGTAAACTTGCAGAATCTGTTGTTTATACATATGGAGAAAATAGTAATGGTGATGTTTTAGAATTCTTGAATATTGATGGAAGCACCTATACTATTTCTAGTGATCATAGTCAAATTTCTTCATTTAATTCTTATTTCAAATCATATCCTGTTGAAGATATTTCTAAGTTAAGTAAAGAAATTCCAGCAATCTTTGATGCATATAAAGACAAACTTTATGTAGATGAAAATGGAAACTTATTCCAAATCTCTAGTGATGGTAATGTTTTATATGCGGCAGATGGTTATGATGGTTCTCAATATTATTTTGTAGATGGTGATGTTATTTATATTTTCAAATCTGCATCTTATGCATTAAGTGATCAAATTAAAATAGAAATTGTTGAAGATAAATTATTATTGAATTCTAAAGAGTTAGCACAATTCAACATTAAATTATCTGATATTTTAGGTGTTTATTTAAATGCTGATAGTCAAATTGTTATAAGTGAAAGTGGTATTAAATATTTAGATGTTGATTATGCGGTTGAAAACATTGAAATTAATGTTTATAACATTAAATTAAGTGATGAAATAACATTAGTTTATAACCCTGATAATGCTAGTTTAAATGTTAATGATGTTGCTTATAATTATTCATCAACATTAACTGCTGGTGTTCCTCAAGAATGGTTTGGTGAATATTTAAATTTAACTATTAATGAAAATGGTGTATACATTGGTTCTAATTCATATAGTATTGACTCTATAGATGTAAAAGAAAACAAAATGAATGTATCATACATTTCATACGGATGGCTAATCGAATATGAATTAACATATAATCCTGAAGATGGTACATTTAGTGATGATCAAGGCAATAATTATCCAAAACTTCTTGAAAAAGTTGTTAAAGAAGAATGGGTTGGTGTATGGTCTGGCTCTGATGGCTATGGCGATTATGAAATTACTATTACAGCAGATGGTATGTCATATACTCAATGGGGTTCTTTATATGACGAATGGTATGTAATTGGTGAAAACAAATTCGTTGTTGGTGAATACAGCATTTCTTATGATTCAGCAAAAGATGTTATGATTTTAGATGCATATGGTAGTATTGTTGAATTAAGCAAATCTAGTAGTGAACCGGGTGGAGAAGACCAAACACCATCTGAAAGTCTAAGTGATGCATTATATGGTACTTGGAATGCTGTTGATCCATGGGATAGTTCTATGGCTGGTATACTTGTTATTAGTGCTGATTCAATAAGTTTAGAATATTATGGTGAACCATATTCTGAATATATAGTTAGTAGCTCTACAGAATTTTCATTTGCTGACCTTTCAACATTTGTGTTTGTATACAACGAGACAAATGATACAATAGAAATGAAGGATGCTGTTTTTGGAGATTTGGTTTTTGAATTTACCAAAGCTGAAAGATAAAAATATTAAAAAACATTATAAATAAAGAGGTGGCTTTTTAGCCCCTCTCTATTTATGATTAATAGAGAAGGAGATTTATATGAAAAAAACAATTAGTTTAGTAATATCGATGTTGATATTAATGATTTCTTTGGTTGCATGTACAAAAGATGAACCAGAAGTTAAAAATTATACTGTTACTTTTAATAGTAATGGTGGTAGTGAAGTTGAAAAACAAAGTGTGGTTGAAGGTGGTAAAGTTACAAAACCTACAGACCCTACTTATGATGGATATATTTTTGATGCATGGTATAGTGATAGTGCTTTAACTGATGCTTGGGATTTTGCAAGCGATACAGTTAGTAGTGATATCACTTTATATGCGAAATGGAATGAAGAAGCATTTAATGGCTATGAAGTAAAAGTGGTGTATGAAGATGGTGCCCCTGTTACTGGTGCTGTTATTCAATGGTGTACACCTGCGGGTGTTTGTTCTGTTTTAACTCCTGTTGATGCTGATGGTATAGCTAGAAGTACTACATTAAGTGGAACTCAATATGTACATATTAATGAAAATACGATACCTGAAGGTTATACATATGATATTAATTTATATGTAGCTACTGAAGAAAATAAATCAGTTACAATTGAATTAATTAAACTTGCAACTCCTACTTCAGGTGATGGTACTAAAGCTACACCATATGTTGTAGGTCTTGGTGCTTATAATGTTTCAGTTACAGAAGAAGCTAATGTTGTTTATTATTCATTTACACCAACTGAAGCAGGTACTTATGTTTTTGAATCACATAAACAAAGTGAATTAGCTACTGAACCATTTGATCCTTTATTTGCATATTATTCAGACAAAGATTATAGTGATCGTATAGCTTATGCTGATGATGGTGGAGATAAGGAAAACTTCAAATATGAAATTGAAGTTAGTGAAGATGATGTAAATAAACCAATTTATTTTAGAATTCAAGAATCTAGTGGCTCAAATTCTGAATTTCCTAACGAATTTTATTTTGATATACTTAAAAAATAATTAATAATGTGTTATAATATAAAAGTATTTCAAAATTAAGGAGGTCAAAAATGAGGAAAATTACATCCTTGTTATTACTTGGTTTATTTAGTATATTCCTTCTAGCAAGTTGTACTAATAATAAAACTAGAAGTGGTTATTGTGCTACCTTCCATTTAGAAGGAGCTGTATACCAACAAGAAGAAGTAGTTAGATATTATTATCCTGCTAATCCTGAAGGTACTTTAATATTAGCTCCTAATGATATTATTACAACAGAAACAGATAAAATTAATAAAGCAGGTTATGTTTTAGAAGGTTGGTATTTATCAAACGAATTTAAACCTGAAGAAAAATGGGATTTTGAAACCGATCGAATGAATGAAGATGGTGTTAATTTATATGCCCATTGGATAATCGAAAAAGTATATAAATTTGCTATTATATCAGATATTGATGATAGTGTTCTTGGTGAATATCAAGTTGAAGCTGGCGACACATTTAGAGATTATAGAAACTATACTGTAGATGTACCTGGCTATACATTCCTTGAATTTAGAGATGAAGATGGTAATGTTATCGAAGAAAATGAACTTGCTCATCCTGGTGGTGATGAAGATTTAACAATTAATATATATGCTAATTATATTCCTGGCGAATATATGATTGTTAAAAATTTTGATGATTTAGAAGATGCTATTAGAGATGAGATGAATATTTATCTATATAATGATATTGACTGTGAAGCAAAAGATTTAGATTTTGGTGATTTCAATAATCGTGAATTTATTGGTAATGGTTATACTATTTCTAATTTTAATTATGATGATAATTTAGGTAGTATAACAAAAGATCAAATAGCTAATATTAGTTTATTTGATGAAATTAATAGTTCAACTATTAAAGATGTTACATTTATTAGCAATCAAATATATTACTCTGATTTTAGTCAAGTTAGTACTATTAATATTTTACCTTTTGCTGTAAGTTTAAATAAAGCAAATCTTTCAAATGTTAATGTAACTTATAGTATGAGAGTTAATAATAAAAATGCTTTAGATAAAACTGTAGAACATGATAGTCCTTATTTAGATAATAATGTTGATTCTACTATAGATAATGTTAATATAATAAAAAATAATTAAGAGAGGAAAAAACAAATGAAGAAATTATTACAATCATTAGTACTAGTTCCTTTAGCTACACTAGCTTTAGTTGGCTGTAATAAAAAGGAAGAAAGTACTATAAATGAAACAACTCCACTTATCTTTTCAAGTGAAGAAGTAGACGGTGTATTTAACCCATTTTATTCAACAACTGGTGCTGATAGTACTATTGTTGGTATGACTCAATTATCTTTAATTTCAAATGATAAAAATGGTAATCCAACATATGGTGAAGATGAAGCAGTTGCGGCATTAGATTATCAAACTGTAACAAATGGTAGTGGTAATAATCAAACTACAACATATTATTTTGTTTTAAAGAATAATGTTAAATATTCTAATGGTTCACCACTAACTATTAAAGATGTATTATTTAATTTATATGTATATTTAGATCCTGTTTATACTGGTTCTACAACTATTTATTCTACAGATATTGTAGGTCTTCAAGCTTATAGAACTCAAAGTGAAGATGAAAATGAACAAGATTCATTTAATGAACAATTTGAAACTGCAGCTCAAACACGTATAAATGATTTATTATTTGCATATGATGAAATCATATCTTCTGAAATTTCTGCTAATTTCACTATTGATGAATTTAGAAATGAATTAGCTGATCAAAATGCTCCTTATTATACTGAAGATTTAGTAAAAGATTATGATAAAGCACTTGAATTATTTAAAGAAGAATTAAATAATGACTATATTAATAATGTAGGTTCTTATGTTGATTTTACATTAGAAGCTGAAGATGGTACTGTTTATAAACCATTTACAACAGATGTTGAAATGTTCTTATATAATGAAGGTTATATTCAATTTGATGCTAAAGCTAACCCAGATCCTGATACTGGTCTTGGTAATGGTGAATTAACATATACATGGGGAGATATATCTTTAGCTAAAGAATTAACAAAAGATGAAGCTATTGATAATGTTTATAATGATATTATCCCTAATAAGTTAGGTGAAGTTATTCAATATTGGGCTACTGCTACTGAATTATTCACATATATAGCTAATGAAGAAAAGAGTGAATATTTTGCAAATATTTCATCAGATAATGCTATTCCTAATATTTCTGGTATAAAATTTGCTAATAAAGATGGTATGGTAAGAGTTAATGGTCAAGAATATGATGCCGTTCAATATAATGAAGATGGTTCACCAAAAGAAGGTTATAATGAAGTTTTATCTATAACTATTAATGGTGTTGACCCTAAAGCTATTTGGAACTTTGCATTCCCTATTGCTCCTATGTATTATTATTCATCAACTAATTATAATGGTCACAATTTAATTGAAGAATTCGACTTCGTTTCTAATTTTGGGGTTGTTCGTGGTGATCAAAATTTCCAAAATAATGTAATTAAAGACCCTGCTAAAATTGGTGTTCCTGTTGGTGCTGGTGCTTATATGGCAAGTAAACAAGAAGGTGGTACTGATAATGTACAATCTGGTGATTTCTTAGAAAATAATGTTATTTATTATGAAAGAAATCCACATTTCATAATGGGTAGACCAACAATTAAAATGATTCGTTATACTGTAGTTGCTTCTACACAAATGATTAACTCTCTTGAAACTAATGCTATTGATTATGTTTCTCCAAATTCTACAAATGAAAATAAAGCTCAATTAGAACAATTAAAACAAAATGGTAAAAGTATTAATTATAAAACTGTTCAATCATTAGGTTATGGTTATATTGGTGTTAATGCTAAATTTGTTCCAACATTAGAAGTTAGACAAGCTATTATGCATGCGATTAATACTAATTTAACTGTAAATTATTATGGCGGTAGTGCTAAGCCAATTTATCGTGGTATGTCTTTATCAAGTTGGGCTTATCCACAAGGAGCTACAGCTTATTATCCTTATATAGGTGATCCAATCCCTAGCGATTTAACTAAAGTTAATCCATATTATCGTGATTATGTTGAAGCTAGTGGAAAACGTGCAGGTGAAAGATTTTCTCAAGAAGAACAAATCGATTTTATCACTTCATTAGTAGAAAGTGCAGGATATTATGAAGGATCTGATGGCGTTTATACTGATGGTCAAAATGTTTTAAGATATACATTTACTATTGCTGGTAGTGAAACTGAACACCCTGCATATAATGCTTTCCATGCTGCTGCTGAATTATTAAATAAATGTGGTTTTGATGTTGAAGCTAAAAATGATGCCAATGCATTAAAGAAATTAACTACAGGCGATTTAGCTGTTTGGGCTGCTGCTTGGAGTAGTACAATTGACCCTGATATGTATCAAGTTTATCATAAAGATTCTACAGCTGGTTCAGTTTTAAACTGGGGTTATCCAACTATTACAACTAATGCTGGTGGAAGATTTGCTGATGAAGTAGCTATCTTAGATGAATTATCAGAATTAATCGAAGAAGCACGTGAAACAAACGATCAAGATGCTAGAGCGGCTATTTATTCTGATGCTTTAGATAAAGTTATGGAACTTGCAGTTGAACTTCCTTGTTATCAACGTGATGACTTATTTGCTTACAACACTGCTAAATTAGATGAAAATTCATTATTAAAAGATAGTGAAGTATCATCATTTGTAAGCTATACAAATAAGATGTGGTTATTAAGATTAAATGAAGTACAATAAAAGGGACCTTTTGGTCCCTTTATTGGGAGAATAAAGGAGGATAATAGATGCTTAAATATATTATCAAAAGATTGTTAGTTTCTCTTATAGTATTATTAGGTGTATCAATTTTAATCTATACTTTAGTTAGATTGATGCCAAACGACTATATCGACAATAAATATCGTGAACAATTGATGATTGGTACAATTTCTCAAGATCAAGTAGATGCCTTTAAAGCTTTATATGGATTAGATGATAATAGTTTTTTTGGAATTATTAAAGGATATTGGAATTGGTTAACAAATGCATTGCAGGGTCAACTTGGAGATTCATTTAAATATGAAAAACCTGTTCAAGAGGTTATTGTATCTAATATGTGGACATCTTTCGCTATTGCTTTAATCGCTACCATTTTCCAATTTATAATTGCGATACCTCTTGGTATTTCAAGTGCTACTCATCAATATTCTATTCGTGATTATACTGTTACAGTTTTAACAATGATTGGTATATCATTACCTACTTATTTCTTAGCGGCAATTGTTATTAAGATTTTCGCTGTTGATTTAGGGTGGTTCCCAAATAGTGGTCTAGTTGATCCAAGTGCGACTTACCCAGCAACTTTTGCAGGTTGGTTTGCTAAACTTGGTGATATGATTCATCACTTAATTTTACCAATTTTCGTATCTGTCATTTTATCAATTGGTAGTTTAATGCGTTATACTCGTACTAATATGTTAGAAGTATTAAATGCTGATTATATTAGGACAGCGCGTGCTAAAGGTTTATCTGAAAAGAAAGTTATTTATAAACATGCATTTAGAAATACTCTAATTCCTTTAGTCACTATTTTAGCAGGTATCTTACCATCTTTATTTGGTGGTATGATGATTACAGAAGAAGTATTTGGTATCAATGGTATAGGTCGTTTAGCTTATAATGCTTTACAAGATGGTGATATCCCATTTGTTATGGGTTATAATATGTTCTTAGCGGTTTTAACAGTTATAGGTACATTATTATCAGATTTAATGTATTCAATTGTTGACCCACGTGTAAATTTAAGTAAGTAGGTGAGTTTATGGGTTCAGAATTATTAGAAAATGAAATAAAAGCTGAAACAGAAGTAGAAAATGATAAAATCACTTCAGAAGCTGAAGAAAATGTAGAAAATTTTGAAGAAGAAACTCACTATAAACAAATGAGTCCAATTAAATTAGTCTTACGTCGTTTTTTCCGTTCTAGACTATCTATAGTTGGTCTTGTTATGATTGTATTATTATTCTTATTTAGTTTTTTAGGCCCTGTAATTTATCAAAAATGGGGTGAAACAGAAGTTGATTATACACAAATCGTTGAAGTAATTGAAAAATCTTATGAAGTTACTTTACCTGATGGAACTGAAGTTACAATTTATGAACAAGTTGATTCTATTAGAGATATAAACGCTAAAGCTCCACCAAGTTCTGAACATTTACTTGGTACTGATAATTATGGTATGGATGTTTTTTCTCGCTTGATGTATGGGGGTAGAATTTCTCTAACTATCGGTTTTATCGTTGTCATATTAGAGACTATTGTAGGTATAATAATTGGTGGTATAGCTGGTTATTTTGGTAAATGGGTTGACCAAGTATTGATGCGTATTGTTGATATTTTTAACTGCGTACCAACTTTACCAATATTACTTATTGCGAGTGCTTTACTAGATGGTTGGCAAGTAGATGCATCACTTCGTATTTATTATTTGATGGTTATTATCACAATATTTGGTTGGAGTGGTACAGCTCGTTTAGTTCGTGGTCAAATATTAAGTTTAAGAGAACAAGAATATATAACAGCCACTGAAGTTATGGGTTTACCAGTATGGCGTAAAATTTTTAAACATTTAATTCCAAATGTTATGCCACAACTTATTGTATCTATGACTTTAGGTCTTGGTAGTGTTATTCTATATGAATCAACATTAAGTTATTTGGGACTTGGTGTTCAATTACCATATGCCGCTTGGGGTACAATGATTTCTGCATCAAAAGACCCAGTTGTTTTAGCTAATTATCCGTATATTTGGTTACCAGCTGGTTTCATGATTGTTTTAGCGGTTTTAGGCTTTAACTTTGTTGGTGATGGTCTTCGTGACGCGATGGATCCTAAATCTAAGAAGTAGGTGATTATTATGTTTAAGAAGAAAAATAATAAAGCAAAAGGTAATTACCTAACTTTAAAAGAAAGTAGAGCTATTATAAAACATAATATTAAACAAATGAAATATTATGAAAAATTGAAGAAAGCTAATGTTGATGTTAGTGATTATACAACTGTTATGCATGATCCTAATAATGTTGTAGAAATTGAAAATTTACATACAGTTTTCTTTACTGATAATGGTACTGTTAATTCAGTTAATGGGGTTTCATTTAATATTCCTAAAAATAAAGTTGTTGGGGTAGTTGGTGAATCTGGTTGTGGTAAATCAGTTACTTCATTATCAATTATGCAATTAGTTCAATCACCTCAAGGACAAGTAATTGAAGGTAGTATCAGATTTAATACTGATGATTTAGGTAATGATGAAACTGGTAATAAATTAGCATATGATATCGTTAAAATGCCTACTAAAGATATGTATAAAATTAGAGGTAAAGATATAACGATGATTTTCCAAGAACCGATGACTTCTTTAAATCCAATATTTACAATCGGCTATCAATTAGATGAAGTTATGTTTATTCATGAACCTAATATGAGTAAAGAAGATGTTAAAAAACACAGTATTGAAATGCTTATAAAAGTAGGTATTTCAATGCCAGAACGTACTTACAATTCATATCCTCATGAATTATCAGGTGGTATGCGTCAAAGAGTAATGATCGCGATGGCTTTAGCTGGTAGTCCAAAATTAATTATTGCTGATGAACCAACAACTGCTCTTGATGTTACTATTCAAGCTCAAATCTTAGATTTACTTAAAAGTATTCAAAAAGAAATTGGTTGTTCAATAATGCTTATAACTCATGATTTAGGTGTTATTGCAGAAATGGCTGATGAAGTTATTGTTATGTATGCTGGTCGTGTTATTGAACGTGGTACAGTTAGAGAAATATTTAATGATCCACGTCACCCATATACTATTGGTTTACAAAAATCAAAACCATTAATTAATACTGATGTTAATGAACCACTATATTCAATTCCTGGTCAAGTACCAAATCCTATCAATATGCCAGATCATTGTTTCTTTAAATCTAGATGTAATAAATGTATGGCTAAATGTAGTGGTGAATATCCAAAAGAAATTAAAATCAGTGATACACATTATGTGTCTTGTTATTTATATGATAAGGAGGGAAAATAATGGCTAATAGAATTCTTGAAGTTAAAAATATGAAATTATATTTCCCTCTACATAAAAATCTTTTAGGTAAGCCACAAGCTTATTTAAGAGCTGTTGATGATATCAGTTTTAATCTTAATGTTGGTGAAACTATCGGTGTAGTTGGTGAATCTGGTTGTGGTAAGACTACTCTCGGAAGAACTATTTTACGTCTTTATAATCCGACTGCTGGTAAAGCTATTTATTTTGGTCGTGATGTTGAAGAATTTTCACCAAATTATTATATTAAAGCTATTAAAAGATTACCTCTTTATAAATTATTAATTGGTAAAAAATTAGCTGATAGTGAAAGTGAAACTATTAATAATATAATTAATGAATCTGCGGAAATTACAGGTGCTTTAATATTAGCTGATAATCTAACAGAAATAAAAAGTATTTTATTAAATAAAATTAAATTACATAAAAAAATCAATAAATTAGAACCAAAAATTATTGATTTAAGTTATAAAAAGAATAAAGAAGAAAAGATTAAAATTCTAAAAGAAAAATTAGAAAATTATAAAAAAGAATATGAAGATGTTTTAAATAAAATTAAAGACATTAAAGAAAACATAAAACAAAATAGTCCTAAACAATATGAAGAATTAGAAGCAAAGATGGATAGAGGCATTAATCTTGGTAAATTAAAACCAAGCGAAATGCGTAAACTTAGAGTAGATATTCAATTAATATTCCAAGATCCATATTCTAGTTTACCTCCACGTATGACGGTTGGTAGTATTATTAGTGAAGCTGTAAAAGTTCATCATATTGTTCCTAAAGCTGAAGTATATGATTATGTATTACATATAATGGAACAATGTGGTTTACAACCTCAATATTATGATCGCTATCCACATGAATTTAGTGGTGGTCAACGTCAAAGAATTTGTATTGCGAGGGCTTTAGCAGTTAAACCAAAATTAATAGTATGTGATGAGCCAGTTAGTGCCCTAGATGTGTCTATTCAGGCTCAAATCATTAATTTACTTAAAAATTTACAACAAACTTTAGGTCTAACTTATATATTCATTTCTCATGATCTATCTGTTGTAAAATATATCACAAATAAAATATTAGTTATGTATTTAGGAAATATAATGGAATATGCAGATACAGAAGAATTATTTAAACATCCATTACATCCTTATACTGAAGCTTTATTTAGTGCTGTTCCTAATCCTGATCCAGATGCTAAAATGAACAGAATCATTTTAAATGGTGATATTCCATCTCCTGCTAATCCACCTAAAGGCTGTAAATTTAATACACGTTGTCCTAAGGCAATGAAAATATGTGAATTCTTACAACCTAAAAGTTTAACTCCTAATCCTAATCATTATGTTTGTTGTCATTTATATGATAATGAAGTGTTAGATAATAGAGAACAATTAGAAAAAGATTGTATAGCAGAAGCTGAATTAGAATTAGAGATAGCAGAACAAAAAGAACAAGCAAAGCTTATTAATCGTTTAAAGAAAAAATTTGCTAAAAAAGATAAAGCTGAATCAGAAGAAATAAAAGATTCAAATGAAGAATAAAAAAAATAAAGTTAAATATATTGATGATGGTCATACTATTTATAGTATGGAAGGCTTAAGAAAACATAAAGAAGGTAATTTAGAGGTAAATAAAAAGGAAAAAAATGCGATTATTAAGGCGGCTTTTCAAGTTTATTTACCGGTTCTAATAATTATTTTAAGTGGTTTTACTTTAGCTATCTTACTTATATATTTTTGGCTTAACTAATTTATGGAGGATAATAATGAAAGTCTTTATAAAAAGAATTTTAGGTATATTAGGACTTGGTATTATTGCTACTTGTGCATCTTGTGCTAAGGATAATAGTAATACTGATTCTAATACATCTGATGTAATTAAAGAAGATGTCCCATTACTTCTAACTAATGCAGAAGTTTCGCAAGAATCTAGATTAAATATGATGAAGGCGAACGCGATTAAAGAAAATAATGGTTATTTAGATAGTGATGAAATCTCTGTAGTCATCGAACTTGAAGAAGATTCTTTAATCGATGAATATACTAATGTTTATTCGACTAAATATAAAACTGTAGCAGAATATGCTGCAAGTCCTGAAGGGGAAAAGAAGGCAACTGCTATTTTAGAAGATCAAAACAACTTATTAAAAAGCTTGCAAGCTAAAGGTTATTTAGAAGATGTTTTATATCAATATAGTACAGTTTTAAATGGTATAGCTATTAAAACTACCTATGGTAATTTAGAAAAAATAAACAAATTACATAATGTTGCAAGTACATATATTTCTGAAACTTATAATGCACCACAAAGTGTTGATGTAACTGAAGATGCTGTAACAAATGTTGTTGATGTTTATGAAACAGGTATTTTCAATTCATCAAGCGTTGAATATGATGGTGATGGTACATCTGTTGCTATTTTAGATAGTGGTTTTGATATTTCTCATGAAGTATTTCAAGATAAAGAAAATTCTTATCCAACTACTTTAGCGATTGATAGAGAAAAAGTTGATAGCATTTTAAGTCAAACTGTAGCGGCTAAACATAGTTCTAGTTTAATCGTTGATGATCTTTATAAAAATGATAAAGTACCATTTGCCTATGATTATGCTGATTTTGACTTTGATGTTGAACCTACATTATCTAATCATGGTACGCACGTAGCTGGTATTATTGGTGGTTATTATAATGGTCAAATTGAAACTATTGATAATTCAACATATAGTAATTTTATAGGTGTAGCTCCTAGAGCACAATTAGTATTAATGAAAGTATTCTCTGATTTAACTGATGGTGCTGATACTGAAGATTTACTTGCTGCCTTAGAAGATGCAACCTTACTTGGTGTTGACGCTATTAATATGTCACTTGGTACATCTTGTGGTTTCTCAAGAGAATATGATGATGAAGTATTAAATAAAGTTTATGATGATATTAATAATAGTGGTATTAGCTTAGTTGTAGCAGCATCAAATAGCTTTAGTTCTGGTTTTGGTGGTGAAGATGCTAATACTAATAAAGTTACAAACCCTGAATCTTCAACTGTTGGTTCACCTTCAAGTTATTATGGTTCACTAGCAGTTGCTTCAATTAGTGGTACTAAATCTGATTATATTGTTGGTCCTGATAATTATGTTTTCTTCTATGAAGAATCTAGTTCAAATGCTTCTGGTAATTATCCTAACAACTTCTATGATGATTTAGGTATTAATGGAAGAGAAGAAATTGAATATGTAACTGTTCCTGGTTATGGTATTAGATCTAACTATAATGGTCTTAATGTTAAAGGTAAAATAGCCCTTGTTAAACGTGGCTCTAATTCATTTGAAGAAAAATGTGCAATAGCTCAAGATGAAGGTGCTAGAGGTATTATTATTTATAATAATGTACCTGGTGATATTACAATGTCTACAGGTAAAGTTACTGATTTCCCAGCTATTTCTATTACTAAGGATGATGGTGATGTTTTAGCTAAAAATAGAACAGGTGTTTTAACATTTGATTCATCATATGAAGCAGGTCCATTTATGTCTGATTTCTCAAGTTGGGGCCCTACATCTGATTTAAAATTAAAACCAGAAATTACAGCTCATGGTGGTAATATCGTATCAGCTGTTCCTGGTGGTGGTTATGATAAGATGAGTGGTACTTCAATGGCTTGTCCTAATATGACAGGTGTTGTTATCTTAATTAGACAATATTTAAAAGAAAAATATCCTGAAAAATCAGCAAAAGAAATTTCTGATTTAGCATATCAATTATTAATGTCTACTGCAACCATTGCCTTAAATGAAGAAGGAAATCCATATTCACCTCGTAAACAAGGTGCTGGTCTTGCAAGTTTAAGTGAAGCAGTAACGACATATGCATATTTAAAAGTAAAGAATAATCCAGGATATGGTTTAGCAGACGGCGAACGTCCTAAATTAGAACTTGGTGATGATAAAGATAGAACTGGTGTCTATAAGATGACATTTATGGTTGTAAATACTTCAAATGAAGCTTTAAGTTATAATATTGAAGTTGATGGTATGACTGAAAGTGTATCAGTTACTGACCCTGATTATGTTTCTGAAATGAGTTATATGTTAGATGGTAGTCTAAAAGTAGATTCTATTACTGGTGGTAGTGTATCTGGTAATACTATTACAGTTAATCCTGATGCTGAAGCTACTGTAACTATAACTTATACTTTATCTGGTGCTGATAAAAAATATTTAAATGATTCATTCCCATATGGAATGTATATTGAAGGTTTTGTTAAATTATTACCTACAAGTGATAATAATGAAATTGCTTTAAATGCGCCATTCTTAGCTTTCTATGGTGATTGGACTGAAGCTCCTATTTTTGATAAAACATTCTATGAAGTTGAATCTGAAGCTTATGATAATTCAATCGATGATGATGATAAAATTAAAGCTGACTATTATGCAACAGTACCATTTGGTACATATTTCCATAGTTATGTAATTTCACTTGGTACATATGTTTATAATATGGATTTAACCCAATTTAACCAAATCCCTGCTCGTGAAGATCATATTGTCATTTCAAGTAATGAAGGTACAATTAATGGTATTAATGGTATCTATACTGGTCTTTTAAGAAATGTCGCGATGATGGAATATAAAATTACAGATAAGACGACAGGTGAAGTAATCTATACATTTAAAGATTATAATTGTAATAAAGCTTTCTCAAATAGTGGAGCTGGGACAGTTCCTTATTATGAAAGATTAGATATCGACCCTATTGATTTAAATTTAGTAAATAATAGAGAATATAATTTCACAATGCAAGCTTATTGTGATTATGGTGATGGTGAATTAGTTTTACCTGTTAATAATGTTAGAAATAATTATTCATTTGATTTTACAATGGATGAAGAAGCTCCTATTATTTTAGGTGCTGAATATGAAAAAACATATGATAAAACAGAGAAAAAAGATAGATATTATGTAACATTAACTGTATCTGATAATCAATATGTTCAATCTATTACACCAATTGTATTTACTGAA
Organism: uncultured Acholeplasmatales bacterium; assembly: GCA_944324795.1. GTDB lineage: Bacteria > Bacillota_I > Bacilli_A > Acholeplasmatales > Anaeroplasmataceae > CALUXS01. The sequence continues at coordinate 36,120 of CALUXR010000007.1, forward strand.
GATGGTTCAAGTTATACAAGTTTATCACAATATCCAAATCCTGTATATGGCGATAAAGGTGAAAAAACAACAGTTAAGATTGAAATAACTGATTATATGGAAAGTTTATATTTCGATGATATTAGTACAGATACTTTAGGTTTTGTAATTGATGACTATGCTTTAAATTCTAATATTTATTTATGTTCTTTACCTGGTACTAAAGGTGATTTAAAATTCACAGCTGATGGTAGCGTTGATGGTGCTAATAAATCACAACAATTAATTAGTGCTGGTGAAGTTGTTGATTTAAAAGAATATTTAACTTCTACAGATTTAGCAATTTCTATTGGTAAAGATTATTTATCTTATTTAGAATGGTCTTCATCTAATCCTGAAGTAGCTATTGTTGACCAAGGTGAAGTTATTGGTTTAAAACCAGGTACAGCTACAATTTCTGTAGCAAGTCCTACATATAATTATGCTGGGGCTACAATTACAGTTAGAGTTAGTGGTACAAGTACGGAAGCAGTAGATAATGCAAAACTTGAAAGTCTTGAATTTATTTATTTTGATGTTGTTAAAGGACATCCGGCAGCTGGTGAAGCTAATGTTCTTGGTAATGAAGAAGATAGAACCTTTATTTCTGCCTTACCACAAACTAATGTTGGCCCAAGTATTTCAATATATCCTGGGGAACAAATTAAATTAACTTATAATATTGAACCTTGGTATTTACCAGAAGAAAGATATGAACTAACTTATAGTAGTTCAAATCAAAGAGTAGCTACAGTTAGCGAAGATGGTATTGTTTCTACTTTAAGTGAAGGTTCAACAACGATTACTTTAAATATTAAAGTTGATGGCAAACAATCTAATATTGCTGCTCGTTTAGTAGTAAATGTTAAAGATCCATTTGTTATAGAAAATAGAATATTAAATTATTATAAAGGTGTAGGTGGCGAAGTTATTATTCCTGATGATGAAGGTTTAATGCAAATAGCTCCATATGCGTTCTCTTTATATGATATTGATTATGATATTCCTGTAACAGAAGATGACTTAGATGCTAATAAAGTCCCACAAACAAATGATACTATTACTAAAGTTGTGATACCTGAAGGTGTTACAACAATTGGTAAGATGGCTTTTGCGAGTCTTACTAATTTAGAAGAAGTAGTATTACCTGAATCTTGTACAACAATTGAAGAAATGGCTTTCTTTAATTGCCCTAGATTAAAGAAAATTAATTTAGAAAATGTCACAACTATTGAATATGAAGCATTTAAAGGATGTATTAATCTTGAATCTATCGATTTATCAGAAATATATTCAATTTCTTATAATGCTTTTGAAGGTTGTAATTCATTAACAACAGTTGATATTTCTAGTTTAAGATCTGGCGGTAAAGAAGTATTTAAGAACTGTTTAGCTCTTGAAAGTATTGTTATGGCTGATCAAACTAAACTTACAAATGGTATGTTTAGTGGTTGTGAAGTTTTAAATAATGTAACAATTGGTCAAACTATCATTCCTGAAAATTGTTTTGCTGGATGTGTTGGTTTAACTAATTTAACATTTAAAAATGATGTTGTTTATATTGGTACTAATGCATTTAGTAATTCTGGAGTAACAAATATTATATTTAATGGTGGAGTTGAATATATTTACGCTAATGCTTTTAGTAATTGTTCTAATTTAGAAACATTTAATCTTCCTAATTCTAATGTTTCTTTAGGCGATGAAGTATTTAGTGGATGTTCAAAATTAACTACCTTAGTATTTGCTGAATTAACTAATATTACAAATATTGGTTTAGATTGCTTTGCTGGTACTAATTTAACAAACTTTGTAATAGATGGTAATAGCAATTATAGTGTTGATGATGTAAATAAGGGTATTTTATATGATGCTAATAAGACAAAAATATTATTTGTCGCTCCAAAAGCTAATATTGGTGAATATACAGTGCCTGAAACAATAACTGAAATTGCAAGTGGTGCATTTAGTAATAATAGTACAATCACTTCATTGACTATTACTAATCCAAATACAATAATTGGTGCTAATGCATTTAATAATTGTTCAAATTTAACAACAGTTAATTTACCAGAAAATAATAATATTATAATTTCTGAATATGCATTCTATAATGATTCTAAATTAACAACAGTTTCAAATTTAGATCAAGTTAAAGAAATTGCCTCATATGCATTTGCTAATGCATCATTAACTGATATTGCAATTAATGTAAATGTAGCAGATTATGCTTTTAGCAACAATGATTTAACTAATTTAAATATAGGTGATAACGTTGTATTAGGAAATCATGCTTTTAGCAATAATAGTCTTTTAACTACAGTAAATTTAGGTACTAATGTTACAATTGGTGATTATGCATTTAATGAATGTAGTAATTTAACAACTATCGATTTAACTAATGTTACTAGTAAGATTGGTAATTATGCTTTCTACAAAAATAGTAGATTAGCAAATGTTGAATTAAATAATGCAACTGAAATCGGTGACTATGCTTTTGCGGAATGCTCTAAATTAACTACACTTACAATGCAAGCTGTAGAAAAAATTGGTAAATATGCATTCTCTAGATTAGATGAAACAGCAATTCCAACAGCTATTGTTAATTTAGTTTTACCAGAAACACTAAAAGAAATTGGTGAAGGTGCTTTTGCTAATTTAATGGATTTAGAAACAGTAGAATTTGCTGAAGGTATAGAATCATTAGGCAATAAAGCTTTCTATGGTACTCGTAAACTTACTAGTGTTAACTTACCTACAACTTTAAAAACTATTGGTGATGAAGCATTTAGTGGTTGTTCAAGACTTGCAACAATCAATTTAGAAAATGTAGAAACAATTGGAAGAAATGCTTTCTTAAGTAATACATATCTTAGAAGTATTGATTTAGCTAGTGCTAAGACTATTAATTATGGTGCTTTTGCATCTTGTAGTGCATTAAGTGAAATTAAAAATACTAATTTAGTTGAATATATTGGTGATTATGCTTTCCAAAATGCTAAAATAGAAACTATTGATTTACCAAAACTTTCATATCTTGGTTCAGCTGCTTTCTCTAATAGTACTAATTTAAAAGAATTTACATTGACATCTAATATTACTTATGTTGGTAATAATGTGTTCTATGGTTCAAATGCTTTAGCTGAAATCAATTATGTAAAAGATGGCAAAAAAGTTAAAGATGGCGCAATTAATAGTTATGCATTATTAGATAATGGTGTATTATATACTCATTTAGCTAATGGAGATTTAACATTAAGTCAAATTCCAGCTGCTTTAAATGTTGAAACATATCAAGTTATTGATGATACAAAAGGTATTAATCCTTATGCTGGCAATATGAATAAAAATATTAAACATTTAATATTCCCAGATACATTAACATCAATTTCTAATTTTGCTTTCTATGGTTATACAAGTTTAGAAAGTGTCGAATTTAGATCATTTGAAGCCCCAACTCTTGAAAGTTTTGTTATTGAAAATAATGATTTAGAATATACTGATCCAGGTTATGAATATTTCCATTATGGAACACCTATATTCACATCTCCATATGCTTATTATCAATTTATAGATAGAGTTGGTAGAGTTGAAACTATTAAATTAATTTTACCAGCAAATGATGGTTTAATTGGTTATGATACATTCATTTATGAAGGCTACTTTGGTGATGCTAGTGAAGCTGAAAGAAGTGATTATGTTGCTAAAGATAATAATACATTAGCTTTTATTGATAGTGTAGGTAAATTACCTGAATTTGATTCTATTACTATTGATGATGAAGAAGTCATTCTAGCAGCTGTTCAAGCTTTAAATGCTCTATCACAAGATTTAACTCAATTTGGTTATACAGCAGAACAAGTTGAAGAAATGAAAAATCAAGTTCAAAATGCTAGATATCGTTTATATGAATTATTAAGAGCTGAAGCTAGTCAAGAAGTTAGAGATATTCAAACAGCTTTAGATAATTTAGATACAACATTTAAATTAGAAGATTTATCAAAATTAGCTGATTTAGCAGCAAGAATGAATTCACTATCTAGAGATGAGAGAAATATATTAGATTTAAGAAATTATGACGAACTAGTTGCATCATATAATGAATATTTAGCAACAGTAAATGAAGATATAGCAGTTGTTGATAAGATAACAGAAAACGGTTATGCTTATGGTTTAGTTACAGCTTTAGTAGCCGCAACAGGTATGCTTGGCATCTCTCTTGCAGTAATATTTAAGGCTTTATTATAGGAGAAGTAGTTATGGAAAATAAAAATGAAATAATTGAAAACGAAAATCTAAATACTAATAATACTGCAAATAATGATTCAAAAAAATCAAAGAAAAAATTAATTATTATAATTTCTTCAATAGTTGCAGGTTTAGCTATAATCGCGGCTATAGTAGTATTAGTAGTTATGCTTAATAAAAATAACTTATCGCCAGAAGAAAAGTTTAATAATATGATTAGTGAAATTAATACTAATTTAAAAGATTCTACTAATATTAAATATAGTTCAACATTTAAAGATGGTGATGTTGTTGTAGCTGAGATAGAACGTGAAGTTATGGTTTCTAAAAATACTGAAAATGACACAGTTAATCTTACAGTTTCAACTACTGAAAATAAACTTGGTTCAAGTTTTATATTAGAAAGTTCTAATTATACTACTTATTATGATGGAAAATTACCAGAAAAACTATTTAATTATAATTTTGCTTATGGTTCATTTAGTAAAATTGAAGTAAGTGATACATCTATTAGTGGTGTTGTTAAAAATAGTGAAGTTAGTAATGTTTTAAATACAACCGTTAATAATTCTAGTGATCTAGAGGTTATTATTAACTATGAAGATGGTAAAATTACAAGTTTTACATTCACATATACTTCAACAAATAATAAAAATGTTGTTATAACAGCAAATTATACATATTAATAAAATCGAGGTACAGTTGTACCTCTTTTTTTTGCGTAAAAAAAGGAGATTTAATCTCCTTTATTTCGCTTTATTAAGGTCTTTTTTAACCTTTTTTATAAATAAATCTAGATAATTACGCCAAGATATCTCATCATGACAACCTAGAGGATCAACATATAACTTAGCTTTAGCTTTATTTTTCTTACATTTATTATAATACCAAGCACTAGAAGCAACATAGTCATTAGCATTATAAATACCATCAGAAAATTCTTTAGCACCAACAGCAATAAAATTATATGTTTTTTTAGTTAAATTTAGATATTTTTCAAGCTCATCATAACCTAAAAAATAGGCACTAGAAAAGAATGCTATAGCATCAAAATATTTAGCAAGTTCAAATGCTGTTAAGCAAGCTAAACTTGAAGTTATTAAATAGCGTTTAGTTATTTTATATTTTTCTTCTAAAACAGTTATTAAATTATTAAAATCATTAATAAATGCTTTATAAAAATTTAAATCATTATAAATATTATGTTTTTCTAAACTAATAGGACTATACATAGAATAGCGCCTTTCATCATTAGGACTATAAATAGCTATAGCTATATATGATGATTTTAATTTATTTAAACATTTTTTTGCTTTTAGACTTTTATGATATGAACTAAGTTTATCTTTAAAAGCATTTTGGCCATCTAAGAAATAGAAAGCAGTAGAAATAGGACCATTATTTTTATTTTTAATGATATCTATTTCATAATAATAATCTAAATAACTAGATTTAATTTTAATTGTTTTCATTAATTCAATTTATTTTGTTCTATGACTTTATCTTTAAGATAAGCAGGAACTTCCTCATAATCTAAGAATTCACGATTAAAATAGGCACTAGATTGAGTTATAGCTTTTAATTCTTGAGCATAGTTTAAGATTTCAGCTTCAGGTACACTTGCTACTATTTCTTGATTACCTTCACCTTGATCATTCATTTCTAGCACTTTACCACGTTTTTGATTTAAATCTGACAAAACATCACCAACGTACTGATTATTAACATTAACTTTTATCTTATATATTGGTTCTAAAATGATTGGATTTGCTTTCATATAGGCGTCTTTAAATGCTAAAATAGCTGCCATTTTAAAGGCCATTTCATTTGAATCTACGCTATGATATTTACCATCTAAAAGTGTAGCTTTAACATTAATTACAGGGAAACCAGCAAGCAAACCTTGTTGTAAGGCTTCAAGGAATCCTTTTTCTACGGCTGGGAAGTAATTTTTAGGAACAGCACCACCAAAAACTTCTTCAGTAAAATGGGTATGATCGCTTGGACTAAATCTCATTTGAACAACACCATAATAACCAGCACCACCACTTTGTTTAATATATCTACCATCACCAATGGCTTCTTTAGTTATAGTTTCACGATATACAATTTTTGGCTCTTCGGTTTTAACATCTACTTTATAGACATTTTTCATTTTTTCTAAGATATAATTTAGATGTGATAAACCAGCACCACCTAGAAGAAGTTGTTTCGTTTCTTGATTACGTTTAACTTCAACAGTTTGGTCTTCAATCATGATTTTTTGTAATACTTGTGATAATTTATCTTCATCGGCTTTGTTTTTAGGTACTAAAGCTAAAAAGATTACAGCTGTAGGATATTTTACAGGTTTATAAGTTACAACATTTTTAGGTGAAGACAAAGTATAACCTGATATAACATTACTCAATTTTGTGGTTGCGGCAATATCGCCAGCATGAACTTCAGTGATTGGGATTTGGGTTTTACCTTGCATTTGGAATAAAGTTGTGATCTTTTCAATTTTACCAGTTTGGGAACAAATTATATCATCACCAACTTTTAAAACACCTGAATTAACTTTAAAAATATTAATTATACCAGCATATGGATCAACAATAGTTTTAAATACATAAGCTGAGAATGGCTCATTATCATTAGTTTTACGTTCTTCAGTTTTACCATCAGCAGTTTCAACTAAATAAGGCTTTAAATCGCTTGGAGATGGAAGATAATCTACCATCATACTTAAAAGTGTGTGAATGCCGATGTTCTTAGTCGCAGAACCAACAATAACCGGAATCAATTCACCATTTAAAACACCATCTCTTAAACCTTTATGAATTTCATCTCTAGTTAATTCTTCACCAGCAAAGAATTTTTCAAGAAGTTCTTCATTTGTAGAGGCAACTGCTTCACAAATAGTATTATGTAATTCATAGACTTTAGCTCTTTTATCTGGATATATTTCATCATCAACACATTCAACACCATTATATTTACGAGCTTTTAAATCAACAACATTAACAAAGCCATCAAAATCACTTTCATGACCTATTGGATAAGTAAAAGGTACTGCATTTTTACCAAGCTTTGTTCTAATATCATTTAAAATGTTTTCAAAATTGATATTTTCTTTATCCATTTTATTAACATAAATGATTGTTGGAATATTACGTCTCCTTAAAGTACGCCAATGTTTAATTGTTCCAACTTGAACACCGCTTGAAGCATCTATAACTAGAATTGCCCCTTTAACAAGTCTTGTAACACTTAAAATTTCACCAACAAAATCATCATTACCTGGTAAATCAATTAAATTAATTTTATGTTCGTTATAATAAACAGGAACAACACTCGCATTAATAGAAGAACCACGCGCTTTTTCTTCATCAGAATAATCAGAAATAGTATTTTTCTTTTCTATTTCTCCTTTTTGTTTAATTAAGTTTGTAGCGTAAGCAAAAGCCTCTACTAATGTAGTTTTTCCACTTCCTAAATGGCCTAAAATGGCCACGTCTCTGATATTGTCTGCATTATATATCATATATTATTACCTTCTTTCTTGTAAACGCTATCATTAGTGCTATTATATCATATTGATATTTAAATATAAATAAAATTATTTTAATAATCATATTTTTTTTGTATAATTTAATTGCTTTGAGAAGGTGATAGAATGGAACATTTTATTTTAATCGATAAAAATAATAATCAAATTATTAAAGAAGTTAAAAATTTATTTAATATTAATAAAGAAAAAGAATTAGATAGTAGAATAATATTATATTTAAATGAGACACTTGATGATATAAAACATACTATTAAAGCTTTAATAGATGATTTGATGACTTTAGATAAAATATATATTAGTGGTAGTAAATTAAATTTAAATAAAGAATTGGATTTAGTCTTAAAATATTTTGATAAATTAGATAAAGGAATTAATTTAGCTCCTGATATTTTAAAAGTTAGTAATAATGAAGATGATTGCTTAAATATATTATTAGATAAGTATTATAATGACCATAATTTTTTAGAAATTTTAAATACTTATTTTAATAATAATTTAAATGTTGTTTCTTCAGCTAATAATTTATATATGCATCGTAATACTTTGCTTTATAAAATTAATAATTTTTATGAACAAACAGGCTTTAATTTAAAACAATTTAAGGATTGTGCTCTATTATATATTTATTTACAATGATTTTTGTGCATATTGTCTATATTATAGCGTTTTCATAAGTTGTATAATAAGCCTAGATTAATAGGAGGAAATTATGTCTACATTAAGTTTAAGAAATATTAATAAGATTTATCCTAATGGGGTTCAAGCAGTATTTGATTTTAATTTAGAAATTGCTGATAAAGAATTTATCGTATTTGTTGGACCTTCTGGTTGTGGTAAATCTACTACATTAAGAATGATTGCTGGTCTTGAAGAAATTTCATCTGGTGAACTTTATATTGATGGTGAATTGATGAATGATGTATCACCTAAAGATAGAGGAATTGCCATGGTATTCCAATCATATGCCTTATACCCTCATATGACAGTTTATGATAATATGGCATTTGGTTTAGTTTTAAGAAGAGTTCCACGTGATGAAATTCAAAGAAGAGTTAAAGAAGCAGCTGAAATTTTAGGTTTAACTCCATATTTAAAACGTAAACCTAAAGCTTTATCAGGTGGTCAACGTCAAAGAGTAGCTCTTGGTAGAGCAATCGTAAGAGATGCTAAAGTATTCTTAATGGATGAACCATTATCTAACCTAGATGCAAAATTAAGAGTTACAATGCGTACAGAAATTACTAAATTACATAGAAGAATAGGTTCTACTACAATTTATGTAACACATGACCAAACTGAAGCTATGACAATGGCATCAAGAATTGTTGTTATGTGTGATGGTCGTATTCAACAAGTAGGTTCACCAGAAGAAATTTATACAAACCCTGTAAATGTCTTTGTTGGTGGCTTTATCGGTACACCTCCAATGAATTTTATTCATGGTAGTGTTGATGAAAATGGCGTATTTAAGACCCTTGAAGGTAATTATAAGATTCAAATTCCTGCAGGCAAATTACAAGGTTTAAAAGCTCAAAATTATATTGGTAAAGAAATTATTTTAGGTATTCGTCCTGAAGATATTCACGATGAAGAAATTGTAATTGAAACATATCCTGATGCTACAGTTGAATTAACAGTTGATGTATCTGAATTGCTTGGTGCTGATACTAATATTTATGCAACAATGGATGGTAATGTGGTTACAGCTTCTGTTGATGCACGTGATGATTTATCTATTGGTAGTAAAGTTAAACTTGCTTTTGATATGAATAAATGCCATTTCTTTGATAAAGAAACTGAAAAGGCAATACGTTAATTAGAAGGCTTTATGCCTTCTTTTTGAATAAGCAAAACGCTTACATTTATTAATTATTCAAATCTCTTTAAAAATAAAAAAAATATTGCTATAATATGCATAGAGATTTATAGCTATAAATGGAGGTTAATTATATGGCTAAAAAAGTTGTTTCTGATTTAGATTTAAAAGGTAAAAAAGTATTAATCAGAGTTGATTTTAACGTACCTATGAAAGATGGTATTATTACTGATGATACACGTATTAGAGCTGCTTTACCTACAATTAAATATGTATTAGCAGAAGGTGGTAAAGCAATTGTTTTCTCTCATCTAGGACGTATTAAAAAAGCTGAAGATTTAGCAAAAGGAGATATGGCTCCTGTAGCTAAACATTTTGCTGAATTACTTGGCCAACCTGTAACATTTGTTAATGCTACAAGAGGTAAAGAATTAGAAGATGCAATCGCTAAAATGAATGTAGGCGATGTTGTAATGTTCCAAAATACCCGTTATGAAGATTTAGACGGTAAGAAAGAATCTTCAAATGATCCTGAACTTGGTCAATATTGGGCAAGTCTTGGTGATGTTTTTGTTAATGACGCATTTGGTACTGCTCATAGAGCTCATGCTTCTAATGTTGGTATCGCATCTCATATTAAAGAAAGCGCAGCTGGTTTCTTATTAGAAAAAGAAATCAAATTTATTGGTGGTGCTGTTGATAATCCTAAACACCCATATGTTGCAATTTTAGGTGGTGCTAAAGTTTCTGATAAGATTGGTGTAATATCTGAATTAGTTAAAAAAGCTGATAAGATTTTAATTGGTGGGGGCATGATGTTCACTTTCTTAAAAGCTTTAGGACATAATATTGGTAAATCTTTATGTGAAGATGATAAATTAGATTTAGCTAAAGATTTATTAAAAGAAGCCGATGGTAAAATCATTTTACCTGTTGATGCTGTATGTGCAAAAGAATTTGCGGATGTTAAAGGTGAAGTAAAAGATATTAATAATTTAGCTGATGATGATATGGGCTTAGATATTGGTCCTAAATCATTAGAATTATTTACAAGCGAACTAAGTGATGCTGCTACTGTAGTATGGAATGGACCTATGGGCGTATTCGAAATGAAAAATTTTGAAGCTGGTACACTTGGTATTTGTAAAGCTATCGCTCACTTAGATAATGCTATTACTATTGTTGGTGGTGGAGACAGTGTTGCTGCTGTTGAAAAATTAGGCTATGCTGAAAAATTCAGTCATGTTTCAACTGGCGGTGGTGCTTCATTAGAATATTTAGAAGGTAAAGTATTACCAGGTATCGCTTGTTTATCTGAAAAATAATAAGGAGAAGAAAATGACAAAATCAGTTACTGTTAAAAGCACAGTAGGCTTACATGCAGCTTTAGCAGCAAAGGTTGTTCAAGCAGCATCAAAGTACAATGTAGATATCAATTTAATATATAATGATCGTACTATTGATGTTAAATCAATCTTAGGTTTAATGTCTTTAGCAATTCCTTCAGGGGAAAATGTTATAATTGAAGCTACAGGAGATCAAGCCGAAGATGCAATCAATGATATTGCAAGTATATTATCAAAATAAATAGAAAAGGTGTAATTAAATGAGAAAACCAATGATGGTCGCAAATTGGAAGATGAACAAGACGCGTGATGAAGCTTTAGCTTTTATCTACGCTATTAATGAAAGTTTACCTTCTTGCGATGTAGTGGACACAGTTATTTGTGCTCCAGCAATTTTATTGCGTGATTTAGTAAAAAGACAAGGCGACAATCTTCGCATTGGTGCCCAAAATATGCACTATGAAGAATTTGGAGCTTATACAGGTGAAATTAGTCCAGTAATGTTACATACAACTAGCGTAGAATATGTGATAGTTGGTCATAGTGAACGTCGTAGTTTATTTGGCGAAACTGATGAATTCATCAATAAAAAAGTAATATCAGCCTTAAGTCATGGATTAAAACCAATTTTATGTGTTGGTGAAACTTTAGATCAAAGAGAACTTGGAATCACATCTAGTGTTATTAGAAATCAATTAGAAATAGCTTTAAAAGGTGTATCTAGTGATGATATTAAAAATATTATTATTGCTTATGAACCTGTTTGGGCAATTGGGACTGGTAAAACAGCGTCTCCAAGTGATGCTGAAAATGAATGTAAAAATATTAGAGATGCTATTAAAGAATTATATAATGCCGTTACAGCCGATGAAATTAGAGTTCTTTATGGAGGTTCTATGAAACCTGCTAATGCTAAAGAATTACTTTCATGCCCTAATATTGATGGCGGTCTAGTTGGTGGTGCTAGCTTAGACCCAACTTCATTCTTAGAACTTGTTAAATGTTGTTTATAATTTAAAGGCCTAGTTTTCTAGGTCTTTTCTTATGAATGAACTATAAATAGTTATATGTACTTATAACATAAATAATCTAAAAAGAAGGAGTAAGTATAATTAAAAAGTACATTTTATATTATACTAGTGAATATGCCAGCTTTTTTTATATTTTTTATTATAATTTTTATAATTATTTTAGGAATTATTATTTATCAAACGATTTTTAAATATTTCTTTTTAATACCTTATAAACAAGATGTAGTTAAAAAAGAATTAGCTAATATTAATGTATCATATAATTATAAAGAAAAAAATCCTATATTAACTCCACTTATTGAAAATTTAGGATTAATTAATAATGCTAGACATTACATTGAAACTGATATAATTAGAGAAAATAATTATATATCATTTGATTTAGAAGCATATCATATGAGTGGTGGTAAAAATAATCATAAAGTAATAGATTTTTTAGGTCGTGTTTATAAAATTGAAATTGAGGATGCTTTTAGTTGTTCGTTTATTTTAAAAGAAGAAATATTAAATAGAGCTCCTAATGGTTTTACTTTAGTAGATACAGAACTTTCTTCATTTAATAAAAAATATAATTTATATACAGAAGATGAAAATAAAATATTTTCTATCTATACACCAAAAGTTATTAAAGAATTAAGTGAATTAATTTTAAATACAGATTATATTTTCATATTTGGTTATAAAAATGTTTTAATTTTTGGGTTAAATGATAGATTGAATTATTTTGAACAATATAAAAATATTAAAGCTATAAAAGAAGAATATTTAAAACAAAAGAAAAAAATAGATGCAATAACAAATATTTTTAAATAAATTAGTTTTTTAAAAAAAGAAGTGGTATAATTTATAAGCTTTAGGAGGTAAGATTATGGAAGTTATTACTAATAGTGCTAATGATACGATTAAATTAGGTGAAAAAATAAGTAAGATTTTAAAGCCTGGTGATGTTATTCTTTTAACAGGCGATTTATCTGGTGGAAAAACAACTATCACTAAAGGAATTGGTTTAGGACTTGGTGTAACAAGAATTATTAACTCCCCGACCTTTAATATTGTTAAGGAATATAAAGGTGACAATATTATCTTAAATCATTTTGATCTGTATCGTTTAGATGGTTTAAATAATGATTTTGATTTAGAAGAATATTTTAATGATAATAGTATTTGTGTTGTCGAATGGCCATATAATGTTAATGAATTATTGCCAAAAGAATATTTATTAATTAATTTATTAGCAATATCAGAAAATGAAAGAAAAATAACTATTACGCCAATTGGTAATAGATATGAAGGAAGGGATTATTCATGTATAATATAATATGTGATTCAGCTACTAGCACGTTATATATGGCTTTATTAAAGGATAATTTAGTTTTAACTGAAAAATATTATAATGATTTAAAAGGACATAGCGAACATATTGTATCTGGTATATATCAAATGTTAGAAGAAAATAAAGTGCAAGCTTTAGATATAGATAAATTTATATGCGGTATTGGTCCTGGTTCTTATACAGGAGTTAGAATGGCAGTTACTGTTGCTAAAATGTTTGGAGCTTTTACTAAAGCTAAAATATATCAAATATCTACATTATGTTTAATGTCTAGTGGTAGTAGTGGTAAAACATTGACTTATATTGATGCTAGAAATGGCAATGTTTTTGGGGCTATTTATGAAAATGGTAATGTAATTATTAATGATTCTTTCGTTGAATATGACCAAATAGCTAAAAATAATTATGATAATGTTGTTAAAAATGGGGAATTTAGAGTTAATCCTAAGATTGTTATAGAAAAGGCTTCTTTAGTAGTAGAACCAGATTTATTAATTCCTAATTATTTAAGAGATACAGAAGCGGAGCGCAATTTACATGCTTAAATATTTAGAAGAAATAAAAGAAATAGAAAAAAAGTATTTCAATTGTAGTTTTCTTGATTTAGAAAATGCTAACAGAAAAGTTTTGATTAAAGAAATTGATAATAATTTAGCTAGTTATTTAATATATAATTTTGTGTTAGATGAAGCAGAAATTATAAGCGTTTATACTAAAGAAAAATATCAAAATTTAGGTTTAGCAACTTCTTTAATTGAATCATTAAAACAAAAATATTGTAATATTTTTTTAGAAGTTAATGAAAACAATATTAAAGCTTATAATCTTTATATAAAATTAGGATTTATTGTGTATGGTAATAGACCTAAATATTATAATAATAAAGATAAGGCTATTTTAATGAAATGGAGTAGATAAAATGTTAATTTTAGGTGTTGAATCTAGTTGTGATGAAACAAGTGTCGCAATAGTAAAAGATGGAAAAGAAGTATTAAGTAATATTGTATTATCACAAATTGATATTCATGCTAAATTTGGAGGTGTAGTACCAGAAGTAGCTTCAAGAAATCATGTTTATCAAGTTTCAATAGTATTTAAAGAAGCTTTTAAACGTGCGAATATAAGACCAGAAGATATTGATGTTGTTGGAGTTACATATGCCCCAGGTCTTATTGGCTCATTATTAGTCGGTTTAACTGCAGCTAAAACCTTCGCATTGATTTATAATAAACCATTAGTTGCTATTCATCATCTTGCCGGCCATATTTATGCAAATGCGATTGAACATAATATGCAATTTCCTTCTATGGCTTTAGTTGTTAGTGGTGGTAATACAGAACTTGTCTATATGCCAAACAATTATGAATTTGAAATAATTGGGGAAACTTATGATGATGCAGTTGGAGAATCTTATGATAAGATTGCGCGTGTTTTAGGACTTAGTTATCCTGGTGGACCTGTTGTTGACAAATTAGCTAGAAGTGGTAAGTCTACTTACAAATTACCTAAACCATATGTAGATAATTTTAATTTTAGTTTTTCAGGTTTAAAAAGTGCCGTTATCAATTTAGTTCATAATGAAGCACAAAGAGGGAATGAAATTAATAAAGCTGATTTAGCTGCATCTTTTCAAGATGTTGTAGTAGAAATTTTGGTAAATAAAACTTTTAAAGCTTGTGAAGCTTATAATTGTAAAAACATAATTGTAGCTGGTGGTGTATCTGCTAATTCTGGCTTAAAGGAGCGTTTTAATACACTTAATGATGGAACTTATAACATAAATATTCCAAGTATTAAATATTGTACTGATAATGCGGCAATGATTGCGGTTGCTTCATATTATAAGCTTAAAAAAAAGAAAGATTATGCTATCCTTTCTTTAAATGCTTATGCTAATTTAGATTTAGAATAGGAAAAATAATATAAAATTTAACACCATTATATACATTAATTATTCCAAAATCTAAATTATGTTTTTCTAATATTTGTTTAACGATATAAAGACCAAGACCATTACCATGGTCTTCTTTTTTTGTCCTAGCTTTATCAACTCTATAAAAAGGTTCAAAAACATTTTTAATATCTTCTTTAGAAATATTAGTATTATAATTAATAATTTCTAAAACTTTATAATCTTTATGATCAGTTAGACTGATTGTAATGTCGCTTTCTAAAGGTGAATAAATAATTGCATTTAATATAATATTATTTAAAGCCTTTTTAAACTGAGTAGGATTTAGATTATATTTAAGAGTTAAATCATTTAATATTTTAATATTTTTTTTATATTTGATAATTAAACTTTTATAAAAATCTAAAATTTCTATAATTAGATCTTCTAAATTACATTCTTTTAAATCTAATTTATAATTACTAGAATCTATTTTATAAATATTGACTATATCTTGTAACATTTTAGTGGTTTTATCACACTCATCAATAATATTTGTTAGTTCTTTTTCTTTTTCATCATCATTAAAAATGTTATCAATTAAACCAGAAGCAGTAGCTTCAATTACCGCAAGAGGTGTTTTTATTTCATGGGAAATACTAGCTACTAGTTGTTTTTTGTTTTCTAAATCTAGTTGATATTGAACATAATAATTTTTATTTTCTTCACTAACTTCATTATACATTTGTTGTAAATTTTTAAGTTTTTGGCCTAAACTTTCAACAAGCCCATTTAATTTAGTAAAATCTTTATTTATATTATTATAAATAGAATAAGAAAAATTATTTTCATCATAATGATTTAATAATTTTATAGTTTGTTTAATTTCTTTTATATAAAGTATGTAAATTAAAATAAAAGTTATTAAAATAAATAAAATATTAAATATGATATTAATAATATATAAATAATTAGAAGTTTTAAGCGTTATATTTAATAGAAGTAAAATAGTAAGAAAAAATATAAAATTAATTATTAAAATATATATACTTTTAAGTTTCATTTTTATCCTCTAAACTAAACATATAACCTAAACCAAAAATAGTTTTAATATAATTATATGGTTTTAGTGCTTTACGTAAATTTTTTATATAAGTGTCAACAATTCTATTGTCAACATAAACATCCATTCCCCAAATTTCATCTAGCAATAAAGAGCGTGAACAAGCTCTATTTTGATTATTTATTAAATATGATAAAAGCTTGAATTCGGTTTTTGATAGACCTAAATCAGTATCATTTAAGTAAGCTTTAAAATTACCAAAATCAAGACTAATGTTACCGATAACATAATTTTGTTTCATTGCTTGAGGTTCATTTAAACGTTCAAGTAAATTATTGACTTTCATAACTAATATTTTAGGTTTTAAAGGTTTAACAACATAATCATCTATTTTTAAATTATAGCCTTTAATCATATTATTTTCTTCACCTAAAGCTGTCATTATAATAATTGGAATATTTGAAGTTGAACGTATTCTTTTTGCTACTTCAAAGCCATCTATTTGAGGTATCATTATATCTAAAACGATTAAATCTAAATTTGTATTATAAAAAATGTTTAAAGCTTCTTCACCATCACTAGCCGTATATACCTCGTAACCGGCTTTTGTAAAATAGGTTTCTAATATTCTTAATAAATTTAATTCATCTTCAACTAATAAAATACATTGTTTTTTCATTATTATTACCTCTTAGTTCATTATAGCATAATTTATTATATTTTTCTTTATTATTATTTTAAAATTTGTTATAATTATAAAAGCGAAAGGAAAGTGAAATGTATGCGTTTAAATCCAAAAGCTTATAGACTTGCTGATGGTTATACACCTATTGAAACTCAAGAATTTGATGGAAGAATTGTTGAAATTTATAATATGGATGATTTTGATATGTTATATAATCAAAATGTTCCTAAAGGAAAGTTTGTTTTATGGACAAGTGAAAATGGTAAAGATTATCGTTTATTTATAGAAAAGGGATTCCATAACGAAGTAAAGGAATTATACACTGCTCAAATTAATAAAATTTGGTTAGATTTTTGGGATCAATGTGATGATGTATCTAAAAAATTTAATTTTAGAATTTTATTACCTCTATGTTTAGTTTGTATTGTTTTATATATAATCATAAGTTTAATAAATGCTATTGCTAGTTTTGCAATCTATTTACAAATTGGAATTTTAGCAATATTTATTATTGGTATGATCGTTTTAAATAGATTAACTAAAAATAAAATAGCTGATTTAAATAAAAGTAGTGTAGCTCTAATTAAAGAATCGTTGACAGAAGAAGGTTTTGAAAATGTTCTTGAACGTCAAAGAACATATATTGATGGTTTCTTTGAAGCTAAACAAAAAGAAATTGATGAAGAATTAGCTAAAGAAGACAATGCTGAAAAAGATGAAAATGAAGTATATGTTGATGATGATGTTGTCAATGAAAATGTTTTAGATGAGCCAAAAAATAATGATACAGATGAAACAAAAGAGGAAAAATCTGAGGAATAAGGTGAGCTTATGAATGATTTTGATAATTTAGCAATTGAGACATTGAGAGTCACTAGTGCAACAATGATTACAAAAGCTAAGAGTGGACACACCGGAATATGTCTTGATATAGCTCCTACTCTACATGTTTTATTTACGAGATTTTTAAATCTTTATAGTGCTTCTAGTAAGTGGATTAATAGAGATCGTTTTATATTAAGTGCTGGTCATGGTTCAGCCTTGTTATATACATTATTACATTTAAGTGGTTTTAATATTAGTGTAGATGATTTAAAAAAATTTAGGCAAAAGAATTCTATAACATGTGGCCATCCTGAATATGGTATAACTGATGGTGTTGAAATTACAACCGGACCACTTGGTCAAGGGTTAGCTTCCGCTGTTGGCTTTGCTATTGCTGGTAAAAATTTGGCAAGCAGATATAATAAAACAGATGCTACTTTATTTAATTATAAAAATTATGTTTTATGTGGAGATGGTGACTTACAAGAAGGAATAGCTATGGAGGCGTGTTCTCTTGCAGGTCATCTTAAATTAAATAATTTAGTTTTAATTTTTGATTCTAATGATATTCAACTTGATGGCGCTACAAATATGGCTTGTAGTGATAATATAGAAATGAAATTTAAAGCTATGAATTGGGACTACTTAAAAGTGGAAGATGGCAATGATATTACAGCTATTGAAAAAGCTCTTGTAATGGCTAACAATAATTTAAAACCGACAATTATTGAAGTAAAAACAATTATAGGTTACGGAGCTTATAATGAAGGTACAAGTTCTATTCATGGTAAACCTTTAAATGATGAACAATTAAATTTATTAAAAGAAAGATTTAATTTTTCTTATAAAGATTATGAAATTCCAAAAGAAGTTTATGAATTATATGGTAATACTTTAATTAAAAGAGGGAAAGAAACATATGATTACTATCTTCAAACTTTAGCTTATTATAAAGAACATTATCCTAATGAATATAATGAGTTAATGAATTTAGATAAATGCAATTTAGATGTTCAATTACCTACATATAATGATAAAATTTCTACTAGAAAAGTGGCTGGTCAAGTATTAAATAAATTAGGTGAAGCTAATAAATATCTAATTTGTGGTTCTGCTGATTTAGCTAGTTCTTGTATGATTGTTGGTAATGATGGTGATTTTGAGGCTTCTAATTATAGTGGTCGTAACATTCATTATGGTGTTAGAGAACATGCGATGGGAGCAATTGTTAATGGTCTTACGTTATCTAATTTAATCGGAGTTGCTTCAGGTTTCTTTGTTTTTTCTGATTATATGAAGGATACGATTAGAGCAGCAGCAATCATGAAAATTCCATCGCTATTCATCTTTTCACATGATAGTGTTTGTGTAGGTGAAGATGGCCCAACTCATCAACCGATTGAACAACTTAGTGGTTTAAGGGCTATGCCAAATTTAAATGTTGTTCGTCCTGCTGATGCTAAAGAAACAACTTATGCAATATCTGCTGCTATAAAACATAATGATTATCCTACTGTTATAGTAACAAGTAGACAAGATGTTCCTGTTCTTCAAGAAACATCCTTAGAAGGCTTTAATCGTGGTGCCTACATTGCTTATGAACCAAATAAAAACCCAAATTATATTTTGATTAGTTGTGGTACTGATTTAAGTCTATGTTTAGAAGCAGCGAAAGAATTAGAAAATGAAGGATTAATGACAAGAGTTGTAAGTATGCCTAGTCAATTTATTTTTAATAAGCAAGATGAAGCATATAAAGAACAAATTTTACCGGCTAATATCACTAAACGTTTAGCAGTTGAAATGGGTTCTACATTATCTTGGTATCGTTATGCTAATAATGTTTTAGGTATTGATAGTTTTGGTTCTTCAATGCCATTAAAAGAAATTTATGAATATTATGGTTTTACAGTTACTAATATAAAAAAGTTAATTAAAGAAATGGAATGATATAAATGACATTTAATAAAATAGAAAAAACGGATTTTACGACTTATCGTTATCAATTTATATTATCTTTAGCGTATTCTTTAATTTTAGCTATTGTTTATGGATATTGGACAATAGTATCTTTAAATAAGTTTTATTTAGGAGTAATAGTATTTTTCGCATTTCTTATAGTTGGAGGGGTAGTTTACTATTTTTGGGTTAATAGTTTAAAAAACAAAAAAGAGGAAGTTGAAAAAAATGTACACTAAAAATATAAGAAATTGGATCGATATGTTAAAAGAGGGTGAGTTATTTTTTGCAAAACAAACATATGTTGATTATTTTGCTGATATGCAAGAAAATACCTTTTATCAATTGTTAGCTAGACTTTGTAATGAAGGAATGATTAAAAATTTATCTAAAGGTCTATATTTTAAACCTTATATAACAGATAGCACAAAAATACCTACTAAATTAGAAATTATTGATTTTTTAACAAATAGAGGTCATAATGGATGTGTTACAGGTGGTTCTTTTTACAAGGATAAAGGAATAATTGATTATGTGGTTTCTTATGAATATGTGTTTACTAATCTTTTAGAAATAAAAAGTGTTAGAAAAATTGGTGATTTATCTATATTTAGTTTAGGTGTTGATTTTAGAAATGAAATGTATCTAAATATCATCGAGTGTTTAGAATTAATTGAACATGTTTCAACATTTGAAAATATTGATTATGCAGCCTTGCAACGTTATTTACGTTCTTTTGCTTCTAGATTTAGTCAATCTGCTTTATCTAAAGTTATATATTTAAGAAAATATAAGAAAAGAGTAATTGCGACAATGGCTTTAATACTTAATAGATATAATGTTTTAAATACTTTGCAAAAATTATTAAATAAAGCTAGTAAATATGAAATACCTTCAGAAATTATTACAGCTTTAGATTGGGAGAATTAAAATGATTGATATTAAATTTTTAAGAGAAAATCCAGATATTGTTAAACAAAATATAAAAAATAAATTTCAAGATAATAAGTTACCTTTAGTTGATGAAGCTATTAAATTAGATAGTGAAACAAGACAAATTAAAGGTGAGGTTGAAAACTTACGTTCTATTAGGAATAAAGCGTCTCAAGAAATCGGTAAATTGATGCGCGAAGGCAAAAAAGCCGAGGCTGATGTGTGTAAGAAAGAAGTTAGCGAAATAAATGATAAAATAACTTCTCTTGATGAAGCATTAGTTAAAGTAGAGGCAGAATTAAAGAAAATTATGATGGTAATTCCTAATATTATCGATAAGTCTGTGCCTATTGGTCCTAATGATACTTATAATGTTGAACGTAAAAGATTTTTAGAACCTACGAATTACGATTTTGAAGTTCCTTATCATCTTGACATAATTGAAAAACTTGGTGGTATTGACCTTGATTCAGCTAGAAGAGTAGCTGGCAATGGCTTCTATTATTTAATGGGTAATATTGCCCGTTTACATAGTGCTGTTTTAGCTTATGCTCGTGATTTTATGATTAATAAAGGATTTACATATGTCGTTCCTCCTTTTATGATTCGCTCTAATGTTGTTGATGGAGTAATGTCTTTTAATGAAATGGATCAGATGATGTATAAAATTGAAGGTGAAGATTTATATTTGATTGGTACTAGTGAACATTCTATGATCGGTAAATTTATTGGTCAAATTTTAGATAAATCAAAACTACCATATACTTATACTTCATATAGTCCTTGTTTTAGAAAAGAAAAAGGCGCTCATGGAATTGAAGAAAGAGGAATATATCGTATCCATCAATTTGAAAAACAAGAAATGATTGTTGTTTGTGAACCGGAAGATTCAATGGCATGGTTTGAAAAAATGTACAATTATACTGTTGAATTATTCGTTTCTATGGGCATTCCATGCCGTACTTTAGAATGTTGTAGTGGCGATTTAGCCGATTTAAAGGTTAAATCAATCGATGTTGAAGCTTGGTCTCCACGTCAAAAGAAATATTTTGAAGTTGGTTCATGCTCTAATTTAGGTGATGCTCAAGCTAGACGTTTAGGTATAAGAATTAAAGGTGAGAAAGGCAATTATTTTGCACACACTTTGAACAATACAGTTGTTGCCCCACCAAGAATGCTTATAGCTCTTCTTGAAAATCATTTACATGCTGATGGCTCGATAGATATTCCTGAAGTGTTATGGCCATATATGGGTGGTACTAAAAAGTTAGAACCAGTAAAATAAGACAGTTATGGCTGTCTTATTTGTATTTTTAGAAAGGATATTAAGATGCGTTTTGTAAGTTGGAATGTTAATGGTATTAGAGCTTGCCTAGATAAAGGGTTCTTAGATTTTTTTAATAAAATTGATGCTGATATTTTTGCTATACAAGAAACTAAGATGCAAGAAGGCCAAAAAGATATTAACATTAATGGTTATAAATATTATATAAATAGTGCTATCAAAAAAGGTTATAGTGGGACTTTAATTTACACAAGATTAAAACCAATTAATGTATATTATGGCTTAACTGATGGACTTTATAATGATGAAGGAAGAATTATTACACTAGAATTTGTTGATTTTTATTTCATTACTATTTATACTCCAAATAGCCAAAATGAATTAAAAAGATTACCCTATCGTTTAACTTTTGAAGAAAATTTAAGAAAATATTTAGTTAGTTTAAATAAACCAATAATTTTATGTGGCGATTTTAATGTAGCACATAAAGAAATTGACATTAGAAATCCTAAAACTAATATTCATAATGCTGGATTTACAATAGAAGAAAGAAATGAATTTTCAAAATTATTAGATTTAGGTTTTATCGATACATTTAGGTATTTACATCCAGAATTAATTAAATATTCTTGGTGGAGTTATAAAACTAAAGCTAGAGAAAAGGGAATCGGTTGGCGAATAGATTATTTTGTTATTTCTAATGCTATAAAAGAAAAATTAATGAAGAGTGATATATGTTGTGATGTATTAGGAAGCGATCATGCTCCTATTTATATTGATATAGATTTAAAGGAAGGTGAATAATTATGACTTATCAAATTGTTGTAGATAGTTCTGCTGACATTTTAGAAGATGAGTTTAAAGATGCAATTTGTAAAGTTAGAGTAGTGCCATTAACTATAAAAATTGGTAGTACTGAATATGTTGATGATGCTAATTTAGATACAAGTGAATTATTAGAAGCTATGGCAAATTCAAAAGAAAAGGAGACTACAGCTTGTCCTAGTCCTGAAGCTTTTGAAAGAATATTTAGAGAGGCTGATTATACTTTTTGTATAACAATTTCAGCTAAATTATCTGGTACATATAATAGTGCTTGTTTAGCTAGAGATATTGTAAAAAAAGATGGACATCAAGTTATGGTTATTGATTCTAAAGCAGTTGCTGGTGTAGCAAGATTAATGACACTTGATATCATAGATAATTTAGCTAAAGGTAATGATTATAATACAATTTGTTTAAAAGTTGTTCCTGAAAAATATAATTTATTATTTGTTTTAAATACATATGATAATTTAATCAAAAATGGCAGAATGAATAAATTTGTTGGTATGGTTGCTTCTTTATTATCTATTAGACCATTATTTTGTGCGAGTGATGGTGAAATTAAATTGATTAAAAAGATTAGAACGATGACTAAATCATTAGCTAGTTTAGTCGATGAAATGCCTAATTTAGCAGCTAGTTTTAATCATGTAGTTATATCATATGTTAATAATTTAGACGTTGCTGAAGGATTAGCTAAAAATATTAAAAATAAATATGCTAATGTTGAAGTAGAATTAGTACCTACAAGAGGTTTAACTACTTTCTATGCTCAACAAGGTGGTATAATAGTTTCATTTAGGTAAAATATGTTAGAAATATATTTAAATAAAGGTGTATTTAAATCATTTAGTCCCACTAATCCTTTCATTTATAATAATGAAATAAATCGTTTTAAAGGTGAAATTGTAAGTGGATGTATAGCTAAAGTACATAGTTATGATGGTGATTTTATAGGTTATGGCTTTTTTAATTCTGCTAGTAAAATAATGATTAGAATTTTAACTAATAAAGAAGAAGATATTGATGAAGAATTCTTTAGAAAAAGGATTGAATTGGCTATTAGTCATAGACAAAACTTAGCATACGATAACACTTCAAGATTAATTTTTTCAGAAGCTGATTTACTACCTGGTTTAGTAGTAGATAAGTATGCTGATATTTTAGTATGTCAATTTAGTAGTCTTGGCATGTTTAGATTAAAAGATATGATTGTAAATATCTTAATTAAATTATTAAATCCTAAGGGAATATATATGCGCAACGATTCATCGATCAATTTAAAAGAAGGCATTCCGTTAGAAAAGGGATTCTTATATAATGAATTTCCTACTAAAGTATTAGTTAAAGAAAATGATTTATTATTTTATGTAGATGTGGAAAATGGCCAAAAAACAGGTTATTTTTTAGATCAAAAATTAAATAGAGACAATTTAAAATATTATGTGAAAGATAAAGTTGTTTTAGATTGTTTTTCTCATACTGGGGCTTTTAGTTTAAATGCCTGCAAGCATCAAGCTAAAAAAGTTGTAGCCGTTGATATCTCTAAATTAGCAGTAGAGACTATTTTAAATAATGCCAAATTAAATAATTTTAATAATATCGAAGCAATATGCATGGATGTTTTTGACTATTTAAGAAGTGACATAAAAGATATATATGATGTTATTATATTAGATCCACCAGCTTTTACTAAAAGTAAAGAAAATGTTAAGAAAGCTTATAAAGGATATAAAGAAATAAATCTTCAAGCATTAAAAGTATTGAAAAAAGGTGGCTATTTAATTACTTTTTCATGTTCATATAATATGACTTTAGATTTATTTTTAGAAATGTTAAGAGATGCAGTTAAAGATAGTAAAAGACTATGCCAGATGGTTGATTTTAAAATTCAAGCACCTGACCATCCGACTTTATTAGATGGTATGGAATTATATTTAAAATGTGTGATATTAAGAGTTCTAGATTAATTGGTGATAGATTATGATTGAAATTAAAGATTTATGGTATAAATATACTAATAAGGATAAGGCGTTAAATGGTATAAATTTAACTATTAAAGATGGAGAATGGGTAGCTATACTTGGGCATAATGGTAGTGGCAAATCGACCTTATCTAAACTTTTGGTTGGTTTATTAGAAGTTCAAAAAGGGGAAATATTATATGATGGAGTCCCTATTAATGATAAAACTATCAGTGATATAAGAAAAAAAGTAGGGATTGTTTTTCAAAACCCGGATAATCAATTTGTTGGTACGAACGTTAAATATGATGTTGCTTTTGGTTTAGAAAATAGAAAAACTGAAAGAAACTTAATGCATGAACTCGTTAGTAAATGGACTAAAGAAGTTGGGATGTATGATTATTTAAATAGAGAGCCTAATACTCTATCTGGTGGTCAAAAACAAATGGTTGCAATAGCCGGAATTTTGGCGTTAAATCAGGATATTATAATTCTTGATGAGGCCACTAGTATGCTTGATCCTGATGGAGTTAAAGATATCACTAATTTAATTGTGTCCTTAAAAGAAAACCACCATAAAACTATAATTACTATCACCCATGATCTAGATTTAGCTAAACTAGCTAGTCGGGTAGTTGTTTTAAAAGATGGAAAAATAATCGGTGATGATACACCAGAAGAAATATTTAAACAACGAGATATATTACAAAGTTCAAATCTAGATATGCCGTTTAAAATGCGTATTTACCATGAAGTTTGTGAAAATGTAAAATTAAACAAAAATAAGAAATTAGAGGAAGTATTATGGCAATATCATTTAAAGAAGTAGGGCATAATTATGCTGGTTTAAGAAAAAAAGAATATGTTGCCGCTTTGTATGACATAAATTTAGATATTGCTAGTCAAGATGAATTTATTTGTGTAGTTGGACAAACAGGTAGTGGTAAATCGACTTTAGTTAGTCATATGAATGCCTTACTATTACCTACTAGCGGTTCTATTCAAATTTTTGATTATTTAATAACACCTAAAAAAAGAAAAAATCCGCCATTACAACCGATCAGAAAAAGAATAGGTTTTGTATTTCAATTTCCTGAATATCAGTTATTTGAAGAAACAGTTTTAAAAGATATAATGTTTGGACCTAAAAATTTCGGTTATTCATTAGAAGAAGCTAAAACTAAAGCGTTAGATGTTTGTAAACTTTTAGGGATTGAAGATGATTTGTTAGATAAATCACCATTTAATTTATCTGGTGGACAAATGCGCAAAGTAGCAATTGCTGGTATTTTATCATATAATCCGGATATTTTATTGTTAGATGAGCCTACTAGGGGACTTGATCCTAAGACTGCATTAGAAGTTATGGCGATCTTTAATAAAATTAATAAAGAATATCATAAAACTATTATAACTATTACTCATGATATGAATTTGGTTTATGAGTATGCAACAAGAGTTATAGCTATGAAAGATGGTAGAATTGCCTTTGATGGTAAGCCGATAGATTTATTTAAAAATCCAATTTATAAAGATTGTCATTTACAAAAACCAGATATTTTACAATTAATCGATTACTTAAATGAGTCTATGAATCTAAATTTAGATTATGATATTTATAATGAGAAAGAATTGTTAGATAAGTTAGAGGATGTGTTAGAATGAATGGTATAACGATTGGCCAATATATACCTGGTAATAGTTGGCTACACAAACTAGATCCAAGAATTAAAATTATTCTTACTATCATTTTAATGGTTGTTATATTTGTTATCCCTAATATTTATATAATGATTGGATTAGTTGTTTTGTATTTAATATTATATTTGACTACTAAACTACCTTTTATGCGATTCATTAAAGGATTAAAGCCTATTTTATTCTTGTTAACTTTCACATTTATTTTACAGATAATTTATACACGTAGTGGTAATTTATTATATACATTTAATTTTTATTTTGGTTTATATCATCTTTTAATATTGATAGGAATTGTTATAATTTATTTATTTACAGCTAAATTGATACCATTTAAATTTCTTTATTTCTTATTAATGATTATTTTAATTTTTGGTATTCAGTTAATTAAAATAGATCATATGCTATTTGGCAGTTATAAATTAGATGTATTTAGTGGCGGATTAATTCAAGGTGGATTTATCTTCATTAGGATGGTCTTAATGATTGGTATAACTTCATTATTAACATTTTCAACTATGTCAATTGATATCAATAATGGATTGGAATCTTTATTGTCTCCGCTTGCTAAAATAAAAATACCAGTTGGTACATTAGCAATGATTTTCTCTTTAACATTAAGATTTATTCCACTTTTATTTGATGAAACTAATAAAATAATGCGAGCTCAGGCTTCAAGAGGGGTAGATTTTAGTGAGGGTAGTTTGAAAAATAAAGTAACACAAATTATATCATTATTAATACCAATGTTTATTTTAGCTTTCAATAAAGCAGAAGATTTAGCTAATGCGATGGAAACAAGAGGTTATATAGTTGGAGAAAAAAGAACAAGGTATGATGAACTAAAACTACATATACCTGACTTTATAGCTCTTAGTGTAACAATTATATTATTTGTAGGAGCGATTATTTCTAATGTGTATTTATAGATATAAAGCGACTATTAGTTATGATGGCTATAATTATTATGGTTTTGAACAACAACAAGATTTGCCTACAATAGAAAGAAGCCTAATTTTAGCTTTTAAAGAATGGTTAAAAGAAGATGTTAAAATTATAGCTTCAGGAAGAACAGATAAAATGGTTCATGCGATAGGACAAGTTATTCATTTTGATTTAGAACAAGACTTAAAAGAAGAAATTGTTGTAAAGGCTTTAAATAGTTTTTTGTCACCAGATATTAGAATTTTAAAGGTTGAAAAAGTTGATTTAAATTTTCATGCTAGATTTAACGCTAAAGGTAAAAAATATATTTATGTGATTAGAAAAAATGAATATGATGTTTTTAAAAGTAGATATACAGCTTTTTATTTTAATTTAGATTTGAAGGAAATGTTAGAAGGAACTAAATATTTACTTGGAAAACATAATTTTCGTTCATTTTGTTCAATCCATACTAATCAAAATAAAAGCTTTGTACGAACAATATCATCAATTAATATTGAAGATAAAAAAGACTATATTTTATTTAGTTTTGTTGGTGATGGATTTTTAAAATATCAAATTAGAAGGATGATGGGGCTATTAATTGAAATTGGTAAACATAGATTTAAAGCTAGTTATGTAGGAGAAATTTTAAATCTTGAAGATCCAAAAGCATGTCAATATGTTGCTCCTGGGAATGGTTTATATTTAGTAGATGTTTATTATTAGAGTGGAGACACTCTTTTTTTATAAAATATGGCTTTATTATAGGTTATTTTTGCTTGTAAAAATATAATATTTTTTTTATAATAGAATTAGAAAATGAGGTGAGGAAGTGTTTACATTTAATCCATGGTTAGGTTGTCATAAAATTAGTAGTGGATGCCAAAATTGTTATGTTTTTTCTTTTGATAACGAAAAACATAATAGCAATAATATTATTATAAATAAAAATTTTGATATTTTAATCCGCAAAAATAAACAAGGCCACTATTTAATTAGTGGTGGTCAAGATGTAATCATTTGCCAAAAATCAGATTTCTTTTTAGAAGAGGCCGATAATTATCGCTTAAAATTATTTAAAATGATTAAAGAACGAAAAGATATCCATTTCATTTTACTTACTAAAAGAATTGAAAGAGCTATAAATTGTTTGCCAAATGATTGGGGAGATGGTTATAAAAATGTAACTATAACAGTTAGTTGTGAGGATCAAATGACTTTTGATAAAAGAATTCCTCATTTATTAAAATTAAAAGCTTTCAGCAAGACGATAATGTTAGCCCCACTTCTAGATGAAGTAGACATAACGAAATTAATTAAATCTAAAGATGATATTGAATATATCAATTGTGGGGGAGAAAATTATAAGGGGGCTAGACCTATTCATTATGAACATATTAAAAAGATTAGTGAAGATAGTTTAAAATTAGGCATTCCATTTTATTTTTTTGATACTGGTGCTTATTTAATAAAAGAAGGGAAAAAGTATTTTATTCCATTTGAGAAACGTTATACACAAGCTTTTTTAGCAAATTTATCACATAATTGAGGTATGAATATGAATGTTTTATTTTTCTTAACACCAAAAAAAGATTTAGATTATGTATATGATGATTATTCAGTTAGACAAATAATAGAGAAGATGCAACAACATCGTTTTAGTGTAATTCCGGTTTTGAAACGCGATGGCAGTTATTTAACTACAATATCAGAAGGTGATATTTTAAGATTTATTTATGAGTGTAACTTTGATAAAGAAATTGCTGAAAGTAGGTATTTTAAAGAAATTAAATTATATAGACCTTATAGAGCTTTAAAGATTGAAGCTAATATGGGAGAAATATTAGAAGAAGCTACTAATCAAAATTTTATTCCAATTGTAGATGATAGAAATATTTTTATTGGTATTGTAAAAAGAAAAGAAATTATTAAATATTATTTAGAAAGTTTAGTCAAAGAAAAGGAAAAAAATGTATAAAATTGGTTTATGTGGATATGGTTATAGAGCCCATTTTTATTTAAAAATAGCTAAAATGACTAAAGAATTTGAAATTGTTGGCATTTATACTAATTCGCAAGAAGAAAGAAAACAGATCTTATTAGATGGCTATGAAGCATTAAATGATATTAGGGAATTTGTTGATTTAAAACCACTATTTATTATCTCTGCTGTTAATAAAAATGAAGAATATGAATTATCTAGTAGACTTCTAGAAAATAATTTCTATGTTTTGCAAGAAACCCCATACGCAACAAATTTAGAAGATATTAGGAAAATAAGAGATGATAGCCATTTACAAATTGCTGAGCAATACCAATTTTTCCCAACAATTAGCGCATATAAAAAAATAATTGATATGAATATATTAGGAGAAGTAAATGAAATTCATTTATCTTTAATGCATGATTATCATGCCTATAGTGTTTTAAGATATTTACTTAATACAACTAGTAAAGCTAAAATTTCTGGATTTAAATATATTGATAAAGTTACAAGAACTAGAACGAGAAAAGAAGAATATTATGATGGCTTAATTATTGATAGTATGAGAAAAAATATCTTCATACATTATGAAGATGGTAAAAAAGCTGTCTATGATTTTAATTCAGAAGAATATCGAAGTCCTATTAGAAATCGTTATATTCATATTCTAGGAACTAGAGGAGAATTATTAGGAAATAAGATATTTTATTTAGATAAAGGAAATTATGCTAAAGAAGAAGAAATTCATTTTGAAAAATTAAATGGCCAAATAAGCAAAATAGGTATTAAACAACAAATATTGTTTAGAGATACTAATATATTAGGTTTTAATGAAGATGAATATGCTATATATATTTATTTATTAAAAATGGTTGATTTTGTTTTAAAAGGTGTAGAAGTTTATCCTAATACGTATGCTAAAGTTGATTCTATAGCTAGTATTATTATGAATGATGTAACTAATATTAGGCGATAGATATGAAAGAAGTTAAATTAGCTATTATTGGCTTAGGACAAATGGGGACTAAATATGTCAAAATGTTATTGAGAAACAATTTAGGCTTTCACATTACCGCAATGACAAGAATTAAAGATTTTAGATTGGAGGAATTAAAGCCATATTTAAAATATGATATTAAGATATATGATGATGATACTGCTTTATTTAAAGCATTTGATTTAAAAGAGATTATTTTTGATGCAGTGCTTATTGCTACACCACATTATAATCATATTGATGAGATAAAAATGGCTTTAGAAAGGGAAATATTTGTTCTTTGCGATAAACCGCTAGGTGTAAAATTGAGCGATGCTTTAGAATTGCTTGAATATAATACGAAATTAACAGCCTTTATTTTTCAACAAAGAGAATATCCAAGTCATTTAAAAATAAAAGAAATCCTTGATAGCAAAATATATGGATTGCCAAAACGTTTTTGTTATATTGTTACAGATTGGTTTAGACCGAATTCTTATTATAAATCTAGTTCTTGGCGAGCTAGTTATAAAACTGATGGGGGTGGGGTGATTATTAATCAATGCCCTCATAATCTTGATTTTATTTATGATTTATTTGGAATGCCTAATCAATTAATTAGTTTTAATCATAATGGAAGATATCATGATATAGAAGTAGAAGATGAATCAACGACATATTTAGAATGGGAGTCTGGCTTAAATGGTATATTTGTCGCCTCTACTGGTGAAATACCTGGGATTAATAGATTAGAGATAACTCTTGATAGGGCAATTATAAGATTAGAAAGAGAAAAAATGACAATTATTTCTAATATACATGAGGCAACTTATTATAATAGTTTAGATTATAATGGCTTCATACAACCGATAAGCAAGATAGACACAATAACCTTTGAAAAAGAAAATGATAGTTATCTAAATACATTAAGGAATTTTTATGATTTTATTATTAACGATAAAAAACAATTGGTTAATTTTGATGCGGCTATAAATAATCTTTATTTAATAAATGCTATTTATTTAGCTAATTTTAGTAATAAAGTAATTAAGTTAGTAGATATTAGAAGTAAAGAAATCAACAAATTCATAAAAGAGTTTAATTTAGAATTTAATAAAAGAATAAAATAAAAGGAGGGAATCAATATTTTCCCTCCTTTTATAGTTTTAGTTATTATAATTTATCAACAAGAATTTTCTTTAATCGAGCGAAACGTGGAAGTCCATCTTCTAGAGGGGCTTTACAATCACCTTGAATTAAAGGTAGAGCATAGTTGATATATTCATCTGTCATACCAGTATGGTCTTTTTTAATCCATTCTAAAGGAACTTTCTTTTCCCCATTTGCTACTTGTTCAAGTGGGATAAGAATATAGTTACATTTGTAATTATTATTATCATCATAAGTTCTTTCAAAACCAACCATGTAATCAGTTTTACCACTTATTGCAGCCTTAACAGCTTTTTTACCAGCATTGAAAGCCTCAGTTACATCAACTTTGCTTGCAAGATGTTGAGCGCTACGTTGCATTAAACTAAATTCAATTCCTCTTACTTTTGTATGGAATTTTTTCTTTAATTCATCAGCTAAAATAGTAGCAGAGCCGCCTAGTTGAGAATGACCGAAAGAATCTTTTTCAAGTTCTTGGAATATTTCTGGAATATATTTACCATTTTTATCTTTTACGCCTTCACTAATACAAATTAAACATTTTCCATTACGTTTAGCTAGAACTTGTTCAACTTCCTTAAATAATAAATCCATATCAAATACTTCTTCAGGTAGATAAATTAAATCAGGGCCAGAACCTTTATAAGAAGCTAAAGAAGCAGCAGCAGTTAACCAACCAGCATTACGCCCCATAATTTCTACGACAGTAATCATCGGAGTATCATAAACACTAGCGTCTTTTTGTAATTCCATTAAAGTAGTAGCTACATAACGAGCTGCACTAGCGTAACCAGGGCAGTGATCAGTAACACATAAATCATTATCGATTGTTTTTGGCACACCGATACAACGGCATTCATAACCTGAATCTTTGAAAAATTTAGAAACTTTATTACAAGTATCCATAGAATCATTTCCACCATTATAGAAGAAATAACGAATATTATATTTTTTAAACACTTCAAGTAATCTTTGGTATTCAGAATCATCTTGTTCTAATGGTTTTAATTTATATCTTACAGAACCAATTTCAGAAGAAGGTGTTGTTTTTAATAATTCTAATTCCTTCTTATCTTCTAAATTGATATCATAAAATTCTTCATTTAAGATACCACGAATACCATGTCTTGCACCATAAACACGAGTTATACAATCAGGATGTCCTAAAGCTTCTAAGAAAACGCCAGCTGCAGAGGCATTAATTACAGATGTTGGACCTCCTGATTGACCAATTATAGCAGCTCCAATCAATTTTTTCATAATAAATCTCCTTTTTATCTCTAATTAGATTTTAATAATTTGTAATCCTTTTGTCAATGAAAAAATAGAAGGTTTAGTGGATTTATTTTAATAAATTGTTTATTTGTTAAATATTAAAAGAAAGCCCTTACAAAAATAGGATTTTTTTAATGGTAGCGTTATTATTGCTTGAATGGCCAAAAAAATATGATATAATTTTACTCGGAGTGATTTGTATGAGAATTGGTGTATTAACATCAGGGGGAGATGCTCCAGGCATGAATGCGGCAATTAGGGCTGTAGTAAGAACTGCTTTGTCGTATAATGATCAAATTTTTGGTATCTATGATGGCTATAAGGGACTTATAGAAGGTAAAATTGAGGAATTTGATCGTAAAGATGTTAGTGAAATATTAAATCGTGGTGGAACCATTTTGGGCACAGCACGATTAAAAGAGTTTGCATATCCGCAAGTTAGAGAATTAGCAGTCAAGCAATTAAAAAAACATGACATTGACACTTTAATTTGCATTGGTGGAGATGGTACTTATACAGGTGCTTTGAGGCTTACAGAAATGGGTATTAAATGTATAGGTATACCAGGTACTATCGATAATGATATTGCATCAAGCGATTTTACTATTGGTTTTTCAACTGCTTTAAATACTGCTTGTGATGCTATAGATAAGCTAAGAGATACAAGTTCATCTCATCAAAGATGTTCTATTATCGAAGTTATGGGTAGGCATTGCCCTGATTTAGCCCTTTATTCAGGAATATGCTGTGGAGCTGAATATATTATTACTAGTCAAACAGGTCTTGATAAAGAAAAATTGTTAAATGATTTGAAAAAGAATCGCTTACAAGGAAGAAGACACGCAATAGTAGTAATATCTGAAAACTTAACAGATGTTTATCAACTTGCAAAAGAGGTTGAAGAATATTCTGGGTATGAATGTAGGGCAACTATATTAGGTTATATTCAGCGTGGTGGAACTCCTACACCAGAAGATCGATTACTTGCTTCTAGGTTAGGTTCATACGCTATTGATTTAATACATAAAAATATATACGGCGTTGCGGTAGGAATAATTAAAAATTCTCTTACTTACACCAAATTAGAAGACGCATTGAATATGACGACTAATAGAGATATTAGTTTAGAAAAAATGTTAACAAAAACACAATAAAGGAGAAAAACAAAATGAAAAAAACAAAGGTTGTATGTACAATCGGTCCTGCTAGTGAGCAAAAAGAAACTTTAAAGAAATTAATTAACGAAGCTGGTATGAATGTTATGAGAATGAATTTTTCTCATGGCGATCATGAAGAACAAGGTTTCCGTATCAAAAATGTTAAAGAATTAAATAAAGAAAATAATTGGCATGTTGGTATGATGTTAGATACTAAAGGTCCTGAAATTAGAACGGGTTATTTAGAAAATGATGAACCAGTTATGCTACATAAAGGTGATATCATTCGTGTAACAATGGACTATTCATACCTTGGCAATAAAGATAAAGTGGCTATTTCATATGCTGGTTTATATGATGATATTCATTTAGGTGGCAAAATTTTAATTGAAGATGGTAATTTAACATTAACAGTTATTGAAAAAGATGAAAAGAATCATGAGTTGATTTGCCGTGCTGAAAATGACCGTAAATTAAAAAATAAACGTAACTGTAATGTTCCAGGTGTTATTTTAAATATGGATTACATTTCACCTAAAGATAAAGCTGATATTGAATTTGCGTGTGATCAAGATTTAGATTTTATTGCTGCATCATTTGTACGTCGTCCACAAGATATTGCTGATATTAGAGCTATTTTAGCTGCAAAGGGAAATGACCATATTAAAATCGTTTCTAAGATTGAAAATCAAGAAGGTATTGACAATATGGCTGATATTGTTCGTCTATCTGATGGTGTAATGGTTGCTCGTGGTGATCTTGGGGTTGGTGTTGATGCTTGGGATGTTCCTGAATATCAAAAACAAATGATTTATTTAGCTCAATCACAAGGCAAAATTATCATTACTGCAACTCAAATGCTTGATTCAATGCAACAAAATCCACGTCCTACTCGTGCTGAAGTTAGTGATGTTTATAACGCTGTACTTGATGGTACTGGTTGTACAATGCTTTCTGGTGAAAGTGCACAAGGTGATTATCCTTATGAATCAGTTTCTTATATGGCAAAAATTGATGAAAAAGCTGAAGAAGCAATCGATCATGATTTAATGATTGATAATGTAGTTTATGGTAAAGAAGAAGTATCTGATGATTATGTTATTGGTTTATCAGTAGCTACAATTTGTTCAAAATATGATGTAGATGCTGTTATAGCTTGTGGTGATACTGATTTCGCTATGGCTTTATCTACTTATCGTCCTGCTTGTGATGTATTCTTTGCTGTTGATAATGATAGAGATTGTCGTACATTATCAATTTTATGGGGTATTCAAGGCTTAGTTGGTAATCTTGATGATGCTCTTGCAGCTGCTAAAGAAGCTTTAAATTTAGGTGAAGGCGCAAAAGTATTAAAAGTTACTGCTACAAGTGTTGAAGTAGTTACTTTATAATTAATTTAATAATAAATATGACACTAGAGAATTTTCTAGTGTTTTTTTATTATGTAGCGAAGCGAAATAAAAACCACACGCTTTGCGTGTGAGAATAGAAATAGCTTCATGCGTTGTTATATAAAAGAATCCGTTATATAATTAATAAGGCTGACAACCAAAATTAAAAATATAACGGAGGTATCACATGGCAAATAAACCAAATGATGATAGTAGTTTATCACACACAAGATGGAATTGTAAATATCACATTGTATTTATCCCAAAATATAGAAGAAAAGAAATATATGGGAAATTAAGAAGTGACATAGGAAAGATATTAAGAACGTTGTGTGAATATAAGGAAGTAGAAATAATAGAAGCACATGTAATGAAGGATCATATTCATATGCTTGTAATGATACCGCCAAAATTATCAGTATCAAGTTTTATGGGATACTTAAAAGGAAAAAGTAGTCTTATGATATTTGAAAGACATGCGAATTTGAAATATAAATATTGCATAAAATAAATTAGCGCTTAACAAGTATGTTGACCCATTTAAAAAGGCCCAAAAATAAAGGCCGCTAGCAAATAGCGGCTTGCCAGTGTTAAAACACGGTTGTCAGATTATTCACATGCCCCTTGAGGGGCTTGTGAAGGTATAGGCCCTTATAGAGGAGCCTAAATACCATCAGTTGAACGGGTGGATTGTTATTCTACTTTATAACCCATTATTTAATTTTAATAATACAAGTATGAAAACATTTCGCATTTTTAAAGCTAATATGAAAACTTTTTCATAACTATTCTAGTTGCTATTTTATATTTTGTTTTGCTAAATAATATAAAAGATAGTACCTGTCTTTGGGATCTTACCGTTTTTTCGGTTGTTAAGATATATCAAACTCGACATTCAAAATGTTGTCTACATCT
>CALUXR010000008.1 GCA_944324795.1 uncultured Acholeplasmatales bacterium
AGATGTAGACAACATTTTGAATGTCGAGTTTGATATATCTTAACAACCGAAAAAACGGTAAGATCCCAAAGACAGGTTATATAATAAATAAATAGATTTGTAAATAATAAAAATAAAAAAACTTGAATAAATTATAACTTTTATATATAATAATTCGTGGAGATGATTTTAAATGGAATTAAAAGAATTACAAGAAGAATTAGCTGGAATATTATACAGTGTTGATAAAATATTAAAAAAACAATTAAGCATTGATAGTAGAATCAATAAAGAATTAAATAAACCTATAATGGAAAATTTAAGTTATGTTATTCGTTATAATTTATTAAATAATATTAATAAATTACATAATGAAGGTAAAAATGATACTGAAATTATTAATGCATTAAAACCTTTAAAGGGTACTTTTGCTAATAAAGTTAGAACTTTTAATAATAAAGTAAGAAGCGCTAATGATTTAGAAAAAGCTAATGAATTATATAATTTAACTCAAATTGCCGATTTTGAAAATGAATATAGTGAGATATTAAGAACATATCATCCTTTAATTACTTTAACAAGTGACCAAATTAATATTGCTACATTTAATATGTTAAGACAATTATATATGATCAATAACATTGATGGGTTTAACAATTTAAAAAAAGAACATCCAATTGTTGTTCATCCTATACAAAATGAAGAAGCTGCTTGTAATAAGCTTAATAGTACTATTAAGTTATATAAAGAACAATTAGAAAAATTAGAAAATGATGAGCGTTTTAATAAATTAGAAAATATCTTAAATGATGAAACTCTATTAGCTAGAGAAGAAGCAGGTTTAAGACAACAAAATTATAAATTAAAAGAACAAATTAATACTTTAAATAATACATTAATGAATATATATCCTAATGGATATGATCATCTTTTAAAATAATTAAATTAGGATTATTTTCTAAATAATAATCAATAGCTTTTAAATAATCAAGACGTGGATTATAGCCTTCTTTTATTAGGAGGCTATTTTCTTTTATTTCATCATATGTTATTGATTTACGTCCCCCATCTTCCATCCTTTTCCAAAATTTTTCTAATGATTTTATTGGTAATAAATATGTTTCA
This sequence comes from uncultured Acholeplasmatales bacterium, assembly GCA_944324795.1. GTDB lineage: Bacteria > Bacillota_I > Bacilli_A > Acholeplasmatales > Anaeroplasmataceae > CALUXS01. The sequence continues at coordinate 1,105 of CALUXR010000008.1, forward strand.
TTATAATGATTCCAAGCTATTATGATAAAACCTATCCCCCCATGTCGATAAATGTTTTGTAAATGTGTGTATTGATGAGGATGGATATTAACGAGTGGGAAAGCTGTTTTATTATGATTTTCTTTAGCTTCAAAATCGATATAATAACCTTTATAAATTCCATTATAGTCGGTTGTACTAGGGACTTTATAATATGCTTCTGTTATAACGGCTTTACTGCGCATTGGGTAATCTACTTTAACAATTTGAACTGGAGTAGGTTTTTTATAAATGATTGCTTTATCATATGTTATATAATAATTATTAGATTCATTTATTTCATTTTCTAATTGCATACCTAAATTTGCTTTATTAATAAAATTATTATTTGTTTTCTTTTTAATCGGAAAATTCATATTATCTCCACCTTTATATCGTAATTATATAATAATCAATTTAATTTTTTAATATGTAGAGCGTTTTCAGCACTATTTTAGCTTTTTTTTATTTATTTTTAATATTTAGTTTTGTATAATAATGCCATGGAGGTAAAAGAAATGGCTAATGTAAGAGTTACTTTTAAAGTAAATGCATGTCCTTGTTATAAAGAATTATATGTTTGTGGTAATTTAGCTGAATTAGGTGAATGGGATTCTGCTAAAGCAATTAAATTAGCATATAAAGAAGATAAGGGTTGCTACAGTGCTACAAAATCATTACCTGAAGGATCTTTAGTTGAATATAAAGTTTTAAGTTCTAAAGATTGGGCTAATGTTGAATGTGCAGAAGATGGTAGTGAACTTTGCAATCATAGTTTCACTGCTAATAAAGGTAGCATTTTTGAAGTTGACTGCAAAAACTTTAGATAATTAAAATAATTAGAAGTTACTAGATTTTTATCTAGTAATTTTTTTATAATAATATTGCATTTTATTGCTTTTTTTAGATTTTTTTTATATAATGCACCTAGGGATAAACGATTAAAAGGAGTGGATATTTTGAGTCAAGTTTTGTTTTACGCCCTTGGCGGGTTACAAGAGGATGGAAAAAATTTATATTGTATAGAAGTTAATAAAAAGATTTTTATTTTAGATGCAGGTTCTAAAAATCCTTCGGTTGAATTACATGGTGTCGATTTAATAGTTCCAAATATTAATCATTTAATAGCTAATAAAGATAGAATTATAGGATTATTTTTAACACACGCTCATGATGAACATATTGGTTCAGTTTATCAAATAATAAGAGATATTAATCCTAAAGTTTATGCTTCTAATTTTACAATGGCAGTATTAAAAGATAAATTAGAAAAAGATGGAATAAGTTATAATCCAAATAATTTAATAACTGTTAAATCACGTTCTACATTAGAAGTAGAAGGAATTAAGGTTAGGTTTTTTGAATTAGCACATAATATTCCTGATTGTTGTGGAATTGATATTCAAACCGAAGATGGTAACATTATATATACAGGAAATTATAATTTTGATCAAAATGCTAAAGTTGATTATGCTGCCATGTTTAGAAATTTAGCAGTATTTTCAAAAGAAAAAGTTTTAGCTTTATTAACTGAATCACTTGGAGCAACAAATGCTTCTAATAGAGGAACAATTTTAGAATTTAAAACAAGAATGAATAATATCTTAACATCATGTGAAGGTAGAGTTATATTTAGTTTATACTCCTCAGATATTTTACGTATTCAACAAATTATTAACATTGCCATTGATAATAATAAAAAGATAGCTTTAATTGGTAAAAAAACACAACGTATTTTAGCAAAAGCCATCGAATTAGGTCATTTAATAATTCCAGATAAATATAATGTTAATTTACGTTATATAGATGAAAATAATGCTAATGACGATAAAGATTTAGTAGTTTTAGTAACAGGAGAAAGACATGAACCTTTCTTTATGCTACAACGAATGAGTAAAAAAATCGATCGTTTAATTCATTTAGAACCTACAGATACAGTAGTTGTATTAACAAATCCGGTAATAGGCACAGAAAAAATGTCAGCTAGGACTTTAGATATTATTTATAAAGTTACTAGTAAAGTTCATACATTTAAGCCAGATTTGTTGCCACCTGTTAATGCTTCAAGAGAAGAAATTAAAGAAATGATTAATATTTTAAAACCAAAATATATTATACCAGTAATTGGCGAATATCGTCATTTATATGCTTGTGCTATCGTTGCCGATTGTGTTGGTTATAATCAAACTAATACATTGTTAATGGATTGTGGTGATGTTTGTGAATTTTCTGATGGTAAATATATAGGTATTACTGGTGAAGTTGAAACAGGAGAAGTAATGCTTGATGGTAAAGCTTTTGGTGATATTGGTGATGTTGTAATGCGCGATAGAGAATTATTAGCTAAAGATGGTGTAGTTATAATATCAGCAAATATTAATGCAAAAACTAAAACTATTGTTATTGGTCCTGAAATTACAAGTAAAGGGTTTATGTTTGATACAGAGGAATTAAATATAACTGATAAAATTAAAGATTTATTTGTTGAAGTTTCTAAAGAATATTTAAGTCAAAAATTTATTAATTGGTCTGAATTTAAAAATGAAATAAGAAGTGAACTTGCATCATTAATATTTAAAACTACTAAAAGAAGTCCAATCATTATTCCGGTTTTAATTTCAACAGATACTGATTTTTTAGATAAGTAATAAAAAGTGTCAAAATAGATTAATTCTATATTTGACACTTTTTTAAATGAAAATTATAATACTTAAAGATTTTTTAATTCATTGTTAATTTTTGTTAAATAGTCTTTTAATGCTTTTTCATATTTACTATTTTCTTTAGGTAAATAATAAGTATGATTTTTTAATTCATCAGGTAAATATTGTTGCTTAACAAAATCATTAGGAAAATCATGAGGATAGAGATAGTTTGCCCCACCTTTAATTTCTTTATTTAAAATATGTGGTGGAATTTGTTTTGATTTTAAATTATCTAAATCAGCTATAGCTTTTCCAATTGCTAGATAAGTAGAATTTGATTTAGGGCTTGATGCTAAATCAACAACCGCAAAAGCTAAAGGAATTCTAGCTTCAGGTAAACCTACATCAAGAGCGGCTTTGCAAGCAGCTATAACTCTAGGACCAACCTGAGGATTCCCCATACCGATATCTTCATAAGCCGATATTTCAAGTCTCCTAGTTAGCATTAATAGATCTTCACATACTAAAAAGCGAGCTAAATAATGTAGACTTGCATCAACATCACTACCTCTTATCGATTTAATTAAAGCTGATAATATATCATAATAATTTTCACCTTTACCATCTATCGCAATAGTTTTAACACCGATTACATCTTTAACATGGGTAAGATCGCGTGTATTTTCATCTATTAAACTTACAACTTCAAGCATATTTAAGGCTGTCCTTATTTCAAGAGAACTTGCAGAGGCAATATATTTGTAAATTTCATCATCATTAATAATAATATTTTCTTTTAATGAAGCCTTTTTTAAAAGATTGATTAAATCTGTTTCATCAAGTTCATGCATTTTATAAATATGAAGTCTTGAACGGATAGCTGGATTAATTACTCTATAAGGATTTTCAGTAGTTAAACCAATTATAATCAAGCTTCCATCTTCTAAAAATGGCAATAAATAGTCTTGAATATCTTTTTTCATTCGGTGAATTTCATCTATTATCAATATAACATGTTCGTAATAATTTCTTGCTAAAATTATATCTTTTAAATTGGCTTTGCTATCAGTTGAAGCATTGAAAGTAAAAGTTTGATTTTTAAACATTTCTTTAATAATATAAGCAATAGTAGTTTTACCAGATCCAGCCGGGCCGTATAAAATAAAACTAAATAAACTATTTTTATTAAGCATTTTAGTAATGATACCATCTTTACCAACTAAATGGTCTTGACCTATAACATCTTCGAATGTTTTAGGCCTTAATCTATAGGCTAAAGGTTGCATAATTTTCCCTCCATTTTCCTAAATATTATAGCATATTTTATTTAATATTTACATTTAATGTGTTATAATTAACAAAAGAATGGAGTGAGATTATGGATTTAGAGCAATATGTAGCGAAAATTCCGAATTTTCCAAAAAAGGGAATTGTTTTCTTAGACATTACACCAATTTTAGAAAATAAAGATGCTTTTTCTTATGCAACAAAAGAAATATTAAATTATGCAAAAAAGATTGGCGCTAATAAAATTATATCTCCTGAAGCTAGAGGTTTTATGGTTGGATCTCCTGTTGCAGCTATGGGTAATTTAGGTTTTATTCCTGTTAGAAAACCAGGTAAATTACCAAGAGAAACAATAAGTGAAGAATATGATTTAGAATATGGAAGCAATATTCTTTCAATTCATAAAGATGCAATCAATAAAGATGATAAAGTTTTAATAGTTGATGATTTACTTGCAACAGGCGGTACAGTTAAAGCTTGTGCTAAATTGGTTGAAAAATTAGGGGCTAAAGTAGTAGGTTGTGCCTTTTATATTGTTTTAACCGATTTAAATGGATTAGAAGTTTTAAAAGATTATAATATTTATTCCTTGATGCAATTATCTGAAAAAATATAGAAAAAGAGGTGAGATTATGGATAATGTTAGCTTTAAGGATCTAGAAAATAAGCTTGCTAATTATATTCATAATCCTACCGATTTAAAAAGAATTAAAGAAGCTTATTTATTTGCTGATGAAAAGCATAAAAACCAGATGCGTAAATCAGGAGATCCTTATATTACCCATCCCCTTCATGTCGCTATAATTTTAGCTGAATTACATGTAGGTCCTGATACAATTATTGCCGGTTTATTACATGATGTAGTTGAAGATACTGATGTTATTTTAGCTGAGATTAAAGATAAATTTGGTGAAGATGTAGCGGGTATGGTTGATGGTGTTACTAAACTTACGAAGATGAAATTTAGTTCACTTGAACAAAAACAAGCTGAAAATCATCAAAAAATGTTATTAGCAATGGGTAAAGATATTAGAGTGATCGTCGTAAAATTAGCTGATAGATTGCATAATATTCGCACCATTGATGCCCAAAGTCCAGAAAAAAGAGAACGTATATGTAAAGAAACTTTAGAAATATATGCTCCACTTGCTCATAGGCTTGGTATGTTTAAAATTAAAGCTGAACTTGAAGATAGATCGCTTCGATATACAGACCCATTAATGTTTAAAAAGATTGAAGAAGATATTTCATCTACTAATTCAGCTAGATTAGAAAATATTGATCATATTATAATTGAAATTAAAAAATATTTAGAAGACGAAAAAGTTGATGATTTTTATATTAAAGGTCGCGTTAAAAATATATATTCAATCTATAAAAAGATGATTAATCAACATAAAGAATTTGAAGATATATATGATGTTTTAGCAATTAGAATTATCGTCGACACAATTGATAATTGTTATCGTGTATTAGGTTTAATTCATGCTAAATATACTCCTGTTCCTAAAAGATTTAAGGATTATATCGCTGTTCCTAAACCAAATATGTATCAAAGTTTACATACGACAGTTATTTCTGGTAATGGATTAACTTTTGAAGTTCAAATAAGAACTAAAGAAATGGATGAAGTTGCAGAACTTGGTATCGCCGCACACTGGGCTTATAAGGAAAATGTTACATATTCAAAAGAAAAAGAACAATTTGAAATAGCACAAAAATTAAAATGGTATGCTGATTTATTACAATTTAATGAAGAAGATAAAGATGAAACTGACCCTAAAACCTTTGTTGATAGTATTAGAAAAGATATCTTAACAACTTCAGTTTATGTCTATACACCAACAGGAGATGTAATCGATTTACCTAAAGGGGCTACCCCACTTGATTTAGCTTATAAGATCCATACAGAACTTGGTAATACGATGATTGGGGCTTTAGTTAATAAAAGAATCGTTCCAATCGACTATGAATTACAAAATGGTGATATAGTTTCGATTAGAACTAATAAAAACTCGCAAGGTCCTACTTCTTCATGGTTAAAAATAGCTAAAACAACTCATGCTAGACATAAAATTAAAACATTCTTAAATAAGCAAAATAAAGATATTTTAATTGAATCTGGTAAAAGAGAATTAGATGAAGAATTTCAAAATCAAAAAATCTACAATTATGATATTAAAGAAGATTTTGTTATTAAGAATTTTAGTAAAAACAATATCAACACATTAGATGATCTTTATATGGACATTGGTAAAGGAATCTTAAGTGAGAAAACGGTTGTTGCTAAATATTTAGGTGAACAAAAGAAAAATAGAGAAGAAATTATTCAAGCATCAATTGCTAAATTTAATAAAAATCAAAAACAAATCTCAGATACCGGAGTTATAGTTGATGGCCTATCTAATCCCCAAATTAAACTTGGAGTTTGTTGTAATCCGATTCCTGGTGATCAAATTGTAGGTTATATAACTAAAGGTAGTGGGATAGTTGTTCATCATAAAGATTGTAAAAATCTAACTAATTTACAAAATGAAAGATTAATCAATTTAACTTGGGCTAATAATATATCAAGAAAATATCCGGTTTTATTGAAAATTGTCGCAACTGACCGCAACGGCTTATTAGCTGATGTAATGGATACCTTATCTTCTAATAATATTAATATTTCGAGCTTAAATGTTAAAACTAATAATAATTTTGAGGCTATTATGAAAATAAAAATAATGGTTTTAAATACTTTAGAATTAGATAAGATAATTGCTAATTTACGTAAAGTACCGTCTATTATTGAAATAAGGAGAGAGGGATTATGAGATTAGTAATTCAAAGAGTTAAAAAGGCTAAATGTATTATTAATAATGAATTATATCAAGGAATTGATGATGGTCTTTTAATCTTTATTGGGTTTACAGAAGGTGATTCTTGTGAACTTTTCCCTTATTTTTATAAAAAAATTACTAATATGCGCATTTTTAATGATAAATTTAACAAATTAAACTTATCAATTAAAGATATTCATGGTAAAATATTAGTAATAAGTCAATTCACTTTATATGCTTGGCCTTATAATGGAAATAGACCCTCATTCACAAAAGCTCTAGCTTATGATAAAGCTTTTGATTTATATGAAAAATTTTGTAAAGGATTAAATGAAATAGTAGAAACTAAAATGGGGATTTTTGGAGAAGATATGAAGATTGAATTATTAAATGATGGTCCTGTGACCATATTATTAGATTCTGATGACCTTAAGGAGGCAAATTATGGAAAATAACACTAAATATCATTTTTTAGGAGAAACTTATGATAATGTTTCTGACTTTACTTTAGCATTAGCTAATAATTATGCTGATGCCTTGAACTTCATTTATCAAGATGAATTTATAGATTTATTTACAGATTCATATTTAAAAGGTAGAATTCTTGCTGAAAGAGAACGTTCTTATTATGCAACAAGTGCCTTAGCTAGCATTATATATATTTTAAATCCTAATTTAGGATTGATCTTAAACGGAGCTAGTTTAAAAAGTTATGAAGATATTGTTGATGCTTTAGATGATGAATTCTTAAGAATCTCTGTAATACATTTATTTAAAGATCATACTATTTCTCATACATTTGGACGTATTAATAAAACAATACCTTATCTTTTCGATATTGAAAATAATATTGATGATCCAGGTGTTGTAGCTTATCTACAATTATTATTTGATAATCGTCTAAAAGAAGAAGATATTCATGGTTATAAAGTTTTAGATTATTATTTATTTAAAACTTTAGGAGCTAAAGATCCATTTGGTGAATATTTAAAATTATTATATAGTCCTGAATTTAAAGGTATTCTAGCTCATCGCTATGGTTTAAGTTTAATTTTAGATTTATATAAAAAACCTAGCTATGAATATGAAATATTAGAAAAAATTAGTGAAGAAATGTCTTTAAATGTTAATCCTATAATAACATCTGGTATGCATAATTATTTCTTTAATAATATTAAATATTTAAAGAATTATAAAATTAGAAAATATGCTAAAAAGATTAAAAATAAAGCTAAAAAAGCAGGTAAGAAAGCTAAAAAAGATATAACATTTACTTTAAATTGTTCACGAATTTATTTTGAATTATATCGTTTCATCTTAGCTAGTCATAAACTTGGCTTAATTTTACCAAAAGTTAACAATTATGATTTATCTATTAAATATGATTATCAAGTAGTTAATAAAGATTATTTAATTTCTTTATCTTATAAAAATGAATGTGAAGAAATTGAAAATGTTATTTTACCAAAAGATTCATTTAAGGTACAATATAAAGAATTTAAAAAACAATTAAAAGATTATTTAAAACATACATATAAAGATTATTTTAAAAAGATGGAATAGCAATATTCCATTTTTAAATGAAAGGACAACAATGAAAATATATTTAATAAGTTTAGGTTGTGCTAAAAATATGGTCGATAGCGAATTAATCGTGGGTTTATTAGAAAAAAATGGAGCGATTTTAGTAGATGATCCAAATGATTGTGATTTATTGATGGTTAATACATGTGCTTTTATAGAAAGTGCAAGAAAAGAAGCTATTGATACTATATTAAATTTAGCAGATTATAAAATAAATAATAGAAAATTAATTGTATGTGGATGTTTACCTCAACGATATGATAATTTAACAAAATTATTACCAGAAGTTGATGCTTTTATTAGCATTAGAGATTATAAAAATATTTGTAATATTATTAATAATTTATTTAAAGCTAATTATAATGGCGAATTATCTTATTTAAATAAACATTTATCTACTCAAAATTATATGCGATATATTAAAATATCTGAAGGTTGTTTAAATCGTTGTGCATTTTGTGCTATACCTTTAATTAGAGGTAAATTAGTATCAAGAGAAATAGCTGATATTGTAAATGAAGTAAAAGAAAGTGTCAATAAAGGAGCTTATGAAATTAATTTAATTAGTCAAGATACAACTCGTTATGGTTATGATTTATATAAAGAAAATAAAATTGTTGATTTATTAAAAGAATTAGTTAAAATCGAAGGTAATTTTAAAATAAGACTATTATATTTATATCCTGATATTGTAACTGATGAATTAATTGATTTTATTAAAAATAATCCTAAAGTTATGCCTTATTTTGATATACCTATTCAACATAGTGAAGACCATCTTTTAAAACTTATGAATAGAAGAGGTAATAAAGAATATTTATTAAAATTATTTAAACATATTAAAAAAGAGATACCACAAGCTATTATAAGAACTACTTTAATTGTTGGTTTTCCTAGTGAAACTGATACTGATATAAAAAATTTAATCAACTTTATGAAAGATGTTAAATTTGATCATTTAGGTGCTTTTACCTATTCACCTGAAGAAGGAACAGTTGGTGAAACTTTAGATATGCAAATACCTGAAAGCATAAAAAATAAAAGATATGAAAAAGTCATGGAAGCACAAAATAAAATAAGTTTAAATTTACAACAAAATTATTTAAATAAAGTTTTAGAAGATTGCTTTATTTGTGGTTATGATGAAGAAAATATGATGTATCTAGCTAGAAATTATATGTATGCTCCTGATGATATTGATGGTATAATTTATGTTGCTTGTAAAGATGGTCATAATCTTGGTGATTTAATTAAAGTTAAAATTTTAGATTGTGATAGTTATACATTAACTGGTGAAGAATTATGAAATTAAATGTTGTATTATTTGAACCTGAAATTCCGCAAAATACGGGTAACATAATGCGTAGTTGTGTAGGTTTTGATGCTAAATTACATTTGATTAAGCCATATGGTTTTTCTCTTGATGAAAAGCATTTAAAACGAGCTAGATTAGATTATTTTAAATATTTAAATTATGAAGAATATGATAGTTTAACAGATTTTTTAAATAAAAATAAAGGTGATTTTTTCATATTATCACGCTATGGTCATAAAAGTCCGAAAGAAATAAAATTTAATCAATATAAAAATGATATATATTTAATATTTGGTAAAGAATCTACCGGACTGCCTTATGATTTTATAGCTAATAATTTAGATAAAACTTTTAGAATACCAACCACTGATAAAGTAAGAAGTTTAAATTTAAGTAATTGTGTAGCCATTATGCTTTATTTAGCAAGTAGTGAAATTGATGATCCAAATTTAATTTTTCACGAACCAGACACTTTAAAAGGTGAAAACTTTATTGATAAATTTAAAGGAGAATAAGGATGTTAGATTGTATTATAATTGGTATGGGGCCTTGTGGAATTAGTTGTGCAACATATTTAAAAAGAGCGAATAAAGATGTTTTAGTAATTGGTAAAGATTTAGGAGCTTTAAGTAAAGCTAGTGAAATAGAAAATTATTACGCTGTTGGTAAAATAAGTGGTGAAAAACTTGCTACTAAAGGATTAAAAGAAGCGATAAGTCTTGGTATCAATTGTCTTCATGATGAAGTTTTAGCTATTGAATATTTAGATAATGGTTATAAGGTTATTACTAAAAAAAATAGTTATGAATCAAAAACTATAATGTTAGCTTTAGGTAAAGTTAGAAACAGTTTTAATGAAGCTAAGAAATTTGAAGGTAAAGGGGTATCATATTGTGCTACTTGTGATGGTTTCTTTTATAGAAATAAGAAAATAGCTATTGTTGGTTATAATAATTATATGGCTATAGAATTAGATTATTTATTAAATTTAACTAAAGATATTATTATATTTACTAATGGTAATAAGATGGAAGTTGATAATAAAGGTTTATTAGTTGTAGAAGATAAAATAAGTTCATTTAATGGTGAAAATAAATTAGAATCTATTACAGCCGCTTCAACTACATATGATGTTGATGGCTGTTTTATCGCTTTAGGAAGCCAAAATGCATTTACATTAGCTAAACAACTTGGCCTTGAAATTAAAGATAATAATTTAATTGTAGATAATAATTATATGACTAATGTTCCTGGTATATTTGCTGGTGGTGATGTAATTGGTGGTCTATTACAAGTTGCTAAAGCTGTAAGTGATGGTGCGATTGCCTCTATAAATATTATAAATTTTTTAAAAGGAGTAAATAATGTTTAAGGTTGGTATAATTGGTCTAGGTCATGTAGGTAGAGCGATTGCATTTAATTTGATTAATAAAGAATTAGTTGATGAATTAGCAATCTATGATATAAATAAAGAAATTTTAATTGCTAATAAATTAGATTTAGAACAAGGTGGGGCATTAAATAATAATATAACTAAAATTAATATTGCCGATTTTGCTATTTTAAATGAATGTGATATTTTAATTAATACAGCTTCAAGTAAAATCTTAAGTCCTGATCGTTTAACAGAACTTAAAGAAAATAAAAAAATAGTTAAAGAAATATTTAAAAATTTTAAAAATTATAAAGGAATTATTATTAATGTTTCTAATCCATGTGATATTATTTCTAAATTAATATTAGATGAAACTAATATAGATAAAAAAAGAATATTTAGTAGTGGAACTTTACTAGATACTATTCGTTTTAAAATGACTTTAGCTAATCATTATAATATTTCTCCTAAATATGTTTTTGCCTTAGTAGTCGGTGAACATGGTGAAAGTCAAGTATTATGTTATGATGAAGTTAAGATTAAAAATGATACTTTAATTACTTATTTAAAAAAGAATAACTTAAATTTTGATAAAAAGATAATTGATCAAGAAGTAATTAAATCAGGTGCTAATATATTTTATGCTAAAGGTACGACTGAATATGGTATTGCTGGAGTTGTAAGTTTTATAATTAAACAAATTAAAGAAGATACTAATGCTATTTTACCTCTTAGTGCCCCTTATATAATTGATGGTAAATTGATCTATATTTCTCATTTAGTTAAAATAAATAAATTAGGAATTGAAGATGTCCTTATGAATCTAAGTTTAGATGAAGAAGAATCATTTAAATCATCAGCCTTAAAACTTAGTAAATTATTATATTTAAATTAATATTTATTTATGTTAAAATTAACAAAAGGAGACGAATAAATATGAATATATGGCACGATATCGATGATGATAGAATTAATAAGGAAGATTTTATAGTATGTGTTGAAATACCAAAGGGAAGTAAAAAGAAATATGAATTAGATAAAGAAACAGGTCTAATTCTTTTAGATAGAGTTTTATATACATCAACTCATTATCCTGCTAATTATGGTTTTATACCAAGAACTTATTCGCAAGACCATGACCCACTTGATGTTTTAGTTTTATGTAGCGAAATATTAGATCCTCTTGTACTTGTTAGATGTTATCCGATTGGTGTAGTTAAAATGATTGATAATGATGAAGTTGATGAAAAAATAATCGCTATTCCTTTTGGAGATCCATCATATAATTCATATACTGATATAACTGAATTACCTAATCATCAATTTGAAGAAATAAGACACTTTTTTACAGTATATAAACAATTAGAAGATAAAGAAACATCAGTATTAGAAGTACTTGGCCGTAAAGATGCAATAAAAGTTATTGATGATGCGATTGCGGCTTATAATGATTTATATATAAATAGAAATTAAAAGGAGATTTTATTATGCCACTTACTGCTGGTATAGTTGGTTTACCTAATGTTGGTAAATCTACTTTATTTAATGCTATTACAAAAGCTCAAGTTCTAGCAGCCAATTATCCATTTGCGACTATTGAACCTAATGTAGGAATTGTAGCTGTCCCTGATGAAAGATTAAATGTTTTATCTAAAATGTATAATCCTAAAAAAACTACACCTGCGACTTGTGAATTTACTGATATTGCGGGACTTGTTAAAGGAGCTTCTAAAGGCGAAGGTTTAGGAAATCAGTTTTTAGCAAACATTCGTAATTGTGATGCTATATTACAAGTTGTTAGATGTTTTAAAGATAGTAATGTTATCCATGTTGAAGGTTCAATCGATCCAATAAGAGATGCAAAAATTATTAATTTAGAACTTATTTTAGCTGATTTAGATGTTGTATCTAAAAGATTACCAAAGCTTGAAAAGAAAGCTCAAGCTAAAGTTGAAGATGCCCCTTTTGAATATGAATTATTAAAGAAAATTGAAGCATGTTTAATTGATGAAAAACCAGTTAGAAGTTTAAAATTTAACGAACAAGAAGAAAAATATGTTAAAAATTATAGTTTATTAACATATAAACCATTTATGTATATTGCTAATATTAAAGATGATTATTTAACTGACCCAGAAAGTGATGAAGTATATAAAAATTTTAAACAATATGCACTAGAAGAAGGTTCAATGATTTGCCCAATTAGTGCTCAAATTGAAAGTGAACTAGCTGGCTTATCAGATGAAGAAGAAAAAGAATTCTTAGAAGATTTAGGCTTAAATGAACCAGGATTAAACCGTTTAATTAAAGAAACTTATAAACTTCTAGGATATCAAACATTCTTTACAACAGGTCCTGATGAATGTAAGGCTTGGACATTTAAAAGAGGAATGAAAGCCCCGGAATGTGCAGGTATCATCCACACTGATTTTGAAAAAGGTTTTATTAAAGCTGAAACAATTTCATACAATGATTTAATTAAAGAAGGTACTTATTTAAAAGCACGTGAAGCAGGTTTAGTAAGACAAGAAGGTAAAGATTATATCGTTCAAGATGGCGATATAATGTTATTTAAATTTAATGTTACAAAATAAATGATTAAATTCATTTATTTTTTTGGAATACACGTTAACCTTATATGTTAAAAATGGAGATAGATTATGACAAAACAAGAATTAGCAACTAAAATATGGCAAGTTGCAAACGATTTAAGAGGTAGTATTGCTGCATCTAAATATAAAGATTATATATTAGCTATAATGTTTTACAAATATTTAAGTGAAGCAGATATAAAAATATCAACAGTGTTGCTAAAAGATTAGGTCATTCTAGTATGACAACTACTCAAAAAACATATTTACATATTATAAATGAGTTAGAAAATAAAGATATTGATCTTATAATGAGAGCTATATCTAACTTATAATGTTATATGGGATAGAGGATATTATTGATTGTTTTGTCAAATTTAAATAAAACTTAATATGGTTTAAATAATATCTAGTCATAAACACTTCATAATCGTTTCATAATTATGTCATAATCGAGTCATAATCGCGTCAAAAAATTGACACGATTGAATTGATTTGATATAATACAGGTAATAATATATATGAAGGTGATGAAATATGCTTTTTAGAGAAAGTGAAACTATAGAATTAAAAGAAATTGTAGTTGATGAAATAAAAAAAGAAATTATCGCGTTTGCTAATAGTGATGGTGGGAAAATATTTATAGGAGTTTCTGATGATGGTATGGTAGTTGGTGTTGATGATCCAGATGATGTGTCTTTGCAAATCAGTAATATGGTAAGAGATGCAATCAAACCAGATGTAACGATGTTTGTGCATTATAAAACTATTGAAGAAGATGGAAAGAAAATTGTTGTTGTAGATATACAGCGAGGAACGGATAGACCTTATTATCTCTCAAAAAAAGGGATGAGACCTGAAGGAGTGTACGTTAGGCAAGGCTATTCATCAGTTCCAGCCTCTGATACAGCAATCCGTTATATGATTAAAGAAACGGATGGTGACCGCTTTGAGGCTATGCGTTCTTTAAATCAAGAACTTACTTTTGAAGCTGCGAAAAAAGAATTTAACCTTCGAAGGGTAGAGTTTGGCCTAAAACAAATGCGTACTTTGAAAATGATTGATTGTGATAATCTTTATACTAATTTAGGATTGCTGCTTTCTGATCAGTGTGTTCATACAATTAAAGTTGCGACTTTTCAAGGAACTGATCAAACTGTTTTTAAAGATCGGCGAGAATTTAGTGGATCATTGCTTCGTCAAATGAATGAAACATATGATTATATAGATTTTCGTAATCAGACTCGTGCGACAGTAGAGAAATTAGTAAGAATTGATGTTAGAGATTATCCTGTAATTGCTGTTAGGGAAGCATTATTAAATTTGCTTGTACATCGCGATTATTCTTTTAGTGCTAGTGCACTTATTAGCATCTATACTGATAGAATTGAATTCGTATCTATTGGTGGATTAATGCCAGGTATTGATTTAGAAGATATTATGCTTGGGATTTCAGTATGTAGAAACCAAGATTTAGCAAATATATTTTATCGTTTACATTTGATTGAGGCTTATGGTACTGGAATAGGAAAAATAATGAACGCATATGATGGAATGTCAAAAAAGCCAACTATTGAAGTTACTAAAAATGCCTTTAAAATTATGCTACCAAATATTAATGCTAAATATGAAAACAATATTGAATTAATTCAAAACAAAACAGAAAAAAGTAATCACTTTAATACCTTATTAAATGATGATGAAGAAAAAACGTTAGAATATGTTAAAGAACATAATTTTGTTACAAGAAATCAAGTTAGTAAATTGTTAAAAGTTAGTGACTCTACTAGTACAAGAATTCTTCAAAAATTAGTAAAAGAGAATTTTTTAAAACAAAAAGGTGCTGGTAGAAACACTAGGTATACTATCATAAATGAATAGAAGCATAATGATCGATATTTTTAAAATTGACCTCTTATATATATTACTTAATATGCTAAAATAACTAAATTAGCATAAAAAAACATAATTAATAAAGTCTTAATTTAAAAAAATCTATTAAGTGAACCTTTTTCTTTACAATTAATATTTATTTATTATATAATATTTCCGCTATGGGGACCTTTATGGCCTCAAGAGAAAGGAATATATAATGAATAATAGTTTTAAAATTAAAAGAGTAGTAGGAATAGGTGTCTTATTAGCTTTAGTTATTGTATTTCAATTAATATCTAATTATGTTCAATTTGGCCCTATTAGTATTACATTAGCTCTTATACCACTTGCGATGGGAGCTATACTTTATGGACCAATTGTTGGCTTAATTTTAGGTTTAGTTATGGGTGCTTTAATTCTTACAGCTCCTTCAACTAGTTTATTTTTAAGTTTTAATATTTGGTATACCATTTTATTATGTTTATTAAAAACTGGTTTAGCTGGTTTAATTAGTGGCTTATTATTTAAGCTTTTTATAAGATTAAATTTCTTAAAAAAGGCTAAATTACCTCTAGCTATAATTATTTCTGCTTTAATTTGCCCAATTATCAATACTTTTACATTTATTTTAGGTATTAGTTTGATGTTTAAAGGGGCTGATATTGGCGGAGGATTAATCGTATCTAATGATTTTGCAACAGCTTTTAGTAGTGTTTATAGTGCTGTAATAACCTTAAACTTCTTAATTGAGTTTTTAGTTAGTGCAATTTTAAGTCCGGCTTTAGTTTATTTAGTAAAAATATTAGCAAAACAAAATAATTTAGGCTTTCAAAACGACTTTTATATTAATACATATAATGAAGAAAATATTTTTGATAGTGATTAGGAGTATTATATGCATTTATTAATAGATATTGGTAATTCAAGTATTTTTCTTGGTTTAGAAGAAAATAAAAATATTATTAAAACATATCGTATTAATAGTGATATAAATAAATCGGCTGATGAATATTTATTTACTATTGCCCCATTTTTAACAAGTTATCAAATAGATGATGTCTTAATTTGCAGTGTTGTGCCAATTTTAACAAGCACTTTAAAGAAAAGTATTAAAACTTTATTAAAACTTGAACCAAAAATAATGGGCTTTGGTATGAAAACTGGCCTAAATATTAAAACAGATGATCCTAAAACGGTTGGTTCTGATTTAATAGCCGATAGTGTTGCAGCAAGTTTAAGTTATAAAGAATGTTTAATTTTAGATTTAGGAACAGCTACTAAATATTTATATATTAAAAATAACACTTTATGTGGAGTAGCGATTGGTCCTGGGGTTGCTGTATCGACAAAGGCAATGATCAATCATGCAGCATTATTACCAAATATTGAATTAGTAGCTCCTAAAAAAGTCTTAAATACAGCCACTATACCTTGTATGCAAAGTGGAATTATATATGGTTTTAGTTCAATGATTGATGGAATGATTGATAAAATAAAAGTAGAAGTTGCAAATCCTAATTTAAAAGTAGTAGCCTGTGGGGGATTGTCATCACTTATTATTCCTATTTGTCATAATGAAATTATTATAGATGAAGATTTAATCTTAAAAGGATTAATTGCTATATATTATAAAAATATATAATAAATCAAATATGATATAGATAAGAACAGTTTAAAAATAAACTGTTTTTTTCTTTTCTTTTTCATAAAACTTGAAAGCCTTTTCATTTTATGGTAGAATTAATCGAAAGAGGTATTAGGAAATGAATTATTTAGAAAAATATGATTTATGGAAAAATTATAAAGATTTAGATCCTAAATTAAAAGAAGAACTTTTAAAAATGGATGATAAAGCAAAACAAGAAGCTTTTACAAATGATTTAGAATTTGGTACTGGTGGTATGCGTGGTATTCTTGGTGCTGGAACAAATCGGATGAATATTTATATTGTTGCGAAAGCTACTCTTGGTTTTGGTAGATATTTAGCAAATTATGATAATGCTTATCAAAGAGGTGTCGCAATTTCATATGATAATAGACATTATTCACCTGAATTTGCGCGCATTTCTGCTGAAGTTTTATCAACATTAGGCTTCAAAGTTTATTTATTTGAATCTTTAAGACCAACACCTGAATTATCATTTGCCGTAAGACATTTTGGTTGTGTTGGTGGTATTATGATTACTGCTAGTCATAATCCTAAAGAATATAATGGATATAAAATTTATGATGAAACAGGTTGTCAATTAGTACCTAAAGATGCTGATAAAGTTATTGCTGAAATTAATAAAATTGCTGATTATTTTGGTATTGATCATAGTAAAAATCACGAATTAATTCAAATTATCGGTAAAGATGTTGATGATGTTTATATTAATGAAGTAAAAAAGATCATTTTAAGACCTAATTTAAAGAAAGATTTTAAAATGGTTTATACTCCACTTCATGGTACAGGACAAGTTTTTGCGGTAGATGTACTTCGTTCATGTGGTTATGATGTAACTCCTGTAGCTCAACAAATGACATGCGATCCTGATTTTAGTGGTGTTAAAACTTCAAATCCTGAAAATAAAGAAGCTTTTGATGAAGGTATTGAACTTGCTCGTCAAATTGGTGCTGATATTGTTTTAGCTACTGACCCTGATGCTGACCGTCTTGGCATAGCTGTACTTCATAATGGAACTTATCATTTATTTACAGGAAATCAAACTGCAGCTATCGTTTTAAAATATATTTTATCAACTCGTAAAGAACTTGGAACACTTCCTAAAGATGGTTATGTTTTCACAACTAATGTATCATCAAGCCTACCGGTAGTTATTGCTAAAGATTATGGTATGAAAGTAGAAATTACTTTAACTGGTTTCAAATTCATTGGTGAAAAAGCTAGAGAAATGGAACAAGGAAAAGGTACTTATGTATTTGGCTTTGAAGAATCTTATGGTTGTCTTGTAAGCCCAATTGTTCGCGATAAAGATTCTATTCAAGCTATCTTAATGCTTAGTGAAGCTGCTGCTTATTATCGTTCAAAAGGTATGGATTTATATGATGCCTTAGAAGCTATTTATAAAGAATATGGTTATTATAAAGAAAGTATCACTAATATTGTTTTAAAAGGTTTAGATGGTTCTAAAAAAATACAACAAATTATGGATTATTTCCGTAATAATGAGATTCATTTAGATGGCTTTGAAGTATTAGTTAAAGATGATGTTAAAAAAGGTATTAAATATGATTTAGTAAATAAAACAGAATCTAAGATTGACCTACCTTCATCTAATGTTATTAAATATTATCTTCCTGATGATACTTGGTTTGTATTACGTCCAAGTGGTACAGAACCTAAATTAAAAGTATATTATGGTGTTAAAGCTAATTCAGAAAAAGAAGCTGACATTAAGGTTAAAGAATTAACAGATAAAGTTTTAGCAATTGTTAATAAAATTTAATTTTTAAATTATAAGAGCTAGAAAGTAGAAGATTACTTTTTAGCTTTTTATTTTTATAAATAATAAAATTTTATATATAAAAGTGATATAATTAACATGTATTATAAAATGGAAGTGAAAAAATGAAAAAATTGATAGCTATAGGTGAAGCATTAATTGATTTTATTCCAAATGTAAAAGGATATGAGCCTAAAGTAGGTGGAGCCCCTTTAAATGTTTTAGGTGCTTTTAGAAAACTTGGAGGAAATGTTTTATTATATAGTGCAGTTGGTAATGATTTATTTGGCCAAATGATTATTAATTATTTAATTAAAAATAAAATAGATTATAAAAGAATTAAAAAAGTACAAGAAAAAACCTTACTTTCATTTGTTACTTACAATAATAATGATCGAGAATTTTATTTTTCTAATCTTAATCCAAGTTACAAATATTTTAATGAATTTGATTTATATGAAGAAGATTTTCTTAATACTTATGCTATTCATTTTTGTTCTGTTGCTTTAAAAGATGGGGATATGTTATTAGCTCATAAAAAAATGATAGAAATTGCTAAAAAATATAATGTTTATATTAGCTTTGATTTAAATATAAGAAGACAATTATATAATGATGATAATTTACTAAGAAATAGAATAGAAGAATTCATTAATGAAGCAGATATTATTAAAATTAGTGATGATGAATTTAATTTTTTATATCCTAATGAAAATTTTAATACAATTTTTAATAATTTATTAAATAAGAATGCTAAATTAATTTTATATACATTAGGTAGTAAAGGAAGTTATGCGATTAATAAAGAAAATCTTATTTATCTAGATGCATATAAAATAAATAAGATTGTTGATACAACCGGAGCTGGAGATGGTTTTATTGGGAGTTTTTTGTATCAATTAGCTAAAAATAATATTGATTTAAATAAAATAGATAAATTAACTTTAACTAATTTTTTAAAATTTTCTAATATGTTTTCAGGATTAAGTATCAGAAAAAAAGGTGCAATTGCTTCATATCCTAGTAAAAAGGAAGTTTTAAGCAATTTAATTAATAATTAATTAGAATTAATGTATAATTATTTATTATAAATTAATATTATTAATAAGTATTATACATAATAAAATTGATGTTATATAATTAAGATGAGGTTGATATAATGAATAAAATAGAAAATAAGACTTTTTCTAGTGAAAGAAGTTTATATAATTTGATTGATACAATCGTTATAAATTGTCAATTTTCAGGTATTGAAGATGGTGAATCGCCATTAAAAGAAGGAAGAAATATATCATTATTAAATTCATTAATTGATTTACGTTATCCTTTATGGCATGACGTTAATTTAATTGTTGAAGATACTACTTTAACTACTAATAGTAGAGCCGCATTATGGTATTCAAAAAATATAAAAATTAATAATTCATATCTTCATGGTATTAAAGCTTTAAGAGAATGTGAAAATATTGAAATAAACAATACAGATATTATATCTGATGAATTTGGTTGGCGAAATAATAATTTAAATATTTCTAATTCTAAATTAGAAGGTGTATATGCATTTTTTGAAACTAAAAATATTGAAATTGATAATTTAACATTTAAAGGTAAATATAGTTTTCAATATGTAAATAATATGCATATAAAAGATTCTAATTTTAATACTAAAGATGCTTTTTGGCATGCTAGTAATGTAGTAGTTAAAGATAGTTATTTAGAAGGTGAATATTTAGGTTGGTATAGTAATAATTTAACATTAATAAATTGTACTATTAAAGGAACACAACCATTATGTTATTGTAAAAATTTAAAATTAATTAATTGTAAAATGATTGATTGTGACTTAGCTTTTGAATATAGTGAAGTTGAAGCTAATATTATTGGTAATATTTTAAGTGTTAAAAACGTTTTAAAAGGTGAAGTTATAGCTGATAGTATTGGTGAAATTATAAATAAAGACTCTATTTATAAAATAGAAGGAGTAGTTAAAACTAGAAAATAAGGAGGAAGTTAAATACTTCCTCCTTTATTTAGCTAAAACATATTTTCTAAATATTTCCATATCATCATAATTTTTAAATATAGCTGTAAATTGTTCATTTCCCATCGCAGCACTCAAGATTTCAGGCATTCTTTCATGCATTTTAATATTATTTTGATATTTATATAAGATATTTTCAGTAGTATTTAAATAATTATAACGATCACGACGAGCAACATAAACACAATAAAATTTTTCTTTATTTATATCAACATTGGTTTGATTAAAGCACATTATATCAGCCCAAATTTTATAAGTATCTACCGAACCTGCAAAATTGATCATATCAGGCGTATAACCCCCAGGTGGACGCATATTAACTTCAAGCGCTACGATATCACCAACTTCACCAAGACCTGGTTTTGGCTTAGTTAAGCGGAAAAATTCTAAATGAAAATATCTTTTTTGAATACCAAAAGCTTTTAAGACGGCTTGACCAATATCAAAGACATCTTTAGGACATTCTTTATTTACATAATAAGAAACTTCTAGATTTTCATTAACAATATCCATGATTGAAGGTGGGAAAATTTCATTATCACAATATACAACATTGCTTTGTTCATCGCAAATGCCATCAAATGATATAATATTACCTTCAATAAATTCTTCTAAAATATAAGGTACAGTATAATGATGATCATGAAAGTTTAATAAATCATCATAACATTTAATTTTAAAAGTTTCTGCAGCTCCAACCCCTACATCAGGTTTAGCAACAATAGGATAACCAACTAAATTAATAAATTCTAAATCACTATTTATATCACTTGAAAATTTATATCTAGCATGGGCGACACCAGCTTTTTCATAATATTTTTTCATTTTTGATTTACTTGTAAAATCAACAACATTTTTTAATTTAGGTCCCCAAATATTAAAATCTTCTCTTAGCTTTGCATCTTGATGTAGCCAATATTCGTTATTAGATTCTAAATAATCAATTTTGCCATATTTAAAACTAAAATAAGCAACGGCTTTAAAAACTTGTTCATAATCTTCCATATTATTAACATAATAATATTCACTTAAACTATCTTTACATTCATTAGTTAAAGCATCATATGGTGTATCACCTATTCCTAAAACATTAGTTCCATTATCTCTTAATTTTTGACAAAAACGATAATAAGTCTTAGGGAATGCAGGTGATCTAAAAATAAAATTCACAATATCGCCTCCTTGATTTTATTATATCATAATAAATATAAAATTGCTAAAATAATTGCATATATTTACTTATCTATTATATAATATAGAAAATTTATTAAAGAAAGTAGTGATTATATGAAGAAAAAAATTAAAGTACAAGTTGAAGAAGAAATTAAAGTTAATAATAAACTCACTAATCCTCTATTAGGAGTTAAATTTTGGCTTTTTACAATAGCTAGTGCCCTACTTATTGCTGTTGGAATCTGGTTGTTAGTTGACAAAACGCTTGCATCTAGTCTTGCAGTTGGTTTTACAGGTATTGTTATTTGTTTATTTGGTTTAATTAGAGTTATACCATTAGTTAAAACAAGAAAAGGAAATATGGCTAAATTTGTAACCATTTTAGAAATTGTAATAAATGTTTTATTAGGCTTATTCCTATTATATGCAGCAGCTATTATTAAAAAAGAAGATAATGCCCTAGGTGATTTCGTAACAAAATATTATAGATTTTTCTTAGGCTTTGCATTCTATTTAAAATCTATATTTTATTTTATTAATACAAGTTTATTAAAAGAAGAAACTAATAAATTTGAATTTTGGGTTCATATTTTAATAATTACAATTGCGGTTGTTATTTTTGCTGCTAATTTTGATGCTTCTAATTTAGCGATATTTATAGCTATATTAGCATTAATTTGTGGTATTTTCTTAATTGGTATGGCTGGTGGTTCTTATTTTAATTATCGTAAGACAATTAATAAAAAACCAAGAAAAGTTAAAGAAGAAAAGGAAAATATTGAAGAAAATAAAGAAGAAGAATTAATATTACCAACTAATGATGAAAAAAATAATGAAACTTATGTAAATTAGGTTTCATTTTTTGTAAATATCTTTTGCAATTTTTATTTAGATATGGTAAAATTACTTAATGTATGAAAGGAAGATAAATATGATTACAGAAAAATTAGAACATAGCCGTATGAAGGCCACTTTTGCTGTAACTAAGGAAGAATTTGAAACAGCTTTAGACTACTCATTTAAAAAAAATAATGAAAAAGTAACAATCAAAGGCTTTAGAAAGGGTAAAGCACCACGCGATATGTTTGAAAAGATATATGGTGTTGAAGCTTTATATGAAGATGCTATTGATTATGTTTTAAATAATAAGCTAAAGGAAATTTATAATGATAAAGAATTAGTTAAAATTGTTCTTGGTAACTTCATTCCTGAATTTGAAGAAGGATTTAAATTAGAACGTGGTAAAGACTTTAATATTTCACTTGTATTTGATGTAAGACCTGAATTTAATTTACCTCAATATAAAGGTGTAGAAGTTAAAGAAGCTGATACAACAGTCACTAAAGAAGATGTATTAAATGCTATTAATAATCTATTAAAACCAAAAGCTAAAAAAGAAGATAAAGAAGATAAAACTATCGCTCTTGGAAATATTGCTAAATTTGACTTTAAAGGTTATGTAAATGATGAACCTTTTGCAGGTGGCGAAGCTAAAGATTATGAATTAAAGATTGGCTCAAATCAATTCATTCCTGGCTTTGAAACACAAATGGTTGGTATGAAAGAAGGAGAAACTAAAGATATTTTAGTTACATTCCCTAAAGAATATCAAGCTGAAGATTTAGCTGGTAAAGATGCTAAATTTGTAGTTACTATACATAATGTTTATGAAGAAGTTTTACCAGAATTAAATGATGATTTCATTAAATCTTTAAATATTAAAGATGTTAATAATAAAGAAGAACTTGAAGCTTATGAAGAAAAAGAATTAAAATCTCGTAAAGAAATAGCTGAAAAAGATCGTCAAACTAATGAAATTATTAATAAAATTTTAGATAATACTGTTATTGATTTACCAAATATTTTAATTGATGAACGTGTTAATGCTATGCGTGCTCAATATGAAAATCAAGCTAAACGTTATAATATTCCTTTTGACACATTCTTATCATTAATGGGAACTGATAAAGAAAAATTTGATAAAGAAATCTATGAACAAGGTAAACGTAATGCAATGTTTAGTGAAGTAATGTCTAAGATTATTGAAGTTGAACATTTAGAACCTAAAGAAGAAGCTATTAACAATTATTTAGGTATTAATGAAAATAATAAGAAAAAAGTTACTCAACAAGAATATCAAGCTGCATTTTCAAATTTAGCATATAATAATATAATTGAATTCTTACTAGCAAATGCTAAATATGTAAGTAATAAAGAATAATGAATATTAGGGGCTTAGGTCCCTTTATTTTTATTTTAAGTAATTTTGGCAAACTACTTGCAATAGTGCCAAAAAATGATATAATATGAAAACGTAGGACTTAATGTCTTAATTTTGTGAAAGGAGAATGTATTAATTATGGCTGAAGAAAATAAACTAATTTTACCAGCAATTGCCATTAGAGGTATTACTCCATTCCCGCATGTTGATTTTAGAATTGAAGTAGGCAGAGAAATTTCTGTAAATGCTTTAGAAGAAGCTGAAAAAATGTATGGGGGAAATATTATCTTATTAATTCAAAAAGAAGCAAATAAAGAAGAAATTAAACAAGATAATTTATATGAAGTTGGGGTTTTAGCTAAAATTCAATTAAAGCTTAAAATGCCAAATGGTAATTATAAAGTAAAATTTAAAGTTACTGATCGTATAAAAGTAAAAAATTATGAGAGTTTTGACCCTTATATTGTAGTAAATTATGAAAAAATATCATCAATTAGCTTAAATGATGAAGAAGAGTTAGCTCTTGTAAGAAGAGTTTTAAATGTTTTTCAACAAGATGGTAAAATTTTCTTAACTGCTGTTGATGAAGTATCACGTTTATTACAAAGTGGTTTAACTCCTGAAGAAACAACTGATGTTATGGCTTATTATCTAAAGACTAATGATAAATATAAATATTTAGCTGAAGTTAGTGTAGCAGTTCGTCTTGAATATATTTTAGAAGATGTTGAAAAAGAAAAACAAATTATTCAAATTGAAAATAAAATAAATCAAGATGTTAAAAAATCAATTGATGAAAGCCAAAAAGAATATTATTTAAGAGAAAAAATGCGAGCCATTCAAACTGAACTTGGTGATAAGGCTCGTCAAGATGAAGAAGTAGATGAATTAAGAAAGAAAATTTTAGAAGCTAAAATGCCTAAAAAGATAGAGGATAAAGCTTTAAAAGAATTAGAACGTTATTCTAATACTAATAATCAAATGGCTGAAAGTGGGATTATTAGAGCATATCTTGATTTCTTAATCGCTCTTCCTTGGTATAAAACAACTGAAGATACTAAAGATTTAAAAGAAGTTGAAAAAGCTTTAGATAAAAATCATTATGGTTTAACTAAAGTTAAAGAAAGAATTTTAGAATATTTAGCTGTTAAAATGATGACAGGTAAAAATCCATCAACAATTTTATGTTTTGCAGGCCCTCCTGGAGTTGGTAAAACATCTTTAGCTAAATCTATTTCTGAAGCTTTAGGTCGTAATTTTATTAAACAAAGTTTAGGTGGGGTTCGCGATGAATCTGAAATCAGAGGTCATCGTAGAACATATGTAGGAGCATTACCAGGACGCATTCTAAAAGGAATGAAAGATGCAGGAACTATTAATCCTGTTTTCTTACTTGATGAAATTGATAAAATGGCATCAGATTATAGAGGAGATCCGGCAGCGGCTATGCTTGAAGTTTTAGATCCTGAACAAAACACTAACTTTTCTGATAATTATTTAGAAGAAGCGTACGACTTATCTCAAGTTATGTTTATAACTACTGCTAATTCTTTAGAAAGTATCCCTGCTCCACTTCGCGATAGAATGGAAATAATTGAATTATCAAGTTATACAGAATATGAAAAATTTAATATTGCTTTTAAACATTTATTACCTAAAGAATTAAAAAATCATGGTTTAACTAATGAACAATTAGAAATAAAAGATGAAGCTATGATTAAAATAATTCAAGGCTTTACTAGAGAAGCTGGAGTTAGAGAATTAGATCGTTTGATTCAAGCTATTTGTCGTAAAGTAGTTAAAGAAATCTTAATTGACCATAAAGAAAAAGTAGTAATCACTGTAGATAATTTAACA
Organism: uncultured Acholeplasmatales bacterium; assembly: GCA_944324795.1. Taxonomy (GTDB): domain Bacteria; phylum Bacillota_I; class Bacilli_A; order Acholeplasmatales; family Anaeroplasmataceae; genus CALUXS01. Next base: position 27,355 of record CALUXR010000008.1, read on the forward strand.
GATTATTTAGGTAAAGTTCGTTTCTTTAATAATGAAGGTCGAGAACAAGGCCAAATTGGTATCGTTACAGGTTTAGCTTATACTGAATTTGGTGGTGACACACTTGATATTGAGGTTACAACTTATCCTGGTAAAGGTGGCTTAATATTAACAGGCAAATTAGGTGATGTAATGAAGGAATCAGCTCAAGCAGGTCTTTCATACGTTAAAGCCCATTCAAAAGAATTAAATATCGATATAGATTTTAGTACAATCGATATTCATATTCATGTTCCTGAAGGAGCTGTTCCTAAAGATGGTCCTTCAGCAGGCGTTACTTTAATTACTGCTTTAGTTAGTGCTCTATCTAATCGTCCGGTTCCAGCTAATATTGGTATGACAGGTGAAATCACATTAAGAGGCAGTGTTCTTCCGATTGGTGGTTTAAGAGAAAAATCAATTGCGGCAGTAAGAACAGGTCTTAAGACAATTTATATCCCTATTGAAAATGAACGTGATTTAGATGAAGTACCTAATGAAGTTAAAGAAAAATTAAATATAATTCCTATTAAAAATATCGATGAATTATTACATAAAATATTTTAAAAAAGAAGGTTACAACTACAAATTGTAGAAGTAACCTTTTTAATTTAAGATAAAATTTAAATCTTCAAACGATAAATTTTCAATTTTAAAATCATTATCAATAAGTTTATTAAATAAATCTAATTTATGATTTTGTAATTCTATTATTCTTTGTTCAATCGTATCTAAAGAATCAAATTCTTTAAAATTAGCATTTATTAATTCTATATCGTTATAATTTTTAATTATTTCTTTTAAAAGATTAATGTAGCTATTAATAGTAGGATAATAATAAATATTATAAATATTATAAATATTATAATTATTAAATTTATTTAAAATATGATATTTATAAGCAATAGCTTTATAAAATTGATTTTTATATTTTTTAGAAAATTCATCTATTATATTTAAATTTTTATCAATAGTGATATCAGCATCATAATGATAATTATATTTAAATTTAACAAACGCTCTTTTAGAACTATGACAAAAAGAAAAATTAAGATCTCTATTATTAGAATTATAATAATCATTATAAATATATTTTAAAGAATCTTGATCTATTTCATAAAAAGAACTAGTAATAGGTATTTTAAAACTATGACGAGAACTAGAGATAGCTATTACATAATTATTATTAATTTCGTTTATTAAAACTAAATCTTTTCCGTTATAAAATCCAAAACTACCAACTTTCATTATATACACCTCAAGGGTTATCATATCATAATAGGTTTTATTTTACAATTAATTAATTTACTTTTTAGATGTTTATGGATATAATAAATAAAGAAAGAAAGAAGGGATAAAATGTATGATATTAGGCTTAAAACATTATTAAAATTAACTGAACTAAAAAATTATACTAAGACAGCTCAAATCTTAAATTTTACCCAACCAACCGTAACTCAACATATAAAATCATTAGAAAAAGAATATAATATTAAAATATTTGTAGATAAAAATTTAAATTTAACTAAAGCCGGACATATGTTACTTGAATATGCAAAACAAACTGATATTAATTATTCATTATTTAATAATAAAATGGAAAATTTAGCTTTATCAGAAGATATAATAAATATTGGTTTAACTAGAAGTGTTTATCCTATATTACTAGAAAGTAAAATATTAGAAGATTTAATAAAACATACTAAGAATCGTTTAGCTATTTTAGTTTTATCAAAAGAAGAATTAGCTTTAAGTTTAGAAGAAGGTAAACTTGATTTTGTTTTCGCAAATAATATTGTTAATTCTAATAATAAATATTATGAAATTTATGAAGATGAAATTATTTTAGCTGTTAATAAAGAACATAATTTAATTAAAAAAGATAAAGATAATAAATTTAAAAAATATTATTTAGTAACTTTAGATAATAATGATATCAATTATAATAAATTAAATATATTTTATGAAAATGAACAAGTTAATTATAAATCTTTTAAAGGCATTATTGAGACTAATTTAAGAGATATAGCTAAAAGAATGGTTATTAAGAATAATGCGATTGGAGCTTTTTATAAAAGTAATATTAAAGAAGAACTTAAAGAACATCAATTAGTTGAATATAAAAAAACGAATATTAAAAATAAAATATATTTATTGATAAATAATATTAATTATTTAGATAATAATAAAAAAGAAATTTTAAATTTAATATTAGATAAATTAATAGGTAAAAAAGATGAAAATAATTTATGAAGATAATCATGTTATTGTTGTATATAAAGAAAGAGGAATATTAGCTCAAGCAGATGGTAGTGATAAATTAGATATTTTAAATATGACAAAATCTTATCTTAAAGAAAAATATCAAAAACCTGGTAATGTCTATTTAGGTTTAGTACATCGTCTTGATATTAATACAGAAGGATTAATGGTTTTTGCTAAAACTTCTAAAGCAGCAAAAAGACTTAGTGAAGATATAAAATTACATAATTTTAATAAATTTTATCTTGCTTTAGTTGAAGGTAAAACTAGTAATGGAAGATTAGAAAATAAATTAATTAAGGATGAAAACAAAAAGAAATCTTTTATTTCTAATGAAGGAAAAATAGCTAAATTAAGCTATAAAACATTAAAGAATATAAATATAAATAACACTTTATGCTCAATTGTTGATATTACTTTAGAAACAGGTAGATTTCATCAAATTAGATGTCAATTTGCTAATATTGGTCATCCTTTATATGGTGATATAAAATATGGTTCTAAAAATAATAATAGATATGCTAATTTACAAGCTTATAAATTAGAATTTATTCATCCAACAACAAAAGAATTGTTAAGTTTTAAAGTTATTGATTATAATGATTATTTTAAAGATTTAGAAGGGATTATATGATTAAATTAAATATTTTAAATATAAATAGTTTAAAAATGCTTGCAGGAGCGAATAATATAAATATTAAAACAATAGAAGGTATTTATGATATCGAAATTAATTTAAATGGTGATACTATTTATTTAATTAAAGGAGATGAAAAGTATTTACTTATTTTAAATATTTTGTTTAATAAATTATTAGAAGCGATTGATTTAGGTGCTAAAATAACACCACGTGATATTGTTTATTTAGCTAATTTAATAAAAAATAAAGAGGAAGATAAATTTATTAAATTATATCAAAATAAAAAAGCTATTGTTTATACTTATAATAATAAGCCAATATTTCCTAAAACTATTAAACAAATTGAATATATTGAACTATTAAATAAAAAAGATATTTTATTTAGTTTAGGGGCAGCTGGGACAGGTAAAACCTATATAGCAATAAGTTATGCTGTAAATTTGCTTAAAAATGGACATATTAATAAAATCATCTTAACTAGACCTGCAGTTGAAGCAGGTGAATCTCTTGGTTTTTTACCTGGTGATTTAAAAGAAAAAGTTGATCCTTACTTAAGACCTTTATATGATGCCTTATATGACACATTAGGTATTGAACAAACTGAAGATTTAATAGCTAAAAATATAATTGAAATTGCTCCATTAGCTTATATGCGTGGTAGAACACTTGAAAATGCCTTTATAATTTTAGATGAAGCACAAAACGCAACAATCGAACAAATAAAGATGTTTTTAACAAGACTTGGTTTTCATTCTAAAATGGTTATAACAGGAGACCCTACACAAATAGATTTAAGAAATCAAAATCAAAGTGGTCTTAGTTTTTCTGCTAATTTATTAAAAAATATTAATGAAATTGGTGTAATTTATTTTTCTAGTATGGATGTAGTACGTCATCCTTTAGTTGGTAAAATAATTGAAGCTTATGCTAGTTCTAAAGTTTAGATATATATGATATTATTAATTAAAATATAAAAAAAGGATTCATAAAGACTAAAATAACTATAGTTTTCTGTAGTTATTTTTTATTTTTTTATATCATTTAATTACTAATTATGTTATAATGCACTTTGGTAAAAAATTAGAGAAAAGAATAGGAGAACGTTAATGAGTGAAGTAAAACGTTTTGAGATGGAGTGGGCGGGACGTCCACTTAAAGTAGAAATAGGAGAAGTTGCTAAACAAGCTAATGGCGCCTGTTTAGTTACTTATGGGGAAAGTGTTGTTTTATCATGTGTTTGTTCAAATGATGAAGTTTCAACTCAAGATTTTTTCCCATTAATGGTATTATACCAAGAAAAATTATATGCAGCAGGTAAGATTCCTGGTGGTTTCTTAAGAAGAGAAGGTAGACCTAGTGAACATGAAACATTAGTTTCACGTTTAATTGATAGACCGATAAGACCATTATTTGCTGAAGGATTTAGAAATGAAGTACAAGTAGTAAATACTGTTTTATCTAGTGATCCAAATTGTTCACCTGAAATGGCAGCGATGCTTGGCTCATCTATAGCTTTAATGATTTCTAGCGTTCCTTTTGAAGGACCTATTGCTGGTGTAGTTGTTGGAATGATCGATAATAAATTTATTATTAATCCAACTCCTGAAGAATTAGAAAAAAGTGATTTAAATTTAACAGTTGCTGGTACACATGAAGCTATAAACATGGTTGAAGCTGGTGCTCGTTTTGTAGATGAAGACACAATGTGGGAAGCTTTAAAATATGGTCATGCTGAAATTAAAAAATTATGTGAATTTGAAGAACAAATAGCTAAAGAATGTGCTAAAGAAAAAATTCAAGTTGAATTATTTTCTCTTGATCCAAATATTGATAAAGAAGTAAGAGCTTATGCGGAAGAAAATATGAAAAAGGCTATCCGTATTGAAGATAAATTAGAACGTTATGAAGCTATTGATAGAGTAGAAGAAGATGCTTGTAATCATTTTGATGAAAAAGTATTTATCACTGAAGTTGGTGGTATTAAAGTATTAGATAATGAAGCTAAAGCTTTATATTTAAAAAATGTAAAAATTAGTTTAGAAAATATTTTACATGAAGAAGTTCGTCATATGATAGCAGTTGAAAAGATTAGACCTGATGGTAGGGCACTTGACGAAATAAGACCATTATCTAGTAGAATTGATGTTTTACCAAGAACACATGGTAGTGCTTTATTTACACGTGGTCAAACTCAATCACTTGGTACTGTAACACTTGGTAGTCTATCAGATAATCAAATAATTGATGGACTAGGTTTAGAAGATACTAAGCGTTTTATGTTACATTACAATTTCCCTCAATTTTCAGTAGGTGAAACTGGCCGTTATGGTTCACCTGGTCGTAGAGAAATTGGTCATGGCGCTCTTGGTGAAAGAGCCTTATCATATGTAATTCCATCAGAAGATGAATTCCCATATACAATAAGAGTAGTATCAGAAATATTAGAATCAAATGGTTCATCAAGTCAAGCTACAATTTGTTCTGGTACCCTAGCTTTAATGGCAGCAGGTGTTCCGATTAAAGCTCCGGTTGCTGGTATTGCGATGGGTTTAATTATGCAAGATGAAGAAAATTATACAATTTTAACTGATATTCAAGGTATGGAAGACCACCTTGGTGATATGGATTTTAAAGTTGCTGGTACAAGAGATGGTATAACTGCTTTACAAATGGATATTAAGATTAAAGGTATAACATATCAAATTTTAAAAGAAGCTTTAGCTCAAGCTAAAAAAGGTAGATTACAAATTTTAGATCATATGGCTACTACAATCGCTAAACCAAGAGAAGAATTATCTAAATATGCACCTAAAGTAGCAATGACAAGAATTAATCCAGATAAGATTAAAGATGTTATTGGTACAGGTGGCAAAATTATTAATCAAATCATTGAACAATTTGATAATGTTAAAATTGATATTGAACAAGATGGTAGAGTATATGTAATGCATTCAGATATGAATACTTGTAAATCTTGTATAGCATATATTGAAAATTTAGTTAAAGAAGCAAAAATTGGCGAAATATATGAAGGTAAAGTTACTCGTATTGAAAAATATGGTGTATTCATTGAATTATGGGATGGTTGTGAAGGATTATGTCATATTTCAAAACTTTCAAAAGATAGAGTTGCAAAATGTGAAGACGTTGTTTCTTTAGGAGATATAATTTTAGTTAAATGTATCGGGATTAATGAAAAAGGTCAAATTGACCTATCAAGAAAGGATGCAATAAATAATTAAGAGGGCATGTGCCCCTTTTTTAAGCGGTAAAGATTATGGAAAATTTCATGAATAATGTAAAAGATTTATTTGGTGAAACTTTATTTACTATCTTAAATGGAATAATTGTCTTAGTTGTAGGTTTTTTCATTGTTAAACTTTTAAGATTTGGACTTAAAAGAATTTTAAATAGATTACCTATAAATACAACTATAGCTACATTTTTAAATAGCATTTTAACAGCTGTACTTTATTTAATTTATATTTTAATCGTTTTAAATTCATTTAATATTGCTACAGATGGCATTGTTGCTTTAGTTGGTAGTGTTGGGGTAGCTATTGGTCTTGCATTAAAAGATAGTTTATCAAATATAGCAAACGGAATTATGCTTGTTACAATGAAACCTTTTAATGTTGGCGATTTTGTTGAAGTTAATGGGACAACTGGTACTGTTGTAGCAATCCATATGATTTCAACAGTTTTACAAACAACAGATAATAAATATATTACAATTCCTAATAATGAGGTTTTATCAAATAATATAATCAATTATAATGCGATGACAACAAGAAGATTAGATTTAGTTGTAAGTTGTAGTTATGACAGCGATATTAAATTAGTTAAAAAAACTTTACTTGATTTAGTTGAAAAGGATAGTAGAATCTTTAGTGACCCTGCTCCTGTTTGTGAACTTGATGTTATGAATTCCTCAAGTCTTGATTTTACATTAAGAGTTTGGTTAAAAAGTAGTGATTATCATGCTGTAAGATGGTCATTAAATGAACAAATTATTAATAAATTTAATGAACTTAATATTGAAATCCCATATAACCAATTAGATGTAAGAGTTAGGAAGTAAAATATGAAAAAAATAATTTTAATCATATTATTATTAATTACATTTTTAATTCCTTTAAATGTTGAAGGTTTTGATATTAATAATGATGGTTCAATAAATATTTTAAGTTCTACTAAATCATTTACATATGGTGATAAAACAGATACTTTTATTTATGATAATAATCTATTATATTTAAAAGAAAATACTAATGAATTTATAATTATTACCCCTACAAACACTAATATAATTATAAATCCAAATAATGAAAACAAAATATTATCTTTAAATTATGTAACACCAGAAGCTAGTGAATTAAGTTTAAAATTAATAGATGATACATATTATGTTTATTATAATGATAATATTTTATATGGTGATTTCTCCTTTAATGTAGATGGAAATGAAGTCAATAGTTTAAATGCTAAAGGAGATAATGTAAGTTTAATTTATAATGATACAACAATAACTAACAATAATACCCCTACAAGAGGACTAATAAGTGATTTTATTATTTTAATTATAGGTATAATTGTTATATTAATTGTTATTGCATATATAATATATTTATTTTTTCCAAGAAATTATCATAAAGAATTATATAAAGCATCTAAACGTTTAATTAATTATTTAAATAAAAATAAAAATGTTAAACAAGTTATTTTAAATTTAAGAATTAAAGTTACTAATTTAAATACTTTATTTAGAGGAATTAAAGAAGAAGATCCAATTTATTATTCTATTAAAATGAATTTAAATGAGATTAATTTAACTTTAGATAATATTATTAAAGTTAATACTTTAATTAAAGAAGAAGATAAAATCAATTTAATTAATTATTTTAAGTTAAGAATTAATAATATTATTACTCTATTAAATAATGGTAATTATAAATTTAAAAATAACAAAAAAAATCAACATAAAAAAATTAAAATTGATTTATTAAAACCAAAACAATTAGATAAACAAGAAGAAGATGCCCTTCATTATTTAGAAGGGGTAAATATTATTAAAAAATAAGACTTGCAAAAAATAATAATTTTGCTAAAATTATAAGGCAATATGGTAATCGAGCAGAAATGTTAGGAAAGTCCATGCTAGCACAGTCTGCGATGACTGTAGTGTTTGTGCTTAAGGAAAAAATAACTTAAGGTACCTTTTGGTAACGGCGAATGAAATCTAAGTCGAAAGATATGATGTAGTTTATAATGTGCCACAGAAACGAGTTATAGGGAAACCTATAAATGAAACGCGGTAAACCCCTCAAGCTAGAAATCCAAATTTTGGTAGGAGAGCTTAAACTGACGAAATGAAGTTAAGTTTAGGTCACATATGTGAAGATAGATGATTACCCTTGACAGAACATGGCTTATATATTGCAGGAGACCTTCGGGTCTCTTTTTTTACTGTTAAGCATATTTAAATCATTTACATGTTGAAAAAAAGAAATTCAAAATTTATATTAAAACAACAAAGAATATTTTATACATCAAAATGTAAAATATATTATATTTTAATTTTCGTATTATAAACGAAATATTATATAAAGCTATTCTTGACCTATTTGATTTATTTCTATATACTATTTAAATAAAATGTATTGTTTATATATTTTTATTTATTTGGTGCTAAAACTAAAAACTTTTTTTGAAAGGAGAGATATCACACAAATTAAGCACTAAATAGAGATACACTAAGCAATATGAAATAACTATTTTATTTATTATTAATTTTATTGTTGTTAGCATCGTGTAATAAAATTAAAACATCTGAAACTACAAAAATTCATTTTAAATATTTTTCTATAAATAGAGATTTAGATGAAGATATTAATATCAATAATATACCATATTTTCTTCATCAGCTATTGAAAGTATCTATAATGATGAATCTTATAGTATTACTTATGATAAAAATAATGATTCTGATATTTATATAAAGTTATGATTTGATGACATTTTATATAATGAAAATGAAATTATTGATATAATCGATACACATAGTAAAGTTAAAGATGTTTATAAAACAACAATTAAAATTAAATATAATTTAGTAAATTATAATTGAGACTAATGTTGCACTTATTAGTTGTTCAGAATATTCACATACACAAGACATCTATACTAAGGAAGTTGCTGATGTAAGTTTTACTTATTTTGAACATAATGAAATAGAAGTATCATATAATAAAAATTTATATTCTTTAGAAGATTCTTATACTAATAATATATTAAATATGGGAGATATTATTAAAATAAGTGAAGTATATAATCATTTAATTGATTAATTTTATAAAATATGAAAAATTATTTAGACACTCTGGTCTCTTTTAATTAAAGAAAAATAAAATAATTTTAAAAAATACTTGAAAGAAAACGTCTTATGTATTAAAATTGTAATGAAGAAGCGCTTTTTGTGGGAGTGTTTAATTGAAATAGGAGGAGATATGAGAAAATTTACTAAATATTCTATAATACTTACAGCCATTATAGTTTTATCTTTTTGTATAATTTATTATATTGTTTTAAAATTAAAGAATATTGATTTAAGTTTTCTACCATTTATGATAACAAATATTATTTTACTTGTAATTTTTGCTATTATAGATTTAATTAAATTTAATGATAACAATAAAGCATTTAGTTTATTTATGAAGGATTTATTAATTATAATTATATTAATGATAATATATATTCCTTTTATAATAATTCAAGGTTTTGTATAAAATTTGTATAATTATAGAACTTATTTATTAAAATTATTAAGTAGATAGTATGAAATTAAAATTAATTATAGTATCTATAATGATATTATTAATATGTAACTTATCTAATTTAGTTACTGCAAATGAATATGTCTATGTAAACGATAACAACGTGACAATATCAAGTCGACTATATGATAAATTAGTAAGTGTGGGTTATACTGAAAAAGAAATTAAAAAATTAGAACTAGATAAAATTGACAAAGTTAAATTTATGAACATATTTGATATAACAAAAGATGAACTTTATGTTAGAACTACTACAGTTCATAATATAGATGGCTCTATGACATCGACAAATGAATATATTGATGTTAATGAATATAATGAATCAATTGCTACATATGCGAGTTATCCAAATGAGTATTCTACTGTAACTATAGATTATAAAAAACTTACGATTACGGGTACTTATTATTATGATCAAGAAGATGAGGGTCTGTTTTTTATAAAAGTCAATGTTGAATATTTGGATACACCTAATGATCGGTATGAAGATATGTTGGCTATAAATTTTACTGATGATATCCAATTGAAAAGTTATTATTCTAGTGGTAGTCAATATATAGATTTTGAAGCAAAAATTACTTATACAGAACATTTTTTCCAAGATTATAAACATCAATATGGAAATCCAATTTATGAAGATAGAACAACAGAAAAAGAAGTTGTTATAACAGGTGAAAGTGTTGGACAATATAATCATGATTTAAATAAACATATTGCAGTTAAATTCCAATTACCTAAAGATGAAGTGTGGGACTATACGGGTGAAATTGTGGATCAATATCATGAATATGAATATTATGATTTTTTCTTTACAATGGAAGCTAATTTTATTCCACAAGTTACTAATTTAAACGCCTGTGGATTTGCTGGAGTTTTTATCCATCAAAATGGTTTTGGCTCTATTGATTGGGGAAAAATTACTTTTACTCCAACATACCCATATTTTTCATATTCAACAAGTATATGGGTAAATGACCCAAATTTTGATGCTACTGTTGCTAAAGAAATAATGTTTGAAAATTTAAGCTCTTATTAATGTCATAAAATTTAGCACTTCCACAAAATAATGTGAGTTTCTTCAAAAAATAAAATTGTGCTGAAATGTATTAATTAAAAAATAACGCTTGCTAGCTTTTTTAATAATTTATTTAATTATTTTAAAAAGGGCTTGCAATTAGATTAAAAATTAGTATAATTTAAACAAGCAAGAAAAAGAAATAGTAATCTTCCCCTATATTTAGCGAGCTACAGGTTGGTGAAAGTGTAGTATAATAAGGTTGATGAACGCATCTTTTATGTAATGCTAGGAATTGAGTATTAGCATTAGGGTTCGCCCTTTACAGCGATAGAGTATGTTTGTACTTGAAGGGTATATCTTTTTTAAGATATAAATTAAGGTGGCACCGCGGATTATTCGTCCTTAAATGATTAATTTCATTTAAGGCTTTTTTTGTTTTTAAGGAGGAAAATATAATGGATAAAATGATTAAAAAACAGAATGAATTATTAGAAGAATTTAAAGGATATGTTAAAGAAATTTATTTAAATCCTGAACTTGGTAATGCAGAATACAAAACTTCAAAATTATTAAGTAATGTATTAGTTAAATATGGTTTTAATACTAAATGTCCTAATTTATTAAAAACTGATTTTTTAGGTATTTATGAAAGTAAAAAGGAAGGACCAAAGCTTGCTTATTTATGTGAATATGATGCATTGCCAGAAGTAGGACATGGCTGCGGACATAATTTAATTGGAGTTACTTCAATACTTGCAGCTATCATGTTAAAAGAAGTTATTGATGAAATTGGTGGTAGCATTTATGTTTTTGGTTGTCCTGCTGAAGAAAATTTTGGTGGTAAGGTTGAACTTGCAAAACTTAATGCTTTTAAATGTTGTGATGTTGCAATGATGTTACATCCTTCTAGTAAATATGCAGTAGGTTCAAGAACGCAAGCTTTAATCCCAGTTCGTTATACTTTTCATGGTAAAAGTGCTCATGGATGTCATCCTGAAGATGGGGCTAGTGCTTTAGATGGGGTAATTAGTACATATAATGGTATTAGTATGTTACGTCAATTTATTAAACCTGGTTGTTTTATACATGGTGTTATTACAAATGGAGGTAAAGCTGCAAATGTTATACCAGATTTAGCTGTAATAGATTATTATTTCCGAGCTCCTGATATTAAATATGCTAATTATATTAAAGAAAAAGCTGATAATATTGCTAAAGGGGCAGCCTTAATGTATGGCCTAACTTTTGATGAAGAGATTTATGAATGTATTTATGAAGATAAAAAAATAAATTATACATTAGCTAAAGAATTAAAAAAGATTTTTAAAGAAATGAATATAGAAGCAGAAGATGTTAATGAAATAGCTGCTGGTTCAAGTGATGTTGGGGCTGTATCATATCAAATACCTACGATTGAAGGTAATATGAAGATTTGTGATAAAAATATATGTGGGCATAGTAAAGAATTTGCGGCTGCGACTATTAGTGATATGGGTACCTTAGCTTTAAAGAATGGTAGTTTAGCTTTAGCTAAGCTTGGTTATAATTTAATTTGTAATAAGGAATTATTAGCGGAGGTTAAAGATGAATTTGAAAAAAATAATTAGTTTTCTATTTTTAAGTTTTGTTATAATTTTCACTTTAACAAGTTGTAAAAAAGATTTACCAGAAAACTATCCTAATTGGCAAGAAGAAACATATGAACAAAAAGTAGAAGTACCAAAAAATATTCAACTTGCTAATCCTGGTTATCTAACAATTGCGACATCACCAGATTATACTCCTTATGAATATAAAGATAATAATGTTTCTGGGATGTTAAAATACATTGGTTCTGATATGTATTTAGCTAATTATTTAGCTCAAACAATGGGATTGGAACTTAAAATAGTTGAATCTAATTTCGATGGTTTAACTATTCAACTTGATCAAGATAAAGCGGATATAGTTTTAGCTGGTATGACTTATAAAAAAGAAAGAGCGGAAAATTATACATTTAGTGATATATATTATAATTCTAGTGAAGGTGGAGGCCAAATTATTTTAGTTTTAAAAAGCAATTATGATAAATATAATTCTTTTGAAGCTTTAAACAATAGTGATGTAAAAATTGGATGCCAAAATGCTTCCGTTCAACAAGAATTAGTAGAAGATCAATTACCTAATGCTACCCCAACAACAATTGGGCAAATAGCGGATGGTATCAATCTTTTAAAACATGGTAATATTGACGCTATTGCCTTAAGCAATAGTAATGCTGAAACTTTAGTTGCATCTAATAGTGATTTAATTGTTTTAGATGGTTTTAAATTTGATTCTACATTATATGAAGGTACAAGAGGTCTTTTAAAGAAAGCTAGTCCTTTAACTGAATATATTAATGAAGCTTTAAGTTATTTAAAAGATGGAAGTTATCAAAAATGGGTTGATCTTGCTAAAGCATATGTTCCTGAGCTTAGTATTGGAGATACTGGTAATACTAATTTCTTTGTTAGATTTTGGAATGTTTTAAGTACTTATATTTTAGAATTTTTAAGCGGAACTGGTATAACTCTTGCCTTATCTGCTCTTACTGTTATCTTTGGTACAATTATTGCCTTATTTCTTCATTTAATAAGAAGTTCAAGATTCTTATTATTAAGAAGTATTGGTAATATTTACGTACAGTTTGTTCGTGGTATTCCGCTATTGTTATTATTGTGGTTATTATATATGATAGCTCCTTCATCTTGGCCAAGTTATGTTTCAGTTGGTGTTGCCTTATTTTTAAATAGTGGTGCCTATGTAGCTGAAATAATAAGAGGTGGTATTTTAGCAGTAGATAAAGGTCAATATGAGGCTGCTAGAACTCTTGGTTTATCTAAGATGCAAACTTTCAAAAAAATCATTTTACCTCAAGCTACTAAAAAAATCTTACCAGCTTTAGGTAATGAGTTTGTAGCCTTAATTAAAGAAACCAGTTTAGCATCAGTCTTCTTTATTGGTGATTTAATGACTGTTAAAAATAACATAACCGCTTTAACTTATTTATCTATTGAACCATTTATCATTGTTGGTATTATTTATTTTGTATTAACATATGGAATAACTAGATTAATTAGACATTTTGAATTAAAGATGGAGGCTTAATATGCAAAATATAGATAATAAAGTGCTTCCTTTAATTGAAGCTAAAGATATTTATAAAAATTTTAAAGATTTACAAGTGTTAAAAGGAATTAATTTAAGTATTCATAAAGGTGAAGTTATTTCAATAATTGGGGCTTCTGGTAGTGGTAAATCAACATTCTTAAGATGTCTAAATTTATTAGAAATTCCTCAAAATGGTCAAATTTATTATAAAGGTGATTTAGTATTTGATATTGAAACTAACCATAAAGAAATTGAAGAAATAACTAAATTATTGGCTGAATCTAATGATAAGAAATTAGAAAAAAAGCTAAAAAAAGAAATGAAAAAAGAAAATAAATATACTTTAAAAAAATCTTATTATATTGAGAAAACAATTAATCCTTATAGACAAAAGGTAGGTATGGTTTTTCAACATTTCAATATTTTTAAAAATTTATCAGTAATTGATAATATTACCTTAGCTCCTACTATGTTAGGATTAATGAGTGAAGAAGAAGCTAAAAATAAATCCTTAGAGTTGTTAAAAAGAGTTAATTTAGAAGAAAAAGCTGAATTATCTGTTAAAGGCTTATCAGGTGGTCAACTTCAAAGATTAGCTATTGTTAGAGCCCTTGCGATGAATCCGGATGTCTTATTATTTGATGAGCCAACTTCTGCATTAGACCCAGAAATGGTAAAAGAAGTTTTAAATGTTATTAAAGAATTAGCTAATCAAGGGATGACTATGGTAATAGTTACACATGAAATGGGTTTTGCTAGAGAAGTGAGTGATAGAGTTTTATTTATGGATGAAGGACTAATTAAAGAAGAAGGAACACCAGAAGATATATTTACTAATCCTAAGACAGAAAGATTAAAACAATTCTTAGAAGCAGTATTATAATTAATTGTCAAAATATTTAGTATCTATATACTTTATATTTTGATTTTTTTATTTAAAATTTTAAAACATACTAAAATAGTTTTAGATAGACTATTTACATTAATATGGTAAAGAATATAGGATTAAGAAAGAAATATATTATTAGTTTAATAATTATAATTTTATCATCAGCTATTATTTTATTAATATTTTTATCATAAATTATAGTAAAAGCCTCTAAATATTTATATTTAATATCATTTTTCATCTAGAGAAAGTAATTATATTTATACAACTAACTCTAAAAATATAGAATATAGTTTACATATCATAATTTAGTAATTTTATATTATGAAATTAATAATAATATAATTCATTTAACATAAAAAACTTATCTTTTACCTTATTTAAGATAAGGTTTTTTATTGCAAGAAAAGGGGATTTTTGCTATAATCAAAAATTGTAGAAAGTAGTTGATAAATTTGAGTATTGATAAAAATGAATTTATTTTAAAACAAAATAAAATTAGAAATTTTTGCATAATTGCTCATATTGACCATGGTAAATCAACTTTAGCTGATCGTATACTTGAAATTTGTGATAGCATTGAAGAAAGAGAAATGCAAGAACAAATCTTAGATAGTATGGATTTAGAACGTGAAAGAGGAATAACGATTAAATTAAACGCTGTTGCGCTAAAATATAAAGCTTTAGATGGTTTAACTTATGAATTTAATTTGATTGATACGCCAGGACATGTTGACTTCACTTATGAAGTATCACGTAGTTTAGCTGCTTGTGAAGGTGCTATACTTGTTGTTGATGCTACTCAAGGTGTTGAGGCTCAAACCATTGCAAACGTTTATTTAGCATTAGATAATAATTTAGAAATCCTACCATTAATTAATAAAATTGATCTACCTTCAGCTGATATAGAAAAAGCTAAACATGAAATAGAAGATGTAATCGGTTTGCCTGCTAGTAATGCTGTTAGTTGTTCAGCTAAAACCGGAATAGGGGTTAGAGATATTTTAGAAGAAATTGTTAAATATGTTCCTGCTCCTAAAGGTGATATTTTTGCTCCAACAAAAGCTTTAATTTTTGATAGTGCTTTTGATCCTTATCGTGGTGTTGTTGTTTTAATATGTGTTAAAGAAGGTATGATTAAAACTGGTGATGTTATTTATTTTATGGCGACAGGAGCTAGTTATCAAGTTGTAGAAATTGGAGTTAGGACTCCTAAAGAAGTTAAAAAAGATTTTTTAATGGCAGGCGAAGTTGGTTATTTAACTGCTAGTATAAAAGATATAAATAAAGTCCATGTTGGTGATACAATAACAACATTGCCTAATAAAGCTAGTGAACCACTTCCTGGTTATAAAAAAATGAATCCAATGGTTTATTGCGGTTTATATCCAATTGATTCAAAACAATATGAAGATTTAAAAGAAGCTTTAGAAAAATTAAAATTATCAGACTCTAGTTTAGTTTATGAACCAGAAACTTCTCAAGCTTTAGGTTTTGGCTTTAGAACAGGCTTTTTAGGCCTTTTACATATGGATATTATTCAAGAAAGAATATCTAGAGAATTTGGTATTGAATTAATTGCTACTGCCCCAAGTGTTTCATATCATGTTTATCTTACAAACGGCGAAATGAAAATCATAGATAATCCAGCAGATCTTCCTGATACAGGTTTAATTAGTAGAATTGAAGAACCTTTTGTAAAAGCTACTATAATGACTCCAAGTGATTATGTAGGTGCTATTATGGATTTATGTCAGAAAAAAAGAGGAACTTTTATCGATATGCAATATATTGAAGAAACTAGAGTTTTAATTCATTATCAAATGCCTCTTTTAGAAATTGTTTATGATTTCTTTGATAAATTAAAAAGTTATACTAAAGGTTATGCTAGCCTCGATTATGAAATAGCTGATTATGAACCATCTAAACTTGTTAGAATGGATATTATGTTAAATGGTGATGTAATCGATGCTTTATCAACAATAGTTCATAAAGATTTTGCCTATCAAAGAGGGAAGGTACTAGTTGAAAAATTAAAAGATATAATACCACGTCAATTATTTGAAGTACCAGTTCAAGCTGTAATTAATCATAAAGTTATAGCGCGTTCAGATATTAAAGCGATGCGAAAAGATGTTCTTGCGAAATGTTATGGTGGCGATATTTCACGTAAGAAAAAATTATTAGAAAAACAAAAAGAAGGCAAGAAGAAGATGAAGGCAATCGGTAGTGTTGAAGTACCTCAAGAAGCTTTCCTTGCTATATTAAAAACAGATGAATAGGAGATTTAAAATGTTAAAAAAAGATTGTCAATATTGTTTAAAAAGAGAAGATATCGAAAATTTTGGTAGAATAGCTTTTGAAACTGAAACATCAATTATTATTGCTTTTAAGGATCAATCACATAAAGGTAGAATGGTAGTTGCTTATAAAAATGATCATGTTGCTGAAATTGGTGATTTATCAGAAGAAGAAAGAAAGAATTTTATTGATGATGTTGTTAAATGTGCAAATGCTATAAAGAAATGTTATCATCCTGATCGTATCAATTATGGTGCATATGGTGATGCACTTGGTCATCTTCATTTCCATTTAGTACCTAAATATAAAGATGGTTTTGAGTGGGGTGGAACCTTTGTTATGAATACAGGTAAAGAAAATTATTGTTCTGAAGAAGAATTAACTGAATTAATTAATAATATCAAAAACAATTGGGAATAAAAAAACAGCCTAAGCTGTTAGTAAATTTAATAAAATTTGACTTCCATAATCAATCGTTTCAAATGCCACTACGAAATGACTATTATGTAAATCATAATATTTAGCTCCTTTTTCTCTTGCACCTATCCAGGTAAGACAAATAGGAGCTATTTCTTTATAATAAGCAAAATCTTCACCAATTAAGGCTGGCTCTTTTAATTTAATTAAATTATTATCACCTAAAAATTTTGCAGCAATAAATATTTTATCTGCTAAAATATCTGAATTATATAGTGGTGGATAAGCATAATGAAACATAAATTTATAATTTGCCTTATATTTATCACATATATTTTTAATAATATTTTCCATTTCATTATTTAAAAAATCTCTATTTTTTTGGTTAAAACTTCTAGCAGTACCTTTTAAATAGGCCATATCTTTAATAATATTCATATTTATTCCACTATTAAAATAAGTAGTAGATAAAACGATATTTTCTCTTTTTTTAAGTTCTTGAAAAAAATCTTCAAATTTTAAAACAATTTCACTACCAATTATAATAGGATTAATTCCCTTTTCTGGTCTTGAACCATGGCTACCTATTCCTTTAATTTCTAATTCCCATAGATCAGGGGCCGCACAAGCTTCACCAATTTTAATGCCAATTTGGCCAACTTCTAAATCTGGTGAAACATGATAAGCATAAAAATAATCAACTTTTTTAACTAAAGGATGTTCTTTTAAATAATAAGCTCCACCAGGAAGAGGTCCTTCTTCAGCAGGTTGAAAAATGAATAAGATATTATAATTTATTTTATCAATATTTTCACAAATCAATTTAGCTGTATTAAGCAAAATTGTCATATGAGCATCATGACCACAAGCATGCATATAATTATTTTTACTTTTAAAAGGACAATTACTCTCTTCAATAATAGGTAAGGCATCCATATCAGAACGAAGTCCAACCGTTTCTTTTTTTCCTAAATCTAAATAACATAAGACAGCTCTATTTTCCATCGCATAAATAGGTTTTAATCCTAATGATTCTAAAGTGTTATAAATAAATTTAGCAGTATTATATGTTTCATAACCAATTTCAGGAAATTCATGTAAATATTTTCTTACTTTATAGATAAATTCATTCATAAAATCAACTCTTTTCTTAAAAATTATACTTTAATTTATTTAATTATTCAAATATTTATTTAATTCATAAAAATAATTTTTTTACAATTTAAATAAATAAAATATCTAAAATTGTTAATATATATTTTATATTATGAAAAAAAGTTAAAATAATATTTAAAAAAACACTTGCATAAAATATAAAAATTTGTATAATATAGACAATCGATGAAAAGAAGAGTAATTTATTTAGTAGTTTTAAGAGAGTCTAGGTTAGGTGTGACTAGATAATGAAAAATAAATGAACATGGTCTTGGAGAAATGATACCAATATGTAGGTTTCATGAGGATTCGCCTCTTATAGCGATAGAGTATGTTAGTACTTGAAAATAGGTCAATTTATTTAATTGATGAATTAAGGTTGGTATCACGAATTTTACAGTTTCGTCCTTTTGTTAGGATGAGACTGTTTTTTAATTTTAAGGAGGGCAAAATGATTAGATTTATAAATGTAGTAAAAAAATATAGTGACTTAGTAGCTTTAAAAAATATTAATTTAGAAATTTCTGATGGGGAAATATTTGGCCTTGTTGGTCCTAGTGGGGCTGGTAAATCTACATTACTTAGAACTATTAATAAACTTGAAGAAGTAGATGATGGGCAGATTTTAGTTGATACTATTAATGTATGTGAATTAAATGGGAAAAATTTAGCAAATTATAGACAAAAAGTAGCAATGATTTTTCAACATTTTGCCTTATTAAATACGCAAAATGTCTATAAAAATATTGCATTACCACTTGAAGCTAGACATTTTAAAAAGAAAGAAATTAAAGAAAAAGTTTTAAAATTAGCAGAAATCACAGGCATTAGCGATAAATTAGATTCATTACCTACAACATTATCAGGTGGTCAATGTCAAAGAGTAGCGATCGCGCGAGCTTTAGCATTAGATCCTAAAATATTACTTTGTGATGAAGCTACTAGTGCACTTGATCCTAATACAACTATTCAAATATTAGATATCTTAAAGAAAATAAATAAAGAATTAAAGATAACAATTGTTATTGTAACTCATCAAATGGAAGTTGTTAAATATATTTGTGATAGAGTAGCAGTTATAAATAAAGGAGAAATTTTAGAAATAGGAAAAACAGAAGATATTTTCCTATATAAAAATAAAGCATTAGAAACTTTAGTTGATGAAAAGCCAATTGTCCCAACAAATGGTAAAAATATTAAATTGATATTCCCTAAAAAATCAGCTAGTGAATCATTAATTACTAAAATGGCTCGCGACTTAAATATCGATTTTGATATAGTGTGGGGTAAACTTGAAAAATTTGGTGATGATGTTCTTGGTAGTTTAGTTATCAATGTTAAAGATAAAGATTTTATTAATGTTTTAACTTATATTAATAAAACTGATGTTAAATATGAGCTTATAAAGGGGGATAATAAAGATGACATTTCTAGATAAATTAAAGGAATATGTATGTAATGATTTGCCTAAATATTTAGGGGAAACTATTGAAATGGTATTTATAACTGTTTTAATAGCTTTAGTATTTGGTTTACTTTTAGGTTTAGTTTTATTTTATACTAAACGTTCAAAAAGAAAAGGAATAAGAATTATTTATAAAATATTAGATATTATAGTCGGTATAGTTAGATCATTTCCATTTTATGTTTTGATGTTTTTTGTAATACCTTTTACAAGAATTATAATGAAAATTTTTACTGGAGTCGGACAAGCATTTTCAACTAGCGCTTTTATCGTTCCTTTAAGTATTGCGGCAATACCTTTTTTTGCTAAACTTTTTGAAAATAGTTTGCAAGAAACAAATAAAGATATTATTGAAGTAGGTGAGGCATTAGGTTTAAGTAAAGTTCAAATCACAACTAAAATAATTCTAAAAGAAGCCTTACCATCAATTATTTCAGGTACTACTTTAGCTATTATAACATTGATTGGTTATAGCGCTATGGCTGGGGCAATAGGAGGCGGTGGACTTGGATTCTTCGCTTATGATAAAGGCTATGTTTCATATGATTTTCTAATGATGTTATTTGCGGTAATCACAATAATAATATTAGTTTTATTAATTCAATTATGTGGAAATATTTTATATAAATTAGCTAAAAATGGTCATTTATCTTATTTAAAAATAGGAATTGGTTTAGGGGTTTTATTATTAACTTTCATCAGCGTAAAGGTAGCTGTTTATGCTTCTAATAAAACGGATTTAATAACGATTAAAGTTGGAACAATGAGTCAACCAGGTGAACCAATATTTGAACATATTAAAGATGAAATGGAAGAATTAGGCTATAAATTAGAAATTGAAATTTATAGTGAATTTGATCCTTTAAATAATGCCCTTGTTGATGGTTCAATAGATGTTAATTTATTTCAACATGAGCCATATTTAATAAGCTATAATGAAGCTCATAATACTAATTTATTTAATGCTTGTACAATGTATGATTGTGTTTATGGAGCTTATTCATATAAAATTGATGAAATAGCTGATTTAAAAGGAAATGATAAAAAAGTTATAGCTATAGCTAATGATAGTTCAAATCTAAAAAGATGTTTAGATTTATTAGCTGCTAATAATATTATAAGAACAACTTATGGCGATATTACAAGTTTTTCTGCTACTGACATATTAAATTATTATGAATTATTACCAGGTTATGAAAATTTAGTAATCACTCCTATGGCAACTTCAAGTATAGCTGAAGCTTTAAATGATTCTAATTGCTATTTAGGTATTGTTAATGCTACATTTGCAATTAATGCAGGACTTGGTAGCTCTGAATTAATTTTTGAAGAAGCTGACCCAAATCATATAAATGCTAATATCTTAGCTTGCAGAGATGAAGATAAAAATGCTAGTTGGCTTCATGATTTAATAAATATTTTAACAAGTGATGAAACAGCAAATTTTATAGAAGAAGAATTTATGGGTACGATTAAGCCATATTTTGTTAGTCATATTTCTTAAAAGGGAGCAATCCCTTTTTATTTTATCTATTAAATCATTTTAATAAATGATATAATTATAAATGGAGTGATATTATGCTTGAAACCAAAAATTTTGATCAATTAGATTCACCTATAAATAAGACTACTATGGATAAAAATTCGGCAATATATTTTATTGATGAAAAGAAACATAAAATTATTGAATTATATTCTGAAATAAATAAATATACAATAGCAGTTGATATTTTTAAACAAATTAGAAATTATTATGAAGAACTTATTGATTTAGCAATTAAATATGATCTACATTTAGAATATTTATATGATTATGTTATTTTTTTATATCAACAAAATGATTATAAAAGATCACTTGAACTTTCTAAAATATTAGAAGAAAAATTTAAGAATAAAAGTATCACTAATTTAACTTTATATGAAATTTATAATCATATTGCCTTAACATTATTTAAATTAAAAAAATATAAAGAAGCTAAAAAATATTATTTAAAAGCTATTGATTTATGCCAAAAAGATTTAAATAATAATCATAATTTAAGATATATATTAGCAGTTTATTATACTAATTTAGGTAATTTATATGCCCATATTTATAGATATAATACTAGTAGATTTTATCATTTAAAATCTATAGCTATATTAGAAGAATATGTTAAAAAAGATTCTAATAAATATAATATTTTTTTAGCATTAAGTTATTATAATTTAGGATTTTTATATATTAAAAAACATAAATTTAAATTAGCTGAAAAATATTTAGAAAGTGTAATTAAAATAAGATTAAAAAAATATGAAGGAAATAATAACTTGATCAATAATTTATATTTAGTAAAAAGTTATAATCTTATATGTGAATTATATTTAAAATGGAAAAATGATTATGGATTTAAAAAATATATTAAATTATCATTAAATGTAAGTGAAATAATAGCTAAAATAAATCCTGAAGCATATAACTATATTTTTGCAGATACAAATTTATTATATGCTAAATATATAAAAAAATTTAATTATGAATATGCTATAGGTAAATATGTTATTGCATCAGAAATATATGAAAATTTAGTTAAGGATAATAAAATTTATATTAATAATTTAAAAAATATTTATTGTAATTTAATTAAATTAAATAAGAAAATTAAAGATTATGATAAATCTACAATATATAAAATTAAACTTCATGATTTAGGAGTTGATTAATATGTTTGAATTAATTCATTTAAAAGGTAATACTTATTATATAAATGCTAAAACTAATTTAGGTTTATATAAAATAAATGAAAAAGATGTTATTTTAATTGATGTACCAATTAAAAGATATGGTCCTAAAATTGATAGTTTATTGCGTTCGTATGGTTTTAATTTAAAATATATTATTAATACACATTCTCATGCTGATCATACCGGATGTAATGAATATTTAATTAAACAAACAGGGTGTAAAGTTATAACTAGTAGAATAGAACGCGCTTTTTTACGTAATGATAAATTAGATATTGGCTTTTTAAGCGGTGGTTATCCTTTAAATAATTATGACACTCCTTTAATGCATGTTAATGAACAACATGATATTTTATCTTTAAGATATTTACCTGATTGCTTGCATAGTTTTAAACTACCTGGTCATCATTATGATATGCGGGGTTTTAAAACAAGAGATGGAATTTATTTTATAGCTGATAGTATATGTACTAAAGAATTAATAGATAAAGAACATATCATGCTTATTTATGATGTAGATGGTTATATTAAAAGCCTTAATTTTATTAAAACATTAAAAGGTAAAATAATGGTTCCAAGCCATTGTTGTATCAGTACAAATTTAGATGAACTTGTAGATTATAACTTAGCTAAAATAGCTGAAATTATTAATGTTTTATTAAATTATTTAGATATTCCTAATACTTATGATAATATTTTTTCATATATTTTTTCTTATTATAATTTACATATTTCTTATAATAAATATTTATTAATTTGTTCTACAATTCGTTCTTATTTAGCTTATTTAGTAAATAATAATTTATTAACTACATACTTCTTAGATAATAAATTATATTTTAAAAGGATTTAAGATGAAAGGTTTATATATTCATATTCCTTTTTGTAAGCATATTTGCTCATATTGTGATTTCCCTAAAAAAATAGCTTATAATGAAGAACAAATTACTAATTATTTAAATAAATTAATAAAAGAAATAAATGGATTAAATACTAATTTATTTGATACAATATATATAGGTGGAGGTACTCCTAATAGTTTAAATAATAATAATTTAGAATTATTATTAAAAACTATTAAAAATAAATTTAATAAATATAAAGAATATACAATTGAATGCAATCCTGAATTAATAAATAAAGAACAAGTTTTATTATTTAAAAAATATGGTATTAATAGAGTTAGTTTAGGGGTTGAAACATTTAATGATAAGGGTTTAAAATTATTAAATCGTCATCATAGTGAAAAAGATGTTATTAATAGTGTCAAATTATTAAAAGAAAATGATATTAATAATATAAATATTGATTTAATATATGGCTATTTTAACGAAACTATAGAAGATTTAAAATATGATTTAGAGATGATTCATAAATTAAATATTATGCATGTATCATGTTATACTTTAATTTTAGAAAAAAATACATTATTATATAAATTACATCAAGAAAAAGAATTAAATGAAGATTTAATAGCGGATATGATGGATTATACTTATAAATATTTAGCTAAGATTGGTTTTAATCATTATGAGATATCTAATTTTTCTAAAGTAGGATATGAATCATTACATAATTTAAAATATTGGAATAAAGAAGATTATATAGGACTTGGGATGGGTGCTACATCTTGCATTAATAATAAAAGAATTACTAATTCATATTTTATCAATAATTATTTAAAAGATATTGATAAGAGTGTTGAAATATTAGATTTAATTGATTTAAAAAAAGAATTTATAATAATGGGATTAAGAAAAATAAAAGGAATTTTAAAAGAAGATTATTATAATAAATTTAATAGTAAGATTAATGATGATTTTAATTATAAGAAATTGATAGATTTAAAATTATTAGAAGAAGATGATAAAAGTTTAAAATTGACTTATAGAGGTCTTTTTTTAGCAAATATTGTTTTTGAGGAATTTATATGATTAAAAAAGAAAAAGAAATAATTTTTTATGAAATAACTGATTTTATATATTATTTAGAAGATGAAAAAAGATTAAGTAAAAATACAATTATTGCTTATAAAACTGATTTATTAGAATATCAAGATTTTTTAGTTAAATATCAACATATTGATAATGTATGTGATATTGATAAAGATATGATATTAAAATATTTAGCTTCATTAAAAAGAGCTGAATTAGCTAAAAGAACTATTAATAGAAAGATTATTGCAATAAAGAATTTTCATAAATTTTTATATAATGAAAAAATATGTAAAAATGATGTTTCTTATTATATTGATTTACCTAAATTAGATAGTAAATTACCAACTGTATTAAGTGAAGAGGAAATAAATAAAATGATAAATAGTATTGATACATCAGATATTATTGGTAAAAGAAATAGAGCTATGTTAGAATTATTATATAGTTCAGGACTTAGAATAAGTGAATTAATAGACTTAAAAATTGGTGATTTACATATGAATGAAAAATATTTAAATGTCATTGGAAAAGGTGATAAAGAAAGGATTATTCCAATTGGAGAAATGGCGATTGTAGCTTTACGTGATTATATTGAAAACGCTAGATCTAAGATTAGTAAAAAACCTGGTCAATGGTTATTTTATAATTATCAAGGAAATAAAATGTCAAGACAAGGATTTTTTAAATATTTAAAGAAATTAGCTCTAGATAATGGAATAACAAAAAACATTTCACCACATACTATAAGACATAGTTTTGCAACTCATTTATTAGCTAATGGGGCTGATTTAAGAATAGTTCAAGAATTGCTAGGTCATGAAGATATTTCAACAACACAAATATATACACATATTGATAAATCACATTTAAAAGAAATGTATTTAAATACTCATCCATTAAAAAATAAAGGAGAAGATAAAAATGAAATATAAAAGAATATTTACGATTATTATGGATTCAGTTGGCGTAGGAAGCGAAGAAAAAAGTAAATTTTATGGTGATGATGGAGCTAATACAATAAGCCATATCGCAAGCGCTTGTAATGGTATTACTTTGCCAACATTAGAAAGCTTTGGTTATGGTAATTTAACTAATATTTTAGGTGTTAAAGAAAATAAAAGTCCTAAAGCTTATTATGGTAAAATGCAAGAAGCAAGTGTAGGAAAAGATACATTAACTGGGCATTTTGAATTTATGGGTGTTTTAACGACTAAACCATTAAAAACTTTTACTGATACTGGTTTTCCAAAAGAATTAATTAAAGAATTAGAAGAAAAAACAGGTCATAAAGTAATTGGTAATTATTCTGCAAGTGGAACGGAAATTTTAAAAGTTTTAGGTGAAGAACATCTTAAAACAGGAGCTATGATCGTCTATACTTCAGCTGATAGTGTCTTACAAATTGCTTGTCATGAAAAATATTTTGGACTTGATGAGTTATATCGCTGTTGCAAGATTGCCCGCGAAATTTGTATGAAAGATGAATGGAAAGTTGGTAGAATCATCGCAAGACCTTTTATAGGTGAAACAAAAGATACTTTTGTAAGAACAGCAAATCGTCATGATTATGCCCTAAATCCACCCCATAAGACAACTTTAGATTATTTAAAAGAAAAAGGTTATGATGTTATAAGCATCGGTAAAATTAATGATATTTATAATGGTTGTGGTATTACTAAAGCCTATAAATCAGTATCTAATCATAATGGAATGGAAATTATGCAAAATTTAACTAAAGAAGATTTTATAGGTTTATGTTATGCAAATTTAGTAGATTTTGATGCTTTATATGGCCATAGAAGAAATCCTGAAGGCTATAAAATGGCATTAGAAGAATTTGATAAAGATTTAGCTAATTTATTACCACTATTAAATGAAGATGACTTACTTTTAATTGCGGCAGACCATGGTAATGATCCGACATGGCACGGAACTGACCATACTAGAGAATATGTACCAATTTTTGCCTATAATAAAAAATTAAATGGTGGCAATTTAGGTTTAAGAAAGAGTTTTGCTGATCTTGGGCAAACAATTAATGAAAATTTTAATTTAAAACCACAAGAGATTGGAAAATCATTTTTAAAAGATTTAAAATAAGGAGAACATATGAAAGATTTTATTTATAATACACCTACTAAAATATATTTTGGTGCAAATAAAGAAGAAGAATTAGGTAATATTTTAAAAGAAAATAAAGTTAATAAACTATTATTACATTATGGTAAATCATCAATTAAAAAAAGTGGTTTATATGATAAAATTGTAAATATTTTAAATATAAATAATATTAATTTTATTGAACTTGGTGGGGTAGAAGCTAATCCTAAATTAAGTTTAGTTGAAAAAGGAATTAAATTAGCTAGAGAAAATAATATAGATTTTATTTTAGCTGTAGGAGGAGGTAGTGTAATCGATTCGGCTAAGTCAATTTCAGCTGGAATTTATCATGATTTTAGTCCTTGGTTATATAATACAGGAGAAAAAATATTAGATAAAAACATTCCTATTGGCGTTGTTTTAACTATAAGCGCGGCTGGTAGTGAAATGAGTAATTCATGTGTTATAACTAATGATTATACTAACGATAAGAGAGGATTTACCTCTGAATTAAATAGAGTAAAATTTGCTATTTTAAATCCTAAATTAACTTATAGTGTTTCAAAATATCAAACAGCATGTGGAATAACTGATATTATGATGCATACATTAGAAAGAGTTTTATCATATGATAATTGTTATAATCCTTTAACTGATAATTTAGCATTTGGATTAATAAAAGCAGTCTTAGAAGTAGGTAAAATTGCTTATAATGAACCAAATAATTATGATGCAAGAGCTACATTAATGTGGGCATCTAGTCTTACACATAATGGCTTAACAGCGTGTGGTAGAGAATATGTTATGCCAGTCCATCAAATTGAACATGCTTTATCAGGAACATATGATAGTATAGCACATGGGGCAGGCCTTGCTGTATTATGGCCTAGTTGGGCGACTTTTGCAAGTCTTAAAGACCCATCTAGATTTGCAGAACTTGGATATAATTCATTTGGAATAAGTAGAAATTTAAATCAAAAGGAAGCAGCAAAAACAGCAATTCAAATGATGAAAAATTACTTTTTAGAAATAGGAATGCCATCAACTTTAAAAGAATTAAATGTTAAAAAAGCTGATTTAGAAAAAATAGCTAATTTATATACATTTAATGGCAAAAGAGTAATTGATGATATCATATTAGTAGATTATGATATGTGTTTAAAAATATTAGAAAATTGTTATGAATAACAGATTGATTTCTGTTATTTTTTTTAAGCAAAATTAATAAATATTATTGAATGTGCAAGTTTCTATAAATTCATATTTAGTTTTATTTAAGAACAAGCCGCTTTATTAAAAATAATTTAGAAATATAAATCATTAATGATTTATTTATATATAATTATAATAAATCCATATATCAAATATATATGTTTCATTATATTATTAATGGTTTCTTCAACGTTGGTGGCTTGTCAAAATGATAAAATTGAAATAGAATACTTCCCTTATATATTTGAAGATGAATATGGCAAAATTGTAACTAAATATGCTGTTAAAAGAATGTTTTATAGACCTGAGTATAAATATTTTGAAGATGTAAACCAAGAAATTGTCATTCCAGAAACTTATAATGATGTTGAAGTCACTTATTTATTGCCAAATTCAATAAATATTATTACTCATCGGCTTGATTTAAATAAAATTAAAGTTATTCAAAAAGAAGCCATTTCAACATTTAGTACTTTTTATGAATTAGATTTAGGTGAGGTTGAAATCATTGAAGAATATGGGATTTTGTATACACGATGTAAAACAATAACAATCCCTAAAAGTGTCAAATATATAGGAGATTATAATTTTTATTTTACAGGTTATATACAAGATGTGTTTTTTGAAGGAAATCCAGAATATATAGCACCAACTGTATTTAATTTTGAAAGAAATCAAAGCTCTTCTAAAAAAATAACTATATACGGACCATCAGGAGGGACTGTAGAAGAATTTGCAAAGATAAATAATGAAAAATTTGAAGTATGGGATCCTGCTACAAATAAATAATGTTTATTATTATAAATAAATTTAAAGTAAAGGTATTAGAAGATAGCGTGAGTCTAATACCTTTTTAATTTCATAAACATGAACTGACACTTAGACTGTTCATCATATATAAATAAAATAATCTAATTATTTCAAAATACGATAATTTTTCGATATCATTTAACATAATTATATAAGACGACAAATTCAAAATTAAAGGCTTGAGTAATTGAGATTTATTGATAGAAAATTTAATTTTTAAATATAGTGTAAAAATTGATTTACTAACAATCATAATAATTAAGTACGTTTATTCATTTATTTTGATTTATAAATATTTATTTATATACTTAAATAAAGTTAAGCTCAACACATTAAAATATTTAATTCTAGCGTTATATGTTGTTTAAGGGATTTTAAAGTCTCAAAATGAATAAGTTCCTTTAAGAATGATATTTTATGCATTTGTACTTAAACAATTAAAATTAAGCTAATTTAAAGGCTTATAAGTAGACTTTAACAATAAATTGGAAAATAACCATATATAAAGTTAGAAACATCATTAACATAAATTATATTACCATATTGAATTAAAGGAACAATTCACATATATCTATTCATTTTTTGTTGGTTCTTTATCTAAATTGATTTGATGTTCTAGCAGCTGGATAATTTATGGATTTAAAAAATAAAATTTTTAAACACTAACCAGTTATTAAAACTAAATATAATAAATATGTTAATTATTATTTGCTAATAAATTAATAGATATCTAATAATCAAAACTAGAAAAATATTTAAATTTAAAAGTTGTTAAAATCAGATAAAAATAAATTAAAAATAAGACAAATCGACATGTATAAATACCTTTATTTTGGATTCTCGATTTGTCTTTTTCATGATAGCATTTTTGACGAAAATAAAAAAATTTCAAAAGGCAACTAGTTTTAATTACTATATTTAAAAATATTAATATTTATTATAAGCATTAATTAATATTAGATGACTGATGAAAAAAATTATGTAAAGCAAATATATAAAATAATTATATTTTATTGTATTATTCGATTTACATAAAAATAAAGTTAATTAAGAAAAATTTAATAGTTAATATAATAAATAACCAATGAAAATTTAATTAGATGTAGAAGAATAAGTCGTTTAAAATATACAGTCGTCTAATATATAGATTTTCACTATAAAAGAAATTAAAAATTAGTAAATTATTATATAAAAAATTAATTTAAAAATTAAACTTAGTAGGATTGCTAAAGATATAATTAAAAATATAAATCATTCTGAAAATTAAGAGAAGCTATTTAAACATTAATAAATATTAGTTGATTAATGTTTCTAAACAATCAATTTAAAATATATAGATATAAAATTAATACAAATAGTAATTTATAAATAAATAGACTTTATAGCAAGTATTTAAAATATGAATGAAGAAGATTATTTTATTTTTTTAGAATAAAAATTTTAACAACGTGAGCTTAGAGTTTGGATGTAAAAATAATATTGTAATATTTGCAGAAGATGATAATAATAATCAAAACGAATTCACTTGTTTTAGATAACGGCATATAAAATAATTTAAAAGTAAATAATAAATAGCTCATAAAAATTGGAAGTGAGTAAAAAATGAAATGATTTAATTAAAATGAAACATAAGTTAAAGAAATATTATAGTTCTTATAAAGTTAAAAATAGCTGATAATGCCTAAAGAACAAAATATAAAAATAAATGAAAGTAAAATTAAAAACAAAACTATTTAATTAAAATGAAACATAATTAAAAAAATATTATAGTTCTTATAAAGTTAAAAATAGAAGAAAATTGTATGAAAATTAAGATATGAAAATAAATAAAAAAATTCGTAAAAGCATATGGTTTAGTAATAATTAGTAACATTAAAAATAGTGAAAACAATTATGAAAATATGTCAACCTAGTATAAATTAAAGTGAATTAAGATTAATGGGGATTATGAAAATGAGTAACTAAAACATCTAGAATAAGATCTTAAATAGCTATAATTAAATTGAATGATTTATAAAAATTAGGGTTTCGCCCGGTATTTTTATTATAAATCATGAACATAAAATTAGTTATTTTTTTAATGATAAAATAATAATTTGTTAATAAAAATCTAAATAACTTTTTAGAATATTGATCTATATATTACAAACAATAGATTAAATAAGTAAAAACAGACCAATCATTATGTATATATAAAAAAGAATAGTAATAATAAAATTTTCGCAGTCTATCTAGTTTTGATAACTAGATGCGATGCAATATTAAACTAGATTTGTTGCCAAATTTTATGTAAACATTTTTTGAATTATACAAAATTTTTAAAGACAAATAAAAATCGAATTTAGGGATTGGTAGGTAAATGATTTTTCGATTTGTCATTTTTTCGTTTTTTTAGGAAGTACAACAAAATTCGTTTTTTTGAGTATCGTAAAGAAATCCACATATCCACTTAATTTAAATTATATGATTATTCTTAACTAATTTATTGGTTAACATAATATATATTATAGGAAGTAAAATAGATAAACAAAAATCACTAAAATTGATATGAAAAGATGTTCGTTGATGGTGTTTAGTGGTAATTATTGATTGCTTTTACTATTTCTTCTATTCTTAAACATACTCATTTGTATCTTGTTGAATATGTTTTTAGCTTATTTTTGTTGAAAAGAAGAAAACGAAAAGGCGAAACGTGATGATTTCCCCGTGTCGATTGCCTCATTTTGCCATTGAAAATATATTTTGCTATTAGTTTACACTTTGACTTTTATTTCTTCTTCTTCATTTACCTTGACATATGTATTTCGCTACTTCGTAAAAAAAGACGAGTTTTTATTTCTCGTCTTCGTCATTATTCATTATTAAATCATATAAGCTCATTTGACGACTTGAAGTTGGTTCAAATCTATCATAGTTTGATATCCGAACCCAAGTTGCACTACGACCTACACCATTTGGTCTAATTTTATTTTCATCGCGCATCCTCTTAAGTGTTCTATCGATTGTTGATTCTGATACATAAGGATGTTTAGCTCTAATTTCATCTTTAGTAAATACTTCTCCAAGTTTTAAAATTGTATTTTCAATGTTAAATGTTTTCGCAATGTTTTTATCAAATTTAGTATCTGAAGCTAGTTTATCAACTTTTCTATATCCATTAATTAACACATCAATTATAAAATTATTTAGTGGGGTTGTTTTAGCATAACCATCTACCCAATTAAAATTAGCCTTAGAAACTAGTGATTTAAATTCTTCATATTCTTCATAAATCATTTCAAAAAATGAAACATAATGGAACATCTTAAACTGTTCTTTTAACAATAACAAATAGATAATTAGCAATCCAATTTCCCAATTTCCTTCTGTAAATGGAGCTATATTTAAAAAATCTATGTAAAAATTTATTACAATTTCTGTCAATTCATATTTGCCTGAATTTATTAATTTTATATATTTATTTAATAATTCCTCCATTTTTTTACGCCTTGATTCATGCTTTTTCTCTTCTATTAGGTTAACTTTTACAACCACATTTTCTGTTACATAGGCAATTTGTTTCACTTCTTTAAATATTCTAATTCCAAGTCTTAAAAATTCATTGCTAGTTAATTCTAATTTAT
Source organism: uncultured Acholeplasmatales bacterium (assembly GCA_944324795.1). Taxonomy (GTDB): domain Bacteria; phylum Bacillota_I; class Bacilli_A; order Acholeplasmatales; family Anaeroplasmataceae; genus CALUXS01. The sequence continues at coordinate 59,891 of CALUXR010000008.1, forward strand.
CTGATTCTTCTGCTACAATTTTAAAGACATTTTTAATATTTTTTAATATTTTTTCATCATTGTTTTTTGGATTTGAATCTTTTTTTATTAATAATTTAAATCTATTGTTAGTAATATTTAATTTCATTATTTTACCAAAATAGAAAGTATCACGTTCAACCGTTTGTTTAATTATTTGTGATAAACTACCTTTTAGAATATTTTCAAAATAGAAATCTTTCCCTTTATATTCGTATAATGTAAGTAATTTCATCATGGTTTCGTTTGTTATTTGTAAGCGATCCATGTTATTTAAACAATTCATTTTCTCACCTCTATTACAATTATAATAAAAGTTAATTTCTAAATCAATATAGTCATTTTTAAAAAATGACTATATTTAGTTTTTAGTTATGAAAAAGAAAAAAACTTGACATTTTGTCAAGTTTAATTTTTATCATCTGTGTAAAATATTGAATCGCCAATGAATTCTCTTAAAATTGAATTGCATGGAACCCAACGATCTTGAATATCTTTAAAATATTTTAAGAACTTGATTAAACGGTTCGCAGCTATATAATGAGGACTAGTTGAAGGTATCTTTTCTAATAATGGTAAAGCATATTTTTTCATTACACAAAGTTCATATGTAAGCTCACTATTATATACATAATCTGCTTTTTCTTGATATGGATAAATCCATCTAAATTCTCCTCTTCTTACAGATGGCCAAATAGCTAATGTTTTTTCGCATTCATAATTTCTATAATTATGATCTCTTACCATACGTCTTATTAATCTAATGTCTGAAATACTTATAGGATTTTGGTCGTCTATATGTAATTGAGCTTGTGGAGCTATATAAATACGATATTTTTGTTCTGACGGAATTGATGGAGTTAAATCATCATTTAAAGCATGAATTCCTTCAATCATTATTGGCTGATTTTTACCAAGTTTAACGGTTTTACCAATTTTACGACTGCTAGTTTCAAAATCAAAATGTGGCAATGTTACTTCTTCTCCAGCGATTAAACGATACATATGTTCATTAAATAATTCGCGATCTAAAGCATCAATATGTTCTAAATCTGGTTTTCCTTCTGCGTCTTTAGGAGCTTTATCCATTCCTAAATAATAATCATCTATTGATATCATTAAAGGCTTAATTCCACGACTCATAAGCTCTATTTTAAGTCTATTTGTAAATGTGGTCTTACCACTTGATGATGGGCCTGCAATAGCGATTAATTTAATATCGTCAATGTTCTTTTTAATTGTTTCGCCAAGTTCAGCAAGCATATTGTTATGTCTTGTTTCACAAATGTTTATGAATTCTAAGGCTTTTTTATCTTCTATAATTTGGTTCATTTGAGAAATATAACTAGCTTCTACGATATTCCCCCAATTATTAGCCTCTCTAAGTGCATGTGTGAAAACAGGAGCATCTTCAAATTTAGGAATTTTACCACCAGCTTCAGCACGTGGGTATTGAATTAAGAAACCAGGTGAATAAAAACGTAATTTATAGTCTTTAATATAGCCTGTTGAAGGTAACATATAACCAAACATGTAGTTTTTGTAATCTTTACATTCATAAATATGAACAGTATCTTCGGGACGATATTTTAAGATTTTAACTTTATCTTGATATCCCTGTGTTGCGTAATAGGCTTCTGCTTCTTGTTTAGTTATAGTTTTTCTTTTAATTGGTAAATCAGATTCGATTAATTCTTCTAGAACTTGCTCAATCTTTTTTAAATCAACCATTGTAAATGCTCTATTAATGTTAGAAATTGAAGCAAAAATCGACCTTGAAATGCTATAATTGTATATAATTCTAGCGTTTGGGAAAACTATTTTTGTAGCCATAGCAATTAAATATCTAAGTGTTGATTGATAAATCCTACAGGCATCAGAATCAGTCAAATCTAAGAATTCTACGCTAGCATCACTATCTAAAATGTAATCTAATTCGCGAATTCTATTGTTAACTTTAGCTGCTTGGTAATGTCTATCATTTTTTTCTAATAATTCATGTAATCTTATTGGCTTAGTAAATTCTAAGCTTTTATCATTTAATTTAATAATCATTTATTTCATTCCTTTCATAGTTTTTAATATTATTAAAATTATTTTTAATAAGCATTATATATAATATTTAAAATTAATTAATCTAGTTTTAATAACTATATGTCTTTTGAATTTTTTTGATCCGTTTTCCCGTGCTTATATTTTATAATATTTAAATTAAAAAATAAAGATAATATATTTTGGAATAAATCTTATTTTAATTATTAGATTTAGTAATGTTTAAATTAAATTTTTACATATTATTATTAGATAACATAATTATTAAAACTAAATATAAATTGAAATTTTTTGTTTTTTGGTATAATTTTTAAAACTAGATATAAAATATTAAGTATTCTATTTTTGTTGTTTCAAAATATATGTTCTAGTTTTTAAAACTATTTTTGTTATAAAAAAAAGATTTGGCAAGCTAGTCACCAAATCTAATCTTATTATTATATAAATCCTCCATATAACGATATGTTTCTTCACCTAAATCTAAATAAACTTCTGCTCTACTACCTGCTTCATCAATTATTAAGGCTGGATTATATGCTTCTATGGAAGTTATATCTTCCCATTCAGAATCACTAAATATATCATCATAAACAACTTGCAATGTTGGACAATAACCAACTGCTTCAGTATTTATATAACTATTTTCTGCATCTAAAATAAAATCAATGAATTTGTAGGCTAATTCAGTTTCCGCACTTGTAATTGGAATTACCATACCATCATAAAACACATTGTTAGCGTTAGTTGGAGCATAAATACTATAAGTTTCAGCATTTTCTGCTGTATCACCTTCTGTATCTGCATAATATGCATCGAAGAAATCACCTGAATAAACTAATGCTACATCGCAATTCCCGGCTGCAACATCAATTTTTAAATCATCTGTACCCCATTTTTGAAAATTTCTACTACTTATTAATTCAGCACATTTAAGAAGCTCTTCTTCACTAGTTGTGTTTAAACTATAGCCTAAGTAAAGCTCCGCACAAGCAAATGCATCTCTTGATGAATCATACATACCAATTTTTGCACCTTCAGGCAAAACATCTTCATAAAACACAGCAAAGCCATATTCCTCAATTATTTCCCCTATATTAGGAAAATTCTTCTTACTATACATTATACCAAGACTACCCCAAAAATAAGGAATATAGTAGCTTTTATAGTGTTTATTTTGATTATTTGACATAAGTGTATTTAATTCACTAACAAACATATCAGGCTCATAATTTTCTAATTTTGAATAATCAATTTCTTTAAGCAAATTATTCTTATAAAGTTTATCAATCATATAATCTGAAGGTATAACAATATCATAAGGTACTCTCCTATTTAAAATATCATTATACATATTTTCATTACTAGATGTAGTAAGTTCAGTTACAATACAATCGTTTTCTTCTTCAAAAGCAGTTATTAAATCATACGATAAATAGTCCTGCCAATTTAAAATAATCAATTCTTTATAATATGAACAACTACTTAAAATTAATATTGATATTAACATATATAAAATACATACTATTTTCTTCACATTTTTAACCCCTTAAAACTTGAACTGTATAACTATAAGCATTCAAGTTTAATAATTTTTAATGTAATTTAAACGTTTTTTAGTTACTTGAACAGCTATTTTACATTCTTTTTCTTTCTTAATGAAATAAATTCATATCCGAAAACAACAATTAAAGTTATTAAAATAAGCAACGTATTATAAGCACACGCTTGATTCCATAGGCCATTCCTTAAGGTTTTTAAACTTCCATATAACCAAGTTGAAAAATTTTGTCTTTTTCCTGTTACAAAATAAGTAATTATAAAGTCGTCTATACTCATAGTAAATGCTAATAAACCACCTGTAAAAATACCAGTTTTAACATTAGGAATCACGATTTTGAATAGTGTTTTTGTTGGCGAACATCCTAAATCCAAACTTGCTTCATATAATGAACTATCATTCATAGTATTTAATTTAGGTAAAACACTTAAAACAACATATGGTGTTGAAAACATTACATGAGCTATTAAAGTAGTTGTAAAACCAAAAACACTTCTACCAAAAATCATTCCAACTAATTGAAATATAACTAATAGAAACACTGCCGAAACAATATCTGTATTTAATATTGGTACGTTATTTAGCATTATTATTCTTCTTTTAGCCACTTTGCTTAAACTATGTATACCAATGGCTGAAAATGTTCCTAATATTATTGAAATCAAAGTACTAAAAAATGATATTTGTAAAGTATAAATAATGGAATTCATTAAGCTTCTTGACTTCCACATTGCTATATACCAATCAATAGTAGGCTTTGTCATAGATAAACCGAATTTATCACTTGAAATGCTAGTTAAAGCTATAACTATTATTGGCAAATAAGTAATTAATAAAACAATTACTAAAAAAGTTATTGCAATTGCTTTAATTAGATAATTTTTAGTTTTCTTATTCATAGTAAAGTTTCTCCTTCCTGGTCAACTCTACTAATTAAATAAATAGATGATAGAGTAAATATTAATATAAATAAACTCATTAAACTTCCAACATTGTACTGTGGACTAGAAGACATAAATTGTCTTTCAATAAGTTGTCCAAGCATCGCATAATTAGGATCACCATCAGTTACGATTTGAGGAATTGTAAAACCCATCGCACATGGTAAGAAGACCATAATAAAACCACTAAATATTCCTTTTAAACTTAATGGAAATGTAATTTTAAAGAAAGATTTAAACGGTGATGAACCAAGATCATTAGCCGCTTCTATTAAGGTGTGATCCATCTTTTCAAGCACTGTGTAACATGGGAATATCATAAAAGGTAAATAAACAATAGTCATTACTAATATAATTTTTAAGCTTTTATAATTCGTTAAATCAATTGATAGACCAAACGTGTTCGATAAAAAAGAATTTGGCTTAAATAAATTATTTAAGGTTTGAATTCTAAGCAACATATTAGTCCACATTGGCATAATAAAGACTAATAATAGCAAAAATTTATATTTTGATTTCATTTTTGAAATTATATAAGCTATCGGATAACCTATTAAAAATGTCAAAATTGTTGATATTAAAGCATAGCCAAATGAACGTAAGAATGCTTTAAAAAAGACTGTTGAAAAAGCTTTTGATGCATGTGTTAAACTAAAAGCAAATTCATCAAATTTAAATGTATAAGTTGAGAAACTATTAGTATTAGAAATACTAAATATTATCATCAAAATGATTGGAATTCCTGTTAATATAAGAAGCCAAACGATATAAGGAATTGCTAAATTTTTATATTTTTTCATTTACTTTCATTAGATGGATTTCATATGGATCAACCATCAATCCAATCTTATCTCCTTCATGGAATAATTCATATTTTCTAATAATAAATGTTTCTCCTTCTACTAAGGCAGTAATTTCAAAATGAATTCCTTTAAATATAACTTTTTTAACTTCACCAATCAATTTAGCTTCTTCTAATGGAACAACATCAAAATCTTCTGGTCTTATTACAACATCAACTATTTCACCGTCGTTAAAATTTTCATCAACACATTTAAATTCTTTACCTAAAAACTTAACTGTTTTATTTCCTAAATATGTTCCTTTAATAATATTAGATTCACCAATAAAGTTCGCAACAAAGCGATTTTTAGGTTCATTATAAATATCTTCTGGGGTTCCTATTTGTTGAATTAAACCACCATTCATTACTACAATTGTATCACTCATTGTCAAAGCTTCTTCTTGGTCGTGTGTAACAAAAACAAATGTAATACCTAATTTCTTTTGCATTTCTTTAAGTTCATATTGCATAGCTTGTCTAAGTTTTAAATCAAGAGCCGCAAGAGGTTCGTCAAGTAATAAAATTCGTGGTTTATTAACAATGGCTCTAGCTATTGCGACACGTTGTTGTTGGCCACCAGACATTTCATCAATTTTTCGGTATTCAAAACCTTCAAGTTTAACAAGTTTTAAAGCGTTTAATACTTCTTCTTTAATTTGTTTTTTATTTTTCATTAATGATTTAGCTGATTTTATTTCTAAAGCTTTATTTTTTAAAGCTTCTTTCTTTTCTTTTTCTAAAGCAGTTAATTTAGTCCAATCAGCTACATTTTTTAATTTTTTAATTTCTGACTCATATTTTTTATATTCTTTTTCTTCTTTAGCACCTTTACTAACTGCTTCAGCAACTAAATTATCAATTTCTTTAAGCTTTAATTTAGCTTCTTTAACTTCATCATCTTTGTCCCATTCAATATCTATTTGTTCATCTAATTTAGCAATTAAAGGCTCATATTTAGTTTCAACTTCTTGAAGTTTTTCTTCTATTAATCTACTTTTTTCATCTAACACTTCAGTTTTAATTTGCCCTTTTAGATGCTTTAACTCAGTTTTTAAAGTTAACTTTTCTTCTTTTGTTATATTTTTAGCCTTTAATTTATTTTCAATGATTTTACGTTCATTTTCATATTTTCGACTAACATTAGTTTTAATATCTGATATAGTTCTATTAAAATTACGAAGTCCAAAAGCAACATTATCAAACACATTTAAATGTGGAAATAATGCATAACGTTGAAAAACCGTATTTACCGGCCTTAAATGAGGTGGTACATCATTAATTTTTACCCCATCTAAAATCACATCACCATTATCAGTTTCCTCAAACCCTCCTATGATCCTAAGTAAAGTAGTTTTACCACAACCAGAAGGTCCTAGTAAGGTGATAAATTCATTTTCATTAATATATAAATTTAGATTGTTTAAAACTAAATTATCTCCAAAACTTTTTGAAATGTTTTTTAATTCAATCAATTTTTTAGCCATATTTCCTCCTAAAAATTTGGGGGACAAGAAACCCAAATTATATGTGCTTCATCCTCACCAATATTTTCTATATAATGGGTTTTATCAGTTTTATAATAATAAGATTCCCCCATTTTAATTATCTCTTCTCTATTGTCATAATGAAGTTTAATAATTCCTTTTATGACATATCCAAATTCTTCACCTGGATGCGGATAATCAATATCAGTTTTACCATTTTTTCTTAAAATTACATAAATAGGTTCCATCCTTAAAGACTGTGCAGATGGTACGAGCCAGGATTGAACATAATCTCCATAATCTTTATCTAGCTGTTCTTCTTCACTAAATTTAATTTGTATATTTTCATCCTCTTTAAAAAAAGACGAAAAACTGAACCCTAAAGCATCTAAGATGATTTTTAAAGTTTCGATTGAAGGATCAGTTTTATCATTTTCAAGTTGTGAAATATAACCTTTAGTAAGTTCACATCTATCTGCTAATTCTTCTTGTGTTAAACCTAAAAGTATTCTTTTTTCTTTTATTTTCTTACCGATTTCCATTATTTCACCCCGTTTTATAATTTTAAACTTTTAGTAAAAAATTACTAAACGAATTATAACAAAAATATCATTTAAAAACAACAAATATTTAAATTTATTAAACAAAAAATAAAGAAATATTAAACAAAGTTAAAATAAAAAAAGTTAAATACTTATTTAAAGATTATTTAACTATATTTTTATTATTATTTTTAAATAAAAGACTAAATACGACCAGAGTTATAACACATAAAATAATTAAGCATATAATAATTATATAATCAATATCTTTTTTTATAAAAAAGCCATATATTCCTAAACCCATATACAATAAAGATATAATAATAAAACAAATTCCTTTAATTTTATCTTTATTAACAATTAATTTAATTGCGTAAAATATTATAATCAAACCTAAAATTATAGCTACTAAATTATAAAATAACATAATGATGGCACCTCATATAAATTTATGTGTTTTAATTATAACAAATTTATTATTATCTTAATAGATATTAATTATTTATTTTAATTTTATTAGATCTAAAACATTAAAGAAAAATTATAAATTAATATCAATTTCTAAACTATCAAATATTAAATAATCTGATGCTGATAAAGTAGATATACTCTTACCTAGCCACATATCTAAAGCAACTAAGATTTTCTTAGTATTAATAATTTTATCTATTATAAACCTTTGATATTCATGTGGTTCAAACTTCATTTGCTTACCTCATTATGTTATAATAGCAATTGTCATATTAGTGACTAGTTTTAAGGACGACTATAGATGTATTATATTCATAGGGGTAACTCTATAGATTAAATTTGGAGGTTCAAGGTAGAATGCCTTGTAGCCCTTATTTTGGTATTGGTATTAATCGCTTATATCATTAAGGGTAATAACGATGATAAATAATTATCATTAAAACCTTTTTTCAAATCTTCTATAGGCCCCTAAAAACTAAAAGAGTCTAGAATTGCAGTTCTAGTCTCTTTCTTTTTAACCTTTTTTTATCTTCTATAGTTTGAACAGTTCTTCTATTCACCTAAAGTATAAACTAAAACTAGTCTTATGTCAATTACTACAATTTGCTTTTTCTTTCTAATCTTATTTTATGTCCCTTTCATCGCATAAATGGCGACATACCTTATCTTCTACTCTATTGGCTAATGGCGTAAATTTAAAAACTGTACAAAATATTCTAGGCCATTATAATATATCAGTGACAAGCAAATATATCCATACTAATGAAGAAATTGACAAAGAAGCATTTTATAAAGTTTTTAATTAATTTAGCTAACAAAATCAATTTACATTTTTTAAAATATTTTTACATTGCCCCACTTTTGGCAGAAGCAGTAGGATTCGAACCTACGTATGATGGGGTCAGAGCCCATTGCCTTACCGCTTGGCGATGCTTCCATATACATTATTAAAAGATATAATTTTCTTTATTTCAAAAAATCATATTATTTCTTTAATTTTTAACATAATTATAACATAATTTTTTTATATACTATAGCAAAAGTGAGGTAAAAACATGAAAAAAATTAATTTATTGCTCATAGGATTATTAGTTTTACCATTTATCACTGGGTGTGATGCAAAAAATAAAGCTAATGTTCTAAATTCTACCCCTATATTTACTTACAATGTAAATGAAATTCCGCCTTCAAGTGTTGAAGAAATTGTTGAAAATACATATGATAGTGTTGTATCTATTAAAGCTGATTATAATCAATATAGTTATAGTTCAGGTAGTGGTACATTCATTTCTTATGATGAAGAATTGAATTTAAGCTATATTCTAACTTGTTATCATGTTATTGATGATGCATCTAGTTATACAGTAACCTTATCCGATCAAAAGACAACTCTAATTGCTTCACTTGTTGGTGGTGATCCTACTAACGACATAGCATTATTGTCAGTTTCTGGAACAAATTATAAATATGCTACTATCCCAGAGACTTCTTCTTTAAAACTTGGCAGTCAAGTTGTGGTTATAGGAAATCCTCTAGGTACATTACCTGGTAGTGTTACAAGCGGTTATGTATCATTTTTAAATAGAGAAGTTTTATCTGAAGATTATAGAACTATGAAATTAATTCAAACGGACGCCTCTATTAATAGTGGTAATAGTGGTGGAGCTATGTTTGATAGTTTAGGCCGTTTAGTTGGAGTTGTTAATGCTAAGTATGTTGATGAAGGCGTTGAAGGATTAGGGTTTGCAATTCCAATTGAAAAGGCGATGGATGTTGTAACATCAGTCTTAAAAACAGCTCAATACGATGGCACAAATTGGACAACTAAAGGTTATTATGAAGGCTCATTTGAGTTTGCTTTTACAGTTAGTGATTTTTCATCATTCTTTAGCTCTAGTTATGTCGCTGTAAGCGCAATATCAGACAATTCTTCTACTTCTGGTTATAATCAATTTAATTTATATGATGAAATTAGAAGTGTTTCTTATAATAAAATTGACGGCACAAATGGAGATGTTTTATTTACTAATAGTCAAACATTGATGCAACAATTATATAAATTTAATTTATCAATTGGTGATACAGTAACTTTTAAAATAATAAGAAATAGAGTTGAACAAGATATAGTTGTGACAATATCTCAATTTATTCCTAATTAAAATTAAAGAGCGCAGCTGCGCTCTTTTTCTATATATTGTTAAGCTTCAACAAATGCTTTATACGCTAAATAAGCTTCATAAACATCGGCTTTAGATACGATTTCTTGAGGTGAATGCATATTTAAAACAGGGATACCAGCATCAATTACATTAATATCTAAATTAGCTAAAATGTAAGCTATGGTTCCACCACCACCTTGGTCAACTTTACCAAGTTCTGCAGTTTGAAAACTAATATTATTATTATCAAAAATATTTCTTAAATAAGCAATGAAATCAGGATTTGCATCGTTACAGCCACCTTTACCACGGCTACCTGTATATTTATTTAAAACGATACCTTGACCAAGGAAAGCACTATTTTTATTTTCATTAACTCCTAAATAAAGTGGGTCAACACCAGCTGAAACATCGCTAGATAACATTTTTGAATTAGTTAAAGTTCTACGTAATAATAAATCATTATATTTAGTAGTTAAATTTAATAATTCAGCAATAACATTGATAAAATAGCTAGATTGGGCTCCTGTATTGCCAATAGAACCTACTTCTTCTTTATCAACTAAAATAGCACAAGCTGTATTATTTGGGATTTCTTCTAAATCTAAAACCGCCATTAAAGATGTATAAGCACAAACTCTATCATCATGACCATAGCCAGCAACCATTGAACGATCAAGACCATAATCACGCGCAGGACCAGCAGGAACTATTTCAATTTCAGCACTTAAGAAATCTTCTTCTGATACATTATATTTATCAGCAACAATCTTTAAAACATTAGCTTTAACTTTATCTTTTTCTTCGCCTTTTAAAGGAATTGAACCAAGAGTTATATCTAAGTCCTCACCTTCAATAACCTTACTAGCAGTTTTTTGCATTTGATCGCCTGCTAAATGAATCAATAAATCGCTAATACCAACAATAGGATCATTTAAATCATCACCAATATGGACTTCTACCATACTACCATCTTTTTTATAAATAACTCCATGCATTGCAAGAGGTATTGTGACCCATTGATATTTTTTAATGCCACCATAATAATGTGTATCTGCTAAAGCGAAATTAGTAGATTCATAAAATGGGTTTTGTTTAAGGTCTAAACGTGGTGAATCAATATGAGCTCCTAAAATGTTTAAACCATCTTGAAGTGGTTTTTTACCTATAACGAAAACGCAAATGTTTTTGTCACGATTGATTGAATAAACTTTATCACCAGCCTTTAATTCTTTATAGCTAGAAAGTGGTTTAAATCCTTTAGCTATAGCCAATTTTAAGGCTTCATTTACACACAATCTTTCAGTTTTACCAACAGAAATAAAACTCTTATATCCTTCATTAAATTCCATTATCTTTTCATAATTATCATATTTTTCCCAAATGTTTTTTCTATACATAAAATCACTAGTATAATTAAAATGTACTTAATAATTATACTTACTCCTTTCATTTAGTTGTTTTATAGTTATGAGTACACATA
>CALUXR010000009.1 GCA_944324795.1 uncultured Acholeplasmatales bacterium
CATCTAAAATTATGACTGGTGTAATTCTTTTTTCAATATATAATCTTAAAAATTCTTTTTGAATGTTTAATAAATTTGTACATTTTTATATTGACATTAACAATAGTTTTTATAAAAAAGTGTTGAGCTTAACTTTATTTAAGTATATATATAAATATTTATAATCAAAATAAATGAATAAATGCCTTAACTATTATGATTATTAGTAAATCATAGTACTTGAGGACGTTTTAATTATTTATTATAATTTAACAAAAATAAAAAGTCAGTTGGGAACCGACCAAAGTTTGCTAACTGACTTTATCAAAAGGCGGTATTATGATAACATTTAAGAGTTTAAATTTAAATATAGATGATACATTTAATTATAATAATTTGATAAAAGAATATGAAGAATATATTGATGATAATATGGGTAAGTTTACTTGCCCTTTTTGTTCTTCTTTAAATATGATTAAACATTCAACATATAATCGTAAATTTTTTCATCCTGAAAATTATGACGTTATTACAATAAAAATTCAAAGGCTTAAATTTTGCTAGGTGAAAAATGTTATCTGAAATGAAACATAATCCAAATATTACTAAGGCTAAACTAGTCTTTTTAATCGGTATTAATGATATATCAATCAACAATAATATTAGGTATTTTAAGAAATAAAGGATATATAAAACGCATTGCTAAAAACAAAAACGGATATTAGGAGGGCGTTAAATAATCATGCATAAAGTTTATCGTCATTAAAAAAGGTAATGAATGCTAGTACTATTAGAAAAATGATTCTAGAAAAGCATGTCATTTGGAAATTATAGATAATAGAAAATAATCTCTTATAAAAGTCTAATGCATTAAGTGTTAGGCTTTTTTTATTGACATTATAAATTTATTTAATTAAAATTTAAGCAAATGAGATTAGAGGCGATATGAATGTTATCATTAGTTATAATTTTAATTATATTAGAAATAGTAGTATTTTTAATATTGGTTGGTAGATTTTTAAAAAATTATTTTAAATATCGATATATAGGTAGTTTTACAATTTATTTAATAGCTTCTTACATATTATGTTTATTATTTAGTTTAATAACAAATATATATCCACCAGAAGGTTTAATCAATAATAATGAATTTGTGTTAGCTATTATGGTTTCTTTTTTTGACGCTATAAAGATGATGCTTTCAAGCTTTCAAACTGATATCATAACATCTTATATAAATTCTAATATTATTTGGATGAATATCTTTGGGGCTGCTTACATTATCACCTCATTTATTGCTCTATTAGCTACATCAATTTCTGTTATTTTAATATTTATTAAAACATTAAAACCGAAAGCTAATAATTTTATTAGGAAAAATATCAGCAAGAAAAATAATGTATTTATATATACTGAAACAGATGTTAAAATATCTTTAAAGTTAGCTAAACATTTAAGAGATAATGGATATGTTGTTAAAATAATATTATCAAGAGATTCACAAGAAAGTGGAAGTGGTCAAGAATTTAAAAAACAACTTACTATGGCTGGATTTGAAGTTTTAACAGAAAATTTATCTAGTAATTTTGCCTCATTTATTATTAAAAATAATTGGAAAATTAATAATGAAAAAGAAACTATAATATATGGTCTATTTAGTGATGATGAAAAAAACATTTCCTTTGCTAATCAATTTAAAAAAGCTATTTGCAATAGTAAAATATATTATTTAACAGAAGTTAATAAAATAGCTTTAGATGATGAATTATATAATAAAATTAAAAATGAATATAATGAAATAAAAGATTATAAAATGGCTAAACAAAGGGCTAAATTAATTAAAGATGTAGATGCTGTTAGAAATAATATTTATAATAATAAAAAATATTTAAATATAGAAGATAAAAATGAAATTAATAAATTGCAAGAAGAAGAAAAAATAAGAATTAAAGAAGAAGATTATATGAGAATTAATAGATTAAAAGTATTTGTAAGTTACCAAGATTTTGATTGTAATTGTATTTATAAATATAATTTAGAAACTAAAGGGATTATTAATTCAATATCTGAATATGATATTGTCTCTACTAATTTTATTATGGATAATCCTATTTCAAATTTTATTGATATAAATAAAATAATCAAAGAAAAAGAAATCAATTTAGGTTATATGAATGTTAATTTTTTAGGTTTTGGAAATGTAAATCAAGCCATATTTAATAAAATGTTACAAGCATATCAATTATTTTCAGATAATGAATATCGAATAAATTATACAATTTCTGCATTTAATGCTAAAGAGATGGTAGAAGCTTATCGAAGTATATATTCTAATTATGAAAAGAAATTTGATAATGATAATTATTTAAAAGTTCCACATTTATATGATTTGAATATTGGCTTTGATAATATTGATTTAAATAATATACATTTTATTGAACTTTATATTAAAAAAATGATTGAAGATAATAAACATTTTGTAGAAAATGGATTTGAAATGTTTGTTGTAGCTTGTAAAAAAAGTAATATGAATGCCCGTATTTCTTATTATTTAAGACAATCCATATTAAGTTTAGTTCCAGTTGAAAAAAGGAATAAAACTATTATTTTTACAAGAATGAGCAATAGCGAAACTATTGACATATTTAATAATAATGATTTTGTGTTTAGGCAAAATGAATTTCTTAAAGGTTTTAATTCACATAAATATTTAGAATTAAATTGCCCTAGTTGTCCGATTGTTATAATGGGTGAAGATGCTTTTATAAGTGATTATGTTAATAATCATTATAATAAAGCAATGGAATTATCATTGAAAATGGATGCTTATCACATGATAAATTCCTTAAATATTGAACGTGATTCATTTGAAATTAAAAAATTTATTGCTGAACGAAAAATTAAATGGCAAAATACACCAAAAGAGCAAATCATGGTTAATATTTCACCATTTTATCAATTACGAGCTAAATTAAATGCTTTAGGTCTTGATTTAAATAGAGAATATAAAGTCGTTAATAAAGATAATAATATTATTTCAAAAGAACAATTTGATAAGATATTAAAAGAAATATTTAATGAAAATGATATTGATAAATATGGACTAAAAAGAACAGATAATATAATAGGAAAAAGAATATTAGAAATGGAACACAATAGATGGACTATGGCAGCCTATCTTGCATATCGTTATTTACCTTATGAAATAGACAAATTTAATCATTCACCATTAAATACAAAAAATAAAGATTTAAAAGCACATATTTGTATGACTACTAATAAAGGATTAAAAGATTTAGAAAAATTAGTATTTAATAATCCTGAAATGACTAAAGAAGATAAAGAAGAAATTAAAAGAGTTGTTTATAGTTATGATTTAGATTTTTTAAATAATTTATTTGCTATATTAAATATAGAAAGTTAGGTGGAATATGTATACATTAACTGAAAAAATAAAATTAATTTTAGATTCTAAATCAATTGAAGAAGTTCAAGCAAAATCAATTATGCCAGAAACTAGAATTACTAATGATTATTATTTTATTTCTTATTCACATAAAGATTATAAATTAGTTTTTCCTTTAATTTTAGAATTATTAGAAAAAGGATTAAATATTTGGTATGATAGAGGATTAGAAAATGGTTTAAGTTGGTTAGACTATGTTAAGAAGAAAGTATATTCTTATGATTGTAAAGGAATAATATATTTTGTAAGTGATAACTGCTTGGATTCTAAATCTTTAAATGAGGAATATTTATTATCTAGAAAATATAGTAAAAATTCAATTATATATTTATTAAACTGTAATTTTATAGATAACTTATTTAACTATTTAGAAAATAAAAAGCTCGACTTAACTATATTTCTAAAAAATCTAGACAATGAGGAATTAAAATTAAAAGAAAATGAAATAGTATTTTTAAATGCCTTTTCAACAATTAGAGCATTTAAAGTATTAGATAATAATGATGGTATAGATAGTTTGATAGATAATGTTAAAAAGATGCCTTTACCTAAATTGATTGTTTATCAACAAGATGAAGTGTTAGAGGGATATTCAATAAAATATATTAGAGACCTTTCAATAAAAGAAGTTGAAATACCATCTCAATATAAAAACGAAAAAGTCGTTGGATTAAAAGAGGGAGCATTTGCAAATTGTACATCATTAGAAAAAGTTATAATTGGAGATAATATAGTAGAAATTCGAGATTATGCTTTTTTCAATTGTTATAGTTTAAAGAAAGTTATATTTAATAATAAATCTGAATGTAACCTTAATTTATCTGCCTTTGAAGGCTGTTTAAATTTAAAATCTTTATATATACCTAGAAACATTAACATATTAAATGATAGTGCTAGTCATTTAGAAAAAATTGAATTAGAAGGTAAGAGTGATGACATTATTAGTTTTTCAAATTGCCCTAATTTAGAAACTTTAGTTTTAAATGATTGTGAAGTAATTGATAAAATTAGTAATTGTCCTAAATTAAAAAACATTACGATTCCTAATAATTGTAAGAAATTAAGACCTTATGCATTTAATAAACTGATAGGGTTAGATAGAATAACAATTCCTAAAAATGTTAAAAAGATTCCTAAAGGTTGTTTTAATGATTGCATAAATTTAAAAGAAATTGTTTTTAATTCATCCAAAATAGAAATAGAAAGTATGGCTTTTAGAAATTGTCAAAAAATAGAAAACATAACTATAGATAATTTAACTAAAATAGAAGCTGAAGCTTTTATTGATTGTATTGATTTAAAATTTATAAATATTAAAAGTGATGTTTTATATTTATCAAACAATTCTTTTATTAATTGTAATAATTTAAAAACAGCTTATTTAGATGTTAATAAATTAATTCATTTAGAAAGTAAAATAAATGAAGTTGAAAAAATTAAATATTTTGATTTATTGATATCATCTTTAAATATAATATATTTAACAAATAAAAAAATTAAGTTAAGTTCTAATTTTAAAGAAGTTATCTCAGATAAAGAAAATTATTATAAATTTGTGAGGGATGAAAATGGAAATTAAAGATAAAATTGAACTAATAAAAAAATCCGTACAAATAGATAATAATATTAAAAATCTTTTACCTGAACCATTAAGTGATAAAGGGTATTACTATGTTTATTATCCTACTTCGTTATATAAGGAGGCATATATTGACATTTTAAATTACGATTATAACGATATTACTATTTTCTATGATCGTAAGATTGAAAGTGGTAAAGATTATGAAAATTATTTATTAGATACTATTAAAGAATATAATTGTATTGGGGTGTTAATTTATTTAAATGAAGAAGCTATTAAAGACGAATTTTTATATAAATTAATGACTTATATTAATTATTATCACAAATCTTATTTTACTATAAATTATGCTAAAGAAAATGGAAAGACATTATCAGGATATCAATTAGCTTTAAATTTAAATTTAGATTCAAATAAAATTAAACTTTATAAAAAAATGTTTGCAGATGAAATAACTTTTCTTCTTGGGAATGAAATTCTTGAGCAAAAAATAAAAGCAATTAAAGAGTTGAAAAAAGATAATTTATTCATATATAAAATTATTGATGGTAAAGCCGTTATAACAGGAATAAAAGATATATTTGTTTATGATTTAGTTATTCCTAAATATATAGAAGAAGATAATAATTTGTATGAAGTTGTAGCTATAGGATCTTTTGCCTTTGCTAATTTACCTTTTTTAAAAAATATAATATTACCAGACAGTATAATTGAAGTTGGCGGTTATTATAAATTAAAAAAATTAGGTTTTGGCTATACTTTTTTAAATTGTAAGTCATTAAGAAAAATTTCTTTTCCAAAAGGATGCAAGAGAATCTACAATGAAGTTTTTACTGGTTGTACAAATCTTCGTAAAATTGATATTAGCAATGTTGAATATGTTAATCCTTCATTTTTAGGTGAAGATGATAAAAAATATTTAAAAGAGATATACGTTAACAATAATATTTATAAAATAAACGAAAAATATTGTGATAGATACTTTAATGATTATGATTTCGACTCTAATGTTCTGGTTTATAATTA
Source organism: uncultured Acholeplasmatales bacterium (assembly GCA_944324795.1). Taxonomy (GTDB): domain Bacteria; phylum Bacillota_I; class Bacilli_A; order Acholeplasmatales; family Anaeroplasmataceae; genus CALUXS01. The sequence goes on from CALUXR010000009.1 coordinate 6,054, forward strand.
TACAGATTTAAGTGAACTTGAATCATTAACATTACCAACAGGGGCAATATATATTTCAGATATAATAGTAGGTAATGAAAATATTAAAGAAATAATATTTAATGAAGATTATCTGGTGTATGATGAAGATGATGAAGATGATGAAGTATTTGTTTTTTTAGAAGATGTTTTAAATTTAGAAAAATGTGATTTTAATAAAATTAAAACAAATAAAATCTTTAAGTTAAATATTTCTGATTGTCCTAATATCAAAGAAATAATTTTACCAGTTGCTAAAGGGTATGTTTTAGATTTTTTAAAAGGAAATAATCAAATTAAAGAAATACATATTAAACAAGAAACTAAGTTTTTACTTATTACTCATTTTAATAGAAAAGAAAAATTTCTTTTTAAGAAGATGATGAATAAGCTTAGCGAAGATGATGAAGAAGTGAAACACTTTAAAGGATTAAACAAATTAAGTTTAGAAACAATAAAGATTGATAATCCTGATTGTTTAACTAGAAAAGGGTATATTTTTTATGCTAAAGAACATAAATTTAGTTATAAAGAAATTAAAAATTATACTAAAATGACATATGAAACAGTAGATATTAAATTTTCTAAATTTAAACATTTTATTTTGAATATAGTTATGTTCATATTGTTAAAGATATCTCCTAATTTACGTAAAGAGATTTTAGATTTAAACTCATATTCTATAATTAATAGAAAAAATATCTGTTCAAGATTTGCAAATTTAAAAGAGATTCATCTTAAGAATAAAAAAATAAAAATTAAAGGGTTTAAATATGTTAAAGAAATAGATGGTTATTATTACTATAAGAGGAAATGAATATATGTTAGATAAAGATTTATTAGAAATAAAAGAAAGCAATATTTTATTAGATGATAATAAAAGAATTAGAGAAGAAGTTTTTATAAAAGAACAAAAATTTAAAGATGAATTTGATAAATTTGATTTAATCTCTGAACATGTTTTAATGTATTATAATAATAAAGCTATTGCCAATTTAAGATATTATTATGATGAAGATAAAGAGGCATATATCATAGGTAGAATATGTGTATTAAAAGATTATAGACATAATAATATAGGCAGTATCTTAATTAAATATGTTGAAAGTAAAATTAAAGGTAAAATCATTATTGGGGCTCAAGAACAAGCCTTAAATTTTTATTTAACTTTAGGATATGTAAATAGTAATGATGTATATTATGATGAAGGCGTTAAACATATTTATGTTTATAAAGAAATAGCATAATTAAGAGGTTTTTATGAGTGAAAAAGATAGAATGTTAAGTGGTAAATTATATATAGCTAAAGATAATGAATTGGCTAAAATGAATAAAAAGAAAAATATATTGTTAAAAGAATTTAATGAAATTTTAGATTGTGAAAGAAGAAGTGAAATAATTAAAGAATTATTTGGTAATGTTGGGAAAAATTATTATATTGAACCACCATTACATATGGATTATGGATGTAACACTTATATAGGTAATAATTTTTATGCCAATTGTGATTTAATTATTTTAGATGTGGCTAAAGTATTTATTGGTAATGATGTTTTTATAGGGCCTAGAGTTAATATTTTTACCGCTAGTCATCCTATTAGCAGCAAAATTAGAAATTTAAATTTAGAATATGGTAAAGAAATTCATATTGGTAATAGTGTTTGGATTGGTGGTAATACTACTATTAATCCTGGGGTTACAATTGGTGATAATGTAGTCATTGGTTCTGGTTCAGTTGTTACAAAAGATATTCCAAATAATGTTATTGCGGCTGGTAATCCTTGTAAGGTTTTAAGAAAAATAACTGAAGAAGATGAACTATATTGGCAAAGTTTAGCTGATAAATATTATGAAGAAAAGGAGAATGAAAAGTGTTAGTTTTAGCTTTTACAGGGGCAGGTATTTCTAAACAAAGTGGAATATCTACTTTTATGGAAAGACCTGAGGTTAGAGAAAAATTATTTAGAGATTATGCTAACTCTCACCCTAAAGAATATAATAAAGTTATTAAAGAATTAAAAAATAGTATGGTAAATGCTGTGCCTAATGATGCTCATTATGCTTTAGCGGAATATAGAGTTCCAATTATAACTATGAATATAGACGGACTTCATGAAAAGGCAGGCAGTGAAGTTTTAGCTCTACATGGAACATTACCTGATGATAGTGAATTAGATCATGCCTATATGCTTTATAATAAACCAGTTTTATATGGGGATCCTGCTCCTAATTATCAAAAAGCATATCAAATAATTTCTAAAATGTATCCTGGTGATATATTGTTAGTCATAGGATGTTCATATCATACAGCAATTGCTTGTGATCTTAGAGATTTAGCTCATTCTAGAGGAGCAAAAGTTATTGAAATTAATGACGATGCTGCTCATAAAGTAAGAAAAGTTTTAGAAGAAATATATAAACCAAAATCTCATGGTTATGAAAATGATTAAGGCTTATTTAAGCCTTTTTTTATAAAAAAAAGAAACCATTTAAGGTTTCTAAAGTGGTATTGAGTCAGTATCTTTTTCAATACCCATAACTATAGATGTTTCAACATTACTAACATTATCAATAGATGTTAATTTATTTAAGACAAAATCACGATAATCTGATAAGTCTTTAGCAATAATTTTCATTAAGAAAGCTCCACCACCAGTTATCATATAACATTGTAAAACTTGAGGATTTTTAAGTGCATGACCTAAGAAGTCGTTTATTGCTTCTAAATTAATAATTTTTAATTCAACTTTAACGAATGCTAAAATATCATAACCTAATTTTTTTTCATTTAATATAGCGACTGTTCTTTTAATTAACCCTAATTTTGTTAAATTTTTAACCCTTAAAAGACAAGAACTAGGAGCTAAATTAATTCTACTTGCTAATTCTTTATTAGATATAGTGGCATCATCTTGTAAAATACGTAATATTTGTTTATCATAATCATCTAATTTTAAACTTTCCATAATATAACCGTTCCTTTCAACGTGAATTATAGCAAATTTTATTAGATATTTCAATGTTTTTTTCGAATAATATTATAAAAAATTATAATTTTAAAAAACTACTAAATTTAGTGTTGTTTGGAACTAATGATTTTAATAAAGGATAAAATACATCATCTTTTCTAATAGTTATAATATTAGTTATAGGTAAATCTTTATTGATATATTTAATAAGAGTCTCTTTAACTAAAGGATCATTAATGCTATTAAAATAAAAGAAGCCAATAATATTTGTACTAAATTGATTCCTTATTATAATCAATCTTTTTTTGTTATAACTAATCAAATCGATACTAAGACGAATTTGTTTAAATTCATTGATAGATTGAAGATATTCTCTATCTCTTATTTCATCATAATTTTTATTTAAATAATCTTTCATTTTATTATAAATATAACTAACATTGCGATCACTAATTTGAATATTATTTAAACTTAAATTATCACAAATTAATTCTCTAGAATAACCAAGTTCCTTATAATAATAAATAATAAAACAAACTTTAGTAGAATAGTGAATCCCTTTAAATGCAAATTTTAAAGCTGTTTGAGAAACATAAATGTGATCTTTACACTTAGGACAAATGTAACCTAAATTTTTAACAAAAGTAGTTTTACCTTGAGTAAAAGTTAATGTTTTAGCACTTACAGAATGTAAATATTTTAATTTAGTATTACATTTAGGGCAAATTAATATTTCAGGTTTATAATTTTTTCTAATTAATTCCATTATTTATCACTATTTTCATTTATATTTTCTTTAAGTCCTAAATAATCTTCCTTCATTTTTTTTACATCATCACTAAATTCAATACTAGCAGTTATTGCATTTGGTTCTATCAATATATTATTTTCATTATCATAATAATAAGCTTCATAATAAATATTTTTACCTTGAAAAGAGAAATCTGGTAAAGTTTGTAATGCTTTATCATTATATTGTAAGAATATTTCTTGACCAATAAATCTTGTACAATTTTTTAAATTTAAATTAGAACTTTTTTGATTATTTTGTTCATTTGGATTTAAATAAGCTTCAATATCAGTTATAACAATAACTTTATAAGCTGTTTTATCAGCAATTTTTAAATAAACATTACCATATATCGCCTTATTTTCTTTAAAACCATTTTTAATTAAATTATCCATCATTATACTTGGGTTAAAATTAAAAGATTTAGAAGGATATTTTTTAGGTTTAGGTTTAAATTTAATTGATAAGCTAATAGCTGTATTTAAAGAAAAAGTCATAATTAAAAAATCAATTACTAGAAAAATGATAATAACAGTTTTTTGAGTTACATATAAATTAATACATATTAAAGCAATTGCGATTGCTAATGTTATAGCAACAATTAACCAAGCTTGCCATTTTTTTATTTTTAACATTAATAGTCCTCCTTATCATGACAACCTATATCAAAATAAGCTATCGTTCTATAATATTTCATTAAATTAAAATCAAATTCAGGCAAAACATTATAATAATCTAAAACAACCTCAGTAGCGTTATATATTAAAATTTGTTGGTAACCTGTTTTTGTCAATATTGTATTTTCTTTAGCAAATTCTCTTGTTCTTAAAGTATTTTCTTCAATAATATAAATATTCATACTATGAATCAATTTACTTTCTTCTAAAGTTAATAAATTGTTTTCTCTTAAATATTTATTAGTTGTTTTTTTAATATCAAAATTATCAAAATTAAATACAATCACAACTTTAAATAAATAATTTTCATAAATTCTAACCCTCAATATATAATCATCATTTTTATATATTGTACGATATTTAGTATATTCTAATTGATCATTGATATAGGTTATAGGTTTTGAATCTAAAAAATCTATTCTTTTTAATATATTATCTTTTTCATTTTTTTTCAAAAGCATTATAATCCACCTTTCAAAAATATAATTTTGTCTTTTTATTATAACATAAATATGCTATAATGTCATAAGTATTTGAAAAGAGGAGGCTTAAAATGATTAATGAACCAAAAAAAGTAACTAAAAATATGAAAATTAGTTTAGTAGCCCCTAGTTTTGGCTGTACAACTGAACCTTATAAAACTCGTTTAGAAGAAGCGATTAAAATATTTAAAAATGTAGGTTATGAAGTAGTTGAAGGTGAAAATATTTATAAAGCAGAAGGGATTGCATCTTCAAACACACCAGAAGAAAGAGCTAAAGAATTTATGAATGCTTATGAATCTAATAGCGATGTAATTATGTCTGTTGGTGGCGGAGAGTTGATGTGTGAAATATTGCCATATATCGACTTTAAGAAGATTAAGAGATTAAAGCCTAAATGGTTTATTGGCTTTTCTGATAATACTAATTTAACTTTTACATTAACTACTATTTGCAATATGGTTACAATTTATGGACCTTGTGCAACTAAGTTTTATTTATATCCTTTTAAATATGATACGAAAGATACGCTAGCGTTATTAGAAGGTAAAAGAATATTAAGAGGTTATCCTCGCTATGAACTTAATTCGCTTGCAAGCGAAGAAAATCCTTTAGTTAAGCTAAATTTAACTGAAAGAAAAATTATTAAACCTTTCTTTTATAAAGGACCATTTTATGGGACTATGCTTGGTGGATGCCTAGATTGTTTAATTAATATTTGTGGTACTAAATATGATAATGTAGCTAATTTTATTAATAAACATACAGGTATTATTTGGTATTTAGAAGCTTGTGATTTATCACCTCTTGGTATAAGAAGAGCGATATTTCAACTAAAAGAAGCTGGTTGGTTTAGAAAAGTAAAAGGATTCTTAATTGGTAGGCCATTGTGTAATGATGCCGAGATAATGGGTGTAGACAAATATACGGCTGTAATAGATATGTTACAAGACTTTAATGTTCCGATTTTAATGGATGTTGATCTAGGTCATTTAGCTCCTTCAATGCCAATTAAAAATGGTGCTAAAGCATTAGTTAGCTATCAAGAAGGAAATATTAAGGTTGAATACTTAAAGAAATATAGACCATAATTTGGCCTATATTTTTTATATATAAATGATATTAATTATTTTTTAAAATGTTTATAAAATAGTAGATAAAAAAGAAGCATGATGCTTCTTAATAATTACCAATTATTTTTAAATTTATAGTATCTTCTTTTATTTTAGTTAAAGCTCTAATTACATTAGAGCTTTTTATATTACCTAAGAAATCAATATAAAAATAATATTCAAATGGTTTATCCTTGATAGGTCTTGATTCAATTCTAGTCATATTTAAATTATAATCTTTAATATCTTCTAAAATTTGAGCTAAAGAGCCTATTTCATGTTTTAAATTAAAGATAATACTTATTTGTTTAGCATTTTCTCTAATTTCTAAATTTTTACTAATTACTAAAAATCTAGTTGTATTAGTAGAAGATTCATTAATATTTTGAGCTAAAATATCTAAATCATATAATTTAGCACAACTTTTTGAACATATTGAACCAATACTTTTATCATTTAATTCTTTAATATATTTAGCACTAGCTGCAGTATTAGAATATGTTCTTGAAATTATATTATGTTCTTTTAAAAATGATTTACTTTGCATTAAAGCTTGAGGATGAGAATAAACCATTTTAATATCAGCAAGTTTACTACCTTTTATTCCTAATAAGTTTTGATTGACTTTTATATTAGTATCTAAAATAATATAAAAACCATATTCTCTAATTAAATCATAGTTATCATTAATAGAACCAGTAGAACTATTTTCAATAGGTAATACGCCATAAGTTATTTCATCATTTTTGATTGCCTCAAAGACATCTTTAAAAGTATGATATTGTTTTAAAGGAATATTTTTGAATAATTTTGAACTAGCTTCATAGGCAAAAGCCCCTTCAACTCCCATATAACCTACAATAATGTTTTTTGGTGTATTGATAACTTTTAAATCTAAATCTTTAATATTAGAATCATCTTTATATTGTTTGATTATTTTATTAGTTTGATTTATGAATTTATTAAGATAAATAGTTTGATCTAAATTGTTATTTGTATCTTTTAAAATATTAGAAAATAGATTTTCTAATTCTTTTAATTTATTCATATTCTTTACCAAAAATAGCTGCTAATTTTTTAATATCTTGCATTAAAGAATCATATTTATCAGGACGAAGTGATTGTGGACCATCTGATAATGCTTTTTCAGGGTCATTATGAACTTCAATCATTAAACCATCACAACCGGCAGCTATGCTCGCTTTAGCCATTGGAGGTACTAACCACCATTTACCACCTGCATGGCTTGGATCGATAATGATCGGTAAATGAGTTAATTTTTTAATAACAGGAATAGCCTGTAAATCAAGGGCATTTCTAGTATAAGTTTCAAAAGTTCTAATGCCACGTTCACACAAAATTACATTAGGATTACCGTTAGCCATAATATATTCAGCAGCCATAATCCATTCTTCATAAGTTGCAGATAGGCCGCGTTTTAATAAAACAGGTTTCTTAATTTCATGACCAACTCTTTTTAAAAGTGAGTAGTTTTGCATATTACGAGCACCAATTTGGACAATATCAACTTTTTCATTAAATAATTGAATATGTTCAGTGTCCATCAGTTCTGTACAAATTGGAAGACCTGTTTCTTCTTTAGCTTTTAATAATAAATTTAAAGCCTCTTCCCCCATACCTTGGAAAGAATAAGGACTAGTACGAGGTTTAAATGCTCCACCTCTTAAAATATTTGCCCCACTAGCTTTTACACTTCTAGCAACTTCAATAATTTGTTTTTCATTTTCAACACTACAAGGTCCGGCAATTAAACCTAAATGACCACCACCAATTTTAACACCACAAACATCAATAATTGTATCTTCAGGGTGGAAAGCTCTATTAGCTAATTTATATGGTTCACTGACACGCATTACATGATCGACAGCCTCATCGACTTCGATAGTCTTAGGATCAATAATAGTAGTATCACCAATTAAACCAATTATAGTTTGTTCAGTTCCTACGACAACGCTAGTTCTTACTCCTTGTTTTTCAACTAAATTTTTAAGTCTTTCGACATCATCTTTGTTAGCAGTTTGTTTTAATACAACAATCATTTTTTATACCTCTCTTTTTTTAAAATTAAAAAAGTCCCTCACCCACTAAAGGGCGAGAGACGCGTTACCACCTTTATTCATTTATAAGTCACCTTATAAATCTCAATAAGTATCAATCAATACTCATATGCTGTAACGGGCATTCCCGAAATAACCTACTTAATTCAGTTAATCACTCCAAGATGAATTCGTTATAATTTATAGTCTCTATCGCACCAAAACTAGAGCTCTCTTAATTATAAAACTTATAACTACGTTTCTTTTCATAATGCTTAAATATATAATAAATTAATTTATTGATTTTGTCAATTAATATTTTTTACGATAATATAAATAAGCTACAAAGTAAATAATAACGATTACTAAAGATTCAGATGCAATAACCATAAATATTAAAGGTTCTAAAAAACCACTAATGATTAAAGCTAAAGAATTAAAGAATAAGATAGTCTTTATAGTAAAATTTTGGGTTTTATTACGAATAAAAATATTTCTTTCATCGATAGCTTTAGTATATTGCATACTACAATATTCTTTTCTTGTAAGTATTAAGATATAACGTACTATTTTTAGAATAATACATATTTCATACAGAGCTACAACGAGATATCTTAAGACTAATACTTCAATATTAAAATTTTCTTTAATGAATGTTTCTAAAGGCGCTACTAGAACTATTGGAAGTAGTGTAGCTAGACACATTATGATTAGTTTAATTTTAGTAATTTTTTTAAAATAAGCTAAACTTTGCATATTAGTTTTCCTCCAAAAAGAAAATATCTTCTACGTGTACGTTAAATATTTTAGCTAATTTTAAAGCTAAAGGAAGGGAAGCAATGTAGCGACCTTGTTCAATTGAAATAATTGTTTGTCTTGTAACACCAAGAGCTTTAGCTAAAGCCTCCTGGGTCATTTTAGCTTTTTTGCGATAAAAATAAACTTTATTATCCATTATATCTTTATCCTTTCTATTATAGGCACTAAAGAATCAATGATATTTTTAATGGTATTCATATCAAAAGGAGAAGAAAGGCCAACCTCTTTAATCAATTGTAAGAAAGGCATTGTTCCTCCTAAACTACATAATTTTAAATATCTATTCCAAGCATTACTATGATCTTTTAAATCTTCTAAATAAAATTCAAGGGCACAAATTTGAGCTAGTGCATAATCGATATAGTAAAATGGTGATCCAAAAATATGACTTTGACGATACCAGAAAGTACCACTAGCTGTGAAATTACATTCACCATAATCGCGCCAAGGTAGATAGATTTGTTCTAATTCCTGCCAAATCTTTTTTCGCCAAGCCTGATCTTTATCAGGATTTTCATATACTAAATGTTGAAAATGGTCAACAGCTAAAGAATAAGGTAAAAAAGTAATAGCTTCAGACATATGTGAATGAATATATTTTAATGTATCGTCGCTAAAGAAACTAGAAAGCCAAGGATAAGCAAAGAATTCCATGGCTGTAGAATGAATTTCTGCAGCTTCATAAGTTGGGAAAATTAAATCTTTATTGGCTATAAATTTATTTGCATAATAAGATTCAAAAGCATGACCAGCCTCATGAGTCAATACATTAATATCATCTTTTGTACCATTGAAATTAGCAAAGATAAATGGTGAATCATATTTTGTAAAGTGAGTACAATAACCACCACCCATTTTACCAGGTTTAGTATCTAGACTCATAAGTTCATTATCTAACATAAATTTAAAAAATTCAGAAGTTTCATTAGACATTTCTTGATACATTTTTAAAGCTTTATTAACTAATTCATCTTTATTACCTTTTGGCATAGGATCTCCATCAATATAATTTAGGGAAAAATCATACCAATAAGGCTTTTTAATGCCTAATCTTGATGATTGTTTGTCATATAATTTACTAGCTAAAGGCATTACATATTTTTTTAGATTATCTCTAAATTCACTAACCATTTTAGCATCATAATCAATTCTATTAAGTCTTAAATAGCCTAATTCTATAAAATTATTAAAACCTAACTTTTTAGCTATTTTATCTCTTACATTTACTAATTCTGTATAAATATTACCTATTGTTTCATCATTTTCTTTATAAAAATTATCGACCGCTAAAGCGGCATTCCTTCTAATGTTTCTATCTAAATTATGGCTATATAAAGCCATTTGTGATAGGTTGTTGATTTTGCCATCAAATGGTATTTTAGCTCCAGCAATCAAAATATCATAATCGTTTTCTAATTTAGATTCTAAGATTAATAAATCGATTATTTCTTCATTAAATGTTTTAGCTTTAATTTGTAATTTTAATATATAATATTGACCATATGTTTCTTTTATAAAATTGATTTCAGAATGATTCAACAAAACATTATTAAAATTATTTGTTATATTATCTATTAAAGGAGATATTTCACAAATATAATTATATTCTTTAGTATAATATTCATCAAACGTATCGATTGTATGTCTAACTTCAGCTAAGGCCATATTAGTAGTAACATCAATATAATTTTTATCATAAGAATCTATTAATTTTTTTAAATTAGAATGAATAGTTGTTTTTTTAATTTCTTCAATTATAGCATTTTGTTTAAGTTGATATTCTTTTATATCTATATGCTTATAAGGCATATCATTAAATTTCATATGTGCCTCCTATTTTAATACGTACAAAATACCAATAGTTCCTTTACCACAATGAGATGAAATAACACAACCAGCATTACTAGTATAAATATTGATCTTTGTAGGTAGTATTTTTTTAAGTTCATCAACTAAATATGAACAATCATCATAATTTAGGGAATGAGTGACAAAGATATTTTCTATTTCTAGATAAGGTAGATCATTTTTAACCATATTTAACATGACATTTAAGGCATTAATCATTTTACCTCGTGGTTTAGGTCCGACGCTCATTTTACCATTTCTAACTTCAATAATTGGTTTAATTTTAAAAACTTTTCCAACTAAATTAGTAAGACCACTACACCTTCCCCCTTTATATAAATAATCAAGGGTTGGAATAACAAATTGGCTTCTTACATTTTCACGATATTTTAAAATATCGGCAGTAATTTCAGCTAAATTTTTTCCTTCATCTCTTAATTTAGCTATTCTTAAAAGTTGTAAGCCTATCCCAGTAGATAAATTCATAGAATCGATAATACTAATATGTTCGACATCAAGTTCTTCGCTAGCTAGTCTTGCATTATTATATGTTGAAGACATTGATTTAGATATACCCATATAAATAATATCAAAGCCTTGATTTAAATATTCTTGAAAAGTTTCTAAAAAAGTTTGAAAAGATATAGCTGATGTTTTAGGTAACATTTCATATTCATTAACTTTATCATATAAAATATCAGTTGTAATATCTACACCATCTAAATAAGATTTGTCTTTAAAATTGACAAATAAAGGTATAACTTTAATGTCATATTTTAAAATTAAATCTTTTGGTAAATCACAAGTAGAATCAGTAATAATTTTAATTTTGTACATAAATGTGCCCTCCTTATTTTATAAAAATTATACAATAAATTTAACTTTAAGTAAACTTAACAAATTGTATTATTTAAGACAAGTTAGTAAAAAAATGTTATAATGTAAAAGTGGAGTGATAATTATGAAGGCAATAGTAGTAGGAATAAATTTAAAAGGTGAATATTTTGATTTAGATTATTCTTTACATGAACTTAAAAGTTTAGCTGAAACATTAGATTATGAAATTGTTTATAATATTAGACAAGCTAAAGATAAGCCAGATAAAGCTACATTTATTGGCAAAGGTAAGGTTTTAGAATTAAAAGAATTATGTCAAAATTATAATGCAGATATTGTTATATTTGATGATGTTTTAACACCTGTTCAAAATAGAAATTTAGAAGAAATATTACAAGTAAAAGTGATAGATCGAACTTATTTAATATTAGAAATTTTCGCGAAAAGAGCTAAAACAAAAGAAGCAAAATTAGAAATAGCTCTAGCAAAAGATAGGTATTTAATGTCACGTATTGGTCTTTTAAGAGAAGAAGAATCGCGAAGTGGTGGAGCTAGTGGAAGCTTAAGCAATAAAGGTAGTGGAGAAACTCAACAAGAGTTAGATCGTAGACATTTAAGTGAAGAAATAGTAAGATTAGAACAAAATTTAAAAGAAATTAGAGAAAGAAAATTGAATCAAATTGAGCGTAGAAAGAAAAATAGTATTCCGATTGTTTCTTTAGTTGGTTATACAAATGCTGGTAAAAGTTCAACTATGAATTCATTAATTACCTATTTAAGTCAAAATGATAATAAAAAAGTGTTAGAAAAAGATTGTTTATTCGCAACTTTAGATACCTATTCTAGAAAATTATGTATTAATAATTTAAATTTTATATTAACAGATACAATAGGTTTTATTTCTAAATTGCCAACAACATTAGTATATTCATTTTATTATACATTAGAAGAAGTAAAAAATAGTGATTTAATTATTTATGTTATAGATATTTCAAGCCCTTACGCTTTAGTTGAATTTGAAATAACTTATAAGGTATTAGAACAAATAGGAGCTAATAATATTCCTTTTATTGTAGCATTTACTAAAATTGATAAATTGACAGATAATAAAACTACGTTGCCACCACAAATTTTAGGTTTTATGAGTAGAAATATTAAAGAAAATATAAGTTATAAAGAATATCGTTTTACTTTTATTAATAATAAAGATAAAATAGGAATTGATCATTTAGCAGAAGCTATATTTAATGAACTTAGTTTAAATTATATGCATTTAAATTTAAATGTTCCTTATAGTGATGGTAAAACTATTAATTTAATTGAAGAACATGCCCAAATAATATCTAAAACCTATTTAACTGATTATATATTATATGATATTATGACTGATGAAAAATATTATCCTTTATATGCCAAATATGAAAATGATATTCAAGTTATAAATTAAAAGACACCACAGATTTAATTTGTGGTGTCTTTAATTATTAATCTAGTTCTAATGCCCCAGTATAAAGTTTATAATAAATACCTTTCTTTTCTAACAATTCTTTATGCGTACCCCGTTCTATTATTTTACCATGTTCAAGTACCATAATAGCATTAGCATTTTTAATAGTTGATAATCTATGTGCTATCATAAAGACAGTTCTACCTTCCATCAATTTATCCATTCCTTTTTCTACAAGTGATTCTGTTCTTGTATCGATAGAAGATGTAGCTTCATCAAGTATTAAAACAGGAGTATTAGCGATCATAGCTCTAGCAATAGATAGAAGTTGACGTTGTCCTTGTGATAAATTAGCACCATCAGCTTTAATAAAGGTATTATAACCATCTGGTAAACGTCTGATAAAATTATCAGCATTAGCTAATTTAGCTGCCATAATAACTTCATCATCTGTCGCATCTAGTTTGCCATATTTAATATTATCTTTAATTGTACCTGTAAATAAATGGGTATCTTGCAAAACTATACCTAGTGATTGTCTTAAATCATGTTTTTTTATTTGTCTAATATCTATACCATCATATGTAATAGTACCATCAGCAATTTCATAAAAACGATTAATAAGATTAGTAATAGTAGTTTTACCAGCTCCGGTTGAACCAACAAAAGCTATTTTTTGAGCCGGTTTAGCATATAATGATAAATCAGTTAAAATAGGTTTGTCTTTATAATAAGAAAAATCAACATTATAAAATCTTACATCTCCTTGTAATTTAACTAATGTATCATCACTTTTTTTCCAAGCCCATAAATCAGTTTTTTCATTAACTTCAATTAAAGTACCATTATTTTCTTTAACATTAACTAAGGTAATATTACCATCATCTATCTCCGCTTCTTCATCAATTAGTTTGAAGATTCTCTCAGCACCAGCCATACCACCTAGTAAAAGATTAGCTTGTTGAGTAAATTGATTTATAGGCATTGTACCTTGTCTTACAAATACTAAATAGGCACTAATACCACCAACACTAAAGGTAATGCCAAATAGAGGATGTATTGTTAACATAGCTCCTATTATAGCAACAACGGCGTAATTGATATAAGAAATACTTACAACAAAAGGTACCATTGAAAAAGAATAGCGAAGAGCATTTTCTCCAACTTCTTTTAAGAATTTATTTTGTTTTGCAAATTCTAAAATATTTTCTTCTTCATGATTAAAAACTTTAACTACTTTTTGGCCAGACAAACTTTCTTCAACAAAGCCATTTAATTTAGCCATAGCTGCTTGTTGTTTTTCAAAATTTTGTTTTGCTTTTTTACTTGCATTTAAGACATAAAAGAAGATAATGATATAAAAAATTGTACAGATAATTGATAATATCCAATTTAATACAAAAATTAAAACGAATAATCCTACAATTTGAATAAAGTTAGAAATTAGCATAGCAAAGGCATTATTCATAGCATCAGCCAGCATATCTATATCATTAGTATAAGTTGACATAATTTGACCATGGGTTTGATGATCAAAGAAAGCTAAAGGTAGAGTTTCCATTTTAGCAAACATATCTTTTCTTAATTCATAGATTACTTTTTGAGCTAAATAAATCATTATTTGGGTATAACCAAGAGTTGATAATGCCCCTACAATATAGATACTTGCTTCTAAAATAATAGCTTGCCATAAGTTCTCAAATTTATCACTATTAGGATCAGCAAAATTATCAATGATTGGTTGGAACATATAAGTACCAAGTAAATTAGCTAGGGCTGATAAGGTGACAAGTATTGCGATTATCAATAATAATATTTTATGTTTTCCTAAATAATGAAGGAATTTTTTTAAAGTATCTTTCAAATCTTTAGGTCTTTTACTTTGAAGAATCGGTGGCATCAACAACACCCCCTAACTGTGTATTATATAATTCTTGATAGATTTCATTACGTTTCAACAGTTCTTCATGAGTACCTATATCAGAAATAGTACCATTATCTAAAATGATAATCATATCAGCTCCCATAACGGAAGTGATTCTTTGAGCAATTATAATATTAGTTAAGTTTTTTAGTTCTCTAATATTACTTAAAATTTTTCTTTCTGTTTCCATATCACAAGCACTAGTTGAATCATCAAAAATAATAATTTTAGGATTTTTTAATAGTGCTCTTGCAATACATAATCTTTGTTTCTGACCACCTGAAACATTGACGCCACCTTGACCGAGATCATAATCTAAACCTCCAGGTAGGCGATTTAAAAATTCATCGACACAAGCTAGTTTACAAGCATTTAGAAGTTCTAGATCACTAGCATTAGGATTTCCCCATTTTAAATTATCTCTAACAGTTCCGGTAAATAATACATTATTTTGTAAGACAATAGAAATATTATCTCTTAAACTTTTTAAATTATATTCTTTAACATTTTTATCATCAATTAAAACTTCCCCTTTACTAACATCATAAAGACGAAGAATTAAAGATACTAAAGTTGATTTAGCACTACCTGTGCCTCCAAGAATACCTACGCTCATACCATCTTTAATATGTAAATTAATATTAGATAAAACATATTCTAAACTGTTTTCTTTATATTTAAAATAAACATTATTAAAATCAATTTTCCCTTTTTTTATTTCTTTTATACCATTTAGATTTTCACTTATTGTTGGACTTTCAACAAATATTTCTTTTAATCTTGAAGATGAGGCAAATGAACGATTAATTAATAAGAAAATATTTGAAAACATCATTAATGAGTTTAATACTTGTAAAATATATGATAATAAAGCAGCTAAGGTTCCTGCTTGTAAAGTTTCATTATGAACAGCAAGAGAACCACAATATAAAATAGCAGTAGTAACACTATACATTACAAGTTGAAAAGAAGGTTGATTTAATTGAGCCACTCTAAAAGTAAATTTTGTTACATCCATTACTTTAGTATTAGCTTTATTAAATTTTTCTTTTTCAAAATCTTCTCTAACATAACTTTTAACAGTCCTAATAGCATTAACATTTTCTCTTACAACTAAATTAACATCATCTAAACTTTTTTGTAAAATACTATATTTAGGGGCGGTTTTTTTAACAATAATAAATAAAATTATAGCTAAAACAGGTACGCCACACAAGAAAATCCAAGCAATGTTAGGAGCCATTATAAAAGATAGACCTACACCCATAATTAGCATGATAGGTGCTCTACAAGATGGTCTAATTCCACCGGCTAGAGTATTTTGCATAATTTGAACATCGTTTGTAACTCTAGTTATTAGGGAAGCTGGTTCGAAATGATCAATATTTGCGAAACTATAAGTTTGAATCTTTTTAAAAGTTTCCTCCCTTAATTTATAAGAAAAGCTTGTTACTAATTTAGCATTAGCTCTTGAATAAAGGTGTCCGGTTACAAGACTTATAATAGCACAACCAATAATTAAACAACCATTTAATAATATTTGGTTCATATCTTGATTTTCAACACCTTTATTAATGATATCTCGCATTAAAAAAGGAATAATCAGTTCAAAAACTGTTTCAATTATTACAAGAATTAGGGTGATTATTAAATCTTTTTTATAATATTTTAAATATTTTAAAATATATATTAGGTCCTTCATAAAACTATCTATTGACCTTATCAATAGCCTCCTTTATAAGTTTTGGTAATACTTTACAATGTTCTTCACTAATTGAACAAATTGCAATGCGCATAGCCCCACCTAGAGGAATAATATGAGCACCTTTTTTAACTAATTCTTCATAAACTAAATCATCATTAGGACAAACAATAGTAACAAAAAAACCACACTTAAATGGTAAAGTTTTTAAACCAACTTCATTAGCACTATTAATAAAAGCTAAAGAACGTTTTTTAATAAAAGCAGTAACTTCATCTAGTTCAGCTTTAAATTCACTTAAATAAGGTTCCTCACCTAAAACTTTACTAATTAAATACATGCCATAAGTAGTAGACATACTATATTTTGTCCTAGCGCTAAATTGACATGCATTAGTAAAATCATCAATTGCTTCTTTAGATTTACTAAGACCTATCATAGCGCCAATTCTAAGGCCATATAAGCCTAGAGTTTTAGAGCCACTAAATCCTAAAACAACTAAAACATTTTCATTTAATAATCTAAAATTATAGATATTTTCTCTAGCATAATCTCTACCTTTAATATCGTAGTCTATATAGGCCATATCATATAGTAAAATAAATGGATGGTCTTCACTAGCAACCTCATTAATTATTTCTATTAATCCTAACCACTCTTCTTTAGTTAAAGAATAACCAGTAGGATTTTGACAAGGATCATTAATAACAAATAATATACGATCTTGTGTTTTTAAGATATTTTTAAATGTTTCTTTAATATGAGCTAAATCAAAAGTACCATTTTCATTAAACATATTATATGTTTTATAACCTAGATAATTTTCATATGCCATTTGAATATAATTAGTCCACATATGATTAGGTAATAAAACATTTTCCCCAGCATTTAAATAATTTGAAAAAGTATTACTAACTGCCCCACTTCCCCCTGGGGTAGCTATTATAGATATATATTCGTTTTCTTTAAAATAATCTAAATGCTTATCAAATACCCATTTTAATACTGCGTCACAATAAGGTTTAATACCAATAGTATTTGTATAAGGATACTTTTCCTCGTCACTCATTGTAGCTTCTGCCTTACTAACACTTCTAAAAGTATAAAATTTTTCATCTTCATCATAAAGCATACCAATAGTAGCATTAATAACACTTTTATCTTTAGCTTTAGCAGCTTTAGCTACTCCAGCTAATGTAATAATATTAGAACGTTCTTTTTTATCAATTGAATGATCAACTAGAATACGCATGTCTAAAAACCTCCTTTTTATAGTACTTAATTATAGCATAAAATAGTATAATATAGCTAAAAAAATTAAGTTCTATCATCATTTATTTTTACTTTATCTTAATATTATGATATAATTTTAAAGAATGGAGTGAAATTATGGAACAAAATTTAAGTGAACAAGAAAAAATAAGAAGAGAGAAATTAAATTATTTAAAAGATAAAGGGATTGAACCTTTTGGACATAAATATCTAAGAACTGATGATTCTAAATCAATTTTAGAAAAATTTGATAAATACACTAAAGAAGAATTAGAAGAAAAGAAATTTGAAGTTAGTGTAGCTGGTAGAATGATTTCTAAAAGAAGACAAGGAAAAATTGGCTTTATTAATTTACAAGATAAATATGGTAATGTTCAATGTTATATTGCTAAAGATATGATTGGTGAAGATATGTATGATGTCTTTATTAAATCTGATATTGGTGATATTTTAGGTATTAAAGGTTATATTATGAGGACTAATACTAACCAATTAACAGTTAAATGTGAAGAATTTACACATTTAGCAAAGGCTTTACGTCCTTTACCAGAAAAATTTCATGGCCTACAAGATGTAGAAGAAGCAAGACGTCGTCGCTATGTTGATTTAATTGTTAATGAAGATTCAAGAAGAGTTGCCTTTATGCGCCCTAGAATAATAAGAGCTGTTCAACATTTCTTTGATGGTAATGGCTTTACAGAAGTTGAAACTCCTGTTTTACAACCTATTTTAGGTGGGGCGGCTGCTCGTCCTTTCGTCACTCATCATAACGCTCTTGATATGGAATTTTATCTACGTATCGCAACGGAATTACCTTTAAAGAGATTAATTGTTGGTGGTATGGAAAGAGTATATGAAATTGGTCGTTTATTTAGAAATGAAGGTGTTGATGCTAAACATAACCCTGAATTTACAACTGTTGAAGCATATCAAGCTTATGCTGATATGTATGATATGATGGATTTGATTGAAAATTTCTTTAAATCAGTATGTATGGAAGTTTTAGGTACAACAACAGTTGAATTTGATGGACATACTTATGATTTATCTAAATTTAAACGTGTTCATATGGTAGATGCAATTAAGGAAAAAACAGGCGTAGATTTCTGGAAAGAAATGACATTTGCAGAGGCAAAAGAAATTGCTAAAGCTCATAATGTTGAAGTTCCTAATCATTTTACAGGGGTTGGCCATATCATTAATGCATTCTTTGAAAAATATTGTGAAGACGATTTAATTGAACCAACTTTAGTTTATGGTCATCCGGTTGAAATATCACCTCTTGCTAAACGTAATCCTAAAGATATGCGCTTTACAGATCGTTTTGAATGTTATATTGGTTGTACTGAATATTGTAATGCTTTTAGTGAATTAAATGATCCGATTGACCAATTAAATCGTTTTGAAGAACAATTAGAAGAAAGAAAACTTGGTAATGATGAAGCTTGTGAAATTGATAATGATTTCGTTGAAGCTTTAGAATATGGTATGCCTCCTACAGGTGGTATTGGGATTGGAATTGACCGTTTAGTAATGTTATTAACAGGTAAAACTAATATTCGTGATATTATTTTATTCCCACATAATAGACAAAGAGGCAAAAATTAATGGATATCTTTACTGATTATGCTAATTGGAAAATAGAAAAATATGATTTAATTACAACTTTAAAAGAAATAGATAGTCTAATTATAATCCGCTATTTAAATGTTTTAGCTGTTTTAGATTATTTATATGATATAGTTGTAGAAAAGAAAAGAAAATTAACAGAAGATGAAGAATATATATTTAGTATTGGTTTTGAATATTTAGATAATAATTTTATAACTATTGAAGAACTATTAAGAACTTATTTCAACAACAATTTTAAAGAAATGGAACAATGTTCAAAAACTATCAATTTATTACTTTATACCTTAGATTTTGAAGAAGAATTATTAAATAGTGTTTCTGATGATGATCTAACTTTACAATCTGATTTAAAAAAATTAGAAGATTTTGAAGATTCTGTTGATGAATATTTAAAAAATAAAATAAATGTAAATGATGCAATGTTTGTTAAACTTGATGAAATAGTAGAAAAAATATTTAACAAAAGACGTATTGAAATTCATCCAATTGATTCTATTTTCTATGAAATAGCAGAAGAATATAATTTAATTGCTAGTGAAAAAGATGTATATAATGATTTTATTAATGAAATGATAGCTAATGATAAGAATAGCAAATAAATTAGATATAGATAGCATTTTAGATATTGTAAAAGATGCAAGAAGACAAATAAAAAAATTAGGGTTTAGACAATGGGAAGAAGATAGCAATTATCCAAATTATGATACTTTTTTAAAGGATATCTTAAATAAAGAATTATATGTTTTTGATATTAAAGGGAAAGTAGTAGGGTTTATAGCGATATGTAAAGGTATTAATCTAGACTATAATAATATTAAAGGATTATGGCTTAGTAATGCTAAATATTATACTATTCATCGTTTAGCTGTTAAAGGTGATTATCGTAATTTAGGAATAGGCAGTAAACTTATTGAATTCGCTAAAGAAAAAGCTATTAAAGATAATATTAATTTAA
Source organism: uncultured Acholeplasmatales bacterium (assembly GCA_944324795.1). GTDB lineage: Bacteria > Bacillota_I > Bacilli_A > Acholeplasmatales > Anaeroplasmataceae > CALUXS01. The sequence goes on from CALUXR010000009.1 coordinate 26,595, forward strand.
GAATTGATACTCATAATCTTAATGTACCAATGAAGAATTTAATTAAAAAAGAAGGATTTATATATTGTGGAATTATAACTCTTCAAGATGAAAAAATAGAACCATTAAGAGATGCTTTTGAAATAATTTTAAGTAAAAAATAAAGGAGAAATTTTAATCTCCTTGTTTTTTATTATAGTCTTCTATTTATTTACAATTTTCCAATATCCATCTTTGTTAGAACCAACTCGAACAACTAATCCCATATCAATTAATGAATTTATAACTCTTTGTATAGTTTTTTTCTGATTTATTAATATTTTCAGTCATTTCTTTTTTAGTATTATCTGATATTTGTTGTCCTTTAACAAAATCATTATCATCAATTCCAAAATAAAGAGTTCCTTTTGTATGTTTATTTAATATTGCAGAAATAGCTTCCATTGCATCTTTCTTTTCACCTGTTGTAAGTTTAAATTCAACTTGTTCTGTTTCTTTTCAAATTAACCAATTCTATAATTATTAAATGTCTAGATAATTTTCTATTAGTCTTGTTTTTTTAATTAAATAAACTAATTTATGATAATAATTCAATAATTATCGTAAACATATAAATCATAATAAGAAAAATATGATAATCTTCATCAAATTAACTAAACAATTTTGTTTTAGAACAAATTAAACAAATAAATGTTAATGACAAAGCTATTAATAAAGCTGGTCTATAAAAAACATTAAAACTATTGAATTCACAGCATGAAAAAAGAGTATTAGATTATACCATCAATGTAACATCTAATACTCTTATTTTATTGATTTAATACTTTAATGTTTGAAGATCTAATATTGTTGTTCAAAGTTTTAATACTTCTAATTTATAATTTTAACCTTAAAATAATACTAAGATTTTAAAGAAACTTTTTTATTATGTTCTTCATTATAAATAGAAGTATAAAAATTTAACCATAACTTACTAACATTTTCTTTACTATAGAATGTAGCTATATTTTTAGACTTTAAGCTATATTCGTTGTATAATTCTTTATCATCAGCTAAATTATTAATTATATTAGAAAATTCTATAACATTATTACCCTTTAAATAATTATCTTTTAAGATATCTTTATATAAATCTAAATCTCTTAAAACAATTGGCTTATAAGAATTAGAAGCTTCTAAAATACTCATCGGGAATAATTCATTATATGATGGCATAAATAGACAATTTGCCATATTGAACATTTTATTCATTTCTTTTCTTGGTATAATTCCTAAAAAATGTAAGTTTTTAAATGGTGGATTATCAACAATTTCTTTTAATTCTTTATAACCATCAGTTATAACACTAAAACTAAAACCACCACACCAAACAAACTCAATATCAGGGTTATTTTTAGCCACTTCAACAAAATCTAGAACCCCTTTTCTAGTTTGAACTTGTCCACAGCCTAGGACAACAAATTTATTTGTTTCAATATTATATTTTTTTCTAGTGTCAATAATTTCTTCATTATTTAAAGGGTGGAAATCTTCTTTAGATACATAATTAGGAATATATTTAATATGGTCTTTTTTAATGCCTAGTTTAGTAAGAGGTTCAATAAAGATTGGATTTACTACGACAACATAATCAGCTTTTTTATAAAAATTAATAACATATTTTTTAAAAAACCAAAATATTGGTTTAGGTAATTTAATAGAACCATCTAAGGTTTCAGGTAGGAAATGGCAGTAGATAACTCTAATGCCTTTTTTCTTTTTAAAACGTAGATAAAAACTAGGGTTAACACTATGGACATGAATTATATCGGCTTTTTTATGTGAATTGATAACTACATCAAAGTATTCGCTAAGTTCATCTTTAATTAGTCTTACTTGTTCAATATAAGCACTACCTACACCTTGGCCATCAACACTATCAGCTTTAGATAAAACATTTATTTTTATTTTCATAATATCTCCTTTTATTTAAAAAACTGTCCCTAAAGAGACAGTTTAATAATTAAAGTCCTAAAACTTTTTTGCAGTAGTCTTTAATAGGACCATCTTTAGCATCAGTAAAGAAATTATTTTTAAATGAATCGCGATCAATTGTTTCTTTTAAGAAATTTTGGTCGATATGTTCTAAAATATATAACATATCATGGTGAGTTATTTCTTTAACACTATCTAAAATCTTTTTATTAGTTTGTTCAGGAATAGCTCTTTCACGAGGATAACCTTGACCTTTAGGACCATTGAATAATTTTTCAAAACAATATTCTAAATTAAGTTCAGCACCCCAACCAAATCCTTTAGCAAATGGGAAAGCAACAGCATTACCATCATTTATTTGGTTGAACATATATGCATCAGATGGATCAACTATATGACCACAAAGCACATTAGGGAAAGAGTTTAAAGCAAGCATAGCTCCTTCGCCAGTACCACAACCAGTAACAATAAAGTCACATGCACCTGAATTTAATAAAATTGCTGCAAGTAAGCCATTTTGAACATAAGTTAATGATTTATCATCGGCATTGAACATACCATAATTTTTAACACTATGGCCGTATTTTTCAGCTACATTTTGTAAAGTAGTAAAAATAAGTTCATTTTTACTAGCTTGAGAATTTTCATTTATTAATACAATACGCATATTTAATCCCTAATTAAAATGCCTTTCCTACTGAACCAAATACTTCCATTTTTTCTTTAACTAATTCTTTAATAGCTTCAGTACCAGGTGCTAATAATTTACGTGGATCGAAACCTTTACCTTCTTTATCTTTACCAGCTTCAATATACTTTCTTGTTGCAGCAGCGAAGGCTAATTGACATTCAGTATTAACATTAATTTTACAAACACCAAGGCTGATAGCTTCTTTAATCATATCTTCAGGAATACCAGTACCGCCATGTAATACAAGTGGCATACCAGGACATTTTTCTTTAATATTTTCTAATACATCGAATCTTAAACCAGGCCAATTTTCAGGATAAACACCATGAATATTACCAATACCAGCAGCCAACATATCGATACCAAGAGAAGCAATTTTATGGCATTCTTCAGGATCAGCACATTCACCCATACTTACAACACCATCTTCTTCACCACCGATGCCGCCAACTTCAGCTTCAACAGAAGCATTATATTTTTTAGCTAATTCTACAATTTCAACAGTTTTTTCTATGTTTTCAGCAAATGGGTAGTGAGAACCATCAAACATAACAGAAGTATAGCCAGCTTCTAAAGCTTTTTTAGCTCCTTCATATGTACCATGGTCTAAATGTAAGGCAACAGGTACTGTAATATTTAATGTTTCAACCATAGCTTTAACCATAGCAGCTACAACTTTAAAACCAGTCATATATTTATTAGCTCCTTCAGAAACACCAAGCATAACTGGTGATTTAGCTTCTTCAGCAGCTAAAAGGATAGCTTTAGTCCATTCTAAATTATTGATATTGAATGCACCAACAGCATAATGACCTTCCTTTGCTTTTTTAATCATTTCTTTTGCATTTACTAGTGGCATAATTAATTCCTCCTAATTTTTTACCGCATTCATTATATATTAAAAACATTTCTTTTTCAACTTTTAAGGCTTTAAAAATGTTAAGAAATATTAAAACCAATATTTTTGAACTAATTTTTGATTTAAATTAAAAATAAAAAGTCAATACCTAGTAAAGACTAGATTTTGACTCTTTTCTTATCTTGTGTTATGTAATTTTATTGCATTTTCTATCAATCCAATAAATAATGGGTGAGGTCTATTTGGTCTTGATAAAAATTCTGGATGAAATTGACAACAAATGAAATAAGGATGATTTTTAAGTTCTACAATTTCTACTAAATTAGCTTGAGGATTGATTCCACTTACAATTAAATCTTTAGAAAATAATTCTAAGAATTTATTGTTGAATTCATAACGATGACGATGGCGTTCTTTAATTAAATCTTGTTGATAATAATTTTTAGTTATAGTATTATCAATTAATTTACAATCATATAAACCAAGCCTTAGTGTACCACCCATATTAATGCCTTCATATTGACCTGGCAAATAATCTATTATTGGATGTGTTGTATTAGGATCTATTTCGGTGGTATTTGCGTCTAAATAGCCATAGACATTTCTAGCATATTCAATACAAGCTAGATGCATACCATAACATATACCAAGAAGAGGAACTTTATTAACTCTAGCATATTTAATCGCTAAAAGTTTACCATAAGTACCACGTTCACCAAATCCCCCAGGGACTAAGATTCCATCTGCTTCTTTTAATATTTCCTCATAGTTTTCATCTGTTATTTTTGTTGAATCTATTGGATTTATAATAACTTTTTTACTAAAATAATAACCAGCATGTTTTAAAGCTTCATTAACTGAAATATAAGCATCTTGTAATGAAACATATTTACCAACTAAAGCTATATTTATTTCACCTTTTAAATTTTTAATATTATAAATCATTTGATTCCATTCTGTTAAATCACAAGGACTAATATCTTTAAAACCAAAATGTTCACAAATAATATCATCTATTTTTTGTTCATGTAATGAAGTAGCTATTTCATATAATATTTTAGCATCTTTAGCTTCAAACACATTTTTTTCAGGAACATCACAAAATAATGCTATTTTAGCTCTTTGTTCTTTTTTTATTGAAACTTCAGTTCTTAATATAATCATATCTGGTTGAATACCAAGACTTCTTAATTCTTTAACACTATGTTGAGTTGGTTTTGTTTTAATTTCGCCAGCAGCTCTCAAATAAGGAACTAGTGTGTTGTGAATATATAGAGTGTTATTATAGCCAAAATCACGACGAGCTTGCCTAATAGCTTCTAAAAAAGGTAAAGATTCAATATCACCAACTGTTCCTCCAATTTCAGTGATTATGACATCGGCCCCACTAACATCGGCTGCTTTTTTTAATTTATTTTTAATTTCATTTGTGATATGGGGAATAACTTGTACGGTGGCTCCTAAATAATCACCACGACGTTCTTTAGCTATAACATTTGAATAGATTTTACCAGTTGTAATATTTGATTCTTTTGTTAAATTTTCATCAATAAAACGTTCATAATGACCTAAATCTAGATCTGTTTCAGCCCCATCATCAGTTACAAAAACTTCACCATGTTGATATGGTGACATAGTTCCTGGGTCAACATTAATATAAGGATCAAATTTTTGCATAAAAACTTTTAAGCCTCTGTTTTTTAAAAGTCTACCAATGCATGATGCGGCTATTCCTTTACCAAGAGAAGAAACGACACCACCAGTAACAAAAATATACTTTGCTTGTTTTGCCATAATAAACCTCCACAATCTATAAAAAAATAAAAGTCCTTCCTAGGGAAGAACTTGAGTGCCCTTATCGATTATATTAAAAATAAGCTTTAAAATCAATAAAAATTTACATTTTTATATTAATTTTGGCAATGTTGGAAATAATTTATGATATTCATCATAGATATCATCAAAATCATGAATTTTTAAAAAATTATGGACTTGTCCTACTTGCCATTGCTTAACATTATATATTTTAAAGAATGGTAGATATCTAACACCTTTATTAAAATGTTTAATAACAGTATCTGGTTTTATTTTCCTTTGTTCATTAAAGCGCATTGGCATATATACTCTATATTTAGATAATTTATATAGAGCTGTTTGATCACTAAAAAATAATTTTTCTTGTTTCAATAATTCAATAGCATTATCAAATAAATTAGTTTCTTTAACTTTTTTCATATTTATATATAAAACACCAGAATTAAAATAATCACGATGTAACCAAAAACGCCCCATATAATCTAGACAAACACCAATTTCAGCATTAGAAATATCAATTGTATTGAATTCTTCAAGCGACATATGGCACATTGTATCAGCATCTAAATAAATCAATTTATCACAATCTATATATCTAGCTAAAAATAAACGAGTTAATGAAGCAGGACTATAGGCTGGATTTTTATTAGGACTATTAGCAAATTCTTTAATAAATTCACTAGCAATATCATAATAAGAAACCAAGCTGTTAGGACTTTTGTTTTGTACGACATCTCTTAATAAATTTACGCTAGATTCAGGGATTTTTTCTCCATCATGCCATGGAACTTCAATCGTCATAATATGAATATGAACAGGAGTTTTAGTATATTTTAAAATACTTAAAACATTTAAACATATTCCTTTAAATATCTTGTTGTCCCCTGTTAGTAATACATGTATCATTTATAACTGACTCCTTTTTTCTATTATGTTTAACTTTTATTTCAAATATGATATAAGATATAGCACTTATAAGCATTAAAAAATAATAAGTAATTCCTCGCCAAATAAGCATACCAGCAGAACCGATACTAGCAGTGACACCAGCAAAAGTTGTAAAAATAGTAGTAAAAGCAATCTCAATACCACCAGTTCCACCTGGAGTAGGAACCCATACCATTGTAGTAATAGCAAATGCACTAGCAAGCATTATTAGTGGTAACATATTCCAAGCTAGTGAAACATCAAGTGAGCGAAGTATAAAGAATGGAATTGCATAATAGAATACTAAAGCTAAACCTCTAATTAAAATTGCCCCAATGAATGTCCAAACATGGGAAAATATTTCTTTTGAAGCTGTTTGAGCATTTGCACAATAATTATCAAAAATTGGAACTAATTTAGTTAAAAATTTACCTAAAAATTTTATTTTACATAAAGATAATAATATTTTTTTAAAGAAATCACGAATAAATTTACAAGTAGCCATTAAAATCATAAAAACTAATGTAAAGAAATTCATAGCAAATCCAAGTCCTACCATCCAGACAGTAGAAGGAGTAAAATTAGCACTAAATTTACCATAGAAAACTAAAGCTGCAATAGCAAAAGCATTTGTAGCAATCATATAAGCAACAAAATTAGTTAAAATTAATCCTGTTGATTCAGCAGCCGTTATTTTTCTTTTAGTATATAAATATATTTGAATAGGTTGACCACCTGTTGAAAATGGGGTAATACCATTAAAAAAATGTTCAGTATATCCTATTAAATATGAATCAATAAAATGATGTTTTAAATTTTTGGCTTTAGCGATTAAACATAAAGAAAATGGCCAAATTAAAGTATATAAAATTAAGCATGCTATAGCTATACCCAAATCTTTTAAGTTGGCATTTTGCATTGTATGCCATACTTCAGATATATCTTGAAAACTTAATAATATAGTGAATGTAACGGCTGATATTAATAAAACAATCAATATTTCAGCAATTAATTTCTTTTTATTTATTGGTTTCTTTTCTTTATTTTTTGAATTATTAATTAAATCTTCATTGTTATTTTCAATGTTTTTTTCAGTCATCATATCACCTAAAAATAAAAAATGGTGCCCCAACCAAGAATCGAACTTGGATTTAAGCATTACCATTGCTTCGTTTTACCATTAAACTAAAAGGGCCTAGTTGAATTATAGCAATTCTAATAGCTAATTGCAAGAAATAAAAACTTATAAAATAGTGTAGACTTTAATTGTTTACAGTGCTATAATCATAATGCTCGGAGGTAAAAAAATGAATAAAAAAATATCTATTATTTTAAGCTTAGTTTTAGTATTATTCGCTATTATAAGTATAATTGTACCAGCTATTAGTATTACAACTACTAGTTCATTAGATAATACTAAAGACACGACAAATATTTATCTATATGACATTGTTGGAGGTATTTCATTAGTTGGTGGTTCGATCACTACATTTACTATAATGAGTCTATTAGTACCATGCTTAATTATTTTATGTGCGGTTGGGGTTATTTTTGACAATAAAGTTATTAAATTTGTTTTAGCAACAATAGCTTTAGTTTTAGTTATTTATTTTGCAATTTTACATAATAGATGTCAAGATTTAGTTGACAAAGATAGTACTAGTGAAACTTTAAGTTTAGCAGGTATTATAATGCTTACTGTTTCTCTAACATTAGATTTATTAGGTTATGTAATTATTGAATATTTTGACAAAATTGTTACATTAATTAATAGTCAAAAAAGTGTTTCTTTAGAAGATAGATTAAATGAATTAAATTCTTTAAAAGAAAAAGATTTAATTACGGAAGATGAATATTTAAAACTAAGAAGTGAGGCATTAAATGAGAAAAATTAATTCAATTTTATGGCTTGTTTCTACGATTTTTCTTATTATTGCATTTGTAACGCCGACACATGGTTTATATGCTGAAAATAGCGAAGACATTATAGGTGGTATTCAAGATATCAATACCGATGTTGAAAAAATTAATTTATTAACTACGATATTTGATACATCTAATCTATTATTAATTGCTTTATTTTCTTTAATTGGAGCATCTATTTTACAAATTCATTTAAATAATAAGTCTGCTAGATTAATATTTACAATAATTAATCTTGTATTAATAATTTTTACATTTTTAAAATGTATTCCGGTTTTAGAAGATTTTAAAGATCAAACTATTTATGCATTATATTTTGGTTTTTTTAGTATTTTAATTAGTATTGGTCTTTATCTTATTATTGATATTTTAAATATTTTAATGCTTTTTATAAAAAAATAAATGTTTACCTCATTATTAAGTTAATGAGGTTTTTTATTTAAAAATTATATTTTTAAAAAATAGTAAAAACTATATTTTTATTACATTTTTTAAGCCAAATGATGTTGAAAAAACGTTATCTTAGATTTATAATATTATTGATATCTCATATCAAGGAGGAAATTATGAGTCAAGATAAAAAAAGAATGGCAGTCGATGGTAACTATGCTGCTGCTTATGCTGCCTACGCTTTTACAGAGGTAGCTGGTATCTACCCTATTACTCCGTCATCACCAATGGCTGAGTATACAGATGAATGGGCTGCACAAGGTAAGAAAAACTTATTTGGTATGCCTGTTAAAATTGTAGAGATGCAATCAGAAGGAGGCGCTGCTGGTACAGTTCATGGTTCATTACAAGCAGGTGCTTTAACTACAACTTATACTGCATCTCAAGGTTTATTATTAAAAATTCCTAACATGTATAAAATCGCTGGTGAATGTTTACCAGGTGTTATCCATGTTTCTGCACGTGCTTTAGCTGCTCAATCACTATCTATCTTTGGTGATCATCAAGATGTTATGGCATGTCGTCAAACTGGTTTTGCTATGCTTTGCTCATCTTCAGTTCAAGAAGTTATGGATTTAGCTGGTGTTGCACACTTATCAGCTATTAAAGCAAGCATTCCATTCTTACATTTCTTTGATGGTTTTAGAACTTCTCATGAAGTTAATACTATTGAAGCTATTGATTATTCAGTATATGACAAGTTATTAGATAAAGAAGCTGTTGCTAAATTTAGAGCTAATGCCCTAAATCCTGCTTTCCCTAAAACTCGTGGTACTGCTCAAAATGATGATGTTTATTTCCAAACTAGACAATTACAAGCTTTACAATATGCTAAAGTTCCAGCAATTGTTAAAGATTATATGGAAAAAATTTCTGAAGCTACAGGCCGCAACTATGCTCCTTATGTATATTATGGTGCTAAAGATGCAACTGATGTAATTGTAGCTATGGGTAGTGTTACTCAAACAGCTCAAGAAGTAGTTGATTATTTAACAGCTAAAGGTGAAAAAGTTGGTTTAATGATCGTTCATTTATATCGTCCTTTTGCTAAAGAATATTTCCTTGAAGCTATGCCTAAGACAGTTAAGAGAATTGCTGTATTAGATAGAACAATTGAACAAGGTTCAGTTGGAGAACCATTATATTTAGATGTACGTTCATTATATTATGGTGCAGAAAAAGCTCCATTAATCATTGGTGGTATTTATGGTTTATCATCAAAAGATACTACACCAGATATGGTTTATGCTGTTTATAAGAATTTAGCAAGTAAAGATCCTAAGAATCAATTTACATTAGGTATTAATGATGATTTAGGTCATACATCACTTGATTATTCTGAACATATTGATACAGCTGATAAAGATACTACAGAATTATTATTCTTCGGTTTAGGTTCTGATGGTACTGTTGGTGCATGCAAAAATATTTCTAAGATTGTTGGTGACTATACTGATTTATATGCTCAATCATATGCTGCATATGATAGTAAAAAATCAGGTGGTTCAACTCGTTTACATTTACGTTTTGGTAAAAACCCAATCAGATCTACATATTTAGTAAATAACCCTCACTTTGTATCATGTTCACTTGATGCATATTTAAAGAAATTTGATATGATCGCAGGTCTTCGTGAAGGTGGCACATTCTTATTAAATACTGTAGCTACTCCTGAACAAATTGAAGAACTATTACCTAATTCATATAAGAAGATATTAGCTGAACGTCATGCTAAATTCTATATTATTAACGCATATCAAGCTGCTCGTGAATGTGGTTTCCGTCCAGGTCTTGGTGTTAATACAGTAATGCAATCTGCATTCTTCAAATTAAATCAAAATGTAATGCCTTATGATGAAGCTTTAGTTCATATGAAAGAATTTGCTACTAAGACATATATGAAGAAAGGTGAAGATGTTGTAAAACAAAATCATTTAGCTATTGATCTTGGTGGTTCTCGTTTAGTTGAAATTGAAGTTAAACCTGAATGGGCTAAATTAGATGCAACTAAGAAAGAAGTTGTTGATGAATCTAAACCTAAATTCGTAAGAGAAATTGCAGAAGTTATCGATTCAATTAAAGGTGATTCATTACCTGTTTCTGTATTTAAAGATTATTTAGATGGTCATATGCCTCAAGGTACAGCTGCCTATGAAAAACGTGGTGTAGCTACAGATGTTCCAGCTTGGAATCCTGAAGCTTGTATCCAATGTAATCAATGTGCATTTGCTTGTCCTCATGCATGTATTCGTCCATTCTTATTAGATGAAAAAGAAGCAGCTGCTGCTCCAAGCAATGCTAAATTATTAGATGCAACAGGCTTTAAAGGTTATAAATATGCTATTTCTGTATCAGTACTTGATTGTACAGGTTGTGGTGTATGTTTAACTGTATGTCCTGGTAAACCACAAAAGAATGCTGATGGTACTGTTACTAAAGTTAAAGCTCTTACTAGTCATCCTATTGCTGCTGCAAGAGAAAATGGTGAAGTTGAATTAGCTGACTACTACTATAACCATGTAACATATAAATCAGATGTTGCTGGTAAAAAGAATGCTAAGAATGTTCAATTTGCTAAACCATTATTTGAATTTAGTGGTGCTTGTGGTGGTTGTGGTGAAACTCCATATGTTAAAGCTGTAGCTCAATTATTTGGTAATAGAATGATGGTAGCTAATGCTACAGGTTGTTCTTCAATTTATTCTGGTTCATATCCATCAAGTCCATATACAACTGATGCAAATGGCCGTGGTCCAGCTTGGGCTAACTCATTATTTGAAGATAATGCTGAATTTGGTTTTGGTATGGAAGTTGCATATACTACTATGCGTGACCGCTTACAAACAGTTATGGTTAATAATTATGATAATATGCCAGCTGATGTTAAAGCATTATGTGAAGATTGGGTTGCTCATCGTGAAGAAGGTGACTATACTTTAGCTCTAGCTCCAAAATTAGAAGCTGCAATTAGTTCTATTAATGAACCATATGCTAAAGAAATCTTAGCTTTAAAACAATACTTCGTTAAATCATCTCAATGGATTATTGGTGGTGATGGTTGGGCTTATGATATTGGTTATGGTGGTTTAGATCATGTTATCGCTAATAATCAAGATGTAAATATTTTAGTTCTTGATACTGAAGTTTACTCTAATACTGGTGGTCAAGCTTCTAAATCTAGCCGTTTAGGTGCAATAGCTAAATTCGCTGCTGCAGGTAAACCTACAAAGAAGAAAGATTTAGCATCAATCGCTATGAGTTATGGTCATGTATATGTTGCTCAAATTTGTCATGGTTATAACCAAAATCAAGTAATTAAAGCATTACAAGAAGCTGAAGCTTATCATGGTCCATCTATTGTTATTGCTTATGCTCCATGTATCGCTCATAATATTAAGAAAGGCTTATTTATGAGTCAAAATGAAGCTAAATTAGCTACAGAATGTGGTTATTGGCCAACATTCAGATTTAATCCTGATTTAGCTAAAGAAGGCAAGAACCCATTCACTCTTGATTCTAAAGAACCAGATTGGGATAAATATGAAGCATTCTTATTAAATGAAGGCCGTTATGCTCAATTAACTAAGATTAATCCTGATCATGCAAAAGAATTATTAGATTTAAATAAAACTGATGCACAACGTCGTTATGCTAGATATAAAAAGATGGCAGAAGACCCACATTATGAAGGATAATTAATACAAATATAATCTTTGATGATAGCTCTCTATTTTAGGGAGCTATCTTTTTTAAATTTATAGATATAAAAATATTATTATTTTAATTTTACTAATAAATGTCTATCTATTAATAATTTTTTTATTGCTTAGAAAAATTAATAATATTATAATTATTGTAGAGGTGTTAAGAATGTATATTAAATATGACGAATTAAAAAAAACATTAAAAGAAATATTAATGAGTAGAAATATTAAAGAAGATAGAGCTGATATTTTAGCTACTATTTTTACTAATAATAGCCTAGATGGTGTCTCATCACATGGAACAAATAGATTTCCACGTTTTATTAGTTATGTAGATAAAAAAGAGGTTGATGTTAATAGTATTCCTAAAGTTGTATTTAATTTTAATGGTTTTGTAAGGATGGATGGAAAAATGGGGATTGGCCCATTAAATGCCTATATTGCGATGGAAAAAGCCTGTGATTTAGCATTAGAATTTGGTATAGGAATCGTCGCTTTAAAAAACACTAATCATTGGATGCGTGGTGGAACTTATGGTTATTTAGCTTGTGATAGAGGTTTAGTTGGTATTTGTTTTTCTAATACTACTGCTAATATGGTTGCTTATAAAGCAAAAGAACCTAAACTTGGTAATAATCCGCTTGTTATAGCTATTCCAAGAAATAATAACGAACATGTTGTTTTAGATTTTGCTATTAGCCAATATTCTTATGGTAAAGTTTCTAGTACTCTTTTAGATAATAAAATGTTAGAAGTACCTGGAGGTTATGATGAAGAAGGAAATTTATCAAATGATCCAGAAAAAATACTCAAAACACGCGCTTTTTTACCTGTTGGATATTATAAAGGTGCTGGCCTTTCTTTAGTTTTAGATTTAATGGCTACAATCTTTAGTGCTGGTAATAGTGTAAGTAAAGTTACAAGTTTTGGTGATGAGATTGGCTTATCTCAAGTGTTTATAGCTATTGATCCTAATAGAGCTAATAATAAAGAATTGACAGATAAAATGATTGAAGATATTTTAATTGATTTTAAAAATGCAAAAACTTTTGATGGCAGTGAAGTGTCATATCCTGGTGAAAATACAATTTTAAGAAGAAAAGAAAATTTAGAAAAAGGAATAAGAGTAGTAGACAGCGTATGGGAAGAAGTTTTAGCCTTAAAGAAATAGATTTAGTTATTTTCGATATGGACGGAGTAATGTTTGATACTGAAAAATTAGCTGAAAAAATTTGGTTTAAGATTTTAACTAGTCATAATTTAGAAGTTAAAAAAGAATTTTTAGATGCTATTAAAGGTAGAAACATTTTAGATTCTAAAAAAATATTTAATTCTTATTATGAAACTGATATTGATTTTATTGATTTAAAAAATATAAGAAATAAAAAGCTTGTTGAGGAATTAAGATGTAATGGTGTTCCTTTAAAAAAAGGAATTAAAGAATGTTTAGAATATTTAAGAAAAGAAAATAAATTATTAGCAGTTGCTTCATCAAGTGATAAAAAATTAATATTAGATAATTTAAAAGATACAAAATTATTAACATATTTTAATTATATTGTTAGTGGTGAAGATTTTGAAAAATCTAAACCAAATCCAGATATTTTTTTAAATGTGGCTAAATATTTTAATATTGATGTTAAAAGATGTGTAGTAATAGAAGATAGTAAAGCTGGTGTTGAAGCTGCATTAAATGCTAATATGAATATAATTTGGATTCCTGATTTAGTCAATTTTGAAATTGATGATAAAGTTATTAAATTTTCAAGCTTGCTTGATATAATAGATTTATAGAGGTTTATATGTATTTAGGAATTGATTTAGGTACAAGTGGATTAAAAGCTTTAATAAGTGATGATGAAGGTAAAATAATTGAAAGTTCAAGTGCTAGTTATGATGTATCTTATGTTGAAAATAATGGGACTGAACAAGACCCTGAAATTTGGATTAAAGCTTTAGATAAAGTGTTAATTGAATTAAAAAACTATTTAAAAGAAGTTAAAGCTTTAGCTATTTCAGGTCAAATGCATGGTCTTGTGATTTTAGATAAATTTGATAATGTTATTAGGCCTTGTATTTTATGGAATGATGGTAGAACAATTAAAGAAAATAATTTATTAAATATAGATAAAGAATTTATATATGATAATACTGCAAATATAAGTTATAGTGGTTTTACTTTACCTAAACTTTTATGGCTTTATAATAATGAAAGAGATAATTTTAATAAAATAAATAAAATAATGTTACCAAAAGATTATTTAATTTATTATTTGACAGGTAATTTTGTCTCTGATTATACTGATATGTCAGGAACTTTACTTTTAGATGTCAAAAATAGATGTTATAACAAGGAAATGTTAAAACTAGCTAAAATTGAAATATCACAATTGCCTATTTTAAAAGAAAGTTATGAAGTTGTAGGTTTAATAAAACCTGAACTATCTTTAAAATATGGTTTTAATAATACTAAAGTTGCGACTGGAGGCGCAGATAATGCTCTTGCAGCACTAGGTACAGGGACAATTAAAGAAGGATATTGTAATATTAGTCTTGGAACTAGTGGAACTATTTTAATACCTATTAAAGAAGTTAAAAAAATAAATAGTTATGGCCTTCATATATTTTCTCATATTAAAGATAGTTATATTATGGGGTGTATATTAAGTGCGGCAAATTGTCGTAAATGGTGGCTAGAAGATGTTTTAAAGACAAATGATTATTTAGCTGATGAAAATGAAATGATAAATGTCGATACAGCTGATCTATATTTTTTACCATACCTACAAGGAGAAAGAAGTCCTCATAATAATCCTCTTGCTAAAGGGGCTTTTATTGGTTTAACTAATAATACAACTAAAGCTATGATGTCTAAAGCTATTTTAGAAGGTGTTGGTTTTGCTTTATATGATTCATATCAAATAGTAAAAGCATCAGGAATTAAAATAAATAATTTAACAATTTGTGGTGGTGGCAGTAAATCAAAATTATGGTGTCAAATAATAGCTGATATCTTTAATATGGAAGTTAAAACTCTAGCTAATGAACAAGGGCCTAGCTTTGGAGCTATTATTCTAGCAATGATTGCAGATAATAAAATAACATTAGAAGATGTAGATAAATTAGTTAATTATACTAATATTTATTATCCTAAATTTGATTATTCTAATAAATATAAATATTATAAAAAACTTTATCCAGCTTTAAAAAATGTCTTTAATAGTTAGTGCCGATTTGGTGCTAACTTTTTTCTTTACAAAAATAATGTTTATAATATAATTAAATTACAAGGTGGGATTAATATGAATATTGGTGAAATAATTAAGCAAAAAAGACTTGAAAAAAATATGTCTCAAGCTGATTTAGCTAAATTAATATATGTCAAAAGGCAAACGATATCAAAATATGAAAACGGCTTAAGAGAGCCAGATTTAAATACTTTTTTTAAAATATGTAATATATTAGATATCGAT
This sequence comes from uncultured Acholeplasmatales bacterium, assembly GCA_944324795.1. GTDB lineage: Bacteria > Bacillota_I > Bacilli_A > Acholeplasmatales > Anaeroplasmataceae > CALUXS01. The sequence continues at coordinate 42,390 of CALUXR010000009.1, forward strand.
ATTAATTTATTAAAAAATAAAAAAGAAAAAAATAAAATAAATAAAGATAAAATCTTAATCCTTATAGAAATAGGTATTATGATATTCACTTTTTTATCTATCTTAATTTTACCAACTTTTAATCCTGAAATTATACCTTGTCATTATGATATTAATTTAAATCCTGATAGATATGGTTCATATTTAGAACTTTATATATTTTTTATAGTATTATTTCCAGAAATTATCTTATTTTTAGTATTTAATTTAGCTGTTAAAGATAATATTAATTCTTTAATATATCATATTCCTATTATAATATTAGATATATTTTTATTAATATTAAGTTTATTTTTTATTTTACTTAATATTAAATATACAACTTTAATAATCATTAGAATATCATTAATTTTATTATTTATATTAACATTAATATTATCTATATTTATGAATCCTTTTATAAATAAAAAACCAAATATTTATTTTGGTTATAGAACATATAATAGTATTAATTATCCTGATATTTGGTTTAAAGGAAATTTATTAGCTAGTATAATTGGAATATTATTTAGTTTAATATTTATAATAGTTTTAATTTATGTTTCTAATTTGAAATTTTTATATGCTTTATTTGGTTTATTTTTATATATTCCTTTAATTATATTTGAATATAAAATAAATAAAAAACGACTTGCAAAAAAATAATAATTTGTTAAAATAAATGCGTTTAAATAATTAATAAATAAGGGAGTAGTTTGCCTTTAGGTGATTGGTCTACATAATGGTTTACCAGGCTCAATCTTAAAAAACGAGACTTATGCTAGTTTTAGCATAGGTCTTTTTACATTTTTGGAGGAATTTATGGATTTTAATTTTTATATGCAAAGTATCTTATTTGGATTTGGTTTAGCTGCCGATGCTTCTGCTGTATCGATGGCTAATGGATTAGAAGAAAACAAAATGAAGCCTCATAAAATGTTATTTATAGCTTTTATGTTTGCTTTTTTTCAAGCTGGTATGCCTTTAATAGGCTATTTTGTTGGTCATGCTTTTATTGATTATATTGAACCATTTATCCCTTGGATAGCTTTAATATTATTAGGGTTTTTAGGATTAAAGATGATAATAGATGGTATTAAAAAGAAAGAAGATAAAGATGAAATAAAAAAATTAACAATTAAAACAATCTTTATTCAGGCTGTCGCAACATCAATAGATGCATTATCTGTCGGCTTAACATTTTCAAATTATTCAAACTTAGAAGCAGTTATATGTTGTTTAATTATAGCGATAGTCACTTTTATTTTATCTTTAATATGCATTATAATAGGTAAAAAATTTGGAACAAAATTTGAAAATAAAGCAGTTATTGCAGGTGGTATTATATTAATTATTATAGGTTTTGAAATATTTATTTCTAGTTTTATAGGATAATTATCTTGTTAAGGTATTAAATCTTAACATTTTTTATTATAATTATAATAAAAATATGGAAAAATGAGACTTTTTATTGTCTTATTTATAAAAAAGGAATAAGGGGAGAGGTGGCAATGTTTAAAGATGAAAAAAATATAATATTAGAATTAAAAAAAGGAAATGAAAAAGCATTTAATATTATTTATCATGAATATTATAAATTGATTTTTTATATTATTTATAATATGGTTTATGATTATGAATTAGCTAATGATTTAACAACTGATACATTTATTCAAATGTATAAAAAAATAGAGCTTCATGATATAAATAAATCTTTTAAATATTGGTTAGTTACAATAGCTAAAAATCTCACTAAAAATTATTTAAAAACGAATATTAAAAATAATAAGTTGATTATAAATGAAGATTTAGTTGATGAAAGTCCTGATAATAATAATGAATTATCTAGTTTATTAAATGAATGTAAAAAGCTATTAACACCTTTAGAATTTGATATTTTAAATTATCACATTATATTTAATATGACATATGTTGATATTGGCCTTATTTGTAACATTTCAAAGTCTGAAGCACATAGAATTTATAAAAAAGCTATAGCTAAGTTACAGGCTGGATTGTAGGTGATAAGATGAAAAAATTTGATAAAAGAAAATATGAAGAAGAATTTATAAATAAATATGAGGCTAAAAATGAATATAATAAGGCTAAGGAACAATTAATATTTACTAGCAATCAACAATTTAATTATAAAAAAGTTCCTAGGAAAAGAAGAATTATATAAATAAGTTCAATACTATTATTAGCTAGTATAATTATATTTTTATCTATTATTTTAAATCTCCCTAAAGCTAATAATTCATTAACATATTTAAAAATGGATGTTGTAGAAACTAATTTAAAAAACAATATTAATCCTAATATTTTAGCGAATATTGAGGGATTATTACCTGAAAAAGAAGAAAATGAATTGAAATATTTTGCTAAACCAAATTCAAAAATTTTAATTGCAATATATTTAAACAATCCTAATAATTATGAAATTCTACCATCAATAGATAAGAAAATGTATATTAATAAAATAGGTAGGTATTGGGATAATAAAATGGTAGAAATAGATATAGTAGGTTTAAATGAAGATAGAAATATAGCTTTATTTGGTGAATGTAAATATAGTAAGCATAAAGTTGGTTTAAATATTTTATATGAATTAGAAAATAAAGTAAAAAAAGTTAATGAATTAAATAAATATAGTAATAAATATTATGTTTTATTTAGTATAAGTGTATTTAGCGATGATTTAATTTCTTTAAGTAAAGAAAGAAAAGATTCAATTCTAATTGAAGGTATAGAAGAATATAGATAAGACATTACAAATTTTAGTTCTAACTCTAAGAAACGTGAAAATATGTCATTAAAAAATTAAAGAAACGTGAAAAAACAGTCAAAAAATATTTAAGAAAGGTGAAAATGGACCTTTAAAATATTTAAGAAACGTGATAAAATCATATTGGTGATGATGAATGAGAAGAAAAATATATGATTTGATGAAGGAATGGAAGGAAAAGGAAAATGGAACTAGTGCTTTAATGATTGATGGTGCGCGTAGAGTCGGAAAAAGTTATATTGTAGAAGAATTTGCTAAAAAAGAATATAAATCATATATATTGATTGATTTTAATAAAGCCGATGATATTATTATGAATTTATTTGATGATTTAACAAATTTAGATATTATTTTTCAATTATTAGAAGAAATATATAAAGTTAAATTATATGAGCGAGAATCTTTAATAATATTTGATGAAGTTGAATTATGTAAAAAAGCTAGAAGAGCTATTAAATATTTAGTAGCTGATGGTAGATATGATTATATAGAAACAGGCTCTTTATTATCTATAAAACAAAATGTAGAAGGAATAGTTATACCATCTGAAGAAAGACATTTAGAGCTTAATCCTTTTGATTTTGAAGAGTTTTGTTGGGCTTTAGGTGAAGAAACGATTTGTGATTTAATTAGAGAATGTTTTAAAAAGAAAATATCAGTAGGTCCTGTTTTACATAGAAGATGTATGTTATTATTTAGAAAATATTTAATAGTTGGAGGAATGCCACAAGCTATCTTAACATATTTAACTAGCAATAGTTTTTCAGAAACTGATAAAATGAAACGTAATATTTTAAAACTTTATCGTGATGATGTTAGTAAATATGCCTATGGCTATGAATATAAAGTTAAGAGTATTTTTGATGAAATACCTAGTGCTTTAAGTAGGCATGAAAAGAAATTTAGATTAGCTGATATAGATAAAAATGCTAGATTTAGAGATTATGAAAGTGCCTTTTTTTGGCTTGATGACGCGATGATTGTAAATATTTGTTTTAATACAACTAATCCTATGTTAGGTCTTAATTTAAATAGAGATAGAATCTCTTTAAAATGTTATATGGCTGATACAGGTCTTTTAATTAGTCATGCTTTTGATGAAAAAATGATTGCTTCTAATGATTTATATGTAAAAATATTATTTGATAAAGTAGAAGTTAATTTAGGAATGATTTATGAAAACGTAGTAGCTCAAATGTTAAAGGCAAATGGCTATAAACTTTATTTTTATAGTAATTATAGCAAAATTAATGAAGATAAGATGGAAATTGATTTTTTAATTACTAATAATAATATAACTAATAGGCATAATTTAATACCTATTGAAGTTAAGTCTAGCAATAAAATTTCTTTGACTTCATTGAATAAATTTATAAAAAAATATAATGAACAACTAGCTATACCATATGTTATTTATAATGGTGAATTTAAGATGGAAAACAATATTATTTATATTCCTTATTATATGGTTATAAGTCTTTAGTGTTTAGTTATGTTAATAAAAATAAATATTTTAATTGCAAGTTGAATTTAATTATGATATATTAAGTAAGGTTTTTTAACCAGACAGTTCGTGACCATCCTGTCTATAAACAAAACTAGGGAAAGATGGGCGCATTGGCGCTTTTTTTCTTAGCATGGCACAAATTTAATTGTGAGAGGAAAAAACATGTTAGAAAAAATTAAAAAAGAATTAATTGAATTTAAATTATTATTAAGATCTGTTCCAAATGCGGTAGTTGTTTTATTTGTTGCGGCTATTATAGCGATGAATCTACTTGCTAATAAAAGTATTAATTTAAATGTTAGTTGGTTAGCATTAGATTGTGGATTTATAGTCTCTTGGTTTGCTTTTTTAGCTATGGATATTATAACTAAACATTTTGGGCCTAAAGCGGCTACAGAAATATCTATATTTGCAATATTTATTAATTTATTAATATGCTTATTTTTATTTTTAGGAAGTTTAATTCCTGGCACTTGGGGAGAATCATATGTAGTTGGTAGTGAAGATGTTATTAATAATGCTTTAAATAATACATTTGGTGGAACTTGGTATGTTTTACTTGGTTCTACAATTGCCTTTATAGTTTCAGCTATAGTAAATAATTTTACAAATTATGGCATAGGTAAGCTATTTAAACGTAATCCTGATAGTCTTCCTGCATATATTAGTAGAACCTATATTTCAACAGCTTTAGGTCAATTTGTAGATAATTTATTGTTTGCATTAATTGTAAGTCATATCTTTTTTGGTTGGTCATTTTTACAATGTCTAATGTGTTCAATAACAGGAATGATAGTAGAATTAATATGTGAAATGTTGTTTTCTTATATCGGTTATTATATAAGCAATAAGTGGCGTAAAGAAAATGTTGGAAAATTATATTTTGATTATAAAAAGGAGAATAATTTAAAATGAAAATATTAGTAACAGGAACCTCTAGAGGCATAGGTAAGGCAATAGCGTTAAAGTTTTTAAAAGAAGGACATCAAGTAATTGGTTTTGATATTTTAGAATCTTCAATAAATGATTCAAATTATGAACATTATATTTGTGATATTTATAATTCAAATTTGCCTGATGTTTGTGATGTTGATATTTTAATTAATAATGCAGGTGCTCAAAATAGTATTGATGATATTGATATTAATTTAAAAGGTACTATTAGAGTAACAGAAAAATATGCCTTTAATAAAAATATAAGAAGTGTTTTATTTATTGCTTCATCAAGTGCACGTACAGGGGCTGAATTTCCTTATTACGCTGCAAGTAAAGGTGGTATTTTAGCATATATGAAAAATGTAGCTATGAGACTTGCAAAATATGGGGCAACTTCAAATAGTTTATCTCCTGGTGGAGTTATTACGGAATTAAATGATCATATTATTAATGATCCTAAATTATATAAAGAAGTATTAGATGAAACGATGTTAAATAAATGGGCTAGTGTTGAAGAAATTGCTGATTGGGCTTATTTTGTTACAATTATTAATAAATCGATGACTGCTGAAGATATTTTAATCGATAATGGCGAAGCTAGTAAATTTAATTTTGTTTGGTAAGGTTTGGAAATTCTAAACCTTTTTTCTTTTTTTATTTAGAAATAGATAAAAATATGGTAAAATATGTACAATAAAAGGGGAAATTATAATGAATAAAGATGCTTTATTTACTAAAATTTTAAAAAGTGAATTAATTGTAGCGATGGGATGTACTGAACCGATTGCGATAAGTTTATGTGCTGCTAAATTAAGGGATGTTTTAGGTAATGTTCCTGAAAATGTTGATGCTTATATTTGTGGAAATATTATTAAAAATGCTAAATCAGTAACTGTTCCTAATACTGATGGATTAAAAGGAATTGAAGCGGCTATATGTGCGGGAATTGTAGCTAGTAATCCAAGTTTAGAATTAGAAATATTATCAAAATTAAATAAATTTGACATTAGAAATATTAATGATTTAGTAGAGAAAAAAATAGTACATATTAAATTAGCTACATCTTGTAAAACATTATATATTAAACTTATAGGAAAATATAAAAATGATGAAGTAGAGGTAGTATTAGAAGATTTGCATAATAATATTACCTATATTAGAAAAAATAAAGATATTTTATTAAATAAAGCTGACATATTAGAACAAAAACAACAAGAATATGGTTATTTAAATGTATGTGATATTATAGATTTTGCTAATAATTGTAATTTAGAAGAATTAAAACCATATTTAAAAAAACAACTTGATTATAATTTTGCAATTGCTAAAGAAGGTATGAGTGGTAAATATGGTGCTTCTATTGGTAAAATATTATTAGAACAAGCAACAACTACTAAAGATAAAGCGAAAGCTTATGCCGCGAGTGCTTCTGATGCTAGAATGGCAGGATGTGATATGCCTGTAGTTATTATCTCTGGTAGTGGTAATCAAGGAATAACAACATCAGTACCATTAATGATATATGCTATAGAAAATAATATTAATGAAGAAAAATTATTACGTTCTTTAATAGTTAGTGATTTAATTGCTTTAGAAGAAAAGAAAGATATTGGTAGACTTTCAGCTTTTTGTGGGGCAATTAGTGCCGGAGCAGCAGCGGCAGCAGGTATTACTTATATGCTTGGTGGTAGTGTTGAAGCTGTAGCTCATACTATTGTTAATGCTTTAGCGATCAGCTCTGGTGTTATTTGTGATGGTGCTAAATCATCATGTGCTGGTAAGATTGTTTTAGGTTTAGAAGCTGGTTTTATTGGCTATAACATGTATATACATCATAAAGAATTTAAAGCTGGTGAAGGTATTGTTACTAAAGGTGTAGATAATACAATCAAAAATGTAGGTAGATTAGCAAGTAAAGGAATGAAGGAAACTGATAAAGAAATACTTGATATGATGCTTGAAGATTAATTAGGTTAAATTAAAATGCCTCTTTAGTTTAAAACTTTAGAGGCATTTATAATTATTTATTTTCTTTTTCTTTTAATGAATCTCTAATTTCTCTTAATAATAGAACTTCTTCACTAGGTTTAGGTTCTGGTGCAGGAGCAGCAGGTTTTTGTGCTTCTTCCTTTTTAGCTAATTCTTTTCTCTTATTATTTAAAGTAGTAAATACTTTTAAGATAATAAATAGAATAATTGCGATTAAGATGAAATTGATAATAGCATTAATTAAGATTCCCCAATTAATTACATTAACTACATCGGCATTATATGTAACACCCCAATATTCAATAGTATTAACTGTTTCATCAGTAGCTTTAGCTTGTTCAGGATTTAAAACTGTTACTAAACCATCTAAACCAGCAGGTACAGCTAGTGTTACAATTGGCATTAAAATATTGTTAACGATTGCGTTTACTATAGCTGTAAAAGCACTAGCGATAACAACACCGACAGCCATATCAATTACATTACCACGAGAAATGAATTTTTTAAATTCTTGCCATAATTTTTTCATTTTCTTTTTCCTTTCTTTAAGACAAAGAAATTATAACTTTTTTTAAAAATAAAGCAACATTTAATTTGAAAAAATATAATATATGATACAATATAGAAAATAATGTTTTTTAAACATATGTTTTAATTTATTATATTTATTATATTAACAAATAATAACACGAGTGAGGTATAAAATGAAAATTCCAGAATTAAAAAATCAATTAAAAAAGATTAATAATGCTAATTTAGAATATATTTTTATTCAAGCATATAAGAAATTAAAGAATGATAAAAAAGAAGAAATTGATCAACTTATATTAAGTAAGGATCCTAAAGATGTAGTTATTAAAAAAGTAGAAGAAACAATGCCATTAGGTCCATTATTAAATGAAATAGAAGAATTTATAATAGATGCTTATGAAGGTGCTTTTGTAAGAAGAAAAAAGAATAGTAAATTAAAAAGAACATGGCGAAGTTATGTTAAAAATTGTATTATTAGATTATTAGAAGTTAAAAATGATGATCCTTTATTTTATGAAGCTAAAAGTATGGTTTTAGATCTAATTAATTTAATGTTTTATGCTTCAGGTCATTATGTATTTAGTTATACAGAAAGTGGTATAAGTGGCCTTAATATTAGTCTTCTAGATACTTATAATACTGTTGCTGATCAATTAATATATGATTCAATAAATAAAGATTATAGTTTTGAACTTTTAGAAGAGAAAACAAGAAATATTTATAATATAGCTAAAACATCATATTCTTTAATAGATTATAGCTGTTATGATGAAAAATTAAAAGAAGCAAAAGAAGTTTTAAATAAATAAAAATTCAGCTTAAAAGCTGATTTTTTTAATGGACTAAATCATTATAAATTGAAACTATATCATTTAAGATATATTCATATTCAAAATTTTTAGGAAAAATAATATTTATTTGTCTAGACATATTAAAATTAGCTATTGGTCTAATTTGTAAAGTCTTATTTTTAATTTCATGATAACAAGCACTTTTAGGCAAAATAGAAACTCCTCTATTATGGGAAACTAAATCTTTAATAGTGGCAATATTATCTAATTCTAAAATAACATTAAAATCATTTAACGATAGATTAACATTATTAAGACTAGCTTCAAAGAGAGTAGTAGTTTGACTATTAGTTGAACGAAGAATTAAATTTTCATTTTTTAAATCATTTATATTAATAATTTTATTATTAGCTAGATGATTACCATTAGCTAAAACAGTTACTAAACTATCGGTATCTAATAGAATTGAATTATATTTTTTAGAAGGAATAACACCTTCGACTATAGCTAAATCTATTTCATATGATTGTAATTTATCATAAAGATTTTTTATAGTATTAGAAATAATTTTTATTCTAGTCCCTTTATTTTTAGCACAATAACTGGCCAAAACTTCAGCTATTGCATTAGATTCTGAAGTGTGAGAAACACCTATAATTAAACTCTTTTTTTGTTTTTTCTCGTCATCAATTTTTAATTCTAATTCTTTATAAAGAGAATTAATCCTTTTAGCATATTTAATTAAAACTTGACCTTCTTCAGTTATTTTTAATTCCTTATTAGCTTTATTAAATATTTTTATATTATATTCATCTTCTAGAACTTTAATTTGTTGACTTACAGCTGGTTGAGTTAAACCTAGTTCATTAGCAGCTGCAGTAAAACTTTTTAATTCAGCTAATTTTAATAATGTTTGAAATTTTTGATCGATCATATACATCCCTCTTATAAGAAAAAATTATATAAGTATAAAAAACTATTAGTTTTATTTATATTTTTAATTGCTATAATAATAGCACAATTAAATTGTAAAGAAAAGAGGAATAATATGAACTTATGTAGATTTTATACTGATAAAGGGGCTTCAACAATTTTGATCTCTTTAGCTATTATATTTTTAACAGGATTTCTTTTATCTAAAATAACTAAATTATTAAAATTACCAAATGTTACAGCATATATTTTAGCAGGTGTTATAATAGGCCCATATGCTTTAGATTTAATCCCCCATTATGTTATAGATAATATGGATTTCTTAAGTGATTTAGCACTTGGTTTTATTGCTTTTGGAGTTGGCAAATTCTTTAAAAAAGAAGTTATTAAGGAAACAGGAACTAAAGTTATATTAATAACGATATCAGAAGCAGTATTAGCGGGAGTACTTGTTATGGGAGTAACTTACCTGTTTTTTTCTAATTTAGGCTTTAATTTTGCTTTACTATTAGGAGCTATTGCTACAGCTACAGCCCCTGCTTCAACAATGATGACTATCAAAGAATATAAAGCGAAAGGAGAATTTGTAAATACATTATTACAAGTTGTAGCTTTAGATGATGTCGTATGCTTACTTTTATTTAGTGTAGCTACAGCGGTAGCATCAAGTACTAATAATGGTTTTAATATAGCAAGTGTATTATTACCAATTTTATATAATTTTATTTTCTTAATAATTGGTTTTTTAATAGGTTTAATATTACCAATGCTTATGAAAAAAAGAAGTAAAAATTCAAAAATGATTATTGTTATTGCCTCAATTTGTATAATATCTGGTACAGCAAGTTTGCTTGATATTTCTCCTCTTTTATCTTGTATGTTACTCGGTGCTACTTATTTAAATAAAACAAAAGATGAAGAAATATTTAATTCAATTTCGCAATTTGAACCACCTATTATGTTAGCCTTTTTCGTAATGTCTGGTATGAATATGAATATTGCTGCATTTAAAGTAGTGGGTGTTGTTGGTATTGTATATTTTATAGTTCGTTTAATAGGAAAATATTTAGGTACATATATAAGTGCTAAAGCAACCAATTCATCAAAAGAAATAAAAAATTATTTAGGTTTTGCCTTAGCGCCTCAGGCTGGTGTTGCTATAGGGCTTGCCTTTTTAGCTAATAGAATATTACCAAGCGATGTTGGAGAAACTTTTTTAACAGTCATTCTATGCTCTTCTGTTCTATATGAATTGATTGGACCAATACTTGCAAAATTTGCATTATTTAAGAGCAAATCCATAGATTTAAGTGATGTAAAAAAACAAGTAGAAATTAGTGAAAGTAAAGATGCAATAAAAGATTTGAAATTAGCAAAAAAGTAAAAAAGAACAAAAGAGAACAACATAATATATGCTCTATGTATTATAATGATACATGAGGTGAACTTTATGTTGTTAAAAGATAAACTTAAAGAACTGCGCAAAAATAAAAATCTATCACAAGAACAAGTAGCTAAATTATTATTAGTTAGTAGATCAACTTATGCTAAATGGGAAAATGGTTTAAGAATTCCTCAAAATTATTATTTAGAAAATTTAGCTAAAATATATGAAATTGAAATAACAGACTTTTTTGATATTAAAGATACTAAAATATTAGCTTTAGATGTAAATAGTAAACTTAATAAATTGATATTTGGTTTTATGTTAACAATTATTGATTTAATTATAATATTATCATCAATTTTATATTTTTTTAAGATTTATAGTACTAATTGTATTGATTTATTAAATACTGATAAAGGAGCTTTCTATATTACATATAGTTTATCAGATATGAATTGTAACTATTATCCTTTAATATCACTAATCATTAATTTTACTTTTATAATATTAACTATCTTTTTATATTTTTCATATAATAAAAAGTTCTTTAAAATATTTAAAATTTTAACAATTATAGTTTTCTTTATTAGTATTACATTTGTTGTTTTAGCCTTTTTATCAGGAAGATTTATGTTAGTAAAATGGCTTGCAGATAATTTATTATTAGAGGTGTAAGATGAAAAAAATATTATGTTTAGCTTTAATTTGTTTAATTTTTTTAGTTGGTTGTAAAGAAGAAATAGAAGAAATACCATTTTGGGATTTTTTAGAAAATTATATAGTTATTTTTAATAATGCAAATGGAAAAGAAGAATATAAATATTTTATTTATGAAGAAATTAGTTATGATAGTGAAGATGGAAATATAACAACAAATATCTATAAATATAATAGTGAAAAATATTATGTTAATGTAATAAAAAGATTAGAAGATAAAAATGGGAATTTTATAGGCGAATATAATCAAATTGCTTATATAGAAGATAATAATTATTATTGTTTTTTAAACACAAAATTAAAAAATCGCGAAATTAAGAAATATTTTACATGTGATGAAACTTATAATCCATATGATAATATATATTTAATTAATGAGCATATCGAAGCTTTTGAAAATGCTCTTGATATCAGTGTTTTAACTGACCGTTTAGATTATTATAAAAAGCAATTTATGAATGGTGAAGATATTATAGCTCATCAAAAAGAATTGATACCTTATTATAATGATAATGATAATTTAACATTACAAATTAATTTTACAGATGATTATGAAGAAGGAGTGGTTAAAGAAACGAAGAAAGAAATGATATTTAATAATGATTCAATTATTGAAAATAATTCTTTTTATGAAAATGGTGAATATATATTAAAGAAATATGATGATGAAACAAAAGTAGATATTTTAATTCCTAATAGTAGTGAATATGAATTACTTGATAAAATGTATATAACTATCGTACCTTATTTTAATTATATTTAACATTTTTATTTGTGTAGGTTTAAGTATAAATAATTATAATCATAACGTATTCTAAATTAGAGAGTCCATTATTAGCTTTATTTAATTGCTTTAGTTTTTTATATTCTTTAATATCTATAATAGATCTTTTGTTAAATTAAACTAGATAATTAAAATGTCCTTAAGTACTATGATTTACTAACAATCATAATAATTAAGGACTTTTATTCATTTCTAATGGTAAAAGGTAATAAAAAGTTGAAAAGAATTTTGCTGGAAAACTAAAACATATTATTAATATATTTACAAATTTATAAGAAAATTATAAAATTCATTTAACGTTGTCCTAAATTATAAAAATGGAGGTTAAAACATAGTAGCTAGAGGAGTGTTCCTTGATATTGATACTGCTATCTTTACTTTTAAAATAGGTGGTCAAACATATTGTTCAATGAGATGGTAAATAAAGTAGAAAAGAGCTAGAATTTTCACATTCTGCTGATACTAAATATGCCATATCGAATCGTATAAAAAACCCAATTATAAACAGTAAAAGATATAATAGCTAATACGGATAAAAATGCAAATATAACCGTTCTCTTGTTATAATCATTCTTTAGTTTTTTAAAAATTTCTTTAATCACTTTTTAACTATTAATCCTTTAATAAAATCAGAGACTTCCTGAACAGGAATTTTGCAATCATCATAAACCCAATCAAATACTATAGAAGTTAGTCCAGAAATATAAAAATCCATTAAATATTTATGCCATTTTTCATCTAATCCAAATCTGTTCATAATTGGTACAAATAGTTTTCTAAACATTTGCTCGTAAGTTTTGTTTGCATTGAATAGTTGAGGATGATTCTTCAACACTTTATAAATATTCTTGTTTTCTTTTATAAAATTTAAATATGGAATTAAATTATCATCATTAATTAACAATAAATCCTCTAGGTTGTCTTTTGAAATAATAGTGGTCTCATTTTCTTTTGACTCAAAATGAGAGTTAAATGATAGGTTCAATGATTTGATAGTTTCTTCTAATAAATCATTCATATTTGAATAATGTAAATAAAATGTTGATCTATTTACATTCGCAATATGACATATTTCCTTGATTGTGATATATTCAAATTCTTTAGTTTCTAAAAGCGTAATGAGTGCATCATTCATTTTTTTGGCGGTATTAAAGTATTTACTTTCATTTTTATTCATGTTTGATGCACCTTCTTTCTACTCTTCAGAGATTTCTTTTGCCAATTCTGTAATCTCAAATGCGTATTTTTCTTTTCTTGACTTTAATATTTTCAAATAAGCTAGATAATTAACACCACATCCAATAAATCCAACAACTCCAAGAATTATTCCTAACACTAATCCAGTTGTACCACTTAGACCAAAATCTGTCATTATCATACTCATTCCTGCTCCTGCAATTAAAGCACAAATAGTTCCAGATGTAAAAGCAAAAATATTAGCAGGTCTTTTTACTTTTTGATCCAATTTCCTTAATTGAACCACCTTTGTAGTTGTTTTTGGTGCATATTCTTCCGCGATACGCTTTGCGTAAACTTTATCTAAATTTTCCATTTTATATCCTCCTTGTCCTTTGACAAAAATAGAATATCATTAAGAAAAATAGTTCTAAACAACACGTTTTCAAAAAAATGTCTATTTCACTAAATTATAATTAGCTTCAATTAAAACCCCATTACTTGTATTATTTATTAATTATTTTGACAAAAACAAATAATCTGAATATTCAGTAGCAACAAAAAACCAACTTTGTGATTGATTCTTGATGTTATTTAATTATTGAATATTCATTCTTTAATTTGAAGGTTAGGCATTAATCTTGACTAACAGCTCAGGATTTTGTGTTAAAATGATTAATTCAACTATCAATTGCGGGACTTCAATCCTTATAACAAGGCGTAAAAAGGCTTGATACCTTAATTTCGTTGTATCAAACCTATGCTTTCAATATGGCGCTTGGGATGGGGGTCGAACCCATAATCTTTCGCTTAGGAGGCGAATGCATTTTCCTTTGTGCTACCCGAGCTTTTTGTATTTTTTGCTTCTTAATTATAATACATTGCCGCCTTTTTAGCAACATTGTAAGAATTTTTACTAATTTAAATATAGAATGTTTTTTGGAAATGAATTTAATTTTATTTTAGTTTTAAGATTGGAAAAAGGATAAAAGAAGTATTATTAGTTTACGATGTAGTTTACAAATGTATCTTGACAAAGTTTACAATATAGTTTACTATTTAGCTGGTGATTTTATGACTAATGAAGAAATATTAATTTTTTGCTTAAATAATGAAAAATATTTAACAAATACTGATTTAAGAATGAATTCTAAATACAATATATTATTAAATAGGGATGAACTATTTAATTTTAATAGGTATAAAGATGAAATTAATAATGATTTTAAGGTTGTTTTACCTTTAGTGAGTTTTAATAGTAAAAATCTTTATTATTATAAAGCTAAAGAATTAGTTAATACTTTAGCTGATTTTGCAAGCTATTTTAGTGATACGTTTAGTATTAATGATGCTGAAGTTATATTATCACAAATGTTATCAGAACTTGAAGGTACACTTAAAATTGAAGGTGTTAATACTACACGTAAAGAAATTTTGACTATTTGTAATACAGGTAATATTAAGAATATTAATGACCAAATTATTTTTAATATGTTTAAAGGGTATGAATTTATAAATAAGAAACCAGCTTTTAATAAAGAAAATATTTATAAACTATATAATACATTAAGTTATAAATCTTTAAAAGAAACTGATGTTTTAAAATATTATTACCGAGATGGTTTAGTTTATGTTAGTAATTATGAAGGATGCCCAGTCCCTTTAATTAATGAGGCCATGAATTCTTTAATTGATTTTGTTAATAATAGTTTAGCTAAAGATAGCATTTTAACTTCTTTAATAGTTCATTATTATATAGTGTATATTCATCCTTATTTTGATTTTAATGGTAGAATGGCTAGAATGTCTAGCCTATGGATTAATAATTTATATAGTGATAATCCGTTCTTTTTAAGTGAAGCTATTAATGATGATAAGTTAAATTATTATAAAGCAATTAGTAATACACGAGATAGTTTTAATGACTTAACTTATTTTTTAATCTATTTATTAAAATTAGCTAATAAGTATTATTTGTTATATAAAAATTTATTTAATATAGAAAGTAATTTTAAAGCAAATGGTGAAGGCTTAAATCAAACGGAAATATATTATCTTAAAAGAATTTTAATTAATAAAGATAAGGGTTATTTTAATTATAAGGACTTCTTAAAATATGCTGGTATTAATATTACTAAGCAAGGTGCTTTAAAGATTTTAAATGCTTTTTGTGATTTGGGTTTACTTGCAAGTAAAATTAATAAAAAGAAGGAAAAAGTATTTTTAGTTAATGATGAAATTATTAGTTATAAAATGTGTAATTAAACTTAGATTTCAAGAAATTAATATATTTGTATAAATAACATAATAACTAGATTTTTCATTTACACATAGTCGGTGTGTCTTAAAATATTAAAAATAATGAAAAAACTGGTTATTTTTTTGTTGACTTATTAATTTTTATTAGTATAATACGTTTGTCTGTGAAAAAAGTGAATTAATTTATCACTTTTAGAAAGGAGAAAAAATATGCCAACTATAGAACAATTAGTACGTAAAGGAAGACAAGATAAGGTAACAAAGTCTAAATCACCTTCATTAGGGATTAACTTTAATTCTTTAGAAAAGAAATATACAAATTTACCTTCTCCTCAAAAACGTGGAGTTTGTACTCGTGTTACAACTATGACACCTAAAAAACCTAACTCAGCATTACGTAAATATGCCCGTGTTCGTTTAACTAACGGTATTGAAGTAACAGCTTATATTCCAGGTATTGGTCACAGTTTACAAGAACATAGTACTGTATTAATCCGTGGTGGACGTGTTAAGGATCTACCTGGTGTTCGTTATCATATCATTCGTGGTGCCTTAGATACAACTGGTGTTGCTAATCGTATGCAAAGCCGTTCTAAATATGGTGCTAAGAGACCAAAACAAAAATAATTATTACATATTAATATAAAAGGAGGAAAAGAAGATGCCTCGTAAGGGTCATATCGCAAAAAGAGACGTGCTTCCTGATCCAATATATAATTCAAAAGTTGTTACTAGAGCAATTAACGCAATTATGTTAGAAGGTAAAAAAGGAACAGCACAAACTATATTCTATAACGCTTTAGAACGCGTTAAAAATCAAACTGGTTCTGATGCTCTTGAAGTATTCAATAAAGCATTAGAAAATGTTATGCCAGTTTTAGAAGTTAAGAGCCGTCGTATTGGTGGTCAAAATTATCAAGTACCTATCGAAGTTCGTCCTGAACGTAGACAAACTTTAGCTTTAAGATGGTTAGTTCGTTATGCTAGACTTAGAAACGATAAAACTATGGAAGAAAAATTAGCTAAAGAAATTATGGATGCAGCTAATGGTACTGGTGGTGCATTCAAGAAAAAAGAAGATACACATAGAATGGCTGAAGCTAATAAAGCTTTCGCACATTATCGTTGGTAATTTTATTTCAGGAGAGATTTAACTATGCCAAGACAATATTCTTTAGAACATACAAGAAATATCGGTATCATGGCTCATATTGATGCTGGTAAAACTACAACTACTGAACGTATCTTATTCCATACAAAAAAGATTCACAAGATTGGGGAAACTCACGATGGTGCTTCAACAATGGACTGGATGGTTCAAGAACAAGAACGTGGTATTACTATTACATCTGCTGCTACAACAGCTATATGGCATGATTATCGTGTTAATATCATCGACACTCCAGGACACGTAGACTTCACAGTTGAAGTTCAACGTTCTCTAAGAGTATTAGATGGTGCTGTTACTGTATTAGATGGTCAAGCTGGTGTTGAACCACAAACTGAAACTGTATGGCGTCAAGCTACAGATTATGAAGTACCTCGTATTGTATTCGTTAACAAAATGGATAAAATCGGTGCTGATTTTGAATATTCTGTAAATACAATTCATGACCGTTTAGGTGCTTGTGCCGCAGCTATTCAATGGCCAATTGGTGCTGAAGATCAATTTAAAGGTCAATGTGATTTAATCACTATGAAAGCTTACATCTATGATGGTGGTCAAGCCGAAGATTATAAAGAAGTAGAAATTCCTGCTGAATTAGTTGACATTTGTCAAGAAAAAAGAGATTTATTATTAGATACATTATCACAATTTGATGATGAATTAGCTATGATGTATCTTGAAGGTGAAGAAATTCCTGTTGAAAAGATTAAAGAAGTTATTCGTAAAGCTACTCTATCTGTTCAATTCTTCCCTGTACTTTGTGGTTCAGCATTCAAAAATATGGGCGTTAAGAAAGTGCTAGATGCAGTTATTGATTACTTACCTAGCCCACTTGATATTAAAAAAACTATCGCACATAGAGATGATGGAACTACATTTGAACTTGATGCTAATGATAATGGTGAATTTGCAGCTTTAGCATTTAAAGTTGTAACAGATCCATTTATTGGTAAATTAACATACTTTAGAGTATATTCAGGTCATTGTACTTCTGGTTCTTATGTTAAAAATACAACTAAGAATGTAAAAGAAAGACTTGGTCGTATTATGCAAATGCATGCTAATCACCGTGAAGAAATTAAAGAAGTTTATTCTGGTGATATCGCTGCTGCAGTAGGCTTTAAAAATACAACAACTGGTGATACTTTAACTGATGAAAAGGGTGATTTCATCCTTGAAAAAATGGTATTCCCAGAACCAGTTATTAGTGTTGCTGTTGAACCTAAAACTAAAGCTGACCAAGATAAGATGACAGCTGCTTTAATTAAGCTTGCTGAAGAAGATCCTACATTTAAAACATATACTGATTCTGAAACTGGTCAAACTATCATTGCTGGTATGGGTGAATTACACTTAGATATTATCGTTGATAGAATGAAGAGAGAATTTAACGTTGTTGCTAATGTTGGTGCTCCTCAAGTATCTTATCGTGAAACAATTACTCAAGCAGGTGATTGTGAAGGTAAATTCATCCGTCAATCTGGTGGTCGTGGTCAATATGGTCATGTATGGATCAAATTTGAACCAAATCAAGATAAAGGTTATGAATTTGTTGATAATATCGTTGGTGGTGTTATTCCTCGTGAATACATCCCTGTTGTAGATAAAGGATTACAAGAAGCTCTTCCTAATGGTATCTTAGCTGGATATCCATTAATTGATATTAAAGCTACATTATTTGATGGTTCATACCATGAAGTCGATTCATCTGAAGCAGCCTTCAAGGTAGCAGCATCATTAGCCTTAAAAGCGGCTAAAGAAAAATGTAAGCCAGTATTATTAGAACCTATTATGGAAGTTGACGTTACTGTACCAGAAGAATATATCGGTAACGTAATTGGGGATTTAACAAGCCGTCGTGGCCGTCTAGATTCTCAAGAAAAACGTGGTAATGGTGTTAAAATTAGAGCATATGTTCCACTAGCAGAAATGTTTGGTTATGCTACAAGCCTTCGTTCAAATTCACAAGGTCGTGGTAACTTCACAATGCAAACTCACCATTATGAAGCTTGTCCAAAAGCTATTCAAGAAGAAATTATTAAAGCTAGAGGAAAAATTTAGGTTTTACTTGATTTTACCTACCTGATAATGTAAAATATTATATGGTAAAAAAAGAAAGGAAAAAAATTTAAGGAGATATTTAATTATGGCAAAGGAAAAATATGTACGTACAAAACCACATGTTAATATCGGTACTATTGGTCACGTTGACCATGGTAAAACAACATTAACTGCAGCTATTACAAGCGTATTATCTAAAAAAGGTTTAGCTCAAGCTAAAGCTTATGATGCAATTGATGCTGCTCCAGAAGAAAAAGCACGTGGTATAACTATTAACTCAGCTCACGTTGAGTATGAAACTGAAACTCGTCACTATGCGCACGTTGACTGCCCAGGACATGCCGACTATGTAAAGAACATGATTACTGGTGCTGCTCAAATGGATGGTGCTATCTTAGTTATCGCAGCTACTGATGGTCCTATGGCACAAACTCGTGAACACATCTTACTTGCTCGTCAAGTTGGTGTACCTAGAATTGTTGTATTCTTAAATAAATGTGATATGGTTGATGATGAAGAATTAATCGACTTAGTAGAAATGGATACACGTGAATTATTAAATGAATATGGTTTCCCTGGTGATGATACTCCAATCGTTCGTGGTTCAGCACTTGGTGCTTTAAATGGCGATCCAAAATGGGTAGAAAAAGTAGAAGAATTAATGAACATCGTTGATGAATATATTCCTACTCCAGTTCGTGAAACTGATAAACCATTCTTAATGCCTATCGAAGATGTATTCACAATCACTGGTCGTGGTACAGTTGTTACTGGACGTGTTGAACGTGGTACAGTTAAATTAGGTGATCCTGTAGAAATCGTTGGTATTCATGATACTCAATCTACAGTAGTAACTGGTGTTGAAATGTTCCGTAAATTATTAGACCAAGCTGAAGCTGGTGATAATATTGGTGTATTATTACGTGGTATCGCTCGTGAACAAGTTCAACGTGGTCAAGTTTTAGCTAAACCAAAATCAGTTCACCCACATAAAAAATTCAAAGCTCAAGTTTATGTTTTAACTAAAGAAGAAGGTGGCCGTCATACAGCATTCTTCTCAGGTTATCGTCCTCAATTCTATTTCCGTACTACTGATGTTACTGGTATTATTACATTAGAACCAGGTACAGAAATGGTAATGCCTGGCGATAATACAGTTATGACTGTTGAATTAATTCACCCAATCGCTATTGAAAATGGTACTAAATTCTCAATTCGTGAAGGTGGTCACACTGTAGGTGCTGGTTCAGTTACTGAAATTATTGAATAATATTATTAAAGAAGACTTAGGTCTTCTTTCAGACTGTTGACAAAAAGACATATTTTTAAAAGAATATGTCTTTTTTGTTTGTTAAAACAATAAGTGTAAAGAAAA
>CALUXR010000010.1 GCA_944324795.1 uncultured Acholeplasmatales bacterium
TACACATAACTTGGTGTAATTCGTTACATATCTTAATCTTTTTATTTTGTCAAATGTCTTAAGTTAATGACATTGAGTTTATAAGGACACCTTTTTGATACTTTGTAATATTTTAAGATTTCTTTTGATTCCAATTTATATAATTAGTTTCATTAAAAAATCTTTTTAATAAAAAACTTAAAAAATAAGGAAAAGTAAATTTGTCATTTTCAAATCCAATATTACTATTTATTAATTTTATACCATATTTGATAGCATTGCTGTTTTCTAATATTTTATCTAATGATTTAGTTCTACCTTTTTTTCTTTTAACTTCAATAGGAACAAATTCATTTTTAATACGAATTATAAAATCTAGTTCAATAGTTGAAGAATCATTTTTATAAAAATATAATGGATAATTTTGTTTAATTAATTCTTCAGATATTAAGCTTTCATAAAGGGCGCCATTATAAATGTCATAATTATTATTAATTATTAAATCATTTTTAGCTTCCTCATCTATATTTGCGACAAATAGTGAATGATCTGCATAATATATTCTAAAATAATCTTTTAATTCATAACTTGATAAAGGTAAATCTAATTTTTCTAAATTGTAGGCTATGTTAATGATGCCGGCATCTTTTAACCATTCCTCGGTGCCACCATATTCTCTAAATCTTGCCCCATGACCGAGCTTTGAAATTTGAAATTTATGGTTATCTTTAGCTAATTGGCTTGAAATGTGCCTATAAATATTTTTAACTTTAGCTACATCTAGTCCTTCAACATATTTTGTTATATCATCTTCGTAATCTTTATGAATTCTGTTTTGAACATAAAATACATTTGAAAAAACATTTTCTTCGATAAAAGTATTAACAGCTTCAGGCATACCACCTACAAATATATAATCTTTATATAACTGATTTAATTTGTTGAAATAAATGTTTGGTAAAGGAAGAAGATTTTTCATATATGAGAAAATATCGTTAATTTGGTCAAATGTATAACCATTTGCCCAAAGAAATTCTTCAAAATCTAAAGAATACATTACATATTCTTCCTTAAAACCTACAGGAATACTTGAAATTTGTTTATAGTTTATACCAAGTAAAGGACCTGAACAAATAACATCAAAGCGACCGTCTTCGGCAAATGGTTTTAACGATGTGATAGCGTTAGGATAAGCTTGAATTTCATCAAGGAAGATTAAAGTATTATAATCAATAAATTTGAATTTTGGATTTAATAAACTTATTTCTTTAATTATAGTATCAATATCAAAACTCATATTAAAAACATCCTTATATTCAGGATTAAAAATGAAATTTATTTCGATAAAAGATTTGTAAGTTTTGCCAAATTCTCGTATTGATGTAGTTTTACCGACTTGTCTAGCTCCAGATATAATTAATGGTTTGTGATGTTCTTTATTTTTCCAATTTAATAAAAAGTCATTAATTTTTCTTTTTAACATATAATTCGCTCCTCACATTTTTGTAATACTTTTCAACACCATTTTACACATTTTTGTAATACTTTTTTGTCAAAATTTCACATTTTTGTAAAACAAAGTATATTTTTACTTATTAGTAAAATTAGACATAAAAAATATTTTTTGTTATTTTAGTTTTTAAAGTTTACTAGATACCATTTGAATAATTAGACCATGTAATTGGTCTTTTATTTTTGTAAACTTGATTTAATAAAATCTTTAAGATATAATGCAATTAATGATGTAAGTAGGTGATTATTATGGCTGTTAACAACTTTTTTGATTTAGTTAAAGATGGTTTTTTTAATGTTTTAACTTCACAAAGTAAAAGACTAAATGTTGATTTATTATTAATACTATATAAGAATATGACATTAGATAAATTAGTTGCTAGAAGGGAAGAATTAGTTAATTGGTTATATGATTATATTATTAATTCACCAATAATTTTATATGATGAAGGAATAGAAATAACGGATGATAAAGCTAAAACTATCGCTAGCGATAAGATTAGAATGTTTACTAATTATGGTTGGCTTGTTGAAGATATTAGCGGTTTTAATATAACTTATCAACTTGATGAATTTGCAATATCTATATTAGCTACTATTAGAGATTTTATTGATAATGAAACATATAGTTTAGAATTTAGTGGTTATGTTTATAATATTTATAGTTTATTGAAAACTTTTGATTATAATAGGGCTGTTGAATTAACTGAACAATTAAGTAAAAGTAATAAAGAACTTATTAATAGTTTAAGAGGTTTAAATGTTAATATTAGAAAATTTTTAACAAGATTACTTAAAGATAATGAAGCTACTCCAAGAGAAATATTAAAAACAATTTATGAAGATTATCAAAATAAAGTAATTTTAAAAGCTTTTGAAAATTTTAGGACTAAAGATAATCCATCACGTCATAAATTAGAAATTATTAATATTATTGATAATTTATTAAATCCTTTAAATTTAGGTAAAATGGTTAATAATTATTTAATTTTAAAATGTAATAATATTAATAATGATGATAATATTGATGAAGCTATTAATTTTTTTAAAACTGAATTAAATAATATTAAAAATACATTTAATGAAATAGAAGAATATTTAATAGTTTTAAATAAAAGAAATAATAACTATCTAGCAACAGCGAAAAATAGAATTAATTTTTTAATAAATGAACAAAATAATATTGAAGGTAAAATTAATCAAGCTTTAAAACATTTAGTTAAGTTTAATGAAGATTTTTTTGAAAACATTAATTTTGATTTAATAGAAACAAAAAATGTTGATACTATGTCCTTATATACTCCTCGTAAACAAAATCCTAAAATTAAATCAGAGGTTTTAGTTAATATTAATTCTTTTATGTTTGATGAAAAAAAGATAAAAGAAGAATTTTATAAGTCTTATGAATATAGCGTTAATGAAATTGATAAATTTGCCTTAAATTTATTAAAAGATAATAAAATGATTTATGCTAAAGATATAATTATAGATAATGATAAAATGTTATTAAAATTATTTTTACTAAAGATTTATAGTTGTAATATGCTTATTCATTATAAAATTAAATTATTAGATAATACTTATAATTATAATAATAAAAAATTTCAAGATTTTATTATTGAGAGGATTTAAATATGACAAAAGAAATAGCTTTAGAAACTTTTTATGAAAAATATAAAGAATTAGGAGAAAGTAAAAGAAATATATTTTCTAGAATTAGTAATAAATTATTAAGTGATAATTTTATTTATGGTCAAATATTAAATGATAAAGATGATTATTATAAAGCTTTAGAATTATATGATATTTTAAGTGCTTATTTTAATATAATTGGTTTTGATATTATAAATGATGATAATTATAAAATAATTTATTTATATACAACAGAAGATAAAAATAGAGTTCATTTTAAAAAATTAGAAACAATTATTTTATTAATATTAAGATTAATGTATAAAAGAGCTAATTTAGAAATTAGTAGTGAAACTAATATTAATATTTCCATTTCATCTTTTATTGAAGAAATAAATAAAACAGGAATTTATCGAACTGATTATTCAAATACTAATTTACAAAATGCTTTAAAAACTTTAAAAAGATATAAATTAATCGATGTTAATTTTGCTGATTTTAATGAAAATAGTGCGATAAAAATATATCCTACAATATTATATGTAGTTAAAACAGATGATATAAATATGTTATTAGATAGAATAAATTCTTATATAGATTTAGTAGGTGATGAAGATGAAGTTAGTGAAGATTAAACTTGTTAATTGGCATATATTTACTAATCATACAATAAATTTATCTGGAAATGTTTTAATAACTGGTGAAAATGCGAGTGGTAAATCAACATTATTAGATGCTATTTATTATGTTTTATCTGCTGGTGATGATAAACATTTTAATAAAGCTGCCAATCAAAGTGGGCAAAGAACCTTAGAAAGCTATATTAGAGCGAAGATTGGCGTTGAAGGTAATACATATTTAAGAAAAGAAAAAGATGTTATTAGCTATATAATGTTAGAATTTAGAAGTGAATCTTACGTTTTAACTTTAGGTTGTGCACTTGAAATAGTTAATGGTTCAAATAAAGTTGATTCCCATTTTTTCGTCTTAACTAATAGAGGAATAATAGATGAAGATATTATTAATAATGCTAATATTTTACCTTTTAATCAATTTAAAATAGCTTTAAAAGAAGATTATTTAACAGATTTATCAAATTATACGATTAAAGAAAGAAAAAGAATGATAGCTAATGATATTTTTAAACTTCGTGATAATAATCGTTATTATGATTTATTACAAAATGCAATATCATTTAAACCAATAGATATGGTATCAACATTTGTTAATAATTTTTTATTAAAGGAAGATAATTTAAATTTAGAAGAATTAAAAAAAGAAATTAAAACATATCAAGAATTAGTTAAATTAATAGATAGAGAAGAAGAAAAATTAAATTATTTAGAAACTTTTTATGATAAAGGTAATAATTATCTAAAAAATTTAGAAATGATTGATTATTTAGATGTTTTAAATATTGATATTTTAAAACAAGAAGCAAAAAATAATATTGAAACATTAGATAAATTAAGAAAAAGATTAGAAATTGAATTAGATGAGCATAAAAGTAAAAAAGAAGAAAATGAAAAATTAATAGAAGATGATCATGAAAAATTAAATTTATTGAAAAATAAAGAAGAATATAAAGTGTTAAAATCACTTATTAATGAAAAAGAAAATTTAGAAAAAGAAATAGAAAAAAATGATGAAAAATTATTTATTTATAAAAATATTTTAAAAGAAGAAACTAAAATAGCTAAAACAATAGCTTTAAATTATGATTTTACTAAATATCCTAAAAATTTGAAATATAGTGATTTAATAATTAAATTAGGAGAATATGAAAATAGATTAGAAGATAACAAAACTAATATAATTACTAAAATATATGAATTAAATAAAAGAAAAGAAGAAATAAAAAATAAATTAGAAGAAGATAGAAACGATTTATTTAAATTAAAAAATGGCTTAAATGATTATCCTTTAGCAGTTGAATATTTAATTAAAAAATTAAAAGAAGAATTAGAATTAAAATATAAAAAAGAAATAATTATTAAACCACTTTGCGAATATTTAGAAATTAAAGATGAGTCATGGCAAAACGCTATTGAAGGGTATCTAAATAATCAAAAATTTAATTTATTAATTCCAATTTCTTATTATGATGATGCAAGTATAATTTATGATAAAATTAAAAATAAAGAAATATATGGGGTAGGTATTGTTAATATTAATAAGATTTCATATAAAGAAGCTAATCCTTATTCACTTGTTAGTAAATTAGAAGAAATTAATAATGCTGATGCTAAAAAATATGTTAATTATTTATTAAATGAAGTAATGGCTATAGATGATGTTAAAGAATTAAAAAATCATAAAATAGCAGTTAGTAAGAGTGGTATGGTTTATAAAAATTATACCTTAAGAGCTTTAAATCCTAAAAGTTATGAAAAACCATATATTGGGCAAAAAGGGCGTATTAAAAGGATTAATTTATTAGAAGAAGAAATAAAATTATTAGAAAATGAATTAAAAGAATTAAATGATAAAATAGATGATTTAAATAATGTTTTAAAATTATTAAATGGTAGTAGAATTAAAGAAATAAAAAATGAAAAAGATTATGCAACAATTTTAAATGATTTAAAATTTAAATTAACTGATATTGTATTAGAAATAGATAAATATGATAATGATTTAAATTTATTGTCAATAACAAGTAAAATAAATAATTTAAATGATGATATTATTTATTTAAAAGAACAAAATAATACTTTATATAAAATTATTGAAAGTATTGAAAAACAAATAAGAGATAATTTATATGATGTAAATAAATTAAAAACTGAAGAAGAAAGATTAAAAGAAGAATTTAAAAATAAATTAGAGAAAATAGATGAATTTAAATATATAGA
Source organism: uncultured Acholeplasmatales bacterium (assembly GCA_944324795.1). GTDB lineage: Bacteria > Bacillota_I > Bacilli_A > Acholeplasmatales > Anaeroplasmataceae > CALUXS01. The sequence goes on from CALUXR010000010.1 coordinate 5,979, forward strand.
TTATAAAAATAAATATAAAACAACAAAAGAAATTACTGATTTATTATTAAAAGCTAAAAATTATAATAATAAAAATTATAATTATTTAATAGAAAGAATGCGTAAATATTCAGAAAGTTTTAGTCGAGATTTAGGTTATGATATTTATGATTTAGAAAAATATCTAATTGAATATAATGAAATTAAAAATAGAAGTTTACAAGATTATAAAGAAAATGCGATTAGAGCTTATGAAAAAAGTGAAGAATCATTTAAAGAAGATTTTTTAGTTAAATTAAGAGAAAAAATAGATGAAGCTAAGAAAAGTATTAAAGATTTAAATAATAGTTTAAATAAACATAAATTTGGTAGTGATGATGAAATATATGAAATATCTATAACTAGTAGTAATGATGATGAATTTAGAAGATATTATAATATTATTACATCTGGTAAATTGATGGAGACTAAAGATTTATTTAGTACTATATTAGATAAGGCAGAATTAAGTGTTTTAGAAGATTTATTTAAAAAAATAAGTAGAGATGCTTTAAGTAGTGAACAAGAAAAAGAATTAGCTAGATATTTAGATTATCGTAATTATATGGCTTATGATATTAAAATTAAAAATAAAAATGATGAAATAATGTATTTTTCAAAAATAAGTAAAGAAAAAAGTGGTGGTGAGACACAAACCCCATTCTATATTATAATTGCGGCTTGTTTTGAAGAATTAAAGGCTAAGCAAGATAGTACATCTATAGTTATTTTTGATGAAGCTTTTAATAATATGGATGAATCAAGAATTAAATCATTAATGGAGTTTTATAAAGAATTAGAAATTCAATTAATTATAATTGTTCCAACGATTAGGATGTATTCTATTCAACCTTATGTTGATGATACTATTGGTATTGTTAAAGAAGGAAATTATCCTATAATTTTCCCATTTGAGGTTAAATAAATGAATAGTTATAGTTTAGATATTTTAAATTCTTTAATTAACAAATATGAACATTCTAAATTATCTAAAGAAGGAGTTAAAGTTAATAAAAAAATTAAATTAACAACTAAAGATAAAATTTTAGCTAATTATAATATAGTAGATTCATTTAAATATCGAAGTGAAATTGAATTTAGTTTAAATGAATTAAAAAATAAAGATTATATTAATATTATTTATAATAGAGGTATTTTAGATAGTATTATTTTAAATTTAGCTAAATTAAATGATATTTATAAAGAAGTAAATAAAGAAAGTCCTATTAAAATAAAAGAAGAATGTTTAAAAATATTAAATGATTATAATTCTAGTAATAATATTATTAATAATTTTATTGATTACAGTAAAGATTATATTATTAATAAATATATATTACCAAAAGAATATTTTAGTAATAAAGATGAATTATTATTAATACTAAATACATTAAATAATTTATTAAATTTAAAAGAAGAAATGTTATTAAGAGACTTTTCTGCTAAATATTTAGGAGATTCAAAGAAATTTAATTCAATTAAAAATAGAATAATTAATATAATTAAGAATTTTAGTGATAAAGAATATTTAGATAATATAGATATATTAGAAGAATATAATATCTATAATCCTAATAAATATGTATTAATAAAAAATGAATTAAAATTTAAAATTAATAATACAATTATTGATTTATTTGATTTCAATTTTGAATTTAATTTAAATGAAAAAATGATCGATAAATTAGTAATATTAAATAAAGACATTAAAAATATAATAACAATTGAAAATTTAACCACATTTTATTCTATTAAATGGCCTGGTTTAGTCATTTATTTAGGTGGTTTTTGTAATAAAATGAGGGAAAAATTATTAAATAAATTATATTTAAAATTCCCTAATAGCAATTATTATCATTATGGCGATATCGATGTTGGTGGAATTAAAATTTATTATGATTTAATAAAAAGAACTAATATTAATTTTATTCCTTATCAAATGTCTATTAAAGAATTAAATGATAATAAAGAATTATTAAAAGAATTAACTAAAAATGATATTTTAAATTTAAATAAAATGAAAGATGATATTAAATATATAAAATTTAAAGATGTTATTTGTTATATGTTAGAAAATAATATTAAATTAGAACAAGAAATATTAGATTAATAAAATAATTGACAATAATTTATTTCAAAATGGATACTAAAATAAATTTAGGGGGAAAACATGAAAAAAATAATATTATGAAGCTGCCTATAATGAACTTTATAATGGTAATGCTAAATATGAAATTTCTGTTGAACTTGTTGAAGGAAATGAAAAAATAAATTTAGATATGTTAGTTGATGGTTATAATATACGTACTAGTGATCCTTATTTACCTAAATATTATGATTATGTTCAATTAAATGAAAATAAAATATTAGGTTATTATATTAATGATTCATTTAAAGATGGTAGCTATTATACTGACGAAACTTATTTTATACAAACTGATGAATATAATACAGCAAGTGAAGCTAAAGAATTATATGCTAATGCTTTAATAACGGCGGCTTTATTCCCATTAACAAAAGAAGAGTACTTAGAAGCTTATGAAACTAAAACAATTGTTTGTTATGAAGTTGTTATGAATTTTGAAGTAGTAATTGATAAAGATGGTCATTTAAAACAAATTTTAATTACTCCAGTTAATGAGGAAGATGGTAAAAGTTATTTAGAAATAAATTTCACATGGAATTCTAATGTAAGTGTTTCATTAGCTGATTTAGCTGATTTCCATATTCATACAGATGAATGTATCAAATATGAAGTAATAGATGAATATAATCATAATGTAATTAAATATGGTTGTGATTATGCAGAAATTAAAAATGAAATTAGTGAAGCACATGAATTTGATGATAATAATGAATGTATTTATTGTAATTATAAAAAATTAACTGAAGAAGAAAAAAAGAAGCATATGAAAAAGCATACGATGAACTTTATAATGGTAATGGTAAATATGAACTTAATGTAAGAAAAGTTGATTCTGGTGAAGAAATTATTATTGATACGATAATAGATGGCTATAATATTAAGATGAAAGATTATTATGTTCCTAAATATTATCAATACTTAGAGTTTGATTTTGATAATATGATAATAAATAATTATTATCCTTATTATATATCTGAAGATAATCAATTTATTGGTGACGGCACTTATATGTTTGAAAAAACAGAATTTGAAGAGTTTATGATGGCTGATGATCCGAAAGAAGGTTTTGTATCTACATTTATTAGTTATGATTATAATTTCACAAAAGAACAATATTTAGAAGCTTATGAAACTAATATAATTGAATCTTTTATTGGCCATGTGACTTTAGAAGTAGAACTTGATGTAAATGGTCATTTTAAGCATATTACATATTCTGGTGATGATTATTTAGTAGAATTAACATACACGTGGAATCCTGATGCTGTAGTAGATTATTCAGAATTAGATAATTATCATATTCATACAAATGAATGTAAAGAATATATTTATTACTATAGTACTTATCACCGTTGGTATATTGATTGTGGATATAGCAAACGCAATGAAAATGGTGTTTTAGAATCTTGTACATATGAAAATGATGAATGTGTTTATTGTCACCATAAAAAAGAAGAAGCATAAATTTTTTTAATAATGAAAAGTCAAAAACAATTTACAATTTTTACAATTGCTTATATAAGGGGGGCAAAAAACCTAGGTTTTAAATAACCTATGGTTTTTGATACCCCCTTTTTAATTAATGTGTTTGTAAAGTAATTGTCAGTTAAGCTGAGGTATTTTATAGTTGATTTTGATGCCTTTAAACTTGATTTTAGATAAAATACAATCAATCAAAATGAAAATTTATGAAAATAAATTGTAGCTTAAATAAGCCACTTTTTGTTGTTAACTTTGAATAATTTTGAAAATATGTATTAGTATTTTGGAAAAAAAGTTTAAGTTTTTCCTTTAATTTGTTAACAAAATATGTTATCATTTATACGTGTTTTTAAGGGAGTGCTTTATATGAAATCATTACATTTATTATATGAATATGGTATTAGTGAATCAATTATTAAAACTTTAATTGAAAATAATATTTCAATAGAAAATATATATAAAAATAAGGTTGATTTATTACAAATTCCAGGTATCAGCAAGACTAAAGTTTTAAATATCAATAATGCTGTATATCAAATTATGCATTTAGATAGAGATAATTCAGTTTATGATTTATGTAAATATGGACTTAGTTTTAATTTAGCAGAATCTCTATTTATTCATAATGTTGACATCAATAATTTAATAAATGATATTAATTCTATTAATCTTCCACTTGGTTCTAAAAATAAAGTATTGAAAGCTTATGATAGTTTTAGATGTAGTGATAAATTATCTAAAGAAAAAACATTAGAACTAATTTATAATAAATTTAAAGGTGATTCTTTCACTATTAAAGAATTAAAGGAAGCTTTAAAAATATATGATGTAAGTAAATGTGGTGAAATATTAAATTCCTTATATTTTGATGGATTTTTAGTTTTTAAAGGTCATATTAATCTTCCTACTTTAGAAGCTAAAATTAATGAAATAGAAAACATTAAACAAAAAGAAATTTTAATTGCTAAATTAAATGGTAATACATTAGAAGCTATCGGTAATATTTATTTTTTAACTAGAGAAAGAGTTAGACAAATAGTAAAAAATTTAATTAATAAATTAGGTTTAGTTAAAGAAGAATTAATGTATAAAAGTTATTTTATTAAATATAATATTTCTAGTGATTTATTTATTAAATTATTTAATTCAAATATTTTAGTATATAATTTTTTAAAAGAAAAATATGAGCTTGGCAAAACAAGCCCATCTTTATTATTAAAAGAAGATGATATTACTCCTTTTATAGAAGATACATTATTAAAAGAATTTAATTTAATAAAGATTAATTCTAATTATATTACAAATAATGATTTAAATATCATTATCTATATTTTAAAAGAGGCTAATACATCTTTAGGTATTGAAGAAATATTAGATAAATGTAATAAATTAAAAGAAGATTTAAATATTTCTAAAACTGATTTAAATGAACGTAATATTATGGCTTTATTAGAACGAAATAATAAAGTTATTCATGGTTTTGGTAGAAGCTATCGTTATTTTGAATTAGATAAAGTAAATAAAGAAGAGTTGTTAAGCATTTTAAATAATGCTTTTGGAGATTATTCAACATTATATTTTTATGAACATAACAGCAATTTAATGAATAAATATGATATAAGAGATGAATATGAGTTACATAATATTTTAAAAAGAATTTATGATGATGAAAATATTGTTTTTACAAGAATGCCAGACGTATTAATTGGCTACAATGATAAATTTGATTTTATTAAAACCTTAATATTAAAACTAGCCCCAATTAATGTAGATGATTTTATTAAACATGTAAGATTAAATTATGGTCATAAAGAAAATACTTTTTCTACATATTTAAAAGAAAATTTTTCTAATTATATTCATGATGATGTTTTAACATATGAATTTGTTGATTTATTAAAAGATGAAGATTATAAAATATTAAAAGTTAATTTTATTAATGATATTTATTCATTAAATGAAGTTAAAGAATTATTTATTAAAAGTATTAATAAATTTGATCCTACATATATTAATAATTATGTTTTAAATAAGATTGGTTATAAATTAAGAAGTAATTATATTATTAAAAATGAAATTAAAAGTATAGTTGAATATTTAGGAAATATTATATTAAAAGATGATTATTTTATAGATAATGGACAATTTAATTATTTAAAGACTAGTTATACATCTTTTTTATATGATTTATTAAAAAATAAAGAAATATTTAAATATGAAAATAATAAATATATAACTTTAAAAGGTTTAAGAAACTTTAATATTTCTAAAAATGATATATTAAATTATTTAAAAGATATTTCTAATAATTTAATTGATGATAAATTTTATACTTATCAAACTTTAAATATAAATAAATTAAATCTAGAATTACCAGATTCTTTTTATGAGAATTTATTATTATATATAGATGATATTAAACATTTAAGATTTTCTAAATTTATTATTTTTAAAAAGACAGATAAACAATTTAATATAAATGATGTATTAGATTATTTTATTAATAGATTTGATAATATTAATGAAATTAAAAAAACATTATTAAATGAATTAAATATTGATATTAATGTTAATTTATTAATTGAATATTTACATAAATATAATTATGAAATAGATTTACTTGGTTATATTAATAAAATGAATGTTTTAGCTTATTAATTATGTTATACTATTTATTGAGGTGATAAGATGCTTTATGGCTTTTATAAATTCATCTATAACATAATAAAAAAAGAAATGGCTAAAAATGATAAAAAAAGATTAGCTAAATTTATTAAACCTGATGATATATCTAAAGAAGTTTATAAATGTAATGAAAATGAATTTAATATTTACAGAAAAAAAACAGGGCATTTAATCATTGATATACATGGTGGAGCCTTTGTTTATGGTGATAAAGATATAAATGATCCTTTTTGCTGTTTTTTAGCTAATAATGGTTATGTTGTATCAAGTTTAACTTATACAATAAAAGGTGAAGCATTATTAAAAAAACAAATCGCTGATGTTTTTAGTTATATAAATTATTTAGTTTTAAATAAAGAAAACTTAAAATTAGATTTAAATAAAGTTATTTTAACAGGTGATAGTGCAGGGGCATTACTTTGTTTATTATTTGTAATAATAAATAATAATGAAATGATGTTAAAAGAATTAAATTTAAAAAAAATAAATATAAATATAGATTATTTAATATTAAATCATAGTGTTTGTTATATTAAAGATGCTGCTAATTTAGCTAATCATAAAATATTAGCTAAATATGTGGCTATACCAGGGATATGTAGAATGTTATATGGTAAAGATTATAAAAATGATTATTTATATAATAATACTTATGAAGCAGAATTATATATTAATAAAGAAACTAAATTACCTAAAATATTATTGATTTCAAGTAAAGGAGATAAAGATTTCTTTAATTTAACAATAAAATTATATAATTTATTAAAAGAAAAAAATAAAGATGTAACACTATATTTAGAAACAGATTATAAAGCAATTCATGTTTTTAATATTATTGAACCTTATTCTAATTTAGGTTTAAAATGTAATAATTATCTATTAGATTTTATATGTGAGGTATAATATGGATTTAAATTTAATAAAAAAATATAATGTTATTAATGATAAAATAGATATTCATAATCCTTTATCTATTGGTAATGGTAGTTTCGTCTTTACTTGTGATATTAGTGGTCTACAAACATTTAGTGAAGAATATAACTATATTCCTTTACTTACAATGAGTGAAAAATTTGCCTATAAAAAAGACTTGGGTAATATTAATTTAGAAGACTATAATAGTTATAATGGTAAAGCATATTATTTAACTAGCGATAAAGAAAAAGCTAAATATGAAGCTTTAAGAACTAATTATTTTAAATATAATATGTTTAATTTAGCTTTTTATATGAATGATAATAAAATTAATATAAATGATATTACAAATATTTATCAAGAATTAGATTTAATTAAGGGAACTATTTATTCTAAATTTTATTTATTAAATGAATTAGTAGAAGTAGAAAGTAATATAGATTCTAAAGAAGATATTTTAAATATTAAAGTTAAATCTAATTTATTAAATAAAGGTTTAAATATTAAACTTAAAAGTAATATTAGTTATTACAATAAAGAAGGTAGTTTAAAAGATAGTGCTAATATAAAATTAGATAAAGATATTATAATTAGCGATAGATATCGTAAAGATATTATTAAATATCTTTTTAATGGTAATATTGATTTAAAAGATAATATTATTACTTTTAGAAGTGTTGATAATATAAATTTAAGTTTAAAAGTTAGTGATAATAAATATGATAAAGGAAATATTAAAGATTTCTTTTTAAATACAAAACCATATCTAACAGGTGATTATGAAATTGATAGAAGAATTATTTTATCATTATATTTAATAAGGATTAATTCATGTGGTAAATATCCGCCAGCAGAAACAGGTTTAACTATTAATAGTTGGTATAATAAATTTCATTTAGAAATGCATTTATGGCATCATTTAGGTTTAATATATTATGGTCATTATAAACTTATTTTACCTAGCATCAATTATTATTTTACCATATATGAGGAAGCTAAAAAAAGAGCTAAATTAAACGGTTTTTTAGGTTGTAGGTGGCCAAAAATGACTGATCCTACAGGCCTTGATTCACCATCTCCTATCGGCCCACTTTTAATGTGGCAACAACCACATTTAGTCTATATGTTATTTATAATTAAAGAATTAAATCCTGATTTTGATTTAACTAAATATGCTGATTTAATAGATGATACTTTATTATGTCTTTCTTCGTTTTTTGTTAAAATAGATAACATATATTATCTTAATTATCCTTTAATACCAGCACAAGAATGTTTTGATGGTAGAGAAGTTAGAAGTCCGATTTTTGAAGTTGAATATTTTATTCATGTATTTAAATTAGCTAAAAAATATAATTATTCTAAAGAAATATATGAAGATATTATTAATAATGCAGTAATGCCAAAAGTATTAGATAATTGTTATGAATCACATTTAAATACTAATCTTACATATATTGAACATAATTATGACCATCCTTTACCAATTATGGCTTATAGTTTCTTTAAATCAGAAAGATTAGATAAAAATATTATTAAAAATAGTTTAGATAAAATCTTTAAAACTTGGGATTTTGATAAAATGTGGGGTTGGGATTTCCCATCTATTAGTATGTGTTTGAATAATCTTGGCTTAAAAGATGAAGCATTAAAATTTATTAAAACTAATTATCCGAAAAATACTTATTTAAAAAATGGTCATAATGCTCAAATTCCAGATGATGAAACTTTACCTTTATATTTACCAGGTAATGGGGCTTTACTTATTTTCATTTATTTATTTTTAAATGGTAATGAAAATGAAGAAAGCTAGTAAATTAATCTTAATTGTAGGGACAATATTAGGTATAATTTTAATTACATTAGGAACAATAGTTTTAATATTTACGATATCTCATTATTATTCTAATAACCCTAATTTAAATATTGGCACCTATCTATATAGTTATATGTTTTTTCCGTTACTTTATTTTGCTGGGTTTTTGATATTGGTTTTTGCTATAACATTCTATATTATTGTAAAGGTGATAACAAAAGATGAAAAGAAGAATTAGTATATGGCGATTGATAACATTAATATTTTTAGCTATATTTTTTCTATTAACTTTAATAGTAGGAATATATATCAATGTTTCAGCATTTAATATTAATAATCCTGGAGGTTTTGTAGAAGCATTAGCCATCGGTATGACAATGGGAATATTAGTTGGTTTAGCGGCTATATTTTATATTGTTTCTATTATAACTTTTATTATATTTTTAATATTATTAATTAGAACAATTAAAAAGGTGAAAAATGGCTAAAGCAATTATTTTTTTACATGGTATTGTTGAAAGTAATTATTCATTTAATTATTTAATTGAAAATTTTAAAGACTATGATAAATATTTATTAACCTTACCTGGCCATGATAGTGATGCGTTAAATTTTGGCCGTCATAATTTATTAGATTGGTCTAATTATGTTAAAAATTATATCTTAGAATTAAAAGATAAATATGACGAAGTTATTGCGATCGGACATTCGATGGGTGGTTTACTTCTATTAGATTTTAAGAATAAATATCCTAATATTATAAAAAAAGTGATAACTTTAGCGTTACCACTTAAAATAAGACCTAAAATAAAAGCTATGATTCGTAGTATTAGAGTAGCTTTTAAATTATATAAAAAAGATAATTTAAAATTATTAGAATATAAAAAATATTATGCTATAAAACCATCAAGAAATATTTTTGCTTATTATAGATGGCCTTTAAGATATCTTGATTTATTTAGATTAAGTAGAAGAATTCGCAAAAATATTAAAAATATGACCGATATTTTAATTATTAATTCTAAATCAGATGAAATGGTTAGTTATAAAATAAATAAATATTTAAATTCTAATATTAAGTTAATATTAATAAATAAATCTTATCATACATTATATGACGATTTAGAAAAAGAAGAAATAATAAAAAATATTGTTGAATTTATTAAATAAATTAAATATTTGTTATTAAACATACAATTATTCCTAATATGGCTGATGTTAATATTAGAATAATTGTATTTATTTTTTTCTTTTTAATTTTTAAGAATATAAAATATATTAAAGCTAAAATGATTAAACAAATTAAAGAATTATAATTAAAATCAAAATTATGTAAATCTTTATAACCTAAACATGTTAAACTTAAAGTAATACCTGTAGCGGTAATTAATCCTAAGACTACAGCTTTTATTCCTTCTAAAGCTCTTACGACATATTTATTTTTTATTATATTTTTTAATACTGCAGCGATTAAAACGATTATGATAAATGATGGCAAAACTACAGCGAATGTCGCAACAGCTGAACCTAAAATACCAGCATTAGTAGAACCGATATATGTAGCCATATTAACAGCGATTGGACCTGGTGTAGATTCACAAACACCAATAAAGTCGATAAACTGTTCAGGGGTTAACCAATTATGTTTTAAAACAGCATCTTCTATTAGCGGAATCATTGCATATCCTCCGCCAAAAGTGAAAAGACCTATTAAAAAGAATTCGTAGAATAATTCTAAAAAAATCATTTCAATTCCTCCTTATTTTTAACAGCTAAAATAGTATTTATTATTATTCCTATCAAAGCTCCTATTAATATTAAATAAATAGAAGAAAAATTTATTTCAAAAATATTAAATAAAACCATCAAAATTATAATTATTAAAGTAAGGATTATTTGCCACCAACTTTTTTTAAGACTTATAAACATCTCAATACCAGCTTTAATAATTAAAAAAGCTATACAAGCATTGATACCAATAAATGCATATTTTACATATATATTTTGCATAAAAGCATCTAAAAATAAAGAAATAATAAAAATGATTATAAATGATGGTAAAACGACACCTAAAGTCGATACGACACTTCCAAGTATTTTTTTTCTTTTATAACCGACATAAGTCGATAAATTGATTGCGATAGGTCCTGGGGTTGATTCAGCAATTGCACAAACTTCTAGTAATTCATCATCAGTAAGCCACCCTTTTTTCTCAACAACTATTTCTTTTAATTGTCCTATCATTGCATATCCACCTCCAAAAGTGAATAAGCCTAATTTAAAGAAAGTCCAAAATAAATCTAAATAAATCATAATATCGCCTCTTTAATATAATACTACTTTTATAATCATAATAAAAATAGTATAATTTAATAAAGTTTATAATAAATTTATTATAGGTGAGATTATGAATTTAAGACAATTAAATATTTTTATTAATGTTGCTAAAACATTAAATATAACTAAAACATCTAAAGAATTATATTTAGCTCAACCATCAGTCAGTTTAGCTATTAAAGAATTAGAAAATGAATATAATATTAAATTATTTAAAAGGATAAAACAACGTCTAATTTTAACAGAAGAAGGTAAAGTTTTACTTCGTTATGCTAAACAAATAGTTAGCGATATAAATTTATTTGATGATAAAGCTAATAATTTAGCTAAAAAACCTAAACTTAATTTAGCTTGTTCACTTAGTATTGGTGAAAATTATTTAGCTAATTTAATTAAAAATTATAAGGATAAGGAAGACTTTAGTTTTCATTTTAATATTTTAATATCATCTAAAATAATAAATGGTATTTTAAATGGTGATTATGATTTAGGAATTGTTGAAAGTGAAGTCAATGATAAATCTTTAATAAAAATTAAATTGATGGAAGATAAATTAAAAGTAATAGCTAGTAGAGATTTTTCTCTTAACGAATTAGATATTTATGAATTGGCAAAATATAATTTAATATTAAGAGAAGAATTGAGTGGGACTAGAATTTATACTAATAATATTTTTAATCAGCATAATTTAAATATTATTCCCTATGTAGAAGCAAGTAGTAATGAAAGTGCTCTTGATTTTGTTAAAAATGGCTTAGGTATAGGGATTTTACCTAGTAGTTGTTGTAATAAATATATATTAAATAAAAGTATTAAAGAAATTAAATTAAAAGATATTAATTTAACTAGAAACATCTATTTAATATATTTAAATAATAAAATATTAAGTGAAAATGAAATTAAATTGATAAATTATTTTAAAAATAATTTTAAATAAAATAAATATATGATAAACTTAAAAAGAGGTGATAATATGACGTCAATATTTAGTTTAAATAAAGATTTATTAAACCGTTATAAAACTATAATTAATAATATTAAATCACCATCACCTACTTTTTATGATGCTTATAATGAATTTATAGAATGTTTATTGAAAAGTATAATAAAAGAATATAATTTTAAAAATATGTCTGTTGTTAGTATTATTGATAATAAAGGATTATATGAAAAATTAATATTGATTATTAATAAAGATAATTTAGACAAATTAAAAGATTATGCTTTAAAAATAAATAAACATAAACATGAATCTACTAAAAAATTAGATATTGATTTAGTTGTTAAATATTTTGATTTATTAATAAATATAATTAATGATATTAATAAATATTATCATTTTAAATATTGGAAAATAGATTCTAATAAATATATTATAGATAATTATAATAAATTTGAAAAAGATATTATTGATTTAAAAAAAGAATTAATTAATAAAAATAATAACAATAAAAAATTACCATATTTAAATGGAAGAATGATTTATTTAAATGGAGAAAAAATAATTTCTTCAACTTATACAAAAGATGAATTTAAAAAAAGAAAAATAATTATTAGTATTTTATTTTATTTATTAATTATATTTTTAACTATTATATTAGCCTATAATTGGCATAAAGATGTTTATCTTGGTATAGGTTTTGTAGCTTTAAATATACCATTAATTTCATATATTATTTATTTATTTTTAAAAGTTTTATTTAGTAAACGAAATGAAGCTTTTGATAATGTGATAGATAGAAGTGTTAATCCTTTTGAAATTAGTAATTTAGGTTATTATATTAATAGTCTTAAAATGAGTAGAACATATAAAATGTTTGCAATTTATAGTGTTGTTTTATATTTAATTGGAATATTAAATTATATTCATATATTTAATGTTTTAACTTTAATATTGCAAATATTAAGTATTGTTTGTTATATTACATATTTTATTTTAATTTATTTATTTATGACTTCTTATATGTTAAATTTTATTAAACATAATAATCATTATTATTTATTGAATCCATATAATGGACAAATGCGATTAATTGTTGAAAAAAATAAGAAATAAAGATATAATTTAATTGCATCTCTCCGGAGCGTTTAAAGGTTTAATCCTCGGCAAAGGAGGAAAAAAGATGCAATATAATCTAGCCAAACTAGCAGGCTTAAATCTAAAAAAATTGCGTCTTAAATTAAATTATACGCAACAAGCATTAGCGAACAAACTTGATTTTGAAGAACGTACAATTAGGCGTTTTGAAAAAGAAGGTATTAATAGTTTAGCTACTTTAGAATATATAGCCGATAAACTAGGTGTGGATTTAGTAGCCACTTTCCTTATGTGAAAGTGGTTTTTATAAATGCTCTCGTAACTCAGGGGATAGAGTGCAACCCTCCGAAGGTTGAAGTCGAGCGTTCGAATCGCTTCGAGAGCGCCAAAAAAGGAGATATAAGATGTATTGTAGAAAATGTGGTCAAGAAATTAATGAAGGTACTAGATTTTGCCCTTATTGTGGGTGTAATTTAGATTTAAACAACAACGATCAAAGTATGAATAAAGGCTTAGATACAGCAACTAGAATATTCTTTATTTTAGCGATGGCAGGTTCTGTTTTAAGCTCTTTAATGTGTTCTATATTTATAATTATAGGCTTTATTGTACCAAGTTTAGCAGGAACAATGGTTGGAATTATGTTTATAATTTATACAGTTATTTGTTTAATTCCTTTATGTTGGTTAATTCCTATGTATAAATATTTTATTAAATGTAGAAGAGAAAACATACAAATTTCAATTGCTTTTAAAATATGTACCTTAATATTTGTTAATGTAATTGCTGGTATTTTAATATTGATCAGAGAAGAGTAGTCTTAAAGACTACTTTTTCTTTTCCTTTAGGACATTCACTGCCCTATTTTTTATTATAAAAATGGTTTACATTATTATTAATAAATTAAAGGTGTGGATGTCAGTTGAGTAGTGATTTAGCAAAGGTGGCAAGTCTAAATTTAAGGTTGATATTAGAAAATAGAAAAATGACACAAGAAGAATTAGCTAATATTTTATCAGTAGATCCAAGAACAGTTAGGAGATATTTAAAAAACGGTATTGATAAGTTATCAACATTAGAACTTATTGCTTATAATTTAGATATAGATGTTGTTAATGATTTATTAAAGAAATAATAGGACAGAATATGTCCTATTTTTATGATTTTAGCAGTATTTTTACTCAAATCATTTTTACTAAAATCGATTTGAGTAAAATTGACTTTAGTAAAAATGTGTTATATAATTAATAAAAATGGGGGTGTATCTTGTATGAACTTTTATGGTAGAGAAAATGAACTTAATATCATAAATGAGTTTTTATCATTAAAAAGCCAAGCAAATCTATTAATATATGGCAGAAGAAGAATAGGCAAGAGTTATTTAATTAAAAAAAGTTTAGATGATAATGATTTAAAAATCATTTATTATCAATGCAAAGATGTTAATATGTATATTACTTTAGAAGAATTAAATAAATTATTAATTGAAATTTTAGAAATAAAATATTTAAATTTTACAAATATTATTGACTTATTAGACTATGCTTTCAGTTTGAATGATATAGTTTTAGTTTTAGATGAATATCCATATCTGATTAAGAGAATAGAAGGTATTGATTCAATAATTCAAGAAAAAATAGATAAATATAAACATAAAAGTAACATGAAATTTATTATTTCTGGTTCAGCAATTGATATAATGCGAGATTTAGTAGATTATTCTAATCCATTATATGGTCGCTTTGATACTATAATAAAGTTAGAAGAACAAAATTATATTGAATCTGGTTTATACTATAATAAGTATAGCAATGAAGATAAAGTTAAATTATATAGTATATTTGGTGGAGAGCCATATTTAAATCAATATATAGATGATATGTTAGATTTTAAAGAAAATGTTATAAAATTAGCAATTAAAGAAGGATCGGCGTTAGAGTCATTCATTAGTTCTAGTATTTTTAATGAATTAAATAAAATAAATTTAGCTAATGATGTTTTACTAGCAATTGCGTTAGGGAAACATAAAAACAAGGAAATTGCTGATATGTGTCGGAACGATTCTTCAAAAATTGATTATGTTTTAAATAGATTATTGTTTTTAGGTATTATTGAAAGAATAAATCCTATTAATGATTTAAGCAATAGAAAGAAAACCTTATATTATATAAAAAGTAATTCTATTAATTTTTATTATAGGTATATTTATAAAAATATAACTTATCGAAATAATATGCCAATTGATATCTTTTATAAAGAATATATTGAGCAAGATTTTTTAACGCAATATGTTCCTAAAGTATATGAAAAGATTAGTAGGAATTTTCTAGTGTTAGCTAGTAAAAAAGGAATAATTGAACCTATAAAACTAATTGGTACATATTGGTATGATGATATTAAAAACAAATCAAATGGGCAATTTGATGTTGTAACACTAGATAATAAGGGATATATATTTTATGAAGTTAAGTTTATTGACAAGCTGATAGATGAGGCAATTTTAAATGAAGAAACATATGCTCTAAATAAATTAAACATTAATTATTATAAATTAGGATTTATATCAAAAAACGGTTCTACTTTAAATAAAGAAATGTATAATTTATTTTCATTAGATGATTTATATAATATAGATTAAGATAAATTATTATGTGGGGATGAATATGGAAAAAAGTGAAATATATTTATTTTTAAATTCAAAAGTTAAAGATGTTTATTGTGCTAAAATAGATAATGAAATTATCAATTTTAAAAGCTACATTCTTTCAGTAATGATTGATATAGAACGAACTATAAGGGGAACATTTAATTGTGATTTAATTTTAAAAAATGCCAAATTTGACTTATTTAGTCAAATGTTTCCTAATGCTTGTAATATGTTTAATATTAATACAGATGCTGATTTAATTAACATTGGCAAATTATTAGATTGGATTAGAAACATTAATGCTCACGTATTTTTATCAAAAAATGATATTAGATTTTTTGAATATGATTTTTCATTTTTAAAAGGGTGTTACAAATTTGATAATGATATTTTCTATGTGAAAAATAAAGATATTACTATAGCAGGATTAATATTTATTGTTTTGAACTTTATACGTAGAGAATCCATTGAAATGTTAACTAAGAAGCATTATTTGTTTGGTATAATTTCTTGTGGTAAATTTATTGTTGATTTTTCGGATCAATTTGTTGAAAAAGTAAGCAAGGTTAATTTAACCATCCCAATTCGCCAAATTGTTGGAATAGATCTTGCTACTGCAATCTTAGGTGAATATAAGAACAGTGATGATGAAAACTTTAGCATATCGTTTGGTTCGCCTAATCACCCTATTTATTTTGTTAACGGAACTATTAGTAGTGACTCTGTTTATATTCAAAAAAACAGCTTAACTAAAACATATTATAAAGAAAACTTTACTTTAAAAATTATTGACATAAATAATTTTATAGAATTATCTAATGAGTTACCACCACTTTGTTTGGTAGATTATTGCTATAGTGTTGGTATAAATGTATTTGATGAAAATGCCCATTTAAAAATCTTAGAAAAATTGGATCTTTTAAAAAAACTTAATTATCCTAAATTTTATATAGATAAAAACTTGTTTATATTGACGTTATCTAATGAAATTGCTGATTTTAGAAAATTATCATCATTGCTTAGTAACAATATTTGTACTATTTTAATAGTTTTAGAAAATTATATTTATAGATATAATCATATTAATAGAAAGAATAATTATTCAAGTTTAAATGAAGGTTTAGAATATCTTAATTTACCAGATAAATTATTTAAAGACATTATTATTTTAAGAAACTTTGCGTTTCACGGTTATTTATTAGGCGAAAGTAATTATGATATGGTAAAAAGTAGAACGTTAACTGTTGATTTTATAGTTTCAACTTTATTTTATTTGAAAAATGCCTTGTCAAAAAACAATAATGTGTTAGCTAGCAAAATTAGTAAGTTAATTTCTAATAGAATAGTAGATAAATATATAAGACTTGCATATAACAAGATTATAGAAGCAAGTGAAGAAGAAATTAAACAATTTCCAAATTATAATAAGGTATTAATGGCTAAAAAGAATAGTTTTGTAGAACATCTTTATTTAGATATAAATACATTTAAGCCATTATTAGATGGAAACAATGAACATTTGATTAATAGGATTATTTTCAATGACGGGAATTGTGATTTTTATTTTTATGATAAGTCTTTTTCAGAAACTAAAATAGAAGAGTTTGCAGATAAGTATGCTTACAAAATTACAAAAGTAGAAAGAAATGTATTCATTAATAGCTATTATTTTAAAGTGTAAGTGTGATTTTATGATTTTTTACAACAAGTAATATGCTAAAACTATTTAATTAGATATGGAGGTATTAATTTGGCTTATTCACATTATGTACCAAAATTCATATTAAAAAATTTTGGTAACAAAATATCTACTTATAACATCAAAGATAATATTTTACCTAGAGATATTAAAATTGAAAGAGTATTTGGAGAAGAAAATTTTTATTCTTCAGATATTGAAAAGAAATTAACTTCAAAAATAGAAAGCCAATTTGCAAATGTATTTAATAATAAAATTGTTAATACTGAAAATAAAGTTATTTTAACTAGAAAAGAATTAAAACTTATAAAAAAGTTCTTATTAGTATCTATTATAAGAAGTTTAGGTAGCGAAGAATTTATGCTTAAAGAGAAAAATTTTTATAGTGAATTAACATATAGAATAAGAAAAATATATAAAGATAAAGGCTATTCTGATGCTAATATAGAGAAAATAATAAAACAAGAAATACCATTTGTAGAAAAGCAACTAGCTAATGAATCAATTCATGATTATTGGTTAAGAACTTTGGAAGTAATATTAGAATCTGATGGTACTCCAAACTCTATTATGCAAAATGAAAATAAAACTTACCCAGCTTTTAGATGGGCATGTGTTGTAAATGCTGCTTATATCGGTTTTTGGGATGCTCCGAAAGGGCAAGAATTTATTATTACTGACATAGGTATGACAAGTGAAAATGAACTTGGTTGGGATGGTATTTATAGCCATAATCATAAAAAACTAGATTTTGTATTAAATTTATTAAATCAAGACAATACTGAAGAGCAAAAGCAGTATTTATACGGATTTGCCAATAATTTGACATATTTTCACGAAAATTTTCAAATGTTTTCAATATCTAAAAACAGAATGATAGTTCTAATAAGTCCATTTTTTAAGTTCTTAAAAGTTAATAATTTTAAGTATGATATTTCAAATATAACAAATATTCCAGATTGGCGATTGTTCAACCCTAATGAATGCATATATAGAAAACAAGGGGAATATTTAGATGATGATGTTTTTGAATATCAAATCACTACACTAACAAATGACGAAATACTATATTGCAATTCATTATTTTTAGATAGAATTAATACTTCATTTGGTTTCTCAAATATAGATGTAATAAAAGATTCTTTATTTATGTATTATAAGTTAACTTTTAATGGTTTAACAGCTGGGGTAAACTATGATGAATTAATGAAAATAATTTTAAATGGTGATAAGTAATGAAAGATTTTGTTATTAATGAAACTATTAATTCAAGGTTTTTAACAATGGAAACTAATATTAAATCTAAAAGTAATTCTTACTATGACTCATTTCTTGATTTACTAGAAGGGACAATTAAACATATTCTTTATGAAATGAATATAGATTATGATGAGTCAAGAACTTGTGGATATATTGTTCGTGATAAAAATATTGAAACAAATTTAAAAGCTAAATTGAAAATAGATGAGTATACATACGATAAGCTCAAAGATTATATAAAAAAATGTAATGATCATAAACATAAAAAAGAGAAAACCTTGAATATACAAAGCATAATCAATCAATTGAAAATATATTTTAATTTAGTTAATTATTATTTGTCTTATATAGAAAAAGAAAAAATGGATTTTGACGCTAATTATTTTAATGATATTTTTGGGGAAAGCGAACGTGCTCATAAAGCATTAAAAATTGAAATCACAAGATTAACAGAAGAACTAAAAGAATCATATGAACAACGTAAACTTAGTGAGGCTGATTTGGCAAGATACGCTTTAATTATAGAAAATAAGGATTTCAAATTACAAACATTGGACTTAGAAAATGAAAGTTTAAAAAAACAAATCGATATCTTAAAAGATATTAAATTAAATTCTATGGAAAATAAATTAAATAAAACTTTAAATATGTTGGTAAATATGAAAGAATATTTAATTGAAAGTAGGGTGGCAACTAGAATTGTCGCTAAAATGATTAACGGTAAAGATTTGACAGACGATATTATTAAAGAAGAAAAGGAAAGAATAGAAGGGCTAATTAGTAATGGCAAATAAAGAAAAAAGCTTAATAGATTATTTAGAAAATATAGAATCTGCAATGATTAAAAGTGATGATAAAGATTCTAATGATGATACATACTTACAACAACGTATTATAAATAATACAAAATTAAAATTAAATGAAATTAACCTCGATGATATAATTAATAATGGTACACTTTATTTAGTTGAACATGATTTAAGGCAATTTAATTTAAAAAAGAAGAAAAGGATTGCGTACTTAATATTGTTATTTATTTTATGCATTATAATTTTTTGTATTTCTTTTTCGTTTTTAATGAAGTCAACAAATAAAATCCATGTCATTTATTTATGCCTAATTCTTGTTGTATTAATTTATTTAAGTATATTTATTTATAAAGAGGCAAAGCGTAATAATGTTTTTAAAGCTCATTCAATTTGGAATTATAAAAATATTGAAAGTTATGTTTATGACGGCAAATTAAAAAATGAATCGCACATTTCTCTAATAAAATGGATCAATATAATTATTTTTATTAGTTTTTTAATTATTTGTACTACAATATTTTGCATTGATATAATTGTTTTAAAAACAACAAGCTATTTTTCAGTTTTATTTTATATTGTATTTTTAGCATTTGATATGCTATATTTTATTATTTTTCAACTTGGAGTTTTTTCAAGTTATAAAAAATTTTGGGTTAATTATTTTTTTATAAGAAATAATTTTAAATTAAGTCATAATGACTGTGGTTGGCTCTTAGATGAAGTTTAACTAACTTGTCTAAGGCTTTTTTTAGTGCTATAATTTCTATGTCATATTGTTACATCTGGAGCATTCTGCACAAGCCTTCGCAAAGGAGGTAAAAATATGACAAATAATAATGAATCTATTTTAACATTAAATAAAATAGGTCAAAATTTAAAAAAATTTATCAAAAACTCTAAATTTAAAACACAAGAAAATTTTGCTTATAATGGAATGTTTGTTGACGAAAGAACAGTCAGGTCATGGATTCGTAATGGTATAAATAAAATTGATGTTTTAATAGAGGTAGCTCAAGTTTTAGATAAAAATTTTATGGAGTTCTTTAATTAGAACTTCTTTTTTTATGCAAAAACAGGAAAGCTTTTGTCCTAATATTAATTTAAATATAGTTATATAATAAGGGTACAAATGAGGAGGAAATATGGATTATCTAAAATATTATAAAGTTGTTGCTAAATGTGGTCATGTTGGAAGAAACAACTATATTCCTATTGTGTTTGCTGTTAGAGCAATTTGTGGTGAGGATGCGGCTAAGATTGTTAGACGTTTTCCTAGAGTTAAACATCATAAAAAAGACGCAATCCTTAGTTGCTTAGAAATTAATAATTATGAATATGAAATAATTAAAGAGAACAATAAAAATGATGAATATTTGAAATGTCACTCAAGACAAGAGCAAAATAAAATTAATAATTTAGAAAAAAGAATATTATTAGAAGCACAAAAAGAAAAAAAGAAAAGAAATAAATTAGAAGTATATGAAAAATATAAGTATAAAATGAATAAATTTAAAGAAAAAGAAAAGGTGGCGTTAACTGAATATGGATATTTATATTAACAAAATCTTATACAATAGAAGCTTAGTTGATGGTCCTGGTATTAGGACTGTCATCTTTCTTCAAGGTTGTGATATAAAATGTTCAGGTTGTCATAATGAAAAAACATGGAATATGCTAGATGGACATAAAATATCAGTAAAGGAACTTTTTAATTTGATTAATGATGTAACTATTAATAAAAAAGTAACAATTTCTGGTGGTGAACCTTTGTTACAATTAGAGGCATTAAGAGAATTATTAAAGTTGTTTAAAGACAATAATTATGATATTGCCTTGTATACTGGTCATATTAAAGATGAATTACCTAAGGATTTATTGCCATATTTAACTTATTTAAAAACAGGAAGGTTTATTAAAGAAAAACAAACAAGCGTAATTCCTTATGTCGGTTCAACAAATCAATGTTTTGAAAGGGTTGATAATATTGAAACAATTGAAAAATGATAATGCAGCTAATAGAGCAAGTTATGTTGGTTATGTTTATAATATTGGTGAAAGTAAACATAAAGAAGATATTTTAAACTCATTACCAAAAGAATGGTCGAATTTACACCGAAATGGTTATATTCATATTCATGATTTAGACGCTTATGATTTAACTTATAACTGCTTAACGATTGATTTAACTAAAATATTTCCATATCAAAATTATTTAGATTATAATGATTTTAATAAATTAATAGCTATATTTAGTTATATAAAAGAATTACTAACTAATTTAGGGAACGAACAATCTGGAGGTATGGCTTTTGTTAATTTTGATAATGAAATCGCATTAATTTTAGATAAACTTAATATAGATATCAATAAAAATGACAGATTAATTAGAAGTTTAATCCTTGATTTTATTATATGGTGTAATAATAACCATACAAGGATGGGCCAAACAAGCTATTATATAACTTTAAATGTTGGGCTTGCTTCAAATGATAACGCCAGGTATATTTGTAAAGTTCTATTAGAAGAATTTTATAATTCTAGTGAAACTATAATTAAACCAAATATTGTCTTTAAAGTTAAAACAAAAATTAATTTAGAAAAAGATACAAAAAATCACAATTTATTAGAATTAGCTTTAAAATGTACTTCTAAAAAAATGATTCCTACATATTTACTTTGTGATTGTAAAGAAGACAAAGAGTTTGATCCGTATAAACTATCTATAATGGGGTGTAGAACTAGAGTTGTTAGTGATATATTTGGTTCAATTGGGGCAGTTGGTAGAGGCAACATTTGTAATATTTCTATTAATTTACCACGTTTAGCATTAGAAGTTAAAAGAGAAAATAATAATATTTTAGATAATAAAAAATTAGAGAAATTATTTATTTGTAAATGGGACACTTTAGCAACATTAGTAAAAGATATTTTATTAGATAGATTTTATAAGCTTTGTAAAAACACAAAAGATAATTTTCCAACAAATATGTCATATCAATTATGGTGTGAAGATTTTGTTAGTAAAGATTTATTTGATATATTTAAACATGGGACTTTATCTATTGGATTTATTGGCTTAAGTGAAGCAATTGAAGTTTTAACTAAAAAGAAATATTATAGTGATAAAGAAAACTACAATTTGGCTATAAGCATTATTAAACATATGCGTAAATATTGTGATGAACTAATTAAAAAATACAATTTAAATTTTTCTTTACTTGCTACAAGTGGAGAGTTGATTAGTGGTAGATTTATTGAATATGATAAAAGAGAGTTTGCTGAACAAAAAATATTTAAGAAAGATTATTATACTAATTCATTCCATGTTGATGTTGATAGTAATTTCCCGGGATTTAAAAAATTAGAAATTGAAGGACCTTTCCATGAATATTGTAATGGTGGTTCTATATCATATTTAGAATTAGGCGAAGCTCCTCTTGCAAATATTGAAGGCTTGTTAGAATATGTTAACATTGCTATTAAAAATAATGTTCATTATTTAGGATTTAATTTCCCTAAAGATATTTGCAAAAAATGTGGAAATAGCGGCATTTTCGATATTTGTCCTATATGTGGTAGCACTGATATAACAAGAATTAGAAGAGTATCTGGTTATCTTGAAATATTGGATGGATTTACAGCTGGTAAAAAAGCTGAAGAAAAAAACAGAAGGAGTAATTAATGAATTATTATATATCTGATATTCATTTTTATGATTTAAGAATCTTTAATTTATGTAATAGACCTTTTAAAAATATTGATATATTTAATCAATATATTATTAACAAATGGAATAGTAAAATTAGTTATTCAGATGATGTTTATATAATTGGTGATATAGGTTCTAATAAAGTTAAAGAAACTATAAATATTTTAGATAAACTCAATGGTAAAAAGCATTTAATTGTTGGTAATCATGATGAAGATTTTTTAAAATTATATGAAGAAAGTCAAATTTTTATAGAAATTAAATATAATAAGCAACTAGTAGATGGTAATAGAAGTGTTTTTCTTACTCACTACCCACTAATGGATTGGCCAAATATTAATAATAATTGTTGTTTAATATATGGTCATATTCACAATAAATTCATTAATCAAGGAAATATGTATAAAGAAATAAAAGAGTATTATAAAGATAAATTAGCTTATAATGCTAGTTGCGATGTCATAGGATTTATACCTAAAACATTAGATGAATTGATAAAGTTAAAGGAGGCTAATATCGATGAACCATATATCAATTGAGGGTTTTGATGGTGTTGGTAAAACTACAATTTGTAAACTTTTAGCTGAAACATTAAATTATAAATTTGTTGAAAAACCACTTCACTATCTATATTCTGATGATGGGAAAATAGATTTTTATCAAAAAATGGCAAAAAAAGTCAATGCTAATCCAAATAGAACATTTACTGCATGGTATTACGGTTTAAATAATATCTATTTATATGATTTATTTAAAAATGATAATATTGTTACAGATAGACATATAGTTTCTAATTATTGTTGGAGTGGTACAAAGAAAAATCTGGATATTTATGAATTAATTATTAAAAAAATTGGTAAACCTAGGCTAACTGTAATTCTTTATGCACCTAAAGAAACTATTGAAACTAGACTTAAAACTCGAAATGCATATGATAATGATTTAAAAAAATTGGAATTTGTAGAAGAGGCTTATGAAAAAATGATCTATTTTTCTGAACTTATGAAATTGCCATACATAGTCATTGATACAAAGGATTTAGAACCGAAAGAAATAGTAGATCAAATAATTAAAAAATTAGGAGAATAAGATGCAAGATATAAATGATTTAAGAATTTCTCGTAATATGAAATATGAAAGCCTTTATTGGGCAATAGGATTTGAAGAAGTAGAAAAAGATGTTTATTTAAAAAAATATAATAATTATAACATTTTAATATATGCTGATAGAGGTGAAGTAAAAACATTTTCAAAAATTAATATAGTCAATGGTGATTCTCTATTGTTAAATAGTCATAAATCATTTGTTATATTAGAATGTATTGATAAATTGCTTGAAATGGGATATTTGCCTGAAGAAATCATTGTTGATTTAGATAATGAATATGATATTTATTTAAACGGTATATATATAAAATGTTTTGAATGGGGTAAACTTGAAAATCTAAATATTATATCTAAACAAAATAAATTTGTTGCCATAAACTATGAATCTAGGTTAGTTAGTGGTCTAATAGAACGTAAAAGCATTATTAAAGGATTAGACAATAAAATTTATGATTTTGGTTTTTTTGAAGCAAATCAAAAACAAACTGAATATAAATTTTATAATTTAGTAGAAATAAAACATAATGATTTCATAATAAAAAATGGTAAAATTATAAAATATTTAGGTGATGATGAAATTGTAAAAATACCAGAAGGAATTAAAGCATTGGATTCTTGTTTGTTTTGGGATAATCAAAATATTAAAGAAGTTATTTTGCCCGAATCTCTAATAAGTTTAGGTGGAGACACTTTTTATAACTGTAGTAATTTAGAAAAAATAATTATACCAAAAAATGTTATAGAAATGGGGAATAATCCATTTGCTGGATGTCCTAAATTAAATATTATTAACAAATCATCTAAGTTCATATATGAAGAAGATACACTATATTCTAGTGGTTATAAAAAAATAATATATCATAAAATAGATAGTAAAATAACAAATTATGATATTAAATACGGCACGAAAATTATAGGTAAACATTCATTTTATTTATGTGATAACTTATTAAATATAACAATTCCAAATACAGTAATTAAATTAGAAAATAATCCTTTCTCAGGATGTTCAAAACTAAATTTAATTAATAATAGCGATAACTATATCATTAAAGATGATGTTATTTATGACAAATATATCGAATCAGTTATAGGTAGTTTAAATAAAATTAATAATAAACATTTAAAATTGTTAAATGTTAAGAGAATATGTAGAAATGCTTTTTGGAATTGTAAAGGTATTTATGAAATAGTATTACCAGAAACTTTAATTGAGATTGGCTATAATCCTTTTGTCGGTTGTGACAATATTAAATTTATAAACGAATCACTTAATTTTAAAGTAGAAGATGGTATATTATATAATTATAATCAAAATAAAATAATTTGTTGTCCTCCTAATGCTGCAGTAGAAAATATGCATATTAAAGATAGTGTAGTTACTTTAGAACGTGGTGCTTTCTCAGGTTGTAAAAATATAAAAAACATTAATTTACATAACGTTAGTATTATAAGCAAATCATGTTTTACTAATTGTATAAGTATAGAAAAAATATACTGTTCAGATTTAATTACTTATATTGGTGAATGGGCTTTTGCTCATGATACAAATCTAAAAGAATTATCTGTTTATAAAGATTGTATCATTGATCGAAATGCCACTTTAAATACTAATACTAAAATAATGAAAAGAGAAGAAAGAACAAATTATTTAATAGAATCTGATAACATATATACTTTAGAAAGTATGTTATCAAGTTATCAAAATAAAATAAAATCTATCCTTATAGATCCACCATATAATTCAAATGTTGATTATATTGAATATAAAGATAACTTTGGCAATGACTATTATAATTATATGAATAAAAGACTAATCATTGCCTCAATGCTACTAAAAGATGATGGCTTTATGGTTATAAATATTGATAAAGGTGGTTTAAAAATTATTAAAGATATTTGTATTAATATTTTTTCTAAAGCTAATGTTAAAGTTCATAAATGGGAAAAATTAAATCCTTTTTTTGATAAAAATAAAGAAATAAAGCCTGGAAAAGCAAAAGTTAAATTTGAATATATAATTATCTGTAAGAAGAATCAAAAAACAATATTAAATCAGATTGAACAACCATATATTGAAGATAATATATTAAAATATAAATATACAGAACTTCCTCAAGTGTTTAGTTGTTTTGGAACAACATCATCTGCTAAAGATGAATTAAAAGAAATCTTTGGTACCAGAGAATTTTTTTCTACTCCAAAACCTTTAAAACTTCTAATGGAATTGATTAGAGCTACTACTAACAAAAATGATTTGATTTTAGATTTCTTTGCAGGAAGTGGTACGACAGCTGTAGCATGTGCTAAGTTAAATCAAAGTGATAATGGAAATAGAAAATTTATTCTTGTATCTAATTCAGAATCTAATATTTGTGAAAATGTAACATTAAAAAGACTAAAAAAAGAACAAATAAATTTCTGTTTTATAAATTAAAAACAGCTTAAATAAAGGAAAATAATGAATAATATGTTAAATTATAGTTGGTGATTTTTATGTCTATAGGAGAAAGAATTAAAAAGTTAAGAGAAAGTAATAATATATCATTAGAAGAATTTGCTAAATTATTAAAAATAGATTTAAACACGGCTAATAAATTAGAAGATAGTACATCTTTGCCACCTTATAATCTGCTTGGTTCAATGACAGACATTCTTAACTGTTCTTTAGATTATTTGATTAATGGCAAAGAAGCAAATTCGACAATAGAAAATATGGATTCAAAAAAAAGAATTCAATATTTGTTAGATTATGATGATGCAGAAAAGTTTAAAAAATATAATTATGTTGAAGCAAAATATATATTTAGTGTCAAAAGCATATCAGATTTACGTTATAATGAACGCACGGAGGCATTATCCATTCGTGAACGGATATATAAGGAAAAGAAAATTAATATTTTTAACTTATGCCTTGATGCCTTTATTGATAAACAATGGATTAGTAAATATGGTCTTGTTCATAATACAAGGCCAATTGATGCAATTGTTGAAAATATTGATGATTATATATTAATGTGTTGCTATGCAAATAGAATTGATGGGTTAGAATTTATTGATTTTAAGAAAAGAAATGCTCCAGTAGTACCGAATAAAGACAAGAAAACATTTGTTTATGTTGGAGACGGAGCTTTATATTATGATTATTCTTTTATAACTCTAGAAAAAATATATAATGATTCATCTGTTTCAAAAGCAATTAAAGATTATGTTTTTGAAGTTCTTTTCTTGAAATATAATCATAGACCAGACAAGCCTACTATTTTTACATGTTTTGATTCTATAACTTATATTTACTATAAGAATAAAGATTTTAAAACTTTAAACAAATTATTGGAGGAAGCAACTAATTATTATAAAAATAATGGTTTTGATGGTGTTAACTTCTATTGGTTTAATAGCGTTATGAAATCAGCAATACTTGATTTAAATGTTGAATGGATAAAGAAAGTCAATGACTTTAAAAAATTATTTAATCTCGCATATAAAAATTATTATGATAACTTAGGAGAATGGACTAGATATAATGGTAAATTCTTTGGAAAAGATTCTTTAAGACCTAAGAATAAAATTTTAGACATAATAGATGATGAAAAAATGAACTATTATTCAATTAAATCTAATCCAAAATCAAAACCTGAAGAAATCATGAAGTTAGATTTTTCTCATGATTTATTATTGGATGTAAAATTATTACTTAAAAATAATTATGAAAAAGCCATTGATGCTAATACGACTAAAGAAGCTATCAAATTGTTAGAAACAACAATATTAAAAACATTATTAATTAGTCCAATTTATATTTATGAGTACTTTTTGATATGTTTAGATAAAAAAGAATTTAATGAATTTAAAAAATTATTTATTAATGGGAATAATTACTATAATAAGGTTCTTCAACCTTTAATTGAAGAACAAAAGTATAAAGAATTAAAGGAGAATATGAGAGGTACTTTACCGATTAATATTGTTCCACAACTTTATAATTATATTAGCAGTGGTGAAATGCCTCAAAATTTAGATAAAGGAGAAAGGGGATTATTGTTAGAATATAAAAGGGTAATCCCATATGATTTAAAGAATAAATTTCAAATAAACGAAAAAACTATAGCTCTTCAATTTGAAAATGTTCCTATAAACATTGAAATAGCTGCCAATCCATCTTTAAAAGATTTTAAAGAAATAAAAAAGAAGATTGTTGAAAATGCAAAGCAAACGTTATTAGAAAAATTGGAATCCTTTACTCATCATAATGAATTGGTTGAAAGATTTAAGAAAACTAATGAAAAATATTCAAGTGACAAATTATTAAAATATATTAGTTTAGGAGAAGAAGATATTGCAATTGTTAATCTTTGTTCAAAATTAGAAATATTTGTTAAAGCCTATTATGAACTAGATGGGGACTTTAAAGATGTTCTTGATCAATTTATTGATATTGAACACTTAAATGAAGATGAATCAGCTTTATTAAATAAAATTAGAATAAAAAGAAATTCAATAGTCCATGCTGAAATTGTAGATGTTGATGTTGAAGCTGATGATATAACTAAGGCAATTTTGTTAGTTGAAAAAATAATCAAAAAGATTGCTCAAAATTAATACATATGAATAAAAATGAATTTGATTTTTATAGTAAACATTATTTCTCCAACTAATTTTTAAAATAATAGATTTAAATTATAAGTTCTATGGTTTCAAAAAAATTGTGCTTTGTTTATGATGAGAATTTTAGGATTTTTGCAATAGTGGAATCTTTATTTTGCATGAAATAAGACACATTTTTCAAAACTTAATTTGTGAGGATTATAAAAATGGTTTTGAAATAAGAGTAGATGAAAGATTAGTAAACCAATGGATATATGAGAAAGAACATTATCAAAAATCAATAGATGGTAATGGGGATGAAAATGAATGTTATTTTAAACAAAATATAGAAATGGATGCAAATGCATATGCATTTGCACTTGGTGAAATGAAGTGTAAATATGGTGATCTTTCTAAATTGTATATTTCAAAAAGTTATAGTAAAGAATTTTATGGTATAGTTGAACAATGAACTTTAAATTTTAAAGAAAACAATTATTAATATAATTTTGATTGGACTGAAAATGTTTTATTAATCAAAAACAGCTTAAATAAAGGAAAAAATAAAGGTAAGGCTTATTATGGCCTTGCCTTTTTTAAATTAATTTATGACTATTGAAATTGGGGATTGTAAAAAGTATTTGACATTATATCGTTTTTTGATATAATGGAGAGCGTTGATGTTTAATCAACAAAAGGAGAATTTATCATGGAAGAAAAAAAGAAAATGAAACTATGGAAAAAGATAACAATTATTGTAGTATCTTCAATCATAGGATTAATATTAATTTTAGGAATAGTTATTTTTAGTGTTTGGAACAAAGAATTAAGAAGTGTTTTTTCAATTAATTTATTAGTTGAAGCTAAAGATGAAAATCGTTCTGGACCTGTTTATGAAATGGATATGGTTGGTGATTATTATTTTAAAGATTTCCTTGAAAAAGGTGGAGCAAGTAATGACCAAGAATTAATTGATCATATAGTTGATAATATTACTAAAGGTATTATTCCAATTTCAATTAAAGCCCCTACTATTGGTTGTTCATCATTTACTGCTGTAACACCAGATGGTGATAGATTATTTGGCCGTAATTATGATTTTACAAAAACAACGGGCATGATTGTTAAAACTGAAGGTTCAGATGAAACATTCGCTCAATTTGGTCCTCGACATGCTACTATTTCAAGTGTAGACTTACAATTTTTAGGTATTACAGATGGTGTATATTTAGAAGGTATTTTAAATAATTTATTATGTTTAGCAGCCCCATATGCTCCACTTGATGGTATTAATGATGCTGGCGTTTCATGTGGTATTTATATGTCTTATCAAGGTGATGTTGATGGTCATAATGTTAGTACAGATCAACAAACTGATCGTCCTGATTTAACATCAACAACAATGCTTCGTGCTATATTAGATTACGCTGATTCAGTTTCTGAAGCAGTTGAAATCGCAAGTTCTTATGATTTACATGATAGTGCTTCAACATCTTTCCATTATATGGTAGCTGATAGATTTGGTAATAGTGCTATATTAGAATGGGCTCCTATTGATGGAAATGAAACTAATGATAATGATGGTACAAAAAGAACATTAAGAGTTTATTATAATGATCGTGATGACATGATTACTGAGTCTAATGAAAAGAATAATGATTTCCAATATATAACTAATTTCTTAATTACCCCTGCTTATTATACAAGTGATGAAAATAAAGGTGGATTAGATCGTTATTTAGAAATTGAAAAAATGATTAATCCTGATGGTAATAATACTAAAGGTGAAATTACGATTGATGAAGCAATGGCGATTTTAGAAAGAGTTGGTAGAAGAAATTGGGATGTAGTTAATGGTGTATCTGATGGTAATGGTACTACTGTTTGGTCATGTTTATATAATTTAACAGATTTATCAGTTACTTGGGTAAGTAATGAAGAATTTGATGTTGAAAGTTCAGTTTATAATTATCATTTTGATGGTAAAAAATTTATAAGATAATAAGTCAAGGCTTAAGCTTTGGCTTTTTTTATGCTATACTTTAATTAAGTTGGTGATAATGTGGTTAGATTAGCGAAATTAAATGATATTATTTTTTTAAAACAATATGATTATGAGGTTTATAATTTAGAAAATGATATTAATAATAATTTAGTTTATATCATAGAAAATAAAATAAATATTGGGTTTTTAAGATATAGCTTATTTTGGAATAGAATTCCTTTTATCAATATGTTTTATATAAAAGAAGAATATCGAAATATGGGATATGGAACAAAATTATTAAATGAATTTATTAAGATAATTAAAGATTTAGGTTTTAAAGAAATTATGACATCTTGTGTTTCTTTAGAAGAGGGTAAATATTTCTTTTTAAAAAACAAATTTAATATTAGTGGTGGCTTTAACCCTATAGGTGAAGGCTATGAATTGATAATGAGTCGTAAATTGGAGGTGTGAAATGAAAAAATTAGGTTTTGGGATGATGCGTTTACCTTTATTACAAAGTGAAGATGTATCATCTGTTAATGAAGAAGAAGTTAATAAAATGGTTGATACATTTATAGCTAATGGTTTTACTTATTTTGATACTGCATATATGTATCATGCTAAAGAAAGTGAAAAGATTGTTAATAGATGTTTAGTTAAAAGATATCCTAGAGATGTTTATACTTTAGCTACTAAATTACCAACAATGTTTTTAACTAGTGAAAATGATAATTTAAAGTTTTTTAATGAACAATTAGAAAAATGTGGTGTTAGTTATTTTGATTATTACCTATTACATAACTTAAATGTAGATAATTATAGTAAAGCTGAAAAATATAATTCGTTTGCTTTTTGTAAGCAAATGAAAGCTGAAGGTAAGATTAAACATTTAGGTTTTTCTTTTCATGGTTTAAGTAAAGATTTAAATAAAATATTAGAAAAACATGCAGATGATGTTGAGTTTGTTCAATTACAAATCAATTATATAGATTGGAATAATCCTAATGTTGAATCAAGATTATGTTATGAAACAGTTAAAAAATATGGTAAAAAAATAATAGTTATGGAACCTATTAAAGGCGGGGCTTTAGCTAATTTACCAGAAAAGGCTAGTAAAATATTAAGAGAATATGATGATACTAAATCGATAGCAAGTTACGCAATTAGATTTGCAGCTAGTTTAGATGATGTTATGGTTGTATTATCAGGAATGTCAAATATGGCTCAATTAGAAGATAATATAAGTTATATGAAAGATTTTGTTCCACTTGATAATAAAGAATTTAATATGTTACTTAGCTTAGTTGATATTATAAATGAAGCTAATAGTATAGCTTGTACGTCTTGTAATTATTGTATAGATAAATGTCCTAAACATATATGTATACCAGAATATTTTAAACTTTATAATAATGGTAGAAGTCATTTGGGGAAATCATTTAATAATTTGAAGCCAGAATATGAAAAATTAAGTTTAAATCACGGTCTTGCTTCAAGTTGCATAAAATGCAAGCAATGTGAGAGAATGTGTCCTCAACATTTAGAAATAACTAAATATTTAGAAGAAGTAGCTAAAGCATTTGAGAATTAAAAATATAAAGGTTAGGACAATCCTAACCTTTTT
This sequence comes from uncultured Acholeplasmatales bacterium, assembly GCA_944324795.1. GTDB lineage: Bacteria > Bacillota_I > Bacilli_A > Acholeplasmatales > Anaeroplasmataceae > CALUXS01. Next base: position 38,848 of record CALUXR010000010.1, read on the forward strand.
ATATTAAAAATCATACAAAAACATCTTTACTTTGCGTGTTATTTGGAAATTTATAAAAAAATACTTTGCGTGTTACACCATTTGTTGTATAATTATAATGAATGGAGATGGTAATATGGAAATAAAAAGGAAATTATATGATAAATTATTAGAATGGAAAGAAACAACAAAAGGAACTAAGGCGTTATTAATCGAAGGGGCACGTCGTGTTGGTAAATCAACAATTGCTAGTTTTTTTGGACAAAATGAATATAAATCATACATATTAATTGATTTTAATAAAGCAAATAAAAGTATTAAAGAAGCTTTTGACAATTTAAATGATTTAGATGTTTTTTATCAAAAGCTTTCGTTAGAAATGAATGTTAGATTATATAAAAGAGAGTCACTTATTATCTTTGATGAAATACAAAAATTTCCTAAAGCAAGAGAAGCTGTTAAATATTTAGTGGAAGATGGTAGATATGATATTATTGAAACTGGTTCATTAATTTCAATTAAAGAAAATGTTTCTAACATAACTATACCTTCTGAAGAAAGAAAAATTAATATGTATCCAGTTGATTTTGAAGAATTTATGGTTTATATGGGAGAAGAATTATTATTAGAGTATATAAAAGATTGTTATTATAAAAAAATACCATTAGAACAAAAAATGCACTTAAAGGCTATGTATTTATTTAAAGAATATATGCTTGTAGGTGGTATGCCTCAAGCATTAAAAGTTTATAAAGAGAATAATAAAGATTTCTTTTTAGCTGATATTGAAAAAAGAGATATTTTAAATTTATATCGCGATGATATTAAGAAAGCTGCCAAAAAATATAATTCTAAAGTGTCAGCTATATTTGAAAATATTCCGGGATTTTTATCTAATAGTTCAAAAAGAATAGTGTTAACAAAAGTTTCAAACAATGATTCTTTTGCAATATATGATGAACCATTATATTGGTTAGGAGACTCTAAAATTTGTAATCTTTGTTATAGATGTACTGATCCTAATGTTGGTCTTGCTTTAACAAAAGATGACAGTTATGTAAAATGCTATATGGGAGATACTGGTTTATTGGTTAGTTTAGCATTTAGTGATAATGAATTAGCAAATAATCAATTATATAAAAATATAATGCAAGATAAATTTTCTTTAAATAAAGGAATGTTATATGAAAATGTTATTGCCCAAATGCTAATTTCTTTAGGTAAACAATTATATTATTATACTCATTATGATGATATTTCTCATCGCAATGATATGGAAATAGATTTTTTACTTAGTAATGATAGTAAAATTAATTATAAAATATTTCCTCTTGAAGTTAAATCTAGTAAAAATTATCAAGCATTATCTTTAAATAAGTTTAAAAATATTTATAGCACAAGAATTGGTATGCCATACATCATTCATCCTAAAAGTTTAATGTTTAAAGATGATATTTTATGTATACCACCATATATGTTATATGCTGCCTTTAATTAAAAAAACAGTAAATGAATTATTTTATACTTTGCGTGTTATTAAGAAATTTATAAAAAATCACTTTGCGCATTATAAAAAGGAACTATTTAAAGTTCCTAAAATACTAATATACCAGTGTCTCTTAAGATTGTATATGTTAGATATAAGATATATATAATCATTAGTGAAGCGCCTTCAATACGATTAACCTTGCCTTTTCTTAAGGCATAAATAAATATTAAAATAATAGCTAAAACCATAAATATAACATCTACATAACTATTATTATTTAATCCTAATGGATTAATCACACCACTAAAACCTAAGATAAATATTATATTAAAGATATTAGAACCAATAACATTACCAACAGCAATGTCATTTTCACCTTTTCGTGAAGCTACAAGAGAAGTAACAAGTTCTGGTAAACTAGTACCTACAGCTACGATTGTAAGCCCAACTAAAAGTTCAGACATACCAAACTCTAAAGCTAATTTTTTAGCAGCATCAACAGTTAGAATACCACCACCAACAACACCTGCTAAACCAAGAATAGTAAACATGATACTTAACCAGGTTTTTCTTTCTTTTTTAGGTTCATTTAAGGTTTCAGTTTCAACTTCCAAATTTAAATTTTCTTTTCTTTGTTTTAAAGCTCTATAAATAGCTAAAGCAATATAAAACACAAACATTATAAATAAGATAGCCGCTTCCCATCTATCGATTTTAAAAGGAGTAATAGCATAACTAAATAATGCTAAAACAGCCATAACAATAAATAAAATTGGAATATCAAATTTCATAATATCTTTAGATACTACAGTTGGTAAAATGATAGAACAAAGTCCAATTATGAATAAAGAATTGAAGATGTTAGAACCAACAACATTACCAAAAGACAAATCAGAACTATTTGTTATAGCGGCATTAATGCTAACAGAAGCTTCTGGTAAACTCGTTCCGATAGAAACTAAAGTTAATCCGATAATTAAACTTGGAATACCAAGCTTTTTAGCTATATCGCTAGCCCCATCAACAAAGAAATCGGCTCCCTTAACTAATAATACCATCCCAACTATTAATAAAACTATATTAATAAATATATCCATAATAATTTCAAAAACCTCCTAGTTGTATGATATCATAAAAAAACATTTTAAAAAAGTTAAAAATAAAAGAATATATCTATAAAAGACATATTCTAAAAGTTGAGATGATATTTAATTATTGATATGATTTTATTTTATCTTTTTTATCACATTTTAATGTTAAAATAATAGATATTATAACAATAACAATAATATAGATTATACTTAATGTAAAACAAATACCAATAGCTAAATCATTTACATTATCTTTTGATATTATTAAAAGACTTATTACAATAGAAGATATAGCTATTATTGATGTAGAAAAGATAATAGTTAAATATTTCATAAAATTAATCACCTTCTAAAAAATAGATAAATTATTAACAAAATTCATAAAAATATAATTAAGATATCACCTTTATTTTATTTTATGTTATATATATATATATGTCAAGTAATTTCAAGTTAGCTAAAGAAATAGTTGTAATAAATTTGAAAAATATAAGCTTTATATTGAAAATATTTGACAACAAGGCTATAATTTAATTTGTATTTTTAGAGGAGGTTTTTTTATTTATGGAAAATTTTAAATATCAAATTGAAACAATTTCAGTTTCTAGATTTGCTGGTTTTTTAACAAGATGGGAAAAGTCTTGTTTTGGTTGGAGCCCTAGATTAAGTGGTACTCTTACAAAAACAAGTCATAATCTTAATGGTGACGTTAAAAGAAAAATATATAAAACATATGATTTTGTTCGCCCATCTAATTTTACAAATAATATTTTATTTAAATTAATAGAACTTATTTATAATATCTTGTATTTTATTCGTGATATTTTATTTGAAATAGCTCCTATAGCTATAATAACTTCTTTTTTACTTAGCTTTTTATTTAATGAGACTCAAATAATTTTGACTATATTAATAATCTATTGTTGCAATGTTGGAGTTGGAGTTATTTTGGCTTTATTAGGCCTTTTATTAGGAACTATATTTGGCATATTTAAAAGAAATGAAGAAAAGATTAATTTCTTAAAAAGTGGTGATGGTAATACTTGTATAACTACAAGAGAAATAAAACATTCAATTTTTAAGATTTTAACAAAATTTGAGCTTCAAGCTCGTGGCTTTAAACCATATCAAACAATCACTGCTTATTATTCTAATCAAACTAATAATTTTAAACAAGTAAAGAAATCTATTAAAAATGAAGTTGATGATTTTATAGATGGTAGAAGTAGTAATATAAATCCTAACAATTTTGTTAAACCTATGATTGAAGAACAAGTTGGTTCTAATAATTATCAAGTATTATATCGTTTAGCACCATATTCTAATAATCTATTATTTATTATATTTTCAGGATTATTATCTGTTATTGCTCCTATAAGAAAAATATTATTTTATTTTGTTGTAGCTGTAGTTGTTGTATTATTGCTTTCAGTATTATTTAAAATTGACGCAAATGTTTTTAGTGAATTTAGTTATTTAATTATTACTTATTGCGTATTATTGGCTTCTTCAATTTTAATTGGTTGTCTATTAATATTAATTAGAAAGATTTTTAAAATAGATGAAAAAGCTATATTAAATCAACCAGATATGAAAAATAAAGAAATTGGTTTTTCTGATGATGTTAGTGGCAAAACCTTAACAAAACAACAAGAAACTGTAGCTAAAATTAATGTTTTTGATTTTATTGTTTGTCTTTTTGGTCCTGTAGGTATTATTGTTGGTGTTCTTCTTTTCATTAAGGGCTTAATTTTAAAAACATTCCCTAGAAGAGCGATATTCTTTATAATAAGTAGTGCTATTATGTTTTCTTTATATTTATATTTTCAAGAAGATATAATAGAATGGGCGAAAAACACATTTTAATGAATTAAAGTGTATGAGGTGTATATGAAATTCATACTATTAATTTTATGTTTATTTTTGTTAACTTCTTGTAATTCTAATATAGAAGATAAAAATGGCACAACAATTCATTTTAAGTCATTTCAAGTAGAAAATGTAGAAGATTTTAATGAATCTAAAATCCCTTATTTTGGATCATCTGCTATTGAAGGAGTTTATTTAGATAAAAATTACACTATATCTTATAATGATGAAAAAAATATAAATGATATATATGTTAAATTATATTTTGATGATGTTTATTATCAAGAAAATGATATTATAAATGTTATAAGGACATATAGTAAGGTTAATGAAGTAGATGAAAATACAGTTAAAATAAAATATTATGTAGGTAATTATGATGATGTTGATGTTGCGATAGTGGTATGTTCTAAATATGATTATTTACAAGCTATCACAACTGAAGAGATTGCTGGTATTTCTTTTACTTATTATGAATATAATAAATTAATAGTCATTTATAATGATGAAGTTTTTTCATTAGAAGATGCATATAATGACAATATAATAAATAAAGATGAATTAATAAATATTAATAATAATTATAATAAAATAATTAATAACATATATGATTAAAGATTTTTTAAATGAAAATCTTTTTTCTTTTTAAGAAAGCATTTGCCTTGTTTTAAAATTATAAATATTATATAATTTATGTAGAAATTAGTTCAAAACTAATTAAAATAAAAAGAAAGGTGATAAAAAAATGGAATTAAAAGGCTCTAAAACAGAGAAAAATTTAAGAGAAGCTTTTGCTGGTGAATCTCAAGCAAGAAATAAATATACATATTTTGCTTCAGTTGCTAGAAAAGAAGGTTATGAACAAATAGCAGCTATTTTTGAAAAAACTGCTCAAAATGAAATGGAACATGCTAAACTTTGGTTCAAAGCTTTAGGTGAACTTGGAGATACTCCAGCTAATTTAGCCGCTGCTGCAGCTGGTGAAAATTATGAATGGACAGATATGTATGACAGATTTGCTAAAGAAGCTGAAGAAGAAGGTTTCAAAACTTTAGCATATCAATTTAAAGCTGTTGCTGCTATTGAAAAAGCTCATGAAGAAAGATATAGAAAATTATTATCTAATATTGATTTAAATGAAGTATTTGCTAAATCTGAAGAAACATTATGGGAGTGCCGTAATTGTGGTCATTTAGTAATGGGTAAAAAAGCTCCTGCAGTTTGTCCTGTATGTGCTCATCCACAAAGCTTCTTTGAAGTAAGATCTGAAAATTATTAAAATTTAAAGGCGTGCTTAGGCACGTTTTTAAAAACAAAGTTAGTTAGCTATTGCTAACTAAAGGGGTGAAAAAATGAATAATTTATTTTTAATATTAATACCATTTTTAGGAACTACACTTGGCTCAGCAGTTGTATTTATTTTAAAAAAAGATCTAAATGAAAAAGTTAAAAAGATTTTAATCGGTTTTTCAGCAGGGGTTATGATTGCAGCATCTATTTTTTCTTTAATATTACCTGCAATCAAACAAGCTAAAGAAATGAATATTACTGTTAGTTGGTTACCTGCAGCTATTGGTTTTACAGGTGGTATGATTTTTTTATTAATTTTTGACAGCTTAGTTCCGCATATACATCTAGATAATAAAGAAGAAGGAATTAAAACTAATTTAAATAAAGACAAATTATTATTTTTTAGTGTAACATTACATAACATTCCTGAAGGAATGGCAGTAGGAGCGATGTTAGCTGGTTTTATAAATGATTCTAATATCAGTTATTTAGCTTTATTGTCTTTAGTTATAGGTATAGCTATTCAAAATTTTCCTGAAGGAACAATTGTTTCTTTACCAATATATGCTAATAATAACAATAAGTTAAAAAGTTTTTTATATGGATTTATATCAGGAATAGTAGAACCAATTAGTGCTATTTTAATGTTTTTCCTTGTTAATTATTTAAATCATTTATTACCTTATTTTTTAAGTTTTGCCGCAGGAGCTATGATTTATGTAGTAGTTGAAGAATTAATACCAGAAAGTCAAAATGGTAAGCATTCTAATTTAGCAACTATAAGTTTGATGGTAGGCTTTATTTTAATGATGATACTAGATATAGCATTAGGATAAAAAAACTCCTAAAGGAGTTAATCTTTTTCTAAAATATGTTCTAAACCCATATCTAATATTTTTTTAATATGATCATCATCAAGTTCATAATAAACAGTTTTACCATCTTTATTAGCTTTTACTAATTTAGCTAATTTTAAAGTCTTTAATTGATGTGATACAGCAGATAAAGTCATATTTAGGCAACATGACAAATCAGAAACACATAAAGGACCGTTTTCTAGAGCAGTTAATAATTTTATTCTTGTCGCGTCACCCATGACTTTATAAAAATCAGCTAGCGATATGATGTCATCTTCATTTGCCATATTTTCTTTAACCATCTTTATTCTATTTAAATGTAATTCATCTCCACCACAATTAGGACAATTCATCTATATTACCTTCCTTTTGCTTATTATACAAAAAAAATATAAAAATTGCAAAAGTCTATTGACAATTGAATAGTTGTTCAACTATAATAATGTCAGAATACTTGAACAATCATTCAAGTATAGGAGGTAAAGTATGAAAAAAGTTTATAAAATTGAAAATCTAGATTGTGCTAATTGTGCTAGAAAATTAGAAGAAAAATTAAATAAAATAGAAGGGGTTAATGATTGTAAAGTTAGTTTTATGATGCAAAAAATAACATTAGATGTGAGTGAAGAAGAAGCTGAAGAAATATTAGATAATGTCATTAAAACTTGTAAAAAATTTGAACCAGATTTAAATTTTCTAAATTAATTTAGGAGTTTATCATGAAAAAAGTTAAAGATAGAATTATTAGAGCTTTAATAGCTTTTATAATTTTTATTATCGATATCATTTTAGCTAAAACTTTAAATTTAGAATGGTATATTGAATTACCTATTTGCATAATTGCTTATTTAATAAGTGGTTATGATATATTATATAAAGCTATTAGAAATATTAAAAATGGAGAAATATTTGATGAAAATTTTCTTATGATTTTAGCAACAATTGGCGCTTTTGCCACTTTACAATTTGAAGAAGCGGTTATGGTTATGGTTTTATATCAAGTTGGAGAAGCGTTTCAAGATTATGCTGTTGATAAAACCCGTGGTTCTGTTTCTAGTTTAATGAATTTGCGACCAGATTATGCTAATTTAGTAAATGGTGATGAAATAATTACAGTAGACCCAGAAGAAGTTAAAGTAGGACAAACAATTTTAGTTAAACCTGGTGAAAAAGTACCATTAGATGGAATTGTTTGTGATGGTGCTACTAGTCTTGATACTGCAAGTTTAACCGGTGAAACAAAATTAAGAATGATTGGTATTGGTGATGATGTTTTATCAGGTTCATTAAATCAAGAAGGAATTATTAAGATAACTGTAACGAAAGAATATGGTGAATCAACAGTAGCTAAAATTTTAGAACTTGTTGAAAATGCAAGTGATAAAAAAGCTAAAACCGAAAATTTTATTACTAAATTTGCTAAATATTACACGCCAATAGTAGTAATATGTGCCCTTTTATTAGCTATTTTACCACCTTCAATTATTATGGCAATCGATGGAAGTAATGTTTTTAATGATTATATTCAAAGAGCTTGTTCATTTCTTGTAATATCATGCCCATGTGCTCTTGTTATATCAGTCCCATTATCTTTCTTTGGAGGAATAGGTGGAGCATCAAAGCTTGGTATTTTAGTTAAAGGTTCAAGTTATATTGAAGAAATTTCTAAAATTAAAAGAATAGCATTTGATAAAACAGGTACTTTAACTAAAGGTAATTTTATAGTTAATAAAGTTGTAGGAATAAATGATACAAAAGATAATATAATTTATTATGCAGCATATGCTGAATATTTCTCTAACCATCCTTTAGCTATATCTATTAAAAAATATTATGATAAAGAAATAGATAAGAATAAAATTACAAATATTAAAGAAATTGTCGGTATGGGTGTAGAACTTAATATGAATGGTAATACTTATTTGGTTGGTAATTCTAAATTATTAAAAGAAAATAATATTTCTTTTAATGAATCAGAAGAGGTTGGAACTTTAATATATGTTTCAACAATAGATAAATATTTAGGATATATTGTAATAACTGATGAAATAAAACCTGAAGCTAAAGATTTAATTAATAGCTTAACAAAGCTAAATATTACAGATACTATCATGCTTACAGGAGATAATGTTGATATAGCTAGAAAAGTAGCAGATGAAATAGGTATTAAAAATGTTCATGCCAATCTATTACCTCAAGATAAAGTTTTAGCAATTGAAGAAGAACTAGCTAAAAATGAAGGTGTTTTAGCATATTGTGGTGATGGTATAAATGATGCCCCGGTATTGATGAGAGCTGATGTTGGTATATCTATGGGGACTCTTGGTAGTGATGCCGCTATTGAAGCAAGTGATGTAATATTGATGGATGATAATATTAAAAAGATTCCTATCTCTATTAAATTAAGTAAAAAGATTATGCAAATAGTATATCAAAATATAATTTTTGCGATAGCAGTTAAAATAATTGTTCTAATTCTTGGAGCTATTGGTATAGCTGGTATGTGGCTTGCAATATTTGCTGATGTTGGTGTAGCTTGTTTATGTATAATTAATGCAATGCGTACATTATATGTAAAAAAATATCAAATAAAATAACATAATGATTATTATGAAAATAATGAGTATATGGCTTATAGTTTTATAACATATCTTGCAGTAAGGCATAAATATATTGTAGTTGATGTCTAATTTATAGATAAAATAGAATTAGATTATATAAATTATAAGTTTTAGTTTAAAGAAGCAAATCTGCTTCTTTTTATTTGTATTATATGTCAATAAATGTTATCATTTATTAAAGATTTTTATAAGGATTTGATAAACATGAAAGTGATTATTATTGGCGGTGTTGCTGGTGGTGCTACATGTGCTACAAGACTTAGAAGACTTAGTGAAGATATTGATATTACAATATATGAAAAAAGTGGCTATGTATCATATGCAAATTGTGGATTACCTTATTATTTAGGTAATGTTATTAAAGATAAGAATAAACTAACATTACAAACTCCTAAAAGTTTTAAAGAAAGATTTAATGTTGATGTTTTTGTTAATCATGAAGTAATAAAAATAGATAGATTAAATAAAGAAGTTATTGTTAAAGATTTAATTAATAACAAAATATTTAAAGATAAGTATGATAAATTAGTTATTTCAACTGGTGCTAAAGCAATAATTCCTAATATTGAAGGTAGAGAATTAGGTTTTTCTTTAAAAAATGTAGAGGATACTTTTAAAATAGATGATTTAATAAACAAAAATAATATTAAAAATGTCGTTGTTGTAGGAGCAGGATTTATTGGTCTTGAAGTATGTGAAAACTTAGTAAGACGTGGCTTAAATGTCTATTTAGTAGAGATGCAAGATCAAGTTTTAAGTTTAATTGATAAAGAGATGTCTTGCTTTATTGAAAATGAACTTAGAAAGAATAATGTTATTTTAAAACTTAATAAACAAATCATTTCTTTAAAAGAAGAAAATGGCTTTATTATAGCCAAATTAACTGATGAAGAAATAAACTGTGACATGGTTGTTTTCTCACTAGGAGTAAAAGCGGAAACTAAACTTGCTAAAGAATGTGGTTTAAAACTTGGTTTAAAAGATGGTATTGTTGTAGATGATAAATTACTTACTAGCGATAAAGATATTTATGCTTGCGGAGATGCAATTATTACAACTAATTTAATTAGTGGTAAAGATAATCTTATAAATTTAGCAGGACCAGCTAATAAACAAGCTAGAATTATTGCTGATAATATTTATGGTTTAAATAGTATTTATAAAGGTGGTATTGGGACATCAATTTTAAAAATATTTAATTTAAATTGTGCTTTTGTTGGTTTAAATGAAAAGTATTTAAAAAATAATAATATAAAATATAATAAAATTTATTTATCACCAAATAATCATGCAAGCTATTACCCTAATAGTTATCCTTTAACAATCAAAATATTATTTAATTTAGAATATGAAATATTAGGAGCTCAAGTAATTGGCAAAGATATGGTAGATAAAACTATTGATATCTTAGCTTTAGCTATTTGTAAGAAAATAAATTTATTAGAATTAGAAGATATTGATTTTGCTTATGCTCCTCCATTTAACAGTTCTAAAGCTCCAATTAATATGGCAAGTTATATTGCTAGTAATATTAGACTTGGTTTAGTAAAACAATATGATATATTTGATGTAGAAAAATTAATCAATGAAAAAAATATCATTTTACTTGATGTTAGAACTAAAGAAGAATATGAACTTGGTCATATTAAAAATTATATTAATATACCTCTTGATGATTTAAGATGTAATTTAAGTTTATTAGATAAAACTAAAAAAATTTATGTAATGTGTCAAAGTGCATTACGTAGTTATTTAGCATGTCGTATTTTAGCTAATTTAGGCTATGATTGTTATAATTTAGCTGGTGGATACAGATTATATGCTTCATATTATTTAGAACAAAAATCTGATAATTTAGTTTTACCATGCGGTAAAGAAATTATTTAAAATAATTTTAAAATTATGTATAATTAAAAACTGAAGGTGATTTTATGAAAGGTTTATTTATTACATTTGAAGGTGGAGAATGTAGTGGCAAAACAACTCTAATTCAAAGTTTAAATGAATATTATAAAAATAAAGGTTATAAAGTTATATTAACAAGAGAACCAGGTGGAACACCTATAGCTGAACAAATTAGAAATGTAATTTTAGATAATAATAATATAGCTATGACACCTAAATGTGAAGCTTTATTATATGCGGCAAGCCGTATTCAACATCTAGAAGAAAAAATATTACCATCTCTAAATGAAGGTGCAATCATTTTATGTGATCGTTTTTTAGATTCTAGTCTAGCTTATCAAGGTTATGCTAGAAAATTAGGGTTTGATTTAGTTTTAGAAGCTAACAAATTTGCCTTACCATATTTACCTGATTTAACTTTATTAATTGATATAGCTCCTGAAATAGCTCTTAAGAGAATGAGCGAGCGTCTTGATAAAGTTAATCGTTTAGATGCCGAAAGTATTAATTTTCATCATCTAGTTTATGAAGGTTATCACAAATTAGTAGAATTATATCCTAATAGAATAAAAAAAATAGATGGTACAATGACTAAAGAAGAAGTATTAAGTGCTAGTATTAATTTAATTAATAGTTATTTGGAGTAAATTATGCAACTAGATTTAGATGAAAGAGTAAATGAAGAACTTATTAGAGCTAAGGAAAATAATCGTTTAATGCATGCCTATTTATTTTATGGTGGCGATAATAAAACAATGCTTGATGAAGCTTTAGTTTTTGCATGTAACTTATATTGTGGTTGTCTAAATTGTGATACTTGTAAATCAATATTAGAACAAAAACATTTAAATGTTAAGGTTATATCTTTAGAAGAAAATAAAACAATGATTACGAAAGAACAAATTTCTAATTTAGAAGCTGAATTTAGTTTAACAAGCCTTGTAAGTGGTCCTAGAGTTTATATAATTGATGGAATAGATACAGCATCTAGTGCGGCTCAAAACAGTTTATTAAAATTTATAGAAGAACCACAAATGCAAGATGAAGTTTATGGAATTTTAATAGCTTATAATCTAAATAATGTCTTAACAACAATAAAATCACGTTGTGGTTTAATGAGATTTATGCCTAAATCATTTGAACAAATTAAAGAAGATTTAGAAAATGATTATGATGCTGATGATGCTTTTATATTAGCTTCATTGTCTAATAATAGAATAGTGTGTTCTAATATATTTAATGATTCTAATTATCAAATTATCAAGAATTTGGTTTATGATTTTTTAAATATTGTTGATTCTAAAGAAGCAATTTTATTTTATTTAAATAATAAAAATATTACTAAAGATAATCTACAAGCATTTTTAAAAGTATTGATTAATTTTTATCATGAGGCATTAACCTTAACAAAATTGATTTCTAGTCAAATTTATGATAAAATAACACTATTAAAACAAAATAAAGATAAGTCAGATATTTATCAAAAATTAACATATTTATTAAATTTAGATACTAAATTAAAATATAATGTTGTTGAAAAAAATATCTTACATGAACTTATTTTAACATTCTTCTAGGAGGCGAAAAAATGCTAGTTTGTAGAGTAGCTTTTAAAAAATTAGGAAAAAGATATTATTTTAATCCTAATGGTATAAATTTAAAAAATGGTGACAAAGTTATTGTTGAAACAATAAGAGGCATCGAACTTGGTGAGGTAATTGGTGATTTAATCGCTATAAATGAAGATGAATTAGAAATAAAACCAATATTAAGATTAGCTAAAGATAGTGATTTAGCTGATTATAATAAAAATAAAGAAGAAGCTAAAAGTGTTATTGATGTGACTAAAGAAGAAGTAAAAAAGCTGAATTTAGAAATGAAAGTTTTAGAAGCTGAATTTACTTTAGACCATTTAAAATTGATTATTTATTTTGAAGCTGAAGGAAGAATTGATTTTAGAGAATTAGTAAAAAATTTAGCAGAAATTTATCATTTAAGAATTGAATTACGTCAAGTTGGATCTCGTGATGGTAATAAAGTTTTTGGTGGTGTTGGTCCTTGTGGTTTAATTGTTTGTTGTAATACTTTTTTAACTGAATTTGAAACAATCACAGTAAAAATGGCAAAAAATCAAAATTTAGCTTTAAATCCTACTAAAATTAGTGGTAATTGTGGTAAACTTTTATGTTGTATTGGTTATGAAAATGAAAATTATATTGAACTTCGTAAAAATTTCCCAAATCCTGGAGACATTGTAATAGCACCAGATGGAAAAGCTAAGGTTTTAGCTAGTGATCCTTTAAATAGAACATTAAAAGTTAAATATATTGACGAACAAGATAAATTTGGCTTTTATAATATAAATGAAGTTAAATTAAGTGAACTTGAGGATTAAGATGGAAGTAATAAATGAATTGCTTGGCAGACCTTTAATTAAAATATATCAAGACCCAGAAATATTTAATTTTTCCCTTGATTCTATTTTATTAGCTGATTTTGTTACAATTCCTAAAAAGACAAAAACAATAATCGATCTAGGGACTGGTAATGCTCCTATCCCACTTTATTTAACACTTAGAACTAATGCTAAAATTATTGGTATAGAAATTCAAAATTACTCCTTTAATTTAGGCTTAAAAAGTGTTAAAATAAATAAGAAGGAAGAACAAATCAAGCTTATAAATAAAGATTTTAAAGGTATTAGTAAGGAATTAGGTTTAGGGATGGCTGAAGTTGTTGTTGCTAATCCACCATTTTATAAGGTTGGTTCTTTTAATCAAAATCCCGATGTTAGGAAAAATATTGCAAGACATGAGATTATGGCCACTTTAGAAGATGTGATTAAAGAAGCTAGTTTATTACTTAATACAAGAGGAATATTTAGTATGATTCATCGCCCGGAAAGATTAAATGAAATAATCTTGTTGTTAAATAAATATAAATTAGAGCCTAAAAGATTACGTTTTGTATATCCTAAAATAGATAAAAGTTGCAATCATATATTAATTGAAGCAGTTAAAGATGCTAATGTTGGTTCCTTAAAAGTCTTAGAACCATTATATGTATATGATAAAGAAAATAAATGGACAAAAGAAATATTAAAAATATATAACTTTATAGAGGAGGAATAGGATATGTTTTTAAGTTATTTAAGTCGTAAAGAAAAATTGAAATTTTTAGATTTAGCTATTTATATGGCGGATATTGATGGTGAACCTACGCAAATTGAAAAAAGAATATTAAATAAGATGTTTGCGGAAGTTGAAGATGTAAGAGAAGAATATACATTCCAAAAATCTGAATCTATAGAAGAAACAATCGAATTCTTTATTAATTCAAACCCAGTTGTTAAAAATATTGTATATTTAAATTTAGTAACAATATCTATGGAAGATGATTTATATAATACATCTGAATTATTATTCTTAGAAGGTATTCAAAATAAATTCGGTATTACTGCTGAAAAAAGACGTGATTTAATTTCTATTGTTTATGCTGAACGTGACTTAAGAGAAAGAGCAAGCCGTATTATTAAAGAATAATGAACAAAAAGACCTTTACACAAAGCCCTATCCTATATCTTGTAGGTACCCCAATTGGTAATTTAGAAGATATAAGCCTTAGGGCTTTACGTATTTTAAAAGAGGTTAGTAGAATATATTGTGAAGACACTAGAACTTCTAGTGTTTTATTAAGGCATTATAATATAACAACACCTCTTTTTAGTTATCACAATTTTAATGAAGATGTTAAAGCAAAAACAATAGTAGATTATATTAAAGAAGGTAATAGTGTAGCCTTAATCAGTGATGCTGGTAATCCGATTATTTCAGACCCTGGATTTAAACTTGTTGAAGAATGTTTAAATAATGATATTGCAATAACTACAATTCCAGGTCCTAGTGCTTTTATTAGTGCATTTATGACTTCTAATATGCCGTTTCCTTTTTTATTTTATGGTTTTTTAAAACCTAAACAAACAGAAAGAGAAAAGGAATTACAAGAATTAAAATATCTTAAAGCTAGTTTAATATTTTATGAAGCACCTCATAGAATAAAAGAAACTTTAAATTCTATTTTAAAAGTTTTTGGTAATAGAAAATGTTATTTAGCTAGAGAATTAACTAAGAAATTTGAAGAACATTATTATACTACTATCAATGATTTAATTTTAGAATGTGATAAATTAAAAGGTGAAATGGTTTTAATTATTGAAGGATATAAAGAAGAAGAAATTAAAGCTGATAAATTTAGTTTAATAGAAGAACAAATAAAATTAGGATTAAAGACTAATGAAGCTATTAAAGAAGTAGCTAGGATGTTAAATATTGATAAAAAAGAATTATATAAAGAATATGTAGCCTACAAAGATAATTAATTTGTGGGTTTTTCATTATTTAAAGATATTTTATATACAAAAAAGTAAAAAAATATAGTATAATCTATAAACGAAAGATTGGAGATTTTAGAATGAAAAAACCATTTTATTTATCTACTGCAATAGCTTACACATCTTCAAAACCACATATTGGTAATGTTTATGAAGCTATACTTGCAGATAGTATTTGTAGATTTAAAAGAAAACAAGGCTATGATGTTTATTTTCAGACTGGAACTGATGAACATGGTCAAAAAATAGAAGAAAAAGCTAAAAATAATCATGTTGAACCACAATTATGGGTTGATAGGGTGGCTAATTCTATTAAAGAAACTTATGATTTAATGAATGTAAGTTATGATAATTTTGTTAGAACTACTAATAAATCACATGAACATGAAGTGGCTTTAGCTTTTGAAAAATTATTAGCTAAAGGTGATATTTATAAAGGAAATTATGAAGGATGGTATTGTGTTAATTGTGAATCATTCTTTACCGAAAAAGATTTAGTTGATGGTTGTTGTCCTGATTGTGGCGCTAAAGTTAAAAAAGAAAAAGAAGAAGCTTATTTCTTAAGACTTGCCCCATATCAACAAAGATTAATAGATTATATTAATAGTCATCCTAACTTTATTCAACCTGAATCAAGAAAAAATGAAATGTTAAATAATTTCTTAAAAGAACCATTACCAGATTTATGTGTGTCAAGGACATCTTATTCATGGGGTGTTAAAGTTGCAAGCGATCCTAAACATGTTATTTATGTTTGGATTGATGCTTTATTAAATTATATAACTGGTCTTGGATATCATATAGATAAAGAAAGTGATCCTAAATTTAATAAATATTGGCCATGTGATATTCATTTAATTGGTAAAGATATTTTACGTTTCCATACTATTTATTGGCCAATCATTTTAATGGCTTTAGATTTACCTTTACCTAAACAAGTCTTTGGTCATCCTTGGATTTTAATGAATCATGGTAAGATGAGCAAATCAAAAGGAAATGTTATTTATACAGATGATTTAGTGAATATCTTTGGAGTAGATGCAATTCGTTATTATGTATTACATGAAATTCCATTTGCTCAAGATGGTAATATTACTTATGAACTAGTTTGTGAACGTAATAATACTGAACTTGCTAATGTTTTTGGTAATTTAGTTAATAGAACTATTGCGATGGCACATAAATATTTTAATGGTAAAGTAGATAAAAAAGATGATAGTTTAGATTTAACTAAAGATTTAATTGCCGATTTAGCTAATGCTAGAGATTCATATTTTAAACATATGGAAGAATTAAAAGTAAGTTTAGCAATTGATGATGTATTTAATATATTAAGAAAAGCAAATAAATATATTGATGACACTAAACCTTGGGAATTAGCTAAAGATGATTTAAAAAAGGATTTATTAGAAGAAGTTATTTATACATTGCTTGAAATAATAAGAAGTTCAAGTATCTTACTTGAAAATATTATGCCTACATCTATCAATAAAATTTATTCATATTTAAATACTAATAATACAAATTATGAAGATGTAAAATATGGTGTAGTTACAAGCTATAATGTAGGTAATAGTGAAGTTTTATTTAAAAGATTAGATGTTTTAAAAGATGTTTTAGATAAAGTGTTAGCTAAAGAAAATGAAGTTAAAGAAGAAGAAAAAACAACTGAAATAACTATTGATGATTTTTCTAAAGTTGAATTAGTTGTAGGAGAGATTGTTGAAGCTAAAGCTCATCCAGATGCTAAAAAATTAATGGTATTAAAAGTTAATATTGGTAGTGAAATAAGGCAAATTGTTTCTGGTATTAGAGAATATTATCAAGAAGAAGACTTGATTGGTAAAAAGGTTTGTGTAGTTAAGAATTTAAAACCAGTAAAATTAAGAGGCATCTTATCTAGTGGTATGATTTGTTGTGCTGGTAAAGAAGCTAAACTTGTGTTAATTCCAGATGGTAATATAGGAGATAGAATTAGTTAAAATGATAAAAAATAAAGCACTTGATGACACTTTCAGAGTCGGTATTGTTATATTTACATCAGTCATTTATTGTTTAGGTTTAATTTGGTTTTTACAACCTGCCGGTGTATATTCTGCTGGTATTAGTGGTTTATCCCAAGTTTTAAAAAATTTAATAGATAAAGTATTTAATTTAGATACTAAAATATTACCACTTGGTGTTTATACATTTATATTAAATGTTCCTTTATTTATTTATGGTTGGAAGAAAGTATCTAAAAGATTTGCGATTTTTAGTTTAATATCTGTAATCGTTCAAACTGTTTTAACATTAGGTTTTATTCCTATTGTTGATTTTGGCTTAGATCCAATGGAAAATCAGTTGACATATGCGATTATAGGGGCTATTTTAACAGGTGTAGCTTGTGGGGTAGCTTTAAGATATGGTACATCTACAGGTGGACTTGATATTTTAGGTCAAGTTTTAGCAATTGAAAAAAATATTTCGATTGGCGTATTTACAATGATTGCTAATGTAGCTATTGCGATTATTGGTGGTGCTATAGTTTCTCAATCTTGGCCAATTGCTTTCTATTCTATTATTAGAATTATTATAACTAGTGTATGTATCGATAAAATACATACAGCTTATAATCATGTTAAATTAAATATTATTTCATCTAATGTAGATGAAAATATGCTAAATGATTTATTAGATATGCATAGAGGATGTACAATTATTCCTGTTGAAGGGGCATATTCTCATCAACATAAATCAGACTTAATTATGGTTGTTTCAGCATATGAATTAGATAAAGCAATTAGAATATGTAAAAAACATGATCCTAAATGTTTTATAATTGTTGAACCAGTAAAAAGAGTTGTAGGTAATTATACACGTAAATCTATTGTTTAAAGTTAGGCTAATACTTTTTAGTATTAGCTTTTTTAAAAATTAAGGAGGGAATATATGTTCAAATCTTTATTATTAAAATTAAAAGATGGTTTTATATCTATTTTACCTATTTATTTAATCATTTTAATTTTAAATTTTACCCCTTATATTAATTTAACTAATTATGAAATATTAGTACTTACCTTTTCTACTATTCTAGGAGCTATAGGACTTGCTTTATTCAATATGGGAAGCGATCTAGCTATGACACCAATGGGTAAATTAAGTGGTAGACATTTAACAAAACAAGGTAAGATGTATATATTAGTTATTTTTGTCTTTATTTTGGGCTTTTTTATTACTTTAGCTGAACCAAATCTAGCTATATTAGGTAGCCAAATTAAGAATTTATTAAGTCCTACTTTAATAACAATTTCAGTGGCTTTTGGTGTAGGGTTAGCTTTTATTTTACTTGTTATAAGGCAAATTCATAAAACAAGTTTAGCGCAAATTTTCTTATTTTTATATGCACTAGCTTTCGCTTTAACTACTCTTGTAATATATACAGGTAGCAGTGATTTCTTAGGCTTTATTTATGATTCTGGTGGTGTTACAACCGGACCTGTAACCGTACCATTTATGATGGCTATATGTATAGGTATTTCTAATGTTTTAGCTAAAAAATCAGAAAAAGATTTATCATTTGGTTTAATTGGTATCGTTTGTATTGTATCAATTATTGTAATGTTATTTTTAGGTATATTTATTAATTATGATGGTAATTTCACTTTAGATAAATCATTATATGAAATAGATAATAATTTTGGTTTAGCATTATTAAATAATTTATGGTCTAGTATAAAAAGTGTCTTTTTATCACTATTATTAATTAGTTTATTCTTTTTAATTATCAATTTTATCTTTATAAAATTACCAAAAAAGAAATTAGAGTCACTTGCTATTGGGGTTTTATATTCTTTTTTTGGCCTAACTTTTTTCCTAACAGCAGTAAACTTAGCATATATGCCAATTGCTTATAAAATGGGTGGAGAACTTGCTAATTCTAAAACATTATTGATAATTATTAGTTTTATTATTGGTGCTGTTTCAGTATTTGCGGAACCAGCAGTTCATGTTTTAATTAAACAAGTTAATGAAATAACTAATGGAATAATTAAAAAAAGAGTAATGTTAATAGGTTTAATTGGTGGGGTTGGTTTATCAATAGTTTTAGCTATTTTAAGAATTATTTATGATTTTGAAATAATGTTTATTTTAGTTCCAGCTTTAATAATAGCTTTAGGAATTAGTTTCTTTATTCCTAAAATATATGTAGGTATAGCTTTTGATTCAGGTGGTGTAGCTGCTGGTGCTTTAACTAGTGGTTTTGTTTTACCTTTTAGTATTGGCGTTTGTATCGGTATGAATTATCTTGATAGCGAAACTTTAAAACTTGGTTTTGGGGTTGTAGCTTTAGTTTCAATAACACCAGTTATAGTTATTGAGATAATTGGTTTAGTAGCCTTAATAAAAGATAAAATAGCTGTTAAAAGACAAGTTGAAAAAATGGTTCAAGCAAGTGATGAAATCATCATTAAATTTTGAGGTGAATTATGGCTAAAATAACTAAAAAAAATCCAAATATGAAAAAATTGATATTATTAGTAACAATTATGCCATTAAATAAAAATGCAATAATCATCGATTTAATGGAAAAGTATGGTGTTAATTATCATTTAAGCTTTATTGGTGAAGGCGGAGCTACTAATGAAATGCTTAAAATGCTTGGCTTAACAGATAGTAAAAGAATAATTACTTTAAGTTTTATTAGAGAAGATAAAGCTAAAGAATGTTTAGATATAGTTGAAGATAAAATAAATCAATTAGGATTGCATGCTGTAGCATTTTGTATAAATTTAGATAGCATAATAGGTTTAAAAAATTATTTGTTTTTAGCTGATTTAGGAGGTAAAACATGGAAAAAGAATTAGTTTTATTAATAGTCATTATAAATAATGGTTATGGTGAAGAAGCTATTAATTTACTCAGAGATTTAGGGGCTAGAGGAACAACTGTATTAAGCGGTATGGGTGCAGTTAAACCTGAAGCTAAAAAATTATACGGAGTTGAAATAAATCCGGAAAAAGAAGTATTGCTAGTTGTAGTAGCAAAAGAATTGCTTGATACCTTAATGCAAGCAATCTATGAAAAGTTAGGTTCTACATCTCTTGCTCAAGGAGTAGCTTTTAGTTTACCAATTAGTTATGCAACAAGCAATTTATTAAATCAATTTAATCCTAAAAAGGAAGAAGAGTAAAAAATAGAATCAATATCATATTAAAATATAAAGCACCCTAAGTATTATGATTAATTATAAATCATAACATTTTAGGAAGCTTTTTTATTTATTTAGTTATAAATGATTTATATAAATATTTTAGTCTAATTTTAAATATAGGATAAACGCATCTGCGATAACACAAAAGAGACATATATAAGAAATTATTGTGTCTCTTTTTTAGTTTTTAATATTTTACTTATATCTTGACCATCTAAAAATTTAAATAATTTAACTATATTTGTTTCATAATCTGATCTAAATGACTTAATAGTTCTTTTAAATGAAGCATTTCTAAATAAAGGAGATAATAATTTAACTAATGTAATTACCATTTTTCTTAATACAGAAAAGTTAAAATTAGCTTTTTTATTGATTGTTGAATTAAAATCTTCATGAAATGCTGAATCTAATACCCAATGTAATTGGTTTTCAACTGACCAATGTTGCCTAATAGCTTCAGCTATTAGTTCTATGTTTTTTAAGCTAGAAATATAGTATCTAATTTCTATATTCTCAGTTTTTTTAATTACGTTTATTAAAGTCAATGTAAAAATGTACAATTAAGGTACAGTAAATATGTACAATATTAATATTTATATACAAATCCCT
>CALUXR010000011.1 GCA_944324795.1 uncultured Acholeplasmatales bacterium
TTATGTGTACTCATAACTATAAAACAACTAAATGAAAGGAGTAAGTATAATTATTAAGTACATTTTAATTATACTAGGAAATATAGTATGTTATTACTGATAGGACCTAGTGCTAGTGGGAAAACATTTATTGGTAAAGAATTAGAAAAACATAATTTTAAAAAAATTGTAACCTATACTACTAGAGAAAAAAGAATTAATGAGATAGATAAAATAGACTATAATTTTATTTCTATTGCTGAATTTAAAACTAAAATTAAGGATAATTTCTTTTTTGAATACGTTTTATATAATGATAATTATTATGGTACTGCTAGAAGTTCATTAAATGAAATATATAATTATTTAATAGTTGAACCGACTGGTTTTTTAAAATATATTAAAGAAAAAAATGTAGTTAGTTTTTATATTGAGTGTGACATTTTAATAAGAAAAGAAAGAATGTTAAAAAGAAAAGATAAGATAGAAGATATTAATAAAAGAATTAAAAATGATGAATTATTATTTAATAAAGATATAAAAAATGAAGCAGATTTTATTATTGATGGTACAAAAAATATAGAATTAATAATTAAAGAAATTAAGGAGAAATATGATGGATGCCTTAAAATGGGAAAAAATAACAAATGATTATCTTAATTATTTAAATAATGATCCTGATTATCTTAAATTAATAGAATTAGCTAATGTTATAAATAATAGATATTATTATTTAATAAATGATTTCAATATAAAGAAAGAATATTTAGCTAAAGCTAATTATAAATATCGTGATTATGATAAATTGAAAGAAGATTATAGATTAGCTAAAATTAAATTATATAGTAAAGAAGAAGTACAAAAATATTTAGAAATTAGAAGAAAAGTTGAAAATAAAATAAATATTGATTTAAAAGAAATATATGAAAAAGTAATATTAAATATATAATGTCAAGAAAAAATACTTGA
The DNA here is from genome assembly GCA_944324795.1 of uncultured Acholeplasmatales bacterium. Classification (GTDB taxonomy): domain Bacteria; phylum Bacillota_I; class Bacilli_A; order Acholeplasmatales; family Anaeroplasmataceae; genus CALUXS01. Next base: position 949 of record CALUXR010000011.1, read on the forward strand.
CATATAAAATTGATATGTTATAATTTCAAGGAAATTGAAAAAAGGAGTGGAAATTATGGTTAAATTAAGATTACAAAGATTTGGTGCACATAAAGATCCTAAATATCGTATTGTTGCTGCTGATTCTCGTAGCCCTCGTGATGGTAAATTTATTGAAATTGTTGGTACATATAATCCTAAAACTAACCCAGCTACTGTTACAATAAATAAAGAAATTGCTGAAAAATGGTTAAATCAAGGAGCACAACCTACAATTACAGTTAAGAATTTGCTTAAAGCAGAAGGCATAATTAAAAAAGCAGAATAATAGAGGTGTAAGATGATTAATTTTGAAGAGTTAATTAAGAGTTTAATTCTTCCTTTAGTCTCTTATCCTGAAGATGTCGAAATAGAAAAAATTGCCGATGAACCTATAATGGAATATAAAGTAAAAGTAAATGCTAAAGATTTCGGTAGAGTTATTGGTAAAGGCGGTCATATCGCCCAAGCTATTAGGACAATCTTATTTGCAGGTGCTTCTAAAGAAGGAAAGAAAATCCATTTGGATATTGAAAGTAAAAGTCTTTAAAAAGACTTTTTTTATTGCTAAATGTCAACTATTATGGTATAATTCAAAATGAAAGGAAGTATATCATGGCTAAATTATATGTAACAACAAATGATTATAAAATGGAAGTATTAAAAAATACTAAAAAGCTACATGATTATAGATTTATCGATATTAATGAATTTATTAATAAGATTCTTGGTAAAGTTAGTGATAATGCAATTTATTATATTTATAATAATTATAATAAAATAATAAATGATAATAATGATTTTAAAATTACAATACCTTATATCTTTAATTTATTAGAATATTTAATTTATATTGAAATTAATAAAATATATACTGATAAAAAATTAAAAGAATTACAAGCTATTAAAAATATATTAATAAAAGAAGGTTTATATTATTATGATGATTTATTTATTGAATATTTAAAATCTAATGAAATTACATTTTATAATTTAATTTTAAATAAAAAGAATCAATTTTTATTAAATAAATTAGATACATTAAATATTAAATACAACATCATTAATCCTAAAATGATAGAAAAAGAATATAATTTAAATATTTTAGCTGATGAAGAAGAAGAATTAACTTTTATTTTTAATGATATTATATCTAAATTAAAAGTTGGAATTAAACCTAGTCAAATTTATTTAGTTAATGTAAATAGTCAATATAATTCTTTATTAAAAAGAATGAGTTATTTTTATAAAGTTGATATCAATTTAAAAAATGAATCTAGTTTAATTAGTAAAAATGAATTAAATGATTTTTTAAGAGATTTAGATTTTAATAATATAAAAATAAAAGATGAAGAATTAAAAAAAGCAATTATAGATTTAATTAACAAATATGATTTAGTTAATATTAATGACAAAAATTATTTAAAAGATTTTTTTATATATAATTTAAGACAAAAAAAATATCATAATATTAACTATTTAGAAGCAATTAATATTAGCGATTTATTTAATTTTTTTAATGATTCAGATTATATTTATTTATTGAATTTTAATATTGATATGCCTAGATTTATTAAAGATGATTTTTTAAATCCTAATATTAGAAAAGAATTAAATTTAATTAGTTTAGAAAAAGAAAATGATAATATATATGATTATACTATAAATAGATTATCTAATATTAATAATTTAACTATTACTTTTCCTAAAACATATGCAGGAGATAAAAATTTTAGTTCTATTTTAAATAATAATATTAAATTTAAAGAAATAATTATTAATAATGAACTAGGTAAAAATAAATTAAATGATATTGTCCATTTAACTTATATGTTAGATGATTTTAGAAATTATGGAATTAAATATAAAGAATTAGAACATTATAATTTAAGTGACTTGAATTATTTAAATTATAATAATGAATTTAAAACTTTTAAAATAGATTATCATAAACCGATAAAAACATCTTATTCTAGTATGAAATATTATTTTGAATGTGCATTTCATTATTATTTAGATAATGTTTTAAATCTTAAGATATATGAAGAAACATTAGCCCAAAAAATGGGGAAATTTGCCCATAAAATATTAGAAGATAGTTATAAATTAGATTTTGATTTTGAGCACGAATATGAAAATTTAATTAATGAGATGACACCTAAAGAACAATTTTATGCTTCTAGATTTAAAATAATTGTTCAAAGATTATTAGAATTTAATCAAAAATATGAAGAAGTAATGAAATTAGATAAGACTTTAAGAGAAGAAAAATTTAATATTATTCATAATTTTTTAAGCATTACTGGCGTTGTTGATAAAATTAAATATTATGAAGATGGAAATAAAATATATTTAGCTATTTATGATTATAAAACTGGTAGTGATAAGGTAAGTTTAGATAATTTAGAATATGGTTTTAATATGCAACTAGTTATTTATTTATATGCTTTAAAAAATGGTGATTTATTTAAAAATAAAGAAATAATTATTTTAGGGCTATATTTACAAAAAGTAACATTAGATTCATTAAAATTGAAAGAAGATAAAATATATGAACCTTTTAGATTAGAAGGTTATACTACATCTAATTTAAATGATATTAGTTTAATAGAACCTAATTTTGTTAAAAGTAATTATATTAAAGGACTTAAAATTACTAAAACTGGTAATTTTGATAGTAGGTCTAAAACTTTTAGTTCTATGGATGCAGAAAATATTTTAAATATGATGGACAATAATTTAAACAGTTTAGAAAAAGCTTATGAAGAAAATGATTTTAAAATAAATCCTAAAAAGTTTAAAAATGAAGAAGGTAAAATTATTAAAGGTGATGTATGTACATTCTGCCCTTATAGAAATATTTGTTATAAAGAATTTAAAGATATCACAATTTTAGATAATAAACCATTTATAAAAGAAGGTGAAACAGATGAAATGGACTCGTGAACAATTAGAAGCCATAAATAAAAGAGGTAGTAATATTTTAGTTTCTGCTGGAGCTGGTTCTGGTAAAACAGCTGTTTTATCTGAAAGAGTATTAGAATATGTTAAAGCTAGTAATAGTGTTAAAGATTTATTAGTTCTAACATTTACTAATGCCGCCGCAAGAGAAATGAAAGAAAGAATTTATAAGAAATTAAAAGAAAATGGTTTAGAAGAAGAAGCTAATTATACCCTAAATTCAGATATTACTACTTTTGATGCTTATGCTTTATCTTTAGTAAAGAAATATGCTCATTTATTAGGTGTAGATAAAAATATAGGAATTTGTGATTCTATTTTAGTTAAAAAAGAAAAAGAAGCATTTATTAATGATTTGTTTAGCAAATATTATGAAGAAAAGAATGAAGCTTTCTTTAAATTTTTAATACATCAAAATTATAAAGATGATACGTCATTAATTAAAGGAATTATCGATTTATCTTTTTCTTTAGATTTATTAAGTGACCCAATAAATTATTTAAATAATTATGTAAATAATTATTATAGCGATAATCATATTTTAAAAGTGGTTGATAATTATGAAAAATTAATATTAGATAAAACTAAAGAATTATATAATAAAGCTATAGATGTTAAAGAATTAATAGATGATGATAATGTTAATTTTTATAATGATTTAGATAGTTTTATTGCTAATTTAGGCTTAATTAAAAGATATGAAGATTTAAAAGAATATTTAGAAAATTTTAAATTTAGTAGCTTAAAAAGAGGTAGTGAACAAGGCTTAAAAGATGCTAAAAATAATTTAACATCAGCAATTAATGATTTTAAATCATTGTTATCATTTGAAGATAAGAAGGCTATTGCTAGTAGTTTATATGCTAGTAAAAGTGATGTAATGTTTATTGTTGAAGTTAGTAAATTAGTTTATCTTAATAATATGAATTTTAAGAAAAAATATGGTTATTTTACATTTGCTGATATTGCTAAAATGGCTATTTCTTTAGTTAAAAATTTTAAAGAAGTACGTGATGATTTAGCTCATTATAAAGAAATATTAGTTGATGAATATCAAGATACATCTGATCTTCAAGAAGAGTTCTTAAGCTATATATCTAAAGATAAATTATATATGGTTGGAGATATTAAGCAATCAATATATCGTTTTAGAAATGCTAATCCTTATATTTTTAAAGAAAAATATTTAAAATATAGTAAGAAAAATGAAGGTATAAAAATAGATTTATTAGAAAATTTTCGTTCAAGAAAAGAAGTGTTAGAAAATATTAATTTAATATTTAATAATTTGATGACATTAGATGTTGGTGATTGTGATTATATAAATAATGGACAAATGCGTTATGGCTTAAAATCATATGATGAATATCAAGATAAAGATTATGATATGGAAATATTATCTTACGATAATGAAGATTCTAGTTTTACGAATGAAGAGATAGAAATATTTACTTGTGCGAAGATTGTTAAAGATATTATAGCTAACAAATTTGTTTTTGCAGGTGATAAACTTGTAAAGGCAAGTTATAAAGATATAGCAATTATAATAGATAAATCTAAATATTTTCAGACATTTAAAAAAATATTTGAATATTTAGGCATTCCTTTAGTAATTGAACGTGATGAAGATGTTAAAGAAAATAGCTTTACTATGACCTTAATTAGCTTACTTAATGTATTAAAAGAAATTAAAAATAAGACTTATTTAGATAATAAGAATAATGGTTTTAAACGTAATTTAGTAAGTGTTTTAAGAAGCTTTATTTATGAATATAGTGATGAAGAAATATATAATATTATTAAAAATAATAATTATGATATTGAATTAATTAATGATTTAAAAACTCTTGATTTTAATTTAGATAGTTATAATTTATTTTATGAAACAATAAATAAAATTAAATTATATGAATCTTTAACGAAAATTGGTAATATGAAAGCTAATTTAACAATTATTGATTATGTAGCTAACACATTACTTAACTATAACAAACTTGGTTATGATTTTGATAAAAGTGTAGAATTATTAGCTAATATTGCCATATCTGATGAAAAAATGCCATATGCTAATAATGATGTTAATAATAATGAAGTTAGATTAATGACAATTCATAAATCTAAAGGTTTAGAATTTGCATATTGTATATTCCCATTTTTAAATTCAAAGCCAAATGATCAAGATAAGAAAAAAGATTTTAGACTTAATTTAGATTATGGTATATATATGAAAAAAGCGGTTAATGACGATGATAGTTACACAGATGATAAATCAGTAATTTCTTTATTAGTTAATGATGAAGAAAATAGAGCTGATATATCTGAAAAAGTAAGATTGTTATATGTTGCTATTACAAGAGCTAAAGAGAAGTTTTATTTAATATTAGATAATAAAGAAATTAAAAATAATAAACTCATTACTTTTAAAGAAATGTTAGAAAGTACTAATGTTATTAACAAATATAAAAAAGAAATTAATATTGAAAATTTAAACTTAACAACAGCTTATAATGAAACAAAAGAATTAACTAATATTAATAATAATGAAGGAATTAAATTGACATATAATGATATTAATTATCATAGTGAAATATTAAATAAAGGGACTATATCTAAGACTACTAATGAAATAATTAGTTCAAAAACACGAAAAATACTTGAATTAGGTACAAATATTCATGAGGCTTTAGCGAGCATAGATTTAAAAAAACCTAATTATAATTTAGTTAAAGAAGAATATCGAAAATATATAAAAAATGTTTTAGAATTACCTTTATTTGAAGATATTAAAGATGCTAATATTTATCAAGAACAAGAATTTTATTATAGCCTTGATAATAAAAGTTATCATGGTATAATGGATTTAGTTTTAGAATATAGTGATCATATTAAATTAATTGATTATAAGTTTGCTAATTTAGATAAAGAAGAATATATAGAACAACTTAATGTTTATTACAATTATTTAAAATTAATAACGAACAAAAAAATCAATGTTTATTTAGTTGGGGTTACTAATTTAGAAGTTAAGGAGTTAAGACATGAATTTTAATATTTGTGGTAAAATTTTAAAGACACACGGTTTAAAAGGAGAAGTTAAAGTCTTAAATAGTAGTGATTTTCCTCGTTTCGTTAAAGGTAAAAAGGTTTATTATTTAAAAAATAATGAATATTTAGAGTTAACTATTAAAGATGTTAAGGATACAAAACCACTAATTGTTAGTTTTAAAGAATTTAATGATATTAATGAAGTTTTGCCTTTAATCGGTTTAGATTTATATGCTTTAAGGGAAAAAGATGATTTAGCTAGCAATGAATATTATTATAGTGATTTAATTGGCAAAGATATTTATAATGAAGATGGTTTAAAATTAATTAAAGTAAGTGATGTTATATTATTACCTCAAGGCCATTATTTAGTTGGTTATAAAGATAATAAAAGAAAACTTATTCCTTTTAATGAACATTTTATTAAAGATGTGTTAGAAGATAGAATCATTATTTACAATATAGAAGGTTTAATTTAAGATGAAAATTAAAATTCTAACTTTATTTAAAGAAATGTTTATTCCATTTTTAGAAACATCTATTATAAAAAGAGCTATTTTAAATCGACTTGTTGAAGTTGAAGTTATCGATTTAAGACAATATTCTTTCGATAAACATCACCATGTAGATGATACTCCTTATGGTGGTGGTAAAGGAATGGTTATTAAAGTTGATATAGTTAAAGAAGCTATTGATAGTAATATTTCTTCAAAAACTAAAGTTTTATTAACATCACCAAGAGGTAAAACATATGATCAAAAAAAAGCCATCGAATTAAGTAATGAAGAAGAAATATTAATCATTTGTGGTCATTATGAAGGTTTTGATGAACGAGTTTTAAACTATGTTGATGAAGAAATAAGTATTGGCGATTATGTTCTTACTGGTGGAGAACTTGCCGCAATGGTTATTGCTGATAGTATTATTAGGTTACAAAAAAATGTATTATCAGAGGGTTCTTATGAAGATGATAGTTTTCAAACAGGTCTTTTAGAATATCCTCAATTTACAAGACCTTATGATTTTTTAGGTAATAAAGTTCCTGATGTTTTAGTTAATGGTAATCATGAAGAAATTAGAAAATATCGACTTTATGAATCATTAAAAATAACTTATTTAAGAAGACCGGATTTATTATTAAATTATAAATTTAATGATGAAGAAAAGAAAATGTTAGAGAGAATTAAAAAAGAGACTTTACAAAATAATTAAAATAAGTATACTATTATAGGAAAGAGAAGGTGTTATTTATGGCAAATAGTGATAATAAAAAAACAACTAGAAAAAGCTCATCGACAATTAATTGGAGTAAAATAACTGGAATTTGTGCATTCTTAGCTATTGTTATTGCAGGTTTAATATTCGCAATTAATGGAATTGTTAAATTGTTTGAAGGTTCATTTAATGGTGGTATTTTAAACACTATCGCAACTTTATTTTTAGTAGCAGGTTTAGTAATTCCTGGATGGCGCTATACAAAAACAAAAGCAATGTGGATCCAAATTATATTTTGGGTTTGTGCAATCATTTTAATCATTTTTGGAGCTATTGGTTTCAACATTTAAAAAGGCTTAGGCCTTTTTTTTATTACTTGAAATTATAATTAACTATAAAAAACAAGTATTTGTTATAATAAAAAAATAAATTATAATGTTGATGGAGGTAAATATTATGTTAGGAAATTTTAGTTATTATAATCCTACTAAATTATATTTTGGTAGTGAAAGTTTAAATTATTTAAATAATGAATTGCCTAAATATGGTAAAAATGTATTACTTGTATATGGTGGTGGTTCAATTAAGAAAAATGGTATTTATGATGAAATAATTAATATCTTAAAGGCTAACAATAAAAATGTTTTTGAAGATTATGGTGTTATGCCAAATCCAACAATTGAAAAATTATATGAAGGATGTAGACGTTTATTAGATGCAAAAGCTGATTTAATTTTGGCTGTAGGTGGTGGAAGTGTAGTAGATTATGCAAAAGCCTTATCAGTATCAGCTTATAGTAAAGAAGACCCATGGCAAAAATATTACATTGAATTTAAAGAACCTGATAATAAAATTGTTCCTGTTGGGGTTGTGTTAACAATGGTTGGGACTGGTAGTGAAATGAATGGTGGAGCTGTAATTACTAATCCAAAAGAAAATTTAAAAATAGGACATGTTTTTGGTGAAGACGTTTTCCCTAAATTTGCCATATTAAATCCTAAATATACATATAGTGTGCCACATTATCAAATGATAGCTGGTATTTTTGATACGATGAGTCATATTTTAGAACAATATTTATCTGGTGATGATGATAATACATCTGATTATATTATGGAGGGATTAATGCGTTCATTAATTCATTCAAGTTTAATTGCTGTGAAAGAACCTGAAAATTATGAAGCAAGATCAAATATAATGTGGATTGCAACTTGGGCATTAAATACTTTAGTAGCTAAAGGTAAACCTACAGATTGGGAGGTACATATGATTGGTCAAGCAATAGGCGCAGTTACTAATGCGACGCATGGTATGACATTATCAGCTGTTTCAATTCCTTATTATAAACTTATTATGCCATATGGATTAAAACAATTTGCAAAACTTGGTAGAAATGTCTTTAATATAGCAAAAAAAGATGATAATGAGGCGGCTAAACTAGCTATTGATTCTCTTAATAAATGGATGAAAGAAATAGGGGTAGTACTAAATATAAGCGAACTTGGAGTCACAAGGTCAATGTTTGATAAAATTGTAGATGCAACATTTTTAAATGAAAGTGGTTATAAAAAACTAACTAGAAAAGATATTTATGCTATCTTAGAAGATAGTTTATAAAAAACATTGCTTGTAATGTTAATAAGTGCTATAATTTTTTTGAAAGGAAGTAGATTTTATGCATAAGGCATTTATGAGCTTACCTCGTTTAGTTCAAATTCTTTTATTATTAATTCCTGGTGTAAACTTAATTACAGAAATTGTTGTTAGAGTTAGTGCTTTTATAGCAAAACCAACATTAATGCATTTACTTGTAGTTGTTTTAGCAATTATTACACTTGGTATAATTGGTTGGATTGACTTGGTATGGTGTTTATTATTTAAGAAATTAATATTAATGTAGATAAAAGCCGATATCGGCTTTTTCTTTTTAAAAAAATAATTGTATATTTTATACATTTATATTATAATAAATGTAGAGGTGATACAATGATTTTAAAATTAAAATTAATTAATGTATTTAGTATTGGTGAAGTTGAATTAGACTTTAACAGAGCTCGTTATGCTTATAAAAAAGATATGATTTTAAATGATATAGTAGTTAATCCTTTAGCTATATATGGTTTTAATGGTAGTGGTAAATCAAGTTTATTTAAAGGTTTAGCTAGTTTTATTAGTTTTTTTGATTATGATAATAATTATGAATTTGAAAATAATTATTTATTAGAACAAAAAGCTAAAAAAGAAAATAATAATTATCCTTATTTAATTTCTAAATTTATTATTTCTTTTAAATTAGACAATGATTTATATGATTTTGAAATGCAAGTTTGTAATAAGGAAATAATAAAAGAAGAATTAATTAAAAATAATTTAAAAATACTAGAAAGAATAGGAAATAAATATTTGTTATATAGTTATTATAATTCTTATAAAGAAACAAAAGTTTTAAATAAATCGATAATTTTAATAGAAAAAGAAAATTTAAAAGAAGTATATGATTATTTTAGTCATTTTAGTATTATTTTAGATGATAGGACAATTAGTATAGCCTATGCTTTAAAAAATAAAAATATCTATGATTTATTTTATAAATATCAAAAAGAAATTAATGATATTACATCAGATATCTTAGGTGCATATAATTATGAAATAATAAAAGATAAATATAATTATTTACTTAAATATGATGATAATTATTTACCAATAACTAAATTGTCGCGAGGAACATTCAATTTAAATTTAATAATAACTTTAATATTAACTAGTCCTAAAGGAAATATAATTTTTATTGATGATTTAGATACTAATTTACACCCATTCACTTTAGAAAAAATATTAAATTTAAGTAAAGAAAAACAAATTCAATTAGTTTTTAGTTCTCATAACACCCATTTTATGCAATATTTAAGACCAGACCAAATATATATTGTTAGTTTTAATGGCGAAGAAAGTAAATTTAAACGATTATCAGAATTTAAAGAAAATATTAGAGAAATTAATAATATTGAAAAAATGTATTTAGCTTATGCCTTTAAAGCGTAAGCTATTTTTTTTTGATTTAAAATATGATATCATAGAAAAGGTGAATAAAATGAAAAATGAAGTTAAAGACAGTAATGTTTTGTTATATAAAAGATATCGATTATTAGAATTTATAAGTTTTATAATCATTATAGTTGGTGGTATTATAGCTTCTTTAAGCTCTATATATCGTTTTAGAGGTGAAAAACTATATTATATTTATCTAACATTAGTAATTTTAGGAGCTATATTAGTAATAATAGGCTTCGTCTTATTTTTAATATTTTATTTTAAGATTAAAAGATTAAAGGAGTCAAAATGAAAATTGTAAGTATTGGTGTAAGACATATAATTTTAGAATTATCTAATAATTATCCTTATTATAATAATGAGGAATTAGCTGTTTATGTAGATGATGTATTATATACAAAAACTAATAAAAATGTTATAAGCATTTATGATTTAAATCCAAACACTTTATATAATATTAAGATAGGTAGTGAAGAAATAAATGTTAAAACATTAGATGAAACAATATGTATACATACAGATATGTTTCATCCTTATAAAGATGGAATAAATAATGATACTATCTTTATTCAACAAGCTATTTTAGCGTGTCCTAGTGGGGGAACTGTTTATATTGATAAAGGTTTATATTTAATAACTTCCCTATTTTTAAAATCTGATATTACAATTTATTTAGATAAAGAAGCTAAATTGATTTGTGAATATGATAGATCAAAATTTCCTGTATTGAAGGGAAATATAAAAAATGGTGAAAATGAGCTGAATTTAGGTTGTTTTGAAGGCAGTGAACAAGATGTTTTTTCTTCATTTATAACAGGTATAAATATTAAAAATTGTACGCTTGTAGGTCTTGGTGAAATTGATGGAAGAGCGGATCTAGGTGATTGGTTTATTAAATATAATGAGATAAGGATTGCAGCTAGACCATTTGGCATTTATTTAAATAGATGTGAAAATATTACATTAGCTGGTTTTTATATTCATGATACACCATGTTGGAATATACACCCTTATTTTTCTAATAAAGTTAATATTTTAGATTTAAGAATTGAAAATCCAATTGATAAACCAACTACTGATGGAATAGACCCAGATACTTGTTCTGATATGTTGATACTTGGATGTTACTTTAAAGTGGGTGATGATTGCATAGCTATTAAAAGTGGTACAATTGATTTTGCTAAAAAATATCTTAGCCCTTCAAGAAATATTGTAATTAGAAATTGCTTAATGACAGAAGGCCATGGTGGTGTAGTTTTTGGTAGCGAATCTAGTGGTGGTATTAATAATGTTGTTGTAAGTCAAACTTATTTTAAAAATACTGATCGTGGTTTAAGAATTAAAACAAGAAGAGGCCGGGGTAGATATGGTAAAATCAGCAATATAACATTTGACAATATTAAAATGGAAAATGTTTTAACACCATTTGTTGTAAATATGTTCTATAATATGGGACCTAAACCTGGTCATGATGAATATTTTTGGACTAGAGAAAAACAAATCGTTGATGAAACTACGCCTTTAATTGCAGATTTTACATTTAGTAACATTATTTGTTTTAATGTGCAATACGCTGGGGGAGTGTTTTTAGGTTTACCTGAAGAAACTATTAAAAAAATTCATTTTAAAAATGTATCATTTATGTTTGATAAAAACGCAACACCAGGATATCCGGTAATGATTGAACATAAAGAAAAAATGCTTAGAAAAGGTTTATATTTAGAAAATGTTGATGAATTAGTATTAGATAATGTTAAATTTTTAGATAATATTGGTGATGATATAATTAGCGATAACAAAACAAAAATTAAAATAATTAAATGATACTATTAAATAAAAAAAGTTAAATAAGCTTGACAAAATATCGAAATTAGATATAATTTAAACCGATTGGAGTGTTTTTATGAAGGTTGCAATAATGACAGATAGTAATAGTGGTATTACGCAAAATGAGGCTAAAGAATTAGGCATTAGAGTAATACCTATGCCTTTTATGATTGAAGGCGAAGAATATTATGAAGATATTAATTTAACCCAAGAACAATTTTATAAATTGATTGAAAATGATGCTAATGTATGTACTAGCCAACCATCAATTGGTTTAGTTACATCGATTTGGGATGAGCTTTTAAAGGAATATGATCAAGTTGTTTATATCCCTATGTCAAGTGGATTATCAATGAGCTGTGCTACAGCTAGACAAATGGCTTTAGCTCATTATAAAGATAAAGTATTTGTAGTTGACAATCACCGTATAAGCATTACGCAAAAACGTTCAGTTCTTGATGCTATGAAGTTAGCAAATCTTGGTTATGATGGTAGTCAAATAGAAGAAATATTATTAAAAAACATGCATAATTCATCTATTTATATTTTAGTAGATACATTAAAATATTTATGTAAAGGTGGAAGATGTTCAAAAGGTGTCTATTTGATGGGAAGCTTATTAAAAATTAAACCAATTCTACAAATTCATGGTGAAAAATTAGATACTTTTAAAAAGACAAGAACGCTTGAAAATGCTAAAAGAATTATGATAGAGCAAGTTAAAGAAGATATTAAAAATTTCTTATCATTTGATGGTAGAACTGATAATATTCATATTGATGTTGCTTATACTAAAAATGAGCAAGAAGCTTTAAAATTTGCAGAAGAAATTAAAGCCGAATTTAAAGTTAATGATGTGATTGTAAATCCATTATCATTATCAGTTTCTTGTCATATAGGTCCTGGAGCTTTAGCTATTGGGGCTACAAAAGATACAATTATTGAATAAGGGAACTTATGTGAGTTCTCTTTTTTTGTGCTTGTTTTTAAGTGCTTTATAGTATATAATTATCGTGTTTGGCAGGTGATTTTTATAAAAAATATATCCCCATATATTAAAATTTGTTTTACTTTTGCATTAGTTATTTTAATAGGTGCATTGTTATTGATGTTGCCAATTTCTACTAATCCTGGTTATGAAACTTTAAATTTTGTAGATGCATTATTTATGTCAACAACATCTGTTTGTGTTACGGGTTTAACAGTTGTTCCTAATATAGGTGCTCAAATTAGTATTTTTGGGAAAGTAGTGTTAGCTCTTTTAATTGAAATAGGTGGACTATCATTCATTACTATCGCGACATTCTTTATTGTGATGATGGGTGGTAAGATTGGCATATCTAATCGTTTTTTATTAAGAGAAAGTTTAAATCAAAATTCTTTAAAAGGAATAGTTGGACTTATTAAGAAAATAATATTTACATCACTTACGATTCAAGCTTTTGGTTTTATATTAAATTGCTTAGCATTTATGTCTTATTCTCCAGACCCTTGGACAACGATTGGTGTTGGCTTATTCCATACAGTTGCTAGTTTCAATAATTCTGGTCTTGACATATTTGGAGATTTAAATGTTGTAGGTAATTTATCGATGATTCCATTTTCTGCTGATGTTTTTGTTAATGTCAATACTATTTTATTAATAGTTTTTGGAGGCCTTGGTTTTGGTGTCATAGATGATATTATTCATACTCATAATATAAAGAGATTTAATATTAACACTAAAATTGTTCTAATTACAACAATTTTATTAATATTTGGTGGTGCATTATTTATTAAAATTTCTAATAATGCTCGTACTTGGTTAGAATGTTTCTTAATGTCAGTATCTAGTAGAACGGCAGGTTTTCAAAGCATTCAATGTGCCGATTTAAATTCTGGTGAGTTTTGTGTAATTAATTTTTTGATGTTTGTTGGTGCTAGCCCTGGTTCTACAGGTGGTGGTATTAAGACCTCTACGTTCTTTGTTATTGTAGTTACTATTATAGCTATTGCTTTAGGAAAGAAACCAGTTGTTTTTAAAAGAGAGATTTCTCATAGCATAATTGTTAAGTCTTTAGCATTAGCTATAACAGCCATAATATTTTGTTGTTTGGCCATTTTCTTTATAGCGATAATGGACCCTAATTTAGAAATTAGAAAGATAATATTTGAAGTTATTTCAGCCTTTTCAACTACTGGATTATCAATGGGTATTACTGGAGATTTGAGTGTAGGTAGTGAATTAATTATTATATTTATGATGTATTTTGGTCGTTTAGGTCCATTAACTATCTTATCACTAATTAACCGCAATTGGCGTACAGGTAGTGAAAATGGTATTAAATATGTCGAAGAAAAAGTTGTTATAGGATAATATAAGGAGAAGAAAAATGAAAAAGAAAAGCTTTGCCGTAATAGGCCTTGGTAGATTTGGTTATTCTGTAGCTAGAGAATTAGCTAATAATAATGCCGATATTTTAGCTATTGATAAGTCTGAAGAAAATGTTAATGAAGTAGCTGATTTTATAAATAATTGCGCTATATGTGATTCAACTAGAAAAAAAGATTTAGAAGATTTAGGTTTTAAATCTATTGATCATGCGATTATAGCGATTGGTAATAATCTAGAAGCTTCTATTTTAACGACAATCAATTTGAAAGCCTTAGGAGTAAAGGAAATTACAGTTAGAGTAGATGACTCTGAATATAAAGAAATTTTTAAAACATTAGGTGCTACAGGGGTAATTATTCCTGAAGAAGCATCAGCTATTAGTTTAGCAAATAGAATTATTAGCGACACAATTTTAGATTATTATAAAATAAATAGTGATTATAGTATTGTACAAATTAAAGTTGGTGAAGACTTTAATAGTCAAAGTATCAACGATTTAGGTGTAAGGCAAAAATATTTAATTTCAATTATTGGTATTATTAGAAAATCTTCCTTTTTAATGCCATCTGCTAAAGATGTAATTTCTAGCAATGATATTTTATTAGTTATAGGTAAAAAACAAGATATAAAGAAATTTGATGCATTCGTTAATGGAGAATAGTATGCAAGCTTTAGTTTGTTATAATCCTTTTAGTGGCAAACAAAAGTTTGAAAGGCATTTAAATTATGTCGTTGAGAATTTAAAATTAAAATATGAAAAAGTTGATGTTTTCCGTTCACTTTATGCTCATACTATAACTCATTATATTATATCATTTGCCTCTAATTATGATTTGCTTGTTGTAGTTGGTGGAGATGGAAGTCTAAATGAAGCTGTCAATGGGCTAATGAATATTAAGAAAAAACCAGTTTTAGCTTATATTCCGATGGGTACTGTTAATGATGTTGGACATATGTTAAAACTTAAAAAGAATATTAAAGGTGTTGTTAAAATCATTTTAGAGGGACATAGTACAAAAATGGATATTTGTAAAATTGAAGACAAATATTTTGCCTATGGTTGTGGAATTGGTAAATTTACTAATGTAAGTTATGATATACCTTTAAAATTAAAGAAAAAATTCGGACGTATGGCTTATTTTATTGAAGCTGCTAAGCATTTACAAATAACTGAACAAATGAATTTAGAAATTTTAGCTAATGATGTAACAATTAAGGATGATTTTTATGTCGTTTTAGCCCTAAATAGTCGTAGGATTGCAGGATTTAAACCGCATCGTCATATTAAACCTAAATTAAATGATGGTGTAATTGATTTAACTTTAATATCAAAAGCTAAATTACGTTTATCTATATTTAATTTAATTTTCTTTTTCTTATTTGGTGAGTATTATAAATTAGGCTTTAAAAATTTAAGAATTTCTAATTGTAAAATAATTAGTGATGAAGAAGTAGCTTATAATGTTGATGGAGAATATGCATTTAAGAAAAAAGAAGTTAATATTGAAGTTTGTAAACAAGCTATTGATATTATAATTAATAAAAAAATTGCTAAAAAATATTTTTAAATAAAAAGGGACCAAAGTCCCTTTTATTAATACTCTAAATCAATAAATTGAGCATTTATTAAATTAGCTAAATCATTAGGATTTAGTTTGATTTGATAACCTATTTTTCCAGCAGATATGTAAATGTAATCTAAATTTATAGCACTAGAATCAATATAAGTAGGAAATTGCTTTTTCATGCCAATAGGAGAACATCCTCCTCGTTGATAACCAGTTAGAGGTAATAAGTCTTTAGTAGGAATTAATTCAAGTGTTTTTTGACCGATGTTTTTAGCTGCTTTTTTTAAATTTATTTCTTTATCTACAGGTATTATTAAAACAAAAAATTTCTTTTGATTACAACAAACAATAGTTTTATAAACTAAGTTTACCGGTATATTTAACTTTTGAGCTGTTTCAAGCCCATTTTTAAATTCATCATCAGGAATATAACTTAATTCTTCATAATTGATTTTATGTTGAGCTAATATTCTTATAGCATTTGTTTTTAACATATTCATCACCAAAAAATATATTATATATTTTTTTAAATAAATTGCAATTATTATTTGAAATATTTCTTAAAAAAATGTATAATAATAACGTATAGAAAGCTATTTTAATAAGATAGGGGTGGTTATGTTGATAAAAAAACAAATATACAAAGGTACTGATTGTTTAGATATCTATTCTAAAATATTTAAAGAAGGATATAATGTTAATGATATTCCTTTTTCTATTAGAAAAAATGATATAGAAAAATTAGATCTTAATGCTTTTCCATTTCCTATTGAAATTGATGAAGTTTCATTAATAAATGTCGACAAGCTCTATTTTATGTTTGGAGCATTAAATAAAATGAATAAAGAAATATTAAAGCATCTAAATTTAATCGTAAATGCAACCTTAAAACCTTGTGAATTAAATGCTGATTTTATTATAATTAGACATAATAGGATTATGTTAGTAGAATTTTGTTATGATTTAACAGCTAATAATAATTTAGAAATCAAAGAACAACAAATGTCTTTTGTTATGAATAAATTAGAAAACACCTTGAAAAAATATTTACCTATAGATACATTAGTTCAATCTTATTTATTTCATATTCGTAAAGGTGATAATCAATTTGAAATGGAGCGTTTAGCTAAAACTATCGATAATTTTTATCTTAAATCGCCTAATAAAGAATTATTAAAATTATTAAAGTAAGAATCATCTTCTAGACTTTTGTTTAGAAGGTGTTTTTTTATTTAGAAAATGTTATAATTAATACGAGGTACGAAATGATATGAAATATTTATATAAAGAAGATTTTAGTGATTTTTCTATAACAGAATTTCCTTATGACCATGACCATAGTGCGCTTGGTGAATATCATACTTTTGAACTAGATGGTTATAAAGGTAATTTTTATGACCCTATTAGCCTACATCAATATCGAAGTAAAGGTGGTAATTGGCTTATTACAAGTGATGGAATTAAAAATTATATGGAACAAAATAGGGCTGATGAAGCAAGTGGAGCATTTATTAATGTTTATACTTTATTAATGTTAAAAAATAAAATATATGCCCCGTATGTAATAGATACTAAATTAGTTTTATTTAACCTTTCTAAAGGGGCTGGAATAACTTTCTTATATCATACATCTAGAAATCTATATGCATTATTATTTAAAGATAAAGAAATAAGTTTAATAAAAAGAGAAGATGAAAACTTTATAACTATAAATAAAATAACTTATGATGTTTTACCATTAAAAGAATATGAAATTAAAATTGAAGTACATAAAAATGAAGTTTTAATATATTTAAATAAAGAATTTTTATTTAAAGCAAATATTGAATTTAGAATTGGATTAGTCGGCTTAATGGCTAAGGATTGTACAAGATATTATTATTTAAATGTGTCTTTAACAGACAAATATTATAATATACATAAAACACTACTTAATTTAGAAAATGAAAAATTAAAAAATAAACAAGCTCAATATGTAGGTTTAAAATGTATTAAAAAAATTAATTTAGGTGATTTTGGTTCAGGTAGACAATTAAGGATAGCTAGATATAATAATAAAGTATATTTTTTATTGGCTCAAAATCAAAAAAGAGTTATGCGCGATAGTTTCGCAAGATTATCATGTTTAACTTGTTTTGATATAGATGGCAATATATTATGGCAAAAAGGTAAAGCATGTAATGATTTTGATCATACTATGATTAGTTGTGACCTACCTTTTCAAGTTACTGATTTCAATAATGATAATAAATTAGAAGTAATTTATAGCATGGATTTTAAAATATATGTTGTAGATTTACTTACAGGTAAAGTTTTAAAAGAAGGATTACCACCTATAATTTATAACGATCCACTTGTTTTAAATGAACCATTTTATTATTTAAATTTAGATGGACTAAGAGTAGCTGATTTTAGAGGACAAGGTTATCAAGGTGATTTAGTAGTTAAAGATAGATATCAAAACGTTTATGCATTAGATGATAATTTTAAGATAATGTGGCGTTATCATCATAAAAATACTGGCCATTTTCCATTTATTTATGATATTAATAATGATGGTTATGATGAAATGTTAGTCGGTTATGATTTGGTTAGTCATGATGGTAAAGTTTTGTGGTCTTTACCTTATAATAGCGATCATACAGATGAGATTATTTATGGCCCACTTACAGATGATAATAAACGTTATTTTATTCTAGCATCTGGTAATGAAGGTATGAATATTGCAACTATTGATGGTAAAATATATAAACATAATGAAATAGGTCACGCTCAAAGGATAAGCCTTGCAAAATATAATGATAATATAGAAGGATATCAAATTATAACAACAGCCTTTTGGGGAAGTCCTGGTATAACAAGGTGTTATGACAAAGATGCTAATGTAATAGCTGAAAAAGAATTTATTACTAACGGTAATCTAGTTTCACCAGTATTATATGATGGCATTAATATATTATGTTTATTAAATGCTAGTCCTGAAGGTGGATTAATGGATAGTGATCTTGATATAGTTGTCAAATTTCCAAATGACAATCATCCTTATTTATGCAGTGAAGTATTTGATATTGACGCTGACGGAATTGATGAAATAATTTGTTGGGACCAAAAAGAAATGTGGATTTATAAGGCTGAAAGATATGTTAAAAGTGTTAATAAGTATGAAAAATATCCAGATAATGCATTTAGTAATTATAGAGGAGAATATTTAATATTAAAAAAGGAAAATAAAAATGGAAAAAACTAATTTTAAAGATTATAAAGTTATAATTGATTATAAAATCGATAAAGAAAAAGCTATTCAAAAAGCTATTGATAAATGTTTTAATAAAGGTGGAGGATATGTAATCATCCCTAAAGGAATATATATATCTAAACCAATTCAAATTAAATCAAATGTATGTTTAAAATTAAAAAAAGGATCACTTGTAATATTTAAAAAAATTAAAGAATGGTATCCATTAATTTTAACTGAATATGAAGGGGTTAAAAGAATCAGAACGGTTTCTCCTATTAGTGCCTATGAAGCAAATAATATAGGGATTATTGGTGAAGGAATATTAGATGGCGATGGCTTTAATTGGCGACCTTTAAAAAAGTTTAAAGTAACTGATAAATTCTTTAATAATGTATGTTTAAAAAAAGAAAAAGATACAATCATTCCGACAAATGAAGGAGGAATATGGTATCCTACAAAATCAAGTTTTGAACTAGCAAAAGCTGGTGATGAACCACAACCTACGGAAGAAAATTTAGAAAAATATAAAGATAATTATGATTATTTCAGACCTGTTTTTGTATCAATTGTAAAATGTGAAAAAGTATTATTAGATGGGACAACCTTTAGAAATAGTCCTGCTTGGAATATTCATCCTTTATATACTAATAATTTAATTATTAAAAATTGCCATATTATGAATGAAGCTTATGCTCAAAATGGCGATGGAATGGATATAGAATCATGCCAAAATGTATTAATTAAAAATAATATTATAAGTGTTGGTGATGATGGTATTTGTTTAAAGTCTGGTAAAAATAGAGAAGCAAGATTAACACCAATCCCGACAAAAAATGTTGTAATAAAAGGAAATATTGTTTATAATGCACATGGAGGAATTGTCTTTGGCAGTGAAATGTCAAGAGGCATAAAAGATGTATATTGTAAAAATAATACATTTATTGGCACTGATATTGGTCTTCGTTTTAAAACGCAAATTGGTCGTGGCGGTGTTGTTTGTGATATCGTTATTGAAGATACTTATATGCATGATATTTCAGGTGAAGCTATTATTTTAACATGTGGGTATGAATTATATAGAATGGCTAATGAATCAAGAGATATTGTTAGCGATATTTTACCTGATGACATTCCTGAATTTACAAATATAAAAATAACTAATCTTCATTGTGATGGAGCTAAAATAGGAATTAGTATGAATGGTTTAGAAGAAAAGCCTATAAATCATATATATTTTAAAGATATTTATATTAAAGCAAACGAAAAAATAAAAGAAATTAATACAAAAGATATATATATGGATAATGTAAACATTATCACTGAATAAATAATTGTAAAACAAATATTTAAGTAGTAATATTAAAAAAAGGGAGGATAAAATATGAATTTAAAACCAACTTTAGTTATTTTAGCTGCTGGAATGGGTAGCCGTTATGGTGGTTTAAAACAAATGGATTCAGTTGATGAATATAATGATAAAATAATTGACTTTTCAATGTATGATGCTTTAAGGGAAGGTTTTGATGAAGTTGTATTCATTATTAAAAAGTCTATCGCAGATGATTTTATTTCTACAGTAGGTAAAAGAGTAGAAAAATATTTTAAAGTACATTATGTTTATCAAGAAGTTGATAAATTGCCAGAAGGCTATAAGGTTGCTATAGAAAGAAATAAACCGTGGGGAACTGCTCATGCATTATTATGTTGTAAAGAGGTTATAAAAAAGCCGTTTGTAGTTATCAATTCTGATGATTTTTATGGTAGAGAAGCATTTAATAAAATTCATAATTTTTTAGTGAATGTTAAATTAAATGATGATAAAATGCATTTTGCAATGGTAGGATATGAATTAAATAAAACTTTAACAGATAATGGTACTGTAACAAGGGGAATTTGTTTAGCTGATAAAGACGGATACCTAACAGATATTAAAGAAACTAAAAATATAAAAAGAAATGGAAATGATGGCTCATACTTAAATGGCGATAAATGGGTTAATGTTAATGGTGACACATTAGTTTCTATGAATTTTTGGGGATTGACACCAGAAATATTTCCACATCTTGAAAGAGGATTCAAACATTTTTTAAACAACACACAAGATTTAGAAAATCAAGAATTTTATATTCCAACTTTCATAGATGAATTAATTAAAGCTGATAAATGTGATGTTTTAGTTCTATCATCAAGTGCTAAGTGGTTTGGGGTAACATATAAAGAAGATAAAGAAATAGTTATTAATTCAATTAAAGAATTAAAAGAAAAGGGAGAATATCCTAGTAAACTTTGGGAATAAATAAACTAAAAAACACTTGCAAGTGATGTGTTAATTTGCTATAATACATCTTGCAAGTAATGGACCCTTAGCTCAGTTGGTAGAGCAACTGACTCTTAATCAGTGGGTCAAGAGTTCGAGTCTCTTAGGGTCCACCAAATATTAAATTATAGCTCATTTATGAGCTTTTTTATTTTTTAAATTTAACTTAGATTAAGGAAAAATTATATATATTGTCCTTCAAGAGAAAACTAGTATTTAGCTAGATGTTGTTGAGCTTAACTTTATTTAAGTATATATATTAATATTTATAATCAAAATAAATAAATATTCTTAATTATTATGTTGTGGTAAAATATGACTGTATGCGTTTGAAAAAATAAATAATATTACAGGAGCACAGTTGCTAAATATAATCCATTTAGATATAAAGGATATTACTATGATGAAGAAACTCAGCTTTATTGGGTATCCTCACGTTACTATTCGCCTGAATTATGTAGATGGATTTCATCAGATTCAATCGAATATTTAGATCCAGAAAGTATTAATGGATTAAACTTATATGCGTACTGCAACAACGACCCCGTTAATAAGTAAAATCCTACAGGACATATTGCAATCTCTTTAATTGTAGGATTAGTTGTG
Organism: uncultured Acholeplasmatales bacterium; assembly: GCA_944324795.1. Taxonomy (GTDB): domain Bacteria; phylum Bacillota_I; class Bacilli_A; order Acholeplasmatales; family Anaeroplasmataceae; genus CALUXS01. The sequence goes on from CALUXR010000011.1 coordinate 23,169, forward strand.
TGCTGTTGGTACAACAGCTAGTGCAATTAGTCAGTATGCTCAATATGGTGATGTAAACTGGCTTCAAGCAAGTGTTGATGGATTGTTTGCAGTTGCCTCAACGGCATTAGCTTACACTGGTATTGGATTAATTGGATCTATCGCTGCAGTAGCAGGAATGGATTTAGCACAATACACATTAGATTCGGCTGTATTCCATGATGACTTTAGTTGGTTTGGTGCGTTAATTGCAACTGGATTAGGAGCATTGGGAGGCTTGGCTAGTGGAAGAGGTGCTCAACACTAATGCTTCAGAAATATTAGAAAAAATATTAGAAGGAAATAATTCTAAACAAAAAGAAAAGAGCGAGCTAAGCTCACTCCTACAATTAAAAAAGAAATTGAAAGACTTAGGTATAGAATCAATAGAAGAATTAATAAAATTACTATAAACCAAAGTTGTAGCTACCACCCTACAACTTTTTTAAATCTTTCAACCTTATTTTAAAGTAAATACACCTTAAAGTCAATAAAAATCAAAAAATATAAAATTCTAATATTAGTTCTAATTATTGAATATAATTTGTCAAGAAAATTTAGAATAGATGATTTTCTACTTTTTCCCTTCCTTACCGCTTTTTTATTTAAAAATGTTTACATTTTAGATTTTGAAAAATAAAAAAGCCTTTAACTAGGCTATAATTTCTATGGCAGGGGTAGTAGGATTCGAACCCACACTAAAGGTTTTGGAGACCCGCGTGCTACCATTGACACCATACCCCTATATTAAATTAAATAATCACTTTTTCAAAGCTTTTTGATTGTAGCATATATTGATTATTTTTTCAATATTTAATTTAATTTTTTTAATTTTATTATGAAAAAGTTGTGTAAGTAGTGTTATATAAATTAATTTTAGTTTATAATATAATTAGTAAATTGTGAAAGGGTTGAAGTTATGAATTTATTAGCTAATATATTTAAGCTCAGCGATAGTATGCAACAACTTATTTTATGGGCTCCTACAATACTTTTTATTTTAATTATAGTTCTATGGACTATTAGAGGAATTATGAAAGGTTTTAGGAAATCAATGATTAATTTAATTACTATGATTTTATCTATTGCCTTATGTGCTGTTTTATTTATATTTTTGATACGCAATGATGGCGCTATTATGCATTCACTTGGTAAAGGTTTGTTGGGGAATGTTAATAATGAAATCATTGACACTATTTTTAGACAAAATGACAATTTCTTAGAAGGTTTAAAAGAAGTATTACTAAATTATATTGCAGATACTAATAATGGTCTTGCTAATGTGGCTATAGAAATGTACTCTCAAATTGAACCACTTGCTATAATTATTTTACGTTTAATTGCATTTGCATTATGTATACCATGTTATTTTGTATTTAAATTTATTTTTTGGATAATATATTGTATCTTCTTTAGAGAAGGTTCTTATAAAGCAAGAACTTTAAGAAATAACAAAAAATATAGCAAAGCAAGATTAGGTGGCGGTGTTATTGGTCTTGTCCGCGGTGGAATCATTGGCACTTTAATTGTTGGTTTTCTTGGTACTATAGCTTATGTTGGTACTGCTGGACGTAAGCCGAATGAAAGTGTTAGTTTTAAAGATGAGACAATTGGTGGTATATATGATTGGAATACTTGTCTTAGAGCCTTTGGTGATACAGGTATTTTAAAAATATTTAATCAAATGAGTGGTGATAATGCTCCATTTTATTTATTCTTTGCTAATGCGATTGCTCAAGCAAAATATAATGAAAATGGTGATAAAGTTTATTTAACCGATGAACTTAGTGCAATCACTGGTATAGCTCAAGACTTAGTAGATGTTCTTGGTATTTATGCCGGAGAAAATATTTCTACAAATGGTGATGCTAATCAACAAATGGAAATTATTTCTGATTTGTTAGAATCAGATGTTAAATTAAATTATAATGGCAAAGAATTAACTTTTGAAGAAGCTTTAATTGAGGTAGTAGAACGTTATAAAGGTACTGAATATAGTAAAAATTTCTTAAAAGTTTCTGTTGGTACTGTTTTAAATGCAATGGATGAAATAGTTCCTAATAATGTTTATGCCGAAACTTTAAGTACTATGTTTACAGATGATGGTTCAGGCAATTATTTAAGTCCTTATGATTTAGTTACTTTTGATGATTGTAAGACAATGTTAAAAGGTGTAATTCATTCCGCTAGTGAAATATTAGATTCTGTTGCCTATATGAATGAAAATAAAAATAATACTTTAGGTATTACTAATAGATTTTTAAAAGTAGTATCACCAATTCATGATTCAATTTTAGATTTATCTATTTATACAGAATTTAATGAAGATAGTATTGTTAATGGTGAAGAAATTGTTGCTAATAAGAAAATAAAGTTAAATAATTCAATTAGTAAGGGTGTAGATTATTATTTCACTACTACAGGTAAAGAAGTTAATGAAGATGGTGAAGAAGTAATTAAATATACTAATCCTTATAAAGATGAAGATATAAATTGGTTAGATGATTTTGATGATATATTATATGCAGTTGATGATGCTGTAGTAGTATCAACTGCTTTAGAAACTGAAATGCCATTAGCTAATAATGATATGCGTTTAGCCCTAACAAATATTATGCAAGATGATTATGTTGATGCTACAAACGTAAATACATCTTATGATAATTTAGTTGATAAAATGGCTAATGTAAAATCAGTCTGCATTTTATTTGAATCTGATTTTATGTATGAATCATATTATGATAAATTTACAACAGATTTAGTAAATAGTTTAAATAAAGCAGAAGAAAAGGTAGACATTAATATTCCACGTGATATTGTTTGGTCTGATACAATGGAAGGAAATGTTCAAAAACCTGGTGAATTTAGAGTATTATTTGAAACTTTAAGAGAACTTGTAAAACGTGGTGTTCTTGTTGATATAGATTTCAATAATGTTAATATAAAAGCTTTAAATAAAACATTTACAATTTTAGAAAATGATTATGATGAAGATGAAACAGTTCTAGAATATATGTTCAATTCTAAATTGATGTATTATGTGACAAGTTTAATTTTATCTAATATGAAAAATGAAAATTTAGAAGTGTTAGTACCTACTAAAGATACATATTTAAATCAAGGAATATCATTAATTAAAAAAGAAGAAGTTGTTAATTTAATATCTAGTTTTAATCCTATACTTGAAGAAATGTTAAATGAAGGTATTGAAGATTTTAATCAAGTAAGTGATGATATTAGTAAAGTTTTAAATATTTTTAGCAAGGAAGATATTCAAGATAACATTTTAGCATCTGATATTTTAACTGCTACAACATCTAGTATGATTGTTAGCTCAACAAAGAAAAATGAAGAATTAAATGATGTATTAGTTATCCCTAATCATTTAACTTATGTTGAAGATGAAGAAACTAACCAAATAATTATTGAAGGCTGGATTGGTAATGATGGGGAAATGGCTAAATTATTACATACTTTAACCTTAAAAAATAGTGATGATAGTAAGGTTTTAGATATAGATAAATTAATGGATCAAGACCCTTATTATATTAAAAATTTAACAGGTATTGATAGACCAAATTATGATGATTTAGTTGCCTCTGAAGTAATACATTATAGTTTTACTAATGTTTTAACTAATATGTCTACAGCTGAATTTACAATAGTTATTCCTCATGATTCATATGATAGTAATATTACAGATGGTAAAGTAATTGAAAAGGATGAATTATATAATACTTTACAAGCTTCAAATGTAATTATTTATGTAGATGAAAAAGAAAATAAATTAGATTATGATTTAGATAATGTCCCAAAAAATAAAGAAATTATTTTAAAGTCTGATATTTTCCATGCTACTTTAATTTCTACAATTGTTGATGTAACAAAAGATGAAGAAAAAGGTGACTTAATAAGTTTACCAAAAGAATATAAAGAATTAAATTATGATAGTACAAGTCCTGATTATGTCTTTAATCAAACATTTATAACAATTAATTGGGTAGAAAATCAAGAAATTAATTATATTTTAGAATCTGTGGAGGCATTAGAACTTAAATTAAATGATTTAGTTGATGGTAATGTTAATAAAGATGAATTACTTGATAAAGTCTTATTATTAAATGATGATATGCCAAATACAGAAGTAAAGAAAGCTAATGTTGTTTGTTCTTCAAAAGTCATATCTTTAACTATGACTAATAATTTAAAAAATAATGAAGATATTAAAGAATATATCAATGTTCCTGAAACTGCATATGATGATATAAATGTTGATGATAAATATATTAAAGAATCTGAATGGATTAATATGGTCGATGGTTTAGAATATTCATTTGAAGTTGACGGCGATAGTGAAAAAAGTGTTAAAGAACAATTAGAAGATTATAATACACTAGTTTCTAATGTCTTTAAACCTAGCATTATTGATGATAATGAATATAATTATGAATCTAAGAAAGAAATTTTATTAACATCTTATATTTTAGAATATAGTTTAGTTATAAATATATATGATAATTTAGAAGAAATGACTAATTCAGATGATTTAACTTTAATAATTCCAACATATTTAAATATAGATGGAAAATATAGTGAATGGTTATCTATAAGAGATAATGATGATATTAAAGAATATCAAGAATTAGGAAACGTTTTAGATGTATTTGATACTACAGGTCTTGGTAAAGCTTATGCAGATCCTGATTTTAATGATAAGGCTGCCGAAATGGTAAGTGTTAATGAACTTATTATTAATAATAATGATTATAATGAAGATGTTTTAATTGAAGAAAATAAAAATGAAAAATTAGCTAAACAAGAAAGTATTAATAATAGTGTAGTTATGAAAGCTACAACTTTAAATACAATCTTACAAACTAATGCTGTGAATATTCCAAATATTTATAATGAAAATAATATTTTAGGTTTAACAGAGAATATGTATGATAGTATTAATACACCTAATGCGATAAAAGAAAAATATCAAGATTTAGCTATTAAAGAAGATGTTAGTAATATTTTTGAAGGTTTAAATGAATTAAAATTAAATGTTTCAAAAGAAGAACCAAATAAAATTAATATTGATTCTGATACTATATTATTATTAAATGATAATTCTGATATTAAGGAAGAAAATATAGTAAAAGCTGAAATAATTAATAAATCAAAAGTTTTAGGCTTAACATTATCTAATAAGGCTAAAGAGGCTACAAATTTAGATGAATTACCAATTAAATCATATGAAGAAGAACTTGGTGATAAATATATTACTAATACTGAATGGGATAATTTAGTAAATGCTATTGAAGATGATAATAATGGTTTAGGCATTAAAGAAGATGTAGAAGCTACCTTTGCAAATCCTCAAAGTGTTGTTAAAACATTATTAGGTGAGAAAACAGATTATCCTGAAGATGATGATGCTTATATTAATAAACGTAATGGTGTATTAAATAGTTATATTTTTGAAGAAGTAATAATTAAAAACATTAAAGAAAGTTTAGAAACTGAAAATGATGATAATTCAGTGGTATTACCAGGAGACGTTAGCTGGTATAAAGATGATGAGACTATAAATAGACCAAAGAGTGAAGTTAAAGTCTTATTAAATGTATTTAAAATTTTAGGGCTTGGTGATTTAGCAGAAGATGTAGATTATGCTAATTATATTAGTTCTAATTTATTAGCAGGAAATATTATAGTTTTAGCTAGTGATGATTCTAGTGAAGAAGAACATAAAAAAGCTTTACAAAATGAAATGTTACAAAGTTTCATTTTAGAAGCTACAATGATTAATAATGTTTATAATATAAATTCATTATCTAAACCAAACGCTTTAAATGAATTAAATAATGGTGATATTTTAGCTAATACATCATGGTATCAAAATAATGAATTAGAAAATTTATTTAATGTTACAAAATTACTTGGTTTAACTTCTAATGAAGAAGATAAGAGTATTATTAACTTTAATATTGATAATATTTTAAATAATCTAGTTGCAAGAGATGAAAATAAGCCAATTAATACTCTAGCAAATAGTTCTATTGCTTATTTAACTATTTCAAATCGAGTATTAGAAACTGTTTTAGATGAAGAGAGTAGTCTTGATTTATATATGCCTTATAATAATATAGGAACATTAAGAAATTATAGTGATATTGCAGTTATAGAAAATGAATTACAAAATTTAATTAATGATATTAATTATTTAGGCATTGAATCAATTACAAATAAAACTACAAATATACATGTTCCAAGTGATGATGTTTTAGATAATCAAGAATTATTTAATTCATCAACAATGCGTCTAACAATAAGTGCTCGTATTATTAATGAAACTATTAAATCATCTGATAATTTATATTATATTCCAAATACTAGTTTCCAAGATGAAGTTACTACAACAACAGTAATTTCAAATGGTTATATAGAAAGTGCTGATTCATTTAATATGTTTAGTCCAAATGAATTAAAGAACTTCATTAGAGCAGTCAATGCCTTTAATTCAGATGAATTTACATTTAATATTGAAAATCTTGATGATTTAAAAGAAATAGAACCATCTATATTAGATAGTAATATAGCTTATAGTATTATTTCTAAACAATTAGATAAATTTAGTGATGCAATCACTAATATGGGTATAAACAAAATTTATAAAACTGTATATAATTTAGAAATTAATTCATATCAAAGTTTAAGTCAAGAAGTTTATCAAAAAGAAGATATTAAAACATTAATGAATAATAATTAATATAGTTAAAGGCACGATTATTCGTGCCTTTACTATAAAATGATATAAAAAAAATAGAACCAAAAGGTTCTAGTATAATTAATATTGGGGCGTATAACAGGATTCGAACCTGCGCGTGCTGGAGCCACAATCCAGAGTGTTGACCACTTCACCATATACGCCATATTAAACAAGCATTATTAATTATACATTTTTTTATTAAATTTGCAAGTGTTTTTTGCAAAATATTGAAAAAGAGATAAGAAAAAGAAGATTAAAACAAAATATAATTGATTTTTAGGGGAAAAATAAGTAAAATATTGATTAGTTTATTATGTGAGGTTTTAATTGTGATTAAGAAGATATTATTTTTTGGTATAGCTATTATTTTAGGCTTTATGGTACTTATAATGAGTTATTCTGGTTTTCAAATGTCAGATGTACAAGCTAAAATTACAGAATATATGAATAATGGTGAATATGATAATTTAGCTAAATGTTTTTTACCATATTATGATTCAAATAGTATTAAACCTATTAGTGAAAATGATCATTTTACTTTAGTAGGTTTAGAATCAATTCATGGTGTTTCAGCAACTGTTACTGTTGATGGTGAAGAACAAACTGCTAGTAAATATGTAGCTAGTTACACATTCTTTATTAAAGACTTTAATAACTTTGATTTTGAAGGTATTTCTGGTGAAGATACATACCATAACTATACACGTTTAGTTTTTAAAAATGGTGATTTAAGTTTTGATTATTATTTTAATGTACCTGACACAGCTACTACTAGTGATACTGAAGGTGTAGAAAGATATTATACTCAATATGCTCAAAGTATGGATTTTGTGGAAATTGATATTCCATTATCTGATATTGAAGATGATTTAAATGGTGAAATTAAAAGTATAGAGGTATATGATAGTAAGGCTATTCCTAGTCAAAAAGAACCAGTTGAAATTATTAATTTAGAAAATCCGCTAACTACTAATTCTGAATTTTTCACATTAGCTAATGATCTTGTAAGTAATTGGGACAAATATTTAAATGATTTAGATTCTGAAGCATTTAATAATTTCTTTGACCCAGAAGATGGTGAAGGTTGGATTGATAGATATAATGCTAATCCTGGTTTTTCAAGAGGTATTAATTCTTATGAAGACTTAATTGGTAGTAGTGCTATTGTTAAAACTGTTATTGTAATGATTGTATATTTAGCGGTATGTGTTTTACTTGGTTTCTTATTATTACGTAATAAAAATAAATTACCTAAACCTTATTTAAGAGATAAATATCAAAAACAAATGGTAAGTGCAAATTCTATTAAACAAGAAGTTAAAGAAGCTCCTGTTTCTGTTGGCTCAATCAATAATGATAAAGAAAATGAAGCAGATAATGGTAATAAAGAAATTAATACAGCAAATATAGAAGAAGTTAATAATAAAGTAGAAAATAAAACAGAAGTTATTAATGAAGATGAAAATAATAAAGAAACAGATATTGTTACGAAAGAAGATTCTAACGGTAGTAATGATATAATAGATGAAAAGAAATAGTTAAAACTTCCCAAATGGGAGGTTTTTTCATAGGGGGTAATCATTTTGTTAGAAAACAGAAATAAAATATTTAAACTAGTATTATTTGCAATATTAATAGCGTTATGTTATGTTGCTACTTTTGTTATGATTCCTTTGCCAACTGGTGGAAAAATTCATTTAGGCAATTTAGTTTGTATTTTATCATCTTTATTGCTTGGTGGTCTAGAGGGTGGTTTAATTGGCTCTATAGGAATGGGATTAAATGATCTTCATTTTTATCTTGATACGCCTTCAACTATAATTAGAACTGTAGTTTTAAAGTTTATTATGGGTTTAATATGTGGCACATTATTTAAATTACTAAAGAAGAAAAATCTAAAATCGATAAATTGTAGTATAGTTTTATTTATATTAGGAATAGTTTTTTTATCAGTTGGTATTTTTTCTTTATATGTATATCTAAATAATGGTATTAATATAAGTGATAAATTGATAACTTTTAATATAATTGTCCCTATTTGTCTATTTATTTTTAGTTTAATTTTTGTAATATTTGGAATTGTTTTTTTAAGAAAAGAGGCTATTTTTAATTATTTATTAATTTCTGTATCGATAGCTACAATCATAAATATATTAGGTGAATTTATATTTAGAGTTGTCTTAGCTATGTTTATTGATAGAATGGGATTTAATGCAAGTTTAACTCTTTCATTAGCTAAAATACCAGCTAGCATTTTAACAGGTAGCTTAACATCGTTATTAGCAATAGTGATATATCCTCCACTAGCTAAAGCTTTAAACCTAAAGTATAAAAATATCTAATCTAGTATTGAAAATTAGATTAACTAGTTGTATAATCATACGTGAGGTGATTTAGATATGGAGACAACTATAAATAAAAATAAATTAAGACGTCTACAAACTTTAGGGGAAGAAATAGGGAATAGTATAACACATGGTGTGGCTGCTATTTTTGCTGTTATAGCAACAATATTTATGTTTTTAAAATGTGATACTATTAGAGATTACCTTGGCGTTAGCATTTATGGTTTTTGCATGTTGATGCTTTATTTAATGAGTTGTTTATATCATGCCTTTAAAAATGGTAGTAAAGTTAAAAAAGTATTTCGTGTTTTTGATCATCTTTCAATATTTTTATTGATTGGTGGTACATACGCTCCAATCCTTCTTGTTGCTATACATAGTATGAACCCTTTATTAGCTAATATTTATTTTGCTATTCAGTGGTCACTAATATTAATTGGAATTATTTGTAAAGTTTTAATTAAACAAAAAACAACCATCTTACATACAATATTATGTGTTATACTAGGCTGGAGTGGTATTCTTATTTTACCTTATGTTTATAATTATAATAATATTTTCTTTTATTTGATTTTAAGTGGTGGTATATGTTATACATTAGGAATCATCTTTTATGCTTCAACTTTTAAATATGCTCATTTTATTTGGCATTTCTTTTGTATATTTGGTACTATCTTACATTTTATAGCTATATATTTATATGTTTTATAGGAGTTTTGTATGATTAAATATGTATTTTTTGATTTTAATGGTACTATATTAGATGATGTTTCTTTATGTTTAGATTTATTAAATCAAATTTTAATAAAGCAAGGAAAAGATAAAATAACTTTAACTAAATATAAGAAGATATTTACATTTCCAATTAAAAAATATTATGAACTTGCAGGGATAGATTTTAATAAAGATAGTTTTGAAGATTTATCTAAATGGTTTATTAAAGAATATCAACCTAAATCTTTTAAATGTAGTTGTTATCCTAATTTGCAAGAAACATTAAAAAAATTAAATGAAAAAGGAATAATTTGTGGAGTTTTATCAGCAAGTGAAATTAAAAATTTAACAGAACAATTAGAAGAATTAAATTTAAAGGATGATTTTGCATTTATTTTAGGTTTAAATGATATTTATGCAAGAAGTAAAGTTGAAGTTGCTAGAAAGTTTATTAATGATAATCAAATAGAACCTACTAGTTGTTTGATGGTTGGGGATACTACTCATGATTATTTAGTTAGTAAAGAATTAAATATGAAATCTATTTTATTTAGTAAAGGACATCAAGATATAAGCATATTAGAAGAATGTAATGTTCCGATCATAAATGATTTAGAAGAAATATTAAAGTATCTATAATTAATAGATGCTTTTTTTAATTATGTAAAATTATGTTATTATCTTAATAATACTTTACTAAGTAAAGTAATTAATATAAAATTATAAGATGCAAGGAGTGAAAAAATGGAAAATCAAGATTTAATAAATTATATGCAAAAAGTCAATAAATTAGTTTTTTTATTGAATGATAAAATAGCTAAAGAATTAGATTTAAGTCCTTTAGAATGTAAATTATTAAATCAAATATATTTAAATAATTTTAGATGTTATGCTAGTAAATTAGCTAAATTTAATAATGTTACGATAGCGGCTATTATGCATTGTTTAGTTGATCTAGAAAATAGAAATTATCTTATTAAATCAATTGATGAAACTGATAATAGATTTAAAATCTATACTTTAACGGAAAAAGGTATAAAAAATGGTAAAATCATTAATGATTTTTTAATTAATAAGATTAATGGATATTTAAATTATTTAGCTGATGATAAAATATGTTTAGGCCGAATTTTAGAAAAAACAATAGATTTTTTGGAGGAAAATAAAAATGTTTAGATTATGTAAATATACTAAACCTATTTATGGATTAATTGTATTTTTAATAATATGTTTAGTAATAACACAAGTGTTTTGTGATTTAACTATGCCAGAAAAATTACAAAACATTTTAACTAATAGCAGTTTAATTTCTAGTTTAAGAGAACAAACAAATATTAATCCTGATATTTTAGCAAATGCTATAAGTAATGCAAAAGAACAAATTTGGTTAAATGCCTTATATATGGGATTACTTGCATTAGGAAGTGTTAGTTGTACAATTTTAGTTTGTTTCTTTTCAGCAAAGTTTGCAGCTAATTTTTCTTATGGTGTAAGAAAGGAAGTATATAAAAAAGTTGAAAATTTTAGTTTAGCTGAAATAGATAAGTTTAGTACGGCATCATTAATTACACGTTCAACTAATGATATAACACAAGTTCAAATGGTTGTTAATATGGTTTTAAGAATGGCTGTTGCGGCACCTATTTATGCAGTATATGGTATTGTTAAAGCTGTTGGAATTCAAGGTGCTGCTAAATTGAGTACGATTGTTATCATTGCGATTGTAGCTTTAATTTGTTTAGTAATTACAATATTTATAATTGTATTACCTAAATTTAATGTAATTCAAAAATTAACTGATCGTCTAAATTTAGTAACAAGAGAAAATTTGACAGGCTTAAGAGTTGTAAGAGCGTGCAATGCTATGGATGAAGAAGAATTAAAATTTAAGAAAGCTAATGATAATATTACTAAAAATAATATTTTTGTTAATAGAGTTTTTTCTATTTTTATGCCTGGTATGCAAATAATTATGAATTTTGCCTCTTTATTAATTTTATGGATTGGCGGATTTATGGTTTTCGATTTGATTGGTTATGAAGCACAAGCTACAATGCTTGGTTCAATTTTTACTTTCCAACAGTATACAATGATGATTGTTATGGGTTTTATGCAACTTACGATGATTGTAGTATTAGTTCCACGTGGCATAGTTTCAGCAAAGAGAATCAATGAAATATTAGATTCTAAGACTTTGATTAACGACCCGCTAAATCAGGTTGTAGAATGTAGTTTGAAAGGTGAAGTTGAATTTAGAAATGTAAATTTTAGTTATAATAAAGCTAGTGAAGAAGTGTTAGAAAATATTAATTTTAAAATTAATAAAGGCGAGACTTTAGCTATTATTGGTGGTACTGGTAGTGGTAAATCAAGTTTAGTTAATTTAATAGCTAGATTTTATGATGTGACTAATGGCGAAGTTTTAGTTGATGGTGTAAATGTTAAAGATTTTACTCAAGAGGAATTAAGAGCAAAAATTGGCTTTGTTCCGCAAAAAGCTGTATTATTTAGTGGAACAATTCGTTCTAATTTAGCATTTGGTAAAAATGATTTAAATGATGAAGATATTAAAGAAGCTTTAGATATTGCTCAAGCAACTGAATTTGTAAATGAAATAGGCTATGATGCTCCTGTTGCTCAAGGAGGAAGTAATTTTTCTGGTGGTCAAAAACAAAGATTATGTATTGCTAGGGCCATTATTAAGAAACCAGAAATATTAGTTTTTGATGATTCTTTTAGTGCACTTGATTTAAAAACTGATCAAAAATTAAGAGAAGCTTTAGCATTAAAAACTAAAGGAACAACAAATATTATAGTAGCTCAAAGAATAGGAACTATTTTAAATGCTGATAAGATAATAGTTTTAGATGATGGTAAGATGGTTGGTTATGGTAATCACCAAGAATTATTAAAAAATTGTAAAGTGTATCAGGAAATAGCCTATTCACAACTTTCAAAGGAGGAATTAGAAAATGCCTAGACCGATGAATGCAAATTATGGTAAAGCTAAAGATACAAAAGGAACTCTTTTAAGATTAGCTACATATTTAAAACCACATTTACCATTTATCATAATTGCTGTATTATTATCAATTTTTGGAACAATTTGTATGATTTTAGGTCCTAAATTTTTAGGTAATATTACCAAATATTGTCAACAATTTGTTAATAATAACAACTATGATCCTAAACAAGATATAATTAATACTGGTATTATTTTAATAATCTTATATTCTGGTAGTGCGCTAAGTAATTATTTTTGTGGATTTTTTATGACAGGTGTTACACAAAAAGTCACTAATAAAATGCGCAAGAATATTTCAGAAAAAATAAATAAATTACCATTATCTTATTTTGATTCTCGTAATTTTGGTGATGTTTTAAGTAGAGTTACTAATGATATTGATATGATTGGTCAAAACTTAAACCAAACTTTAAGCCAATTGATTTCTTCAATAATTATGTTTATTGGTGTTTTTGTAATGATGTTGACAATTTCTCCAATTATGACTTTGATTGCTGTTGTTACAATTCCTTTATCTTTAATAATTATGATAATTTTAATTAAAATAAGTCAAAAGTATTTTAGAGCTCAACAAAGAGCATTAGGTAATTTAAATGGACATATTGAAGAAGCGTATAGCGGACAAAATGTTATTAAAGCTTTTAATCAAGAAGAAGAACAATTTGAAATATTTAGTAAAATGAATAAAGAATTAAAATATACAGGTTGGAAGAGTCAATTCTTATCTAGTATGTTGATGCCATTAATGAGTTTTATTGGTAATATATCTTATATTTCTATTTGTGTTATTGGTGGTTTATTGATTGTTGATGGAAGATATGGTCTTGAAATAATTCAAATGTTTATTCAATATACTAGACAACTTAATCAGCCAATGCAACAAGTAGGACAAATGGGAACAATTATTCAACAATGTGCAGCCGCTTCTGAAAGAGTGTTTGATTTCTTAAATGAAGAAGAAATGCCTAAAGAAAATGTTAAATTAGTTTTAGAACCTGCTAAGGTAGTTGGTAGTGTTGAATTTAAAAATGTTAATTTTGGCTATACTAAAGAAAGACAAATTATTTTTGATTTCAATTCTAAAGTTAAAGCTGGAAGTAAAATAGCTATTGTAGGGCCTACAGGGGCAGGTAAGACAACAATTGTTAATTTACTTATGAGATTTTATGAAACGAATAGTGGTGATATTTATATAGATGATATCAATACTAAAGATATTTCGAGAGCTAATGTATCTAGATTATTTGGTATGGTTTTACAAGATACTTGGCTATTTGAAGGTAGTTTAAGAGATAATTTAAAATTTGGTAATAAATTAGCAAGTGATGAGGAAATATGGCAAGCTTTAGAAGCATGTCATATGGATCATTTTGTTAAATCTTTACCAGGTGGTCTAGATTATATATTTAGTGAAACAGCTAATGTTTCAGCTGGGCAAAAGCAATTACTTACTATCGCAAGAACAATGATTGAAAATGCCCCAATGTTAATACTTGATGAAGCTACATCATCAGTTGATACAAGGACGGAAGTTTTAATTCAAAAAGCTATGGATAAATTAATGGAAGGTAGAACAAGTTTTGTCATAGCTCATCGTCTATCTACAATTAAGAATGCTGATATGATTTTAGTATTGAAAGATGGTAATGTTATTGAACAAGGTAATCATGAAGAGCTACTAGCTAAAAACGGCTTTTATGCTACTTTATATAATAGTCAATTTGCACTATAAAATTATGAAAAAATTGTAAATAATGTTGTGAAAATTTCTAAAATACTATATAATAATATTAGAAGAAAGCACGGAGGTTTAGCTATGAATTTAAGTTTAATTTTATTTAGTTTAAGTGACTATAATACTGTTGATATTGTATTTATAGCCGTATTCATTGTTTTATTAGTTATTTTAATAGCATTACTTATTTTTAAGAAGTTTCAAGATAAAAAAACTAGTAAGATTTTAAAGGAAGAATTTGATAATTTACAAGCTCAAGAAAAAGCCGAAAATGAAGCGTTAATGGCAAGTTTTAAAGCAAATGAAAATGAAGAAAATGAAGTTGCAAAATCTGATGAATCTAGAGAAGAAGATAATAATGATGAAGTAGTTACAGGTGAAGAAGAATCTGTAAAAGAAAATGAAGAAGAAATAATAAATAATGAAGATTCTAAAGACACTGTAGTAGCTGATATTGTTTCATCTAATGATGAAGAAAATGAAGAAGAACAAAATGAAGAAGTAGAAGAAAATTCTAATGTAGAAAGCAATGAGCCTAAAGAAGAAATATTAGATGATAATGAAGATTTAGATGAAATTGTTGATGAAGATGAATTAGCTGAAATATCTAAGGTTGAAGATATAGCTGATGAAGAAGAAAATAAGAAAATAGAAGAACAAGAAAAACCTAGTGAGGAGGTTATTGAAGCAGAAAATAAGGGACGCCAATATAATGGTAAATATGAAATTTATCAAGAAAATAATTATTATCGTTATCGTTTAAAAGCTTCTAATGGCGAAATATTATTTGTTTCTGAAATGTATGCAAGTCGTTTAACAGTTTTAAAATCTATTGATGCTATTAAACGTAATATTACTGCTGGTAAAACACAAATTATTGTTGATAAAAAGAAAAATTATAAATTTAAATTAGTTGCTGCTAATCACCGTGTTTTAGCAATTAGTGCAAATTATCCTTCTGAAAAAGGTGCTCAAAGTGCTCTTGATTCATTTAAACGTTTTGCTATTACTGATGACATTGTTGATATTGAATTACCTGCTGAAGAAGTTGATTCTCAATTAGTAGAAATTACAAAAATTAAAGAAGAGGATAAAAAAGGCGGTAAATTTGTAATTCGTAAAGATCTTAATGCTGAATATTCTTGGGAATTAAAAGCTAATAATGGAGAAATCTTATGTCAACAAGCTGGTTATAGTTCAAAGAATAGTGTTGAAAATGCTATTGCGGCTTTTAAAGAAAATGTAAATACCGGTAAATTCTATTTATCAAAAGATAAGAATAATAACTATCAATTTAAATTATATTCATTATCTGGTAGACTTGCTAGTGTTGGTGAATCTTATGATTCAAGTAATGCAGTGTTCTCAGTTGTAACATCAATACTTAATTTTACAGATTTAGCTATTATTTCAGATAGAACTAATTCTACACCGACTAAGAAAACTACAAAAAAAACTACTAAGAAAGCATAATTTATGAACATCCCATTTGGGATGTTTTTTATTTTATAAAAAAAGCCTAAGCTTTTAAATAATTTAAAAACTTAGACAAATAATCATTAGCTTCATTTTCATTTAATTTTTTAGCAAAACAGATTCTTTTATAATCTATTTTATTATATTCATAAAAACGACAAGTTTTATCTCTATTACTATCATTCCATTTATTAAAACCATCTTCTAAAATACCTTTATCATAATTACAATTGATAAAATAAGCTAAACCATAATCGCGCCATGGTCTACTTAGAAA
The DNA here is from genome assembly GCA_944324795.1 of uncultured Acholeplasmatales bacterium. Taxonomy (GTDB): domain Bacteria; phylum Bacillota_I; class Bacilli_A; order Acholeplasmatales; family Anaeroplasmataceae; genus CALUXS01. The sequence continues at coordinate 39,516 of CALUXR010000011.1, forward strand.
GAATTTAGCATTTTTATCTTTAGTTATAAAATTGCAATCATTAAATAAATAACCATATTCTAAATCTTTAGCATGACTAGGAGCAGTAAAGAATCCATGATCATTAATACCTATGATATCGCATTTATTAAAATAAGCAGTAGCACAACCAAAAATAAAATCAACATCACCTATTATTGTACAATTATTATATTCTTGTTTGCTAGATTTAATATTTAAAACATCTTTTTCTAAAAAATCTTTATAACGAATCTGTAAATCAGCAGGTAAAGGTCCGGTAAATAGGGTATCTTGTTCTCCTTTAATAATACAATTATTAGCTATAAAATGGTTACCATAAACTGCTAGAGCTACAGCTTGACCATATATTTTTGATGTTGCTGAATTATAGATAGTAATATTTTCTAATTTGCAATTATCACCTATTATTTGCATAGTATAAGTTCTAAAAGTATTACATTCGTTATAATCAGACATTATTTTATGATAATGGTCATCATTTATAATTATTGTATTAAATTTATCTTCACCACAAATTGTTAAATTATTAACTTTAAAATTTAATTTTAGATGATAAGTTCCTTTTTTAAAGAATAAGATATCACCATCTTTAATATTTTTTATATCATTTATACTTTTTTCATTATCTATTATATATTTCATTTTTCTTACCTCCCCTAATTTTAACATAAAAAGCATTAAATTGCATTATATCTCACTTTTTATTTTTATGTAAAAATGTTATAATAAAAAAAATAGTGAAAAGGTGAGTGGTTTTTATGAAAATAGCTATTGCGTGTGACCATGGTGCTTTAGTTTTAAAAGAAAGGTTAAAAGAATATTTATTATCAAAAAATTATGAAGTTATAGACTGCGGAACATATACTTTAGATAGTTGTGATTACCCTGATTATTGTATTAAGGCTTGTAATATGCTTGTTAATAAAGAAGTTGATAGAGCTATTGTAATGTGTACGACAGGAATTGGTATGTCAATATGTGCTAACAAAATCAAAGGTATTCGTTGTGCTTTAGTTGATAAACCAGAAATAGCTAAATTGACAAGAGAACATAATGATGCTAATGTTTTAGCTTTAGGTGCTTGTTTAGTTGATTTTGAAACAACTAAAAAAATTGTAGATACATTCTTAAATACACCTTTTTCTAATGGCGAACGTCATATGAGAAGAATCAATAAAATTATGGCTTTAGAGGAATAATATGCTAAATTTAGAAATAATTAATAATCCTTTAATAAAATTAAAATTAAGTATTATTAGAGATAAAGATACATCAAGCACTATATTTTATCAAAATTTAACAGACATCGCGATGTTGATGAGCCCCTATGTTTTTAAAGACTTAAATCTTATTGAAAAAGAAATAAAGACACCAGTTAGTGAAGCTATAGGTTATGATTTACAAGACAAAGTGTTATTTATAGTCATTTTAAGAGCAGGTTTAGGTTTTTTAGAAGGCTTTAGAAAAATGCTGCCAGAAGCTAAAATAGGTTTCTTAGGAATGGCAAGAAATGAAGAAACGTTAGAGCCGGAAGAATATTATACTAAATTACCAAAAGATTTAGCAAATTATAAAATTTATATTTTAGATCCGATGTTAGCAACGGGTGGTAGTGCCATTGATGCATGTAATAAACTTATTTTAAGCGGTGCGAAAGACATCAATTTTATTGGCTTAGTAGGAGCTCCTGAGGGAGTAAAAAAATTAAATAGTCGTTTCCCTAATGTAAAAATCTTTTTAGCAAGTTTAGACGAAAAATTGAATAATAAAGGTTATATTGTTCCAGGTCTTGGCGATTGTGGCGATAGAGTTTTTGGATTATAAAAAATTAAATTAAATGAAGAATCTAATAATAGAGCCTTAAGAGAATTAGAAGAATGTGATTATAAGGTTAATTTTTTAATATCTTTAGGTTATATTTATCCTACTTGTGATTATGAGATAAAATATAAATTCATATTAGTTTAGTATAGACAAAGTTTTAGAAAAGATAAAGAATATAGACTTATTACAAATGTTAATTTTTAAGTTTGTAATAAGTTTTTTATTTGTAATTATAAGTTTTAATTTAATGAGTTTTAATTTAAATAGCTATATTAAAATATTATAAAAACCTAGGGTTTAATATAAATTTCCTAGGTTTCTTGCATTATTTGTTAGTTGTATATTAGATAGCTATAAAAAAACATATGAGTTCATTTTATAAAATCTATTTCGTTTCTTTTAAACTAATTACTTCTTTAAAAGTGATATTTAAATTAGTTTTTAAAATATTATCTAGATCCTTAATTAATTGATTTTTATCATTCTTTTTTATGATAGCTTTAATTATAACTTCACTTTGATAAGATATATCAATTACATTAAGATAACTTAATTTTGTTATTTTATTGTATTCTTTATAATCACAAGGAATTATAAATTCTAAACATAATTCTTTTTGATATAATGTTATATTATCTATTGCATTAAAAACAGAATTAGAATAAGCTTTAATAAGACCAGATGCTCCAAGCAATGTGCCCCCAAAATATCTAGTAACTACAGCTAAAATATTAGTAACATTGCTTTTTTTAAGGGCATCAAGCATCGGAAATCCAGCAGTTTTTTGAGGTTCACCATCATCTGAACATTTTTGAACTTCATAATTATCACCAATTAAATAGGCATAACAATTGTGAGTCGCGTCTTTATAGGTTTCTCTTATTTCTTTTAATTCATTTAAAGCTTCATCTATATTATTTATAGGTATTAAGGTACATATAAACTTGGATTTTGTTATAATTAAGGTAGTTTGGATCCTATTTTTAATGTATAGCATAATATCACCGAAAAAATTATAGCATAAAATTAAAAAAAAGCTAATAAAAAATAATCATTTATGATATAATCATATGGATACAAGGAGTGATTTTTATGATTTTCCTAGCTTTTTTAGATGCTGTTGATAGAATAACGGTATTAGTAGATAAGCAAATTATTTTAAAAGATAATTTTATTTTAGAAATAGAAGAAAATACAAATCATTTAGAAGTTGAAACTAGAATAGAAGAATCAACTTGGTATAAATATATTTTAATTTTAAATGATATTTTAGATATGACTAAATATATTTATGTGACAAATGGAGAATATAAAACATTATTAGTTACTGGTTCATTTGTTCGTGATCCTCGATTTGATACATATTATAGTTATGATGGTAAACTTGGACCTACTTATACTAAAGAAAAAACAACATTTGATGTTTGGACTCCGGTTGCTAGAAGTTTGGTCTTAGAGTTGATAACAAAAAATGGACAACTTATTAATGAAGAATTTAAACATTTAGGAAGAGGACATTATTCATTAACTTTAAATGGTGATTATGAATGTTCTAAATATCGTTTTAGAATTAAGATTTTTGAAGATGAATATAATGTTGTAAATGATCCATATGGCATTGCGAGTGATGCAAATGGTAATTTTAATTTTGTAGTAGATCCTACTAAATTTAGAAAATTTATATATTCTAAACCTTATTTTTCAGGCAATTATACAGATTCTATCATTTATGAAGCCTCAATCAGAGATTTGACAAGTAAATTAGATGTTAAAAATAAAGGTACTTTTCAAGGCTTATGTGAACGTATAACTACAAAAACTGGCAAAATGACTGGCCTTGATTATATTGCAAGTCTAGGGATAACTCATTTACAATTAATGCCTATTTTTGATTTTTATGGTATTTCAGATTTAAATCCAGAACGTTATTATAATTGGGGTTATAACCCTCATCAATATTTTGTTCCTAAAGGAGCATATTCAACTGATCCTAATGATCCATATAAAAGAATAAATGAATTAATTAATTTGATTGATCTTTGTCATGCTTATGGAATTTTAGTTAATATGGATGTAGTATTTAATCATGTTAATGATGTTCGCAAGTTTCCTTTTGATATCTTAGTTCCCGGATATTATTTTAGAACTAATAATGGCTATTTAACTAATGTTTCTGGTTGTGGTAATGATTTAGCTACAGAAAAAAAGATGTGTTCTAAATTTATTGTAGATAATTTGATTTATATGACTAAAACATATCATTTTAGTGGTTATAGATTTGATTTAATGGGTTTGTTAGATATAAATACTATGAAAGAAGTAGAAAAGGAATTAAGAGCTATTGAACCTAAAGTTATGTTATATGGTGAAGGTTGGGATATGCCAAATACTATACCTGATGAAATGCGCCCTGCTAGCAAAAATGCCAAACAACTAAAAGGTTATGGTTTCTTTAATGATGTCTTTAGAGATATTCTTAAAGGCTCACAATGGGGTGATCATCAAGGTTTTATTACGGGTAAATATGTTAATCCTTATGATTTAACACGTATTTTAACTGGTAGTGTTTTAGATAATGGTCAATTTTTAAGCCCTAATCAATCAATTAATTATATTGAATGTCATGATAATTATACAGTATATGATTTTATTAAAGCTAATTTTAAAAAAATAAAAGAAAGAGATATTTATATTGCTGTTAAGCTAGGTTTATCATTGACTATATTAGCTCAAGGTGTACCTTTTATTCATTGTGGTCAAGAATTTTTAGTTACTAAAAATGGTTGTGAAAATAGCTATAATGCTGGTGATGAAATCAATGGTATCGATTGGGAACGAAAAGATAGCTATGAAAGTATGGTTCAAATGGTTAGAGATTTAATAACTATAAGAAAAGAATATGACGTATTTAGATTAAATAATATTGATGAAATAAGACTTAGAATCAAATTTTTAGCAGATTATTCTAATGATACAACTTATGTTTATGAATTAGCAGAAAAAAATTGTGATTTATTTATAGTTTTAAAGAATAAACGTGGGCGTTTTGATTTAAAAAATCCTAATGCTAATTTAATATTTGATGGATTTAAATTATTAAATACTCCAGTTAAAAGAATAACTTTAAAAGACAGAGGTATATACATTTATAGGAGGGAGAAAAATTGATAATTTATGGTATTGTTATAACTAAAAATACAAATGATAATTTTATCAATTTAGTAATTAAAAATAGTAGTGGCACAATGTATAATGTTAAAACTTCTAAAGAAATAGCTAATAGTTTAAAACCAAACCATGTTTATGAATTTATTGTAGAAGAACAAGTTGGCTTAAGAATTAAATATATTTTAAAAGAAGTAAATGATGTTAGTTTATTTAATGATTTAAAAAGAGCTAAAATTTTAGCTGATTTTATGAATCATAAGGATATAAAAAGTGAAGATATTAAAAATTCTTTATATAATTATATTAATAAAATAACAAATGTTGTTTTACATGATATTACTAAAACATTAATTGATCGTCATATTGTAGATTTTATTACTTATCCTGGTGGTACTAAAATTCATCATAATTTTTTGGGAGGTTTAATTTATCATACTATAACAATGTTAGAATTAGTTGAAGGTATAGTTAAAGCTTATCCTTTTTTAAATATAAATTACTTATATGCAGGCATCATTTTACACGACCTAGGTAAAACTAGAGAATTTACTGATGTTCAAAATCCAGAATTTTCTTTAGAAGGACAAATGTTAGGTCATTTAGTAATAGGAGCTTTAGAAGTAAATGAAGTAGCTAAAGAACTTGGTTATAGCGATAGAGAAGAAACCTTGATTTTAGAACATATTTTAATTAGTCATCATGGTCAACTTCAATATGGTAGTGCTAAAAAGCCATTAACTGCTGAAGCTTTATTAATTTGGTTTTTAGATTCTATCGATTCAAAATTCCAAGTTATTGGCGATGAATTAGCTAAAACTAATCCTGGTGAATTTAGTGAATCTATACCTGTTCTTGAAAAAATGCGATTATATAAGCCAAAGGAAGAAAAAAATGATTAAATTGAAGAAAAATGAAATTATCAATATGTTATTAGATAAAGATAATAAGGATAATATTATGATGAATGATAATTTTGGCGAAATTGTCACATTTGAACAATATGCTACAATACCTTATTATGATAAATATTTAGATAAAGAAGATATATATTGTATTCTTCATCCTCTAAATAAGACTAAGGAATTTGATCCTAAATATGTTTATCCTTTTTTAGTTAAAAAAGATGGCAATGATTATTCTTTAGAAGCTGTAGATGATGAAGATTTATTAAATGAATTAGATAAAATATATAATGAAATGGAATAACCTTTTAAATAAGGTTATTTTTTTATAAAAAAAAGAGGTTTTTAAACCTCTTTAACGTTTCCAACTTGCAATATTAGTTAAATCATACCATGAAAGATAATCTGAATTAATATCATAATCTTCAGCTTGATTTGCAAGATATTGCATATAGAATTCATAATTAAAATGACCTAAATTATTAGCAGTTATAGTTCCTAAAGATCCTATTAAGAAATATTTTTGAACATTTGAAGTTTGGAATTTGCCAATGACTGCATCTAATAAATCAGATAAATCATTTTCTACTGATGTTCTAAATGAAGATACATCATCTTTAGTATATTCTACATAATAAACTAATAATTGTTTATCATTTGGTTTAGAACTATCATCATTATATGTATCAGTAGTAATATAAATATCATCATTTTCATCATCTTCATCTAATTCATCAAGAACTAAACGAATATCACCGTAGTCATCATCATCATCTTTAACCATTTTGAAATCTAAAGTGTTATTATCTTCTTCATCATAACTATTTAAACTAATTAAATGGAAACCAAAGTTAGTTTGACATAATGAACTATAACTATCTTCAGCATTATCAAGATTGATTCCTACATAATTATCAATATTAACTTCACCATTTGGAGAATAGAAAATACCATCAAAATCATCTTCAGGAATATCTAATTCTAATTCAACAGCTTTATCATATAAAGCATATAAATAATCTTGGAAAGGTTCAACATAAGATGTAACACTTGAATTAGAAACATCACCAAGTGATTCAGCTGTTAAAATGAAGTTGTAAGTTTTATAATCGTCCCAATGTGTACCATCATGAAGTTCATAATTACGGTTGAAAGCTGTAACGATGTAATTTAATTTATCTACATTAGTATGGTCAGATATAGCATTAGCTTCTTTGATGATAGTAGTAGCTAAATTATTAATAGCGGTAGTGAAGTTTGCTTTTTCACTATCTGATAAATCAGCTAAGAATAAATCCATATCATCAGGCTCACCATCACCATTATTATCGATAGAAATCAAAATATGATCAATATTTAAATCTAGATAATCATGTTCATTATAGATTGCTAGAGCTGTATTTAATAAATTATGTAATATTCCTAAATTATCAGTATTAATTTGATGGTCATTATTAGCCCAATTATTATAGATATAATCAGCTAAATAAGCAGTTTGAATATCAACAGCTAGATTATTTTTTACTATTTCTTCAATAGTATAATAACCATATGTATAATAAAGATAATTGCTTTCACCATAAGCTTTATTTAAACCAGCTTCACCCTTATTAAATGATTTAATGCCATTATCTATAGTCTCTCTTAAATCACTTTCAGCATCATCTTCTAAATATGATTCATAAGTGTAATCACCATTATTAATTTTATCTTGATTATTCATTTCTAAATCATATAGATATTGATTTAATAATAATGTAACAACAGTTTCATTAATACTATAATTAGTTAAATCATTATAGAAATCATCTACTTTATAATTATCATTAGTATTAGTAGAGAAAATTAAATTATTATCAAAAGAAGTAGCATATTGATAATCGGTATAAGTATTAGCAAAAGTATTTTCGATAAATGGATCATAAATAACAATACCTAAGTCCATTAAACGATCTTCAAATAATTGATTATTAACACTTGACGCGTTGCCTTCAATGATTTGTTCTTTACAAATATCTTTAATTTCATTAGTTTTACAAGCACCAAGTTTCTCATCTAAATCTTTATATTCGATAGTTTCATTATTACCACTTGTTTCATAAACTACGTTATGACGATACATTAGATAATAATTACCATCAATATTACGTGGAGTAGTTAGGCCTTCACCATCTTTTAAAACGTCATAGAAGAAACTTTTTACATTTTCAGAAATACTTCCTAAAGTATTTTCTTCATCATTGACAATAAATGTAGTATCATCATTAGAATCAATAGTTGTAGTAGTTAATTTTTCATCTGTATAATTATAATATTCATTATATAAAGCCACATAACTATCAACTTTACCATCAAACCCACTAATTTTAGAAATATAGCGATTGGCCTCACCTAAACTTGCAAAACGAATTACGATACCATGACTAGTATTATAATCTTTATATGATGAATTATATTCATTTTCTATATCATCAGGACTAATATAATAGTCATTTTCAGTATCATCACATACAGTTTTTAAATAATTAATATTAGCTTCTTTTTTAATTGTATCTATTGCATAAAAATCAATTATTTCTTGTGGTAAATTACTAAAAGAAATATGTTCGGTATCATTATTAATAGAATCAAAATCTAAAATTGAACTATTTTCAATTATGATACCTTGATTAGCTATAGAATCAATATAACGACGTTTACTTTCATCTTTACTTTCGTCAGTTAAAACTTTTAAGCTATCGATTGAAGTTGAACCATAAACAGCATTAGCAACAGCTTCATCAATAGTTATTTTATTATCTCCTTCATATTTAAAGGCATTTATTTCATCTTTATATACAATTTTATTTAATTTATTAGTAAAAACAGTATAACCATAACTATATTTTAATCTATCATATAGTTGTTTAGCATTGATATTATAATTGCCAGCACTAGCAACAACATTTGTAGAAACAGAACCATAAGGAACTTGTTGGTTTCTTTCATCTTTTGAACAAGAAGCTAAAGCAAAAGCTAGAGTTCCAACTAAAGATAGAGCTAAGACACGCTTTAAATTTTTCATTAGTTATTACCTCCTGTAACGATTGTAGGTAAACTTTCCCACCAATTAGTGAAATTATTATACATTTGATGAGCTTCATCATAAGTGATATATTCATCGGCAGCTCTTTGATTTATTTCTCTAATCATATTTAGACGTTCTTTATTAGCACTATCAGCAAATTCTAATTTGCTAAAATCATCATTACAAATGTTGATTAAAATTATTTCAAATTGGGTACCATTTGCTTGGAATCTTGTTAAAACAGGAGCTAGGTAATTTGTAATGCTATCACTAATTTCACTTGGTAATAAATTAGATGTTTGACTATTAGTATATTCTAATAAATAAGCTTTAATTTGGTTAGCATTTAATACATCATCACTATTATATAAATTGTCGATTGTAACTAAATGTTCATTATATATATAATATAGATTTTCATATAAACCTAATTCATCACTAGATTCTTCATATTTAGCAGAAGTAGGACCACTAGCAGCAGTTATAACAAAATAATTATAACTATCTAAAGCTTCAACAACTGAATTAGAAACATTAGGTAGATAAGCATTTGGGAAAGATTCTTCCATTTTAAATCCTTCAGTTAAATAAATATTTCTTAAACCATCTTTAATTGCTAAATCAACATCAGTAGAACTATTATTAACAGTTACTTCCTCAGTAGAAATAGCAAAGCCAAGTTTTTTATAAATACTGAATAACCATTCATTACCTAACGGATCATAATAACCATCTTCTTGGTCAAATTGACCACCTTCATGACTATTATAACGACTTGAAGCATTATAATCTTCAACAATGGCACTTAAAGCATCAGTATGGGCCTCATTAGATAAAGAAATTAAATTATAAATTGTATTAATTAAATCTTTAGCAATTTCAGTATAAGTCTTAGTCTCACCATTTATAGTAACAGTTTTATCTTTCCATGATGTTATATCATCAGGTTCACCATCTTCATTAACATCTAGATAAACACTTAATTTTTGAGCTGTCATATTGAAATAATTATTATAAGCAGCATCGCTATATTCTTTAAAGAAATCAACGACATTATCACTGCTATAATCAGTTAAAATATATTGAGCAGCATAAGAAACCATAAATGTATCTTCAACAATTTGATCAACATCAGAAGTATGATAATTTAACATTAAGAAGTTATATTTACCAATAGAAGCAGGATAACCATTTGAAGATAATGAATCATTAGCGAATGATGCTAAAATATATTCTAAAGTAGTATGGAAGTTGTCGATAATATTTTGTGGTATTTGTTTATAAACATCGCTATCTTTAATCATTTTATTAGAAATTAAGTTAGCAGCAGTAACAATACCATTACGATATTCTAAGATATCCCATAAACCTTTTTTATCTTCAGTTGTTAAATATGCATAAATTGTACGATCATTATATTCAAATTTAGCAACTGTATTATTATCAGGCGCACCAGATAAAGTTTTACTATAATCAGAATTATCAACAGAATAAGCTATTTCAATAGCTTTGTCATAAATATTTACTTTTACATTGCTCAATTCAGCATTTAATGTATCAGAAATGTAAGTATCAGTTAAATCATCATCAATTAAATCATTATTAATTAATTCAAATAAAGAATAATTACTATCACTTGCTTCAGTTCCTTCAGGTAAAATGTTACCATCACTATCGAAACGACGTTCATAATTTAAAATAACATCATATAATTCAGAATCAGTCATATCATTTTTATATAATTCTTCAAATATACCATTTACTTGATTATATTTGAAAACCATATATTTATAATTATCAACTGTATAAGCATCACTAGTAGTAGAATAACGATTATATTCACCATCTTCAGATTCACTTGGAGTAATTAAAGTTTCATAAATATAATCATATAGACCACTATCAAGATCTTTAATTTCTTCAGCACTATAAGTTATATAGTCTCCATTAGTAGAAGATAATACTAAATCCATAATAGCATCAACACGTTCATCATCTGTATCAGCATTATAAACGATATTTGTATCATTATAATATTCGATAATACTTCTTGTAGTTTCTCTTTGGTCAATTATATTTGTATTATTAAATAATTCACTACCTTCTTTTAAATTAGGGATAGCATAATTATTAGAATCTATATTACGATATGTATAAATATAGTTATACATTGCAATATATAATTGTAAAATAATAGAATGACCATATGAAGCATCTAAATTAAAATATTCATTAGGAGAAGCTGTATCAAAATCAAAATCTTCATAATATGTTAGATAATCATTATAAGATTCTGGTGTATCAGTTAAATAATAGAATTTATCATCATCAACTTTAATACCAAAAGCTCTTAAAGTTTGATTCATTTCATCTTCTGAAGCAAAACGAATCATAACAACATCTACATCATCTTGATTTAAATATTCATCTTTATATTTATTTGCTACATCAGCTCTTGAGAAATAACCAACAGCATCATCTTCTTTATCTTCCTTTAAAACATTTTCATTTTCTTCAGTCACTTCATCATATAATTTTTTTCTAGCATATAATTCACTAGCAAAATCATTATAATAAATTTCATAAAGTGGAGATAAAAGATCATAATCAGCTGTTTCTAAAGCATTAATTATTTCTTCACTTGTAATATTAACCCTATAAGTTGTATATATATCATCAGCATATTTTTTGATGTTTTGTTCTTTTGTTTGTTCTAACAAATCAGCAATTTCTTCTTCATGATCATCTAATGAAAAAGAAAAATCGTAAACATCCTCAATGATATAATTTTGTAGTCTTTTTGCATAATAATCATAGTTAGCATCATTTGGATTATTAAGGACTGTTTTAATTTGGTCAATTTCATTTTGTAAAACAACTTGTTCTTTATAATCAGTGAACAAGTCAGAAGCACTCCATTTTAAAGAGTCCCAAACCTCTCCATTAGTAACAGAATAATTTCCAACTTTCAAATAGTTAGCATTGCTATCTAAAGAAGTTAATTCATTGTTACTACATGCACTAATTGTTATAGCGAGAACAGGTACAAGACCTAGGGTTAGAAGTCTGCGCCCATTTTGTTTAAATTTAGTAAGTTTAGACATGTAAAAAACTCCTTCTTCTAAAAACTTTAGCGTTTTATATGATAGCATTTTTAAAGACTAAAATCAATAATAAATATATGTTTAGGGAGTTAATTTTATTGAAATAAACCAATTTAATGTTATAATAACAAAAGGTGGTTTTAGATGTTAGTGAAAGTTTTAGCTAGTGGTTCAAAAGGTAATACAACTTTTGTCAGCTGTAGGAATTTAAATTTTTTAATTGATTGTGGAATTAGTAAAAAAAGAATAGTTAATGCGTTAGCCAAAATTGACTATAATTTAGATGATATAAATTATATTTTTTTAACTCACGAACATAGTGATCATATTAAAGGTTTAGATATGGTTATAAAAAATACTAATATTGAGATATATTTAACTAAAGGAACTTTAAAAGGAATTTTAAATAATTCAGCTCATGAATGTGTCAAAAAAATATATATAGAAAATCCTAATAGATTTCATATTTTAGAAAAAATTAATGAAGTGTATGAAACAATAGATTTAAAAGGAGTTAAATTTACACCTTTGATGACTTTTCATGATACATTAGAACCAGTAGGCTTTTTAATTGAAGAAGATAATAAATCATTAGGCTACATAACTGATACCGGGTATGTACATCAAGATGTTTTAAATAAAATTAAGAATTGTGATTGTTATATTTTTGAAACTAATCATGACCCAGAAATGTTAATGAATTCTAATCGAACATATAATTTAAAAATGCGTATTTTATCTGATCGTGGTCATTTATCAAATGCTGATGGAATATATGCATTAGCTAATGCTGTTGGTCCTAAAACTAAATATGTTATTTTTGCGCATATTTCTGAAGAATGCAATTTAAGAGAAATTATTAATTTAACGAGAAAAAGGATTTTTTCTAAACTTGGAATAGATGATACTAAAATAAATTTTATTATGTCATTAGAAACAGATATAGAGGAAATTGAATTATGAAAATAACTTTAATTTGTGTTGGTAGTATTAAAGAAAATTATTTAAAAGACGCAATTAATGAATATAAAAAAAGATTAACTAAATATTGTGAACTAAATATTATTGAATTAGAAGATAAAGCAATAGGTAAAGATTTAGAAAAAGTAAAAAAACAAGAAGGAGAAGAAATAATTAAAAAAATACCAAATAATAGTTATGTAATAGCTTGTGATGAACATGGTTTAATGTTAAATAGTGTTGATTTTGCGAATAAAATTGATGAAATATATAGTTATAAAACAAATAATATAACATTTATAATCGGTGGTAGTCTTGGAATTAGTAAAGAAGTGTTAGAAAAATGTGATTATAAATTGTCTTTTTCGAAAATGACTTTTTTGCATCAATTTGCGCGAGTTTTTCTACTTGAACAGATATATAGAAGCTTTAAAATATTACATAATGAAACATATCATAAATAGTAAAAAAGCTTTCAAAAATTAAAATGGTACTAGAGGAAAGGACAGTAAGTTGACAGTAAAAATTCAACTTGCTGGGCACTTCTAGTGCCATTTTTT
>CALUXR010000012.1 GCA_944324795.1 uncultured Acholeplasmatales bacterium
ATATCTTATTATAAAAATTATTAATTACTAAAAACAAAAAAAACTGCTGACAATAATAGTTTGTCAACAGTCTGAAATGATGTAAAAACATCATTAATTATCTATTTTCTTAGTAAAGCTACATTTAGGATAATTAGAACAACCTATAAACTTTCCATATTTTCCGTCTCTTAAAAGTAATGTACCTCCACAACGAGGACATATTCCTTTTTTTAAATTTTTTTGGGTTTCTTTTATATTTTTAATATGTTCTTTATTAGATATATTCATTTTATTTTCTAATAAAGTATTATAAATATTATTTATTTCATCATCTGTTAAATAAGTATTATCATTAAAACATTTTAAATATTTTTTTAATTTTTTTAAATTAATAACATAATTAATATTAAGATTTTTAGCATTATTATTAGTTAATACAATAACAGAATTTATATTATATTTATAATGTAATAATTGATTTAATAAATAAATATGTGATTTATTTTGTTTAATAGGGTTTTTAATTTGATATTTCTTATTATAAAATATTTCAGTCCAATTATCACTAAATTCATTGCCAACTAAAAGACCTTTATAACTTTTAGTTTCTATACAAAATATACCATTATTTCTAATTTCTATATGATCGATTTGATGAGTATGACCAAAATCATCCATTAATGTTAAATTATTAATTAATTTATGATTGACTTTAAATATTAAAGGATTTAATTTTCTTTTTACCTTAAATTCACCAATTTCTCCTTGTAAATTATTTAATGGCTTTTTAAATATTTTCCTTAATAGTCCCATAATTTTTATTTAATAGAATATATAACAACTACCTGATCAAATATATCTATATCATCAGGTTCAATATCTAAAGATAAATGATTTACACTTAATAAACTCCTTGTTTTAAAAGGGGTTATTTCTAAATTCTTATCATATCTTTCAATTTTTCCATAATTGATATTAATTATTTCTCCTAATTCAATACCTGCAGCCTTAGCTATTGTTTTAGCCTTGCCTTTAGCATCCTTTACAGCTTCACTTAATGCTTCATTTATTGCTTTAGTTTTATCTTTAACCTCATATTTAATATCAATTTTAGGATTAATATTACTATTAGCTATTTCTTCTAAAATATTAGAAGTCAATTTATTATCATTATTATATTTAATTTTTAAAACTTCCTTATATTTATAACCAATAAAATTCTTCTTATAAATATTATTATCTCTAATTTCTTCAAAATCAGGATCAATTGAAAAATAAGTAGTTTTAACATCAGTTCTAATAAGCCCTAAATTAACTAAAATATCTTTAATATTATTACTATTAAAACTTAGTTCCTTAACTAATTCATCATAATTTCTATTTTTTCCTTCTAATTCAAACTCTAATATGGTTATATTTGGTTTAATTGAAATATTAGCTTTTCCTTCTACACTTAATATTTTATCCATATATTTAACCTCCTAGGTCGATTTTAGCATTTTAACATTTATATTTCAATCTTTTTATTTATAAATGAACCTATTAAATGAAATGTTATTAAATATAAAATAGCTAAACCTAAATTAATTATTAAATTATCATTACTAAAATCTTTTAAACTATTTAAAGAATTATCTAACCATAATATATTGAAGCTAAAATTTTCAATTTTAATAATATTATCTAACATACTAAATACTAAACTAATTAATAAAGGAGTTATTATAATTCCTGCAATGCTACTACCTGATTTTTTTTAATATATTGCTAATTAAATAATAAAAACTAGCATATGCTATATAAATTATTAATTAATTTAAAAATCCAAATTTGCAAACGAGAGATAATTGAGGCATAATTTTAACCAGATTTATTGAAAGGAAAAACTATAAAAGCTTTTGTGAACTGGTTAATTTATAGTAACTTGGCGGTTGTTTGATGAGCCAGTTCACAAAAGCTTCAAACAACTGCCAACAATGAAAAAGAAACTTAATATTTTGGAACATCTTTAAGAAGATTTCCTTGGACAAATACCACTTCTACTGAACTTCAAACTATGATTTCATCCACAGTTCTTGAATGGTATGAGCTAAACACAGAAAAACTAGTGTCAAAAAATTAAAGTTTATTGATTTTATAAAGCCTCTACGATGTCATATGAATTAGATAGTCATTTAGAAAAAACAAAGTTGGAGATAATGGTCTATTATTTTTAAAATATATTTATGATAATAAAAAATATTATCAATTATTATATAAAAATGATTTAATTTCTTCTATTATGAATATCTTTGAATATTTAGCTAATAAAAACAAATTTGATCCAAAAGCTTCTTATTTAATGGCATTCTTCACTTATGGTTATTTTGGTATTATCTACACTTGGAATAAAAATGATTTTAAAGAAACACCAGAAAAAATCCTACAATATACAGTTGAAGTTTTATTAGAGGCTCAAAAGAAAGAGAAAAAATAAAACTTTATTGTTAAGATGTTATTATAATGTTATAATATTATCACATTAGAAAGCTTATAAAAATGATACATCTAATAAACTTGGTCAATTTATTAGATTATAAAGAGAGGAGAAAGCTTATAGACCATAAGCTAATAAAAGAAATGAAAATATTAAAGAAATGTTTGTTAGTTTTTATGTTTTTATGTGTTTCAATTACCTTATTTTCATTTGCTAATGAGGAAATTAATAATGCTTATGCTAATGAAAATGAATTAGTAATTGATGATGGGACAGTTAAAGTTTTTTCTTATGATAATGCTATGTTTTATAATTTAATTGATGAAGATAATAATTATGGTTATAGAATTATATTTGATGGTTATTTAGAAACATTTATTGAAATGACACTAGAAACCAAGCTTTTAAGAGGAATATTAGATGATAAATCTTTTAGTGTTCAATTAGAAACAGTTACTTTAGAATTATTAATAAATAAATGTGAAGAAAATAAGATAGCTGATGATAATCCTTTATGGTGGAACTTATATGAAATAAGAGATGATTTCTATAAAAAAACTATAGGCCTAGTATCATACCTACAAGCTCTAACTATGTTTCTGATTATGAATTAGAAAGAATGACATCTACAGATTATTATTTAGATAATTATGAATTACAAAGATATGGTGGTAAAACTGCTAAAAAATATGAAGAAGGTATAGTAAATATTATTCCTAAAGCTTGGTTCTTTGATGTTGGCGAACACATTTATTACGGAACAGAATACATAATATATGCTGATACAATTGTTATTAATGAAGATACAATGTGGAAAAATACTTATTGGAAAACAGAGGTATATGTTTTTGATATTGATAGAACTAAAATAGGATCATCTCAAGTAGCAAATGACAATCCAGCTGATGATACAATAAGAGTTAATGATGGTTATAATATAATTATTGATGTGGCAATAAGAAATGTTTATTACGGGCTAGATTATGATAAATCAACATTGTTTTATAATAGTGATAATTTAGATAAAACAAAAGAACAAATTGTCGTAAATGGTTATGCAATAGATAAAATAGACATCTATCCTGATAGACCTAGTCCTATATTTTTAAATATACAAAACTTATATGCCTCTATTGATACACCAAATATAGACAGCGATGATGTTTATATACATGACTTGTACTATAAACTAAATAATAAAATTAATGACTACTCAGATAAAGGAAATTCTGAATCCACAGGAATTGATTACGTAGGGTATGTTAGTGAAGAGGTCGCCTTAACAGCTTTAGGTGCTGTTTTAGGAAAATATGGGATAATTTTAGATATTCTTAATATAGTTGGCGAAGGATTTAAATATATTATCCCAAAGGATGAAGAGAAACCTACTTTTGTTTCTTACGAAACTACAAAGGTAATAAGTCAGGGAACAAAGTTTAATAAAACGGCTTTAATGAGTTTGCCATATAATATAGATTCTTTAATAGATAATCAAATATATGATTATTCATATAGACTCGGTATTAAAGTTAATGACAATTTCCCAAATAATCCTTTAATGTTGAATCAAAAAATATTATTTACTTCTGCTTTTCATGTTCAATTATATGATGTAAATAGGAATTTGCTAAACAACGGCGAACATAATTATAAGTTTAATGATAATTCTTATATATTAGATACCAATACTCACGAAAACATAAAAACATTACCATATAATGCCAATATATTAGCTAATGATTATTTAGACAGTGCAATGTTTAGAGCTCATACATCTGGTATAAATATTATTAGGACTGCCTCAAATACTTTTGTTATGATAGCTGATATTTATGGAAGGGTAATTGCTAATTCTAAAAATCCTTATGGTAATTCAGAATATGTAATAGCTAATTTAGAAGAAGGAAATTTATATTACGCTATAACTGGTTATAATAATCAAAATAAGACCGGAAGCTATAGTTTAAGTTATTATAATACCCCTTCTACTGTATCGCCTAACTCTAGTATGACTATTACAAATTACAATGATACAATGTCACGGATTTATAAATACACACCAGGAAGTATTCCTTGTAAACTTAACGTATTTACTAATTCATATCAAGATACAAATATTGCTATATATAATTCTAAAGGCCAATTTATAGCTGGTAATGATGATGCATATTATGATCCTGATGAGGATAATTCAGACTACAATGCTGGATGCAAAATAGGATTAATGACATCTGAAACTTACTACATAATTATTAATAGTATAACAAGAAGTACCTTAAATTATAAAATAGAAATAGTGGTGAATGAATCGTATGATTAAAAAAATTAGTTTTATAATCTTATCATTAGTATTAATTAGTCTTATGATAGTATCATGTAAAGAAAAAGAGGTTATTTATAATATTGGTGATGAGGTTACAATTGATGGAATTAAATATAAGTTATATTCAACTAGTGAACTCGGCACTGGTGTTAGTTATTATGGGGAAAATCATGTATCGGTTAGATATTATAATCCTGATGGTACTTTAAAAAATATTAATGAAGAAGATATTTATAAAAAGAATGATGATAGGGTTGGCTATTTACATAAATTTTATTATTATGATATGCTAAATTTAGATAAATATCCTGATTTAACGGTTGATTTAATTCAAAATGAATATCGAGATAAAAACATACACTTAGAGCCTTTTTATTTTAGTTATGAAGAAACCGATATTGATACTATTACTGAACAGAACAATATGGCTTCATTATATCCAAGTCAATTTTTATATGTTGATGATAATGGTTTAGCTCAAAACGGCAATTATTTCTTCTCTACTAATTTAATTTATGATTCTCTATGCCAAGATGAAGCATATTGGGCTGTTGTAGGATATAATTATGATGATGTTAAAGAAGATACTTTAATTTTACATAGAATTGGTGATTATCAAATAGTAGCTATAGCTTATAAAGCTTTAGAAGGGGCTCCGATGAAAACTTTAACTGTTGAAGCTCCTACTGATGAGGACTTAAAAGAGGATAAAGATGGTAATTATTCATATATTCCTGTTTTATACTATCCTTATGCTATATCAAATTGCCCCAATTTAGTATCTATATCAACATTTAATGGCTATTTTATGCCACTTAGTATTTCTAACATTCCAAAGATAATAGATCTTAATTTAGCAGCAAAAGAAGGTAGTTGTGGCGATAATGGTTTTTTTGCCTTAGATGCTGCATTTTACGATTTAACAATCAAAAATTTGAAAGTTAATTTTCTAGAATCTGTAAGTATGTTAGATTCTAAATTAGCCCCTAATGATTATTTTAATAACGAGTTTAATTGTGGTTTAGGAGGGTGTTACAATTCTATATTTACAGATTGCAAAATAAATAGTTTTAAAGCATTAAATATTACTTATGAAAGTAGTGGTAATGATTTATACTTTTTTGACGGCAATCTAGTTGCAATATCATATCTAAATAAAGAACAAGTTATAATTAATAGTATTACTCCTACTTTAATAAATTTTAAATATCTACATGATAAAGTGATTCATTATCAAATTTATGCTCATAATTTACCACTTATAAAAGATGGGGTATGTTATAATCCGTATAATACATATATTCAAGCTAACTTAAAAAACCAATACCTATTCACAAAAAATCCATCTTTTTTAGTCGTTTTACCAACAATATATCATAGAGGTGGTGAAAATAACATTTATAGAATTCTTGAATCTAATTATTATTGTGAAGATGGTTATATAAAATTAAAAATAACTGGTCTTTTTGTAAAAATACAAAAGTGTGAACTCTATCGAAATAATGATATTAACTGTGTCCATAGAATTCCTGCCGTTACAGATATTGTTCTAACAGTTTGTGAAATTAATGATGATTGTACTTACGTTGTTGATGATGGCATTGTAATATATGATCCTGCTAAATAGTAAAAAGCCCTAGACTAAATAGTTTAGGGCTTTTCTTATTCTATAACTTCTTCTAAAAATATTTTATTTTTAAAAGAACCATTTGTATTTCTTTTTTTATTACATGCATCAATTAAATCTTCATCTGTAAAGCCATAATAATTAGCATTACATTTAATTAATTCTAGCATATCAGCAAGTTCGTTTATTTTTTCTTCTTTTGTTTTTGCTGATATAAATTCATTATATTCTTCGAGTAATTTTAATTCTAATTCTTTTTTATATTCTAAATTATTTAAAATGTGAAATTTAGCTTTATTACCACTTTTTTCAATAATATTTATGATATTATCTCTAACTAATTTATTATATATTTTCCTCATTAAAATTGACTTTCTAAAATATTTAAATAATTTGATTTTTCACTATCTGATAAAACTTTAACATCTACATCAACATTATATTCTACACCGATTTTTAAACTTATTGAAAAATCTTTAACATAGCCTGCAACTCTAGCTATTGTATCTTCTGGTGTTTCAGATGCATTAGATGATACAGCACCACTAATCACAAGTATTGTAGCAAGTAATTTTGAATCTGTAATCTTAACTATTTCTAATTCTTTAACATAACCATAATTTAAACTAATTTTAGCATTTAAATTAATTTTATAATCTTCAGGTGATGAATAATCTAACCCACTTAATTTTAAGATATCATTAACAGATATATTTAAATTTAAAGTAAAATCATCTTTATTAATATTATTTAATTTAATACTTGAATTAGGGAAATTAGTTTTAAATTCATTTAATAATTGAGCTATATCTAAATTTTCTAAATCTGATAAATCAGGTAAACTAGGTGTTGATGGTGCAACTCCTAAACTACCACCTGGCCACGCACTATCAGCCATACCGCTTTGAATCATAAGTATTAGGGTAGGTAAATCAATTTTACCTTTAGCAGCTTGGTCTGCTTCATCTGTCATCTTTAAACTATAATCTAAATAGATATTTTCATCTGCATCTTCTTTTACACCATAATAATAGGCATTAGCATCTAAAGACATAACATAACTTTTATCTTCTACTGCGCTCATATCAAAATCAACATTACCAGATAAACCTACTTCTTTATCATAAGCTATACTAGCTAAAGCACTTAATTTAAATTCTTTTGGTAAATTTGCTTCTTCTTGAGGTACATCAGCAAAACTAATATTGAACGCTCCTTCAATTTTACCTTTAACAGCTACTATTTCTTCTTTTTCTTTTTGTCCTAATGCTTCTAATACTTTAGAGATTTGACTAACATCTTCTGTTTCTTCTAAAACGATTTTTTCTTCTTCCCCATTACTATTAGTATATGTAAGAGAAACATCATCATTATTATCATTACATGAAGCTAATGTAAAAGTAAGCAATAATGAACTAATTAAGTATAATATTTTTTTCATCTTTTATTACCTCCTTAGCCTATTATAACATAATAAATCTAAAATAAAAGCCTTTTTATTTATCAGTTTTTGATATAATTATTCAATTTTTCTGCTTTCATGACAAGTAAAATAAAGAATTTGTTTATCTTTTGTTAAATCTTTAATTAAATTAGCTACATTATTAAAATGATTACTATCTAAATTAGAAAATGAATCATCAAAAATAATAAATGAATTAATACCTAAATTATCTATTAATGCAAGTCTAAAACAAAGAGCACAAATACTAAGTTCGCCACTAGATAAATGATTATATTTATAAGGAACATTATTTATCATAATTTGTATTTCTAAATCTTTAGTTATAATAATATTTTCACCAAGCGTATTTTCAAGCATTTTTGCATATTTGCTATAATTATTTTTTATTGGTTTAATATATCTATTTTTTAAATTATTATCAGCTTCTATTAAATAATTTTTAGCTTTTTCTAATAATTTATTATCTAATTCATATTTATCTAATAATTCTTTATTTACAGCAATATCATTAATAATATCATCAATATCACTAACTTCATCTTCATTTTCACTTAATTTGCTTTGTTTTATACTTAATTCTTTTCTTAAATTTTCTAAATTTAAATTTAATTCATCAATATTAATATTATCATTTATTTCTCTATCAATTAAATTATTATCTTTTTTATAATTTAATAACTTATTTTCTTCTTTTTTTAAATCTAAAACATATTGATTATATAAAGGTAAATCTTTCTTAATTTCTAAAATATTTAAATTATCAATTTTATGTTTATTTTTAAATTCATTAATTATAATTTCTATTTCTTTATTTTCTTTAATTTTATTTTCTTTATTTTTTAAATAATCATTATATTTATTCTCTAAATTCTTAAAATTATTATAATTTTGAATTAATATTTTATATGAATTTGTAAAATTATTATCAGAAATATTATATTTATTAAATACTTGTTTTAATTTAGTTTCTAAATTATCTAATTTATTCTTTAAAATGTTATTATCTTTTTCTTTTAAATTATTATAAATATTTAAATCATTAATCATATTATTTAATAAAGATATAACATCACCTTGATATAAATAACCATATTGAAGAGCATATTTATTAATTTCTGATATTAAATCATTATTCTTTAATTTAGGATTCTTTATAAAAATAAATCCATCAATAAATAAACCAATAACACTTATAATGACTAAAGTTATACCAATAATTAAATTGAATGACACAATAACTAAACCAGATATTAAAACTAAAGCTAAAATAATACTTGTTATAATATATGGCAAATATTTATTTTTAATATTATTATTTAAACATTTATTTTTATATTCTTCTAATTTATTTAATTCTGGTTTATGATTATTAAATCTATTTAATAATGATTCTTCATCATCTGTTAAGGAATTATTTTCTAAATTCTTTTTAATAATATTATAATTTATAATCTCACCATTTATTTTATTTATTTTTTCTTCATTTAAATCACTAAATAACGGCTTATTTAAAAGATAATCTTCGTCATTAAATGATTCGATATAATCATTATTATCTTTTATTTTATTTAAATTTTTTCCTATGTTTTCTACTTCATTTTCATTTGGAATAATATTATTGTATTTCATTAACAAATTATTGATATTATTTTTTAATTCATTAATTCTATTTTCTAGATCATCTATATGTTTCCATTTTTCTTCAATAATTGATTTCTTATTTTCTGCTTCTTTTTTTAGTTCTAATTCTTTAATTTCTTTATTTAAATCATTAATTTCAGTTTTTAGATTAGGGATAGTATCATAAATTTCTAATTTACTAGCTTTATCATTATTTAAATTTCTAATTTTTTGTTTAGTTATATTTATTAACCCACTACTTTTATTACTTAATTTTTTAATTTTAGCAGTTAAATTTTCTTCTATTAAAGAAATATCATAAGTAGTATCTAAATTACCAAGAATCGATACTAAATTAGAATTAATATTATTAGTAGCTTTAATTTCTATATCTTTAGCATTAATAATAAATAATTTTATAAATGATTCTTTATCTAGATTAAATAAATATTCTCCTATTTCTTTTATATCTTTTAATTCATTATTAATATAAAATTTAGTTTCATCATTACTTTGTTTACTTGCAAATTCTCTTTTTATTTTATATTCATTATTATTATCTTGTAATATTAAAACCCCACCAAATTCTTTTGTCTTAAATGGTTTATAATGTTCCCTTGTGTTAAATTTAATTTTTGAAGTATTTTCCATGCCATAAAGCATAGAAGTGATAAATTCAGTTAATGTTGATTTACCCTTACCGTTAGTCATTAAATAAGAATTTAATTTATCATCAAATTTAAAATCTTGATTTATATATATTCCAAAACCATCAATATGACAACTAATTAACTTCATCTTTTAGCCTCCTTCAAAGCTATTAAGCCATAATTAATGACTTTTAATTTTTCTTCATCGCTTAAAGCATCATCATTTTTAACTAATTTTATAAATTCCCCTTTAATACCTATATCTTTACTTAATTTCGAAATATCAAAAGCTTTACTTGTTTTATCTAAAACAACATTAAAATAAAAATTATTATTTAATAATGAAGATATTTCAGATGGTTCAAAAAACACATTATCTTTAACTTCTCCTCTTAAATTAAAACGATATAAATTATTTTTATTTAAATTTAATTTTTTAATTTTATTATAAACTTCAACATCAGATTCTAAATTAGAAACATCAACATCAATATCTTCTATTTTTCTATTATTTAGACTAACAAATTCTACTTTTATTTCTTTATCTATATCAAGTAAAATAAATCCTTTATCCCCACATTCATCAAAACTACGACCTACTAAATTGCCAGGATATGCATATTTAAATTCTTCTGTTTCACCAATTTCTGTTTTATGAATGTGACCTAATGCGAGATAATTAATATTTTTATTTTTAAAATCTTTTAAACATATTTTATATAAGCCATTTTCAGTAGTAAGTTCAGCATGTAACATAACTATATTAATTTTATCTTTAGCTAAATTTATCGTTTTAGATAGAGTTTTAGCATTAATTTCATTCATTTCAATGCCACTAATAGTAATGTTATCATAATTATAACTAACCCATTTATCATTAAATGTTTTTAAATTAGGTAAATTAATATTATTATATAGGGGATCATGATTTCCTCTTAAATAAAGAAAATCAATATCAGGATTATTTTTAATATTATCTATAAAGAATTTTTCATCTTTTGATGAGGGAATATCTTTATCAAATATATCTCCTGCAAGTAAAATTATTTTAATATTATTTTCTTTTGCATAATCAATGATTTTTATAAAACTATTTCTAATCTCTAATTTTAATTCATTAGCTTTATCTTTTGTAATACTTTTATCAATAGAACTAGCTAAATGAAAATCAGCAGTATGAATTATTTTCATATTTAACTCCCAAATGATAATTATTTATTCTTTATTAAAATTATAACTAATTGTATAAGTCTTAGTTTCATTTCTTTTTAATATTGGTTTTGTCACATAATTCATATTAATCGCATTAGGACAAAATTGTATTTCTAAACAAACACCAGACCAAATGCCATATACATGACTTTTACCAACAGAAGTTTTAAGAGCACCTGCAGTATATAATTGTAGACAAGGCATATTAGTTACTAAAATCATACTAAGGTCCGTTTTATTTGATTTAAGTTTAGCAGCATAAGTATTATTTAATATATAATTATGGTCATAGCCATTAGTATTTTTTAACAATGGATCGTTAAAATCTTTACCAATCTTTTTTCCTTTTCTAAAATCAAATGGTGTATTTTCTACTTTTTTTATTTCGCCTGTTGGGATTAAATCTAATTTAGTTGGTGTATATGTATCTGCGTTTATTAATAAAATATGTTCTAATATATTATCGCTATCTTCACCATCTAAATTAAAATACATATGATTAGTAGGTGAAAATAAAGTATCTTTATCACTTTTAGCTTTATAAATTATATCAAGTGTTAAATCATTAACAATAAATTTAACATATAATTCTAAATTACCAGGATAATTTTCTTCTAAATCTTTTGCAACATATTTTAATATTAATGAATTTTCAGTTTTTTCAACTAAACTAAAGATCCGTTTATCAAAACCATAAAGACCACCATGTAAATGATTTTTACCATCATTTTGATATAAGTTATATATTTGACCATTTAAACTAAAACTACCATCTTTAATTCTATTAGCCACTCTACTAATTGTAGCTTTGGCATAGCTGTTACTATCAAGATAATCTTCAATAGTAGAAAAACCTAAAATAACATCTTTATTAAAAACTCTAATAGCATTGATACGTGCTCCCATATCAATAATATCTACTTCTAAATTAGAATTACCAATTGTATAGATATTTACATCTTTTCCTTTATATGAATCATATAACATAGAAGGTTTCCTAATTAAAAGGATTTTCATTTTTATATGGTAATGATTTAGGTTGATTATAAGAAATTTGTTCTACTTTTAATAATTTAAATAATTCATATAAATATTTACCATAATCACCAAAACAAAAAGCAGCGTGATGAGGGAATCCATTTTCAATTAAAACATAACGATAAAATCTTTTCATTTCTTTAATGCCTACAATCCCTATTGAACCAAATGAATAGGTTGGTGCATCTAATACTTCACCTTCTGCAACATAGGCATATAAATGATTGTCCGCTGTTGCTTGAAGACGATACATCGTAACTTTACTTGGTTTAATATCTCCTTCAATAGTGCCATTTGTTACTTCTTCAGGTAAACTTCTAGCCATGATTTTTTGATTCTTCATAACTGGATTTTTAAGTAAATTTGAACAGGTATTACCACAATGGAATCCCATAAAAATATCATCAATTTCATAATCATATTTGCCTTTAATTTCTTTTAAATATAAATCTTTTGGAACTGTATTATTTATATCTAATAATGTAACAGGTAAATTAGATATACAAATGCCAATATATTCAGATAAAGCACCATAAATATCAACTTCACAGCTTACAGGTATTCCTCTTTTTGTAAGTCTTGAATTGACATAACAAGGAACAAAACCAAATTCAGTTTGGAAAGCTGGCCAACACTTACTAGCTATGGCTACATATTTTTTTGAACCTTTATGTTCATTAATCCAATCAAGTAAAGTTAGTTCATATTGAGCTAATTTATTTAAAATTTCTGGCTTTTTATTACCTTTGCCAAGCTCATTTATCATATCATTTACAACATCTTTAATCCGTGGATCAGATTGATGTTTATTAAAACTTGCAAATAAATCAAGCTCAGAATTTTCTTCAATTTCAACACCTAAATTATAAAGTTGTTTAATTGGAGCATTACAAGCTAAGAAATTTTGAGGACGTGGGCCAAAAGAAATAATTTTTAAATCTTTAAGACTTAAAAGAGTTCTTGCGATAGGAATGAATTCATGAATTAAATTTGCACAATAATAGCTATCCCCAATCGGATATTTTGGAATATATGCTAAAACATTTCTTAATTTCAAATTATAAGAAGCATTTAACATTCCACAATAAGCATCCCCTCTATCATCTTGCAATACAGCAATCCCTTCTTCAGCCGCTGCACAAAACATAACGGGGCCATTAAATTCCTTAGCTAATAAAGTTTCAGCAATCTCAGGACCAAAATTACCTAAATAAACACATAAGGCATTACAACCGTTTTTAATGACATCTGCTAATGCTTCTTGCATATCAATTTCACTTTCAATAATACATTTAGGACATTCATAAATATCATCTTTATTATATAATTTATGATATGCTGCAACTAAAGCTTTTCTTCTATTTTCTGCTAATGAGGCCGGAAAACAATCTCTTGAAACACTAACTATACCAATTTTAACACTACTAATATTATCCATTTTTAAACTCCTTATTTTAATAATCCTTTAATTTTTTCTTTTAAATATTTAAAACATTTTGTATCTTCTAAATCTTTATCAACATTAAATCCCATTATCTTACCAGCAATCCCACTACTAATTTTTCTTTCCTCTTTATCTGGATTTATAATAATAACCTCATCTACTGCGCTACGACTTATTTTATCATCTTCTTTATATACAAGCATAGCATAATTATCGATAATATTAGAAATATCATCATTAACCATTAAATAATTAATATTACGATATTTCATTTCTAAGATTAAAGATGTTAGAAATTTATCATTTTTATAAAAAACAATCGTATAATCTGGTTTATTCCTAGTTGAAAAAACTGTAGCTAAACTATTATTAGTTTCTATATAATGTTTAATAAAATTCTCATATGTAACAACTATTTTATATTCATTTTTAACATAATATAATTCTAAGCCTTCTAAACTATAACTTTTTTTAACTTCATCATTATTAATAAAGTTAAAACCAAGATTTATAAATAATTTATTGATAATAACAAAACCATACAATTCAAATAAAATAGAACTTAGCTTTAAACCTAAATCTATTTCATTAGTTTTATTTAATCTATTATATAAATTCATTAAATCTAATTCATTAAAATTATTATAATCATTAAAATATTTAATTATTTCTTTTAATTTATTTAAATCATTTTTTCTATTATTTAATTTAATAGTTTGATTTTCAATATTATTATTAATATTCTTTAAAGCATTTTGATGATTTATAGAAACAAAATCATTATTATTATTTTTAATGTTTAAAAGTTCTAAATTCAATGATTCTAAATAGCTTTCATCTATATTAATATATTCATTAATTATATCTAAATAATGGTTTAATATAGCCATTATTTTATCTTTATATAATGTTGTATTGGATTTAGTTAAAAATAGTCCTTTAGAAACATTTAAATATTTAGTTGAAGGCTTTAATAAACTTTTTTTAATACTTTTAAAATTACTCTTTAGAGGATAATTTTGATATTTATAAATAGTTTTAAGTACTTCTTTATTTTCTTTTTCTCTTAAATTTATTTTTAATAAATCCCAATTAGCTAATAAATATTTTAAGTTAAAATCATCATTTATTACTACCTTTACTTTGCCTTTTCTAGCATTTGAATAAGTAATACCTTTTTTAAAATCTTCTAATTCTTTTTTTATTTTATCTAAAGCTAAAATACTAACATGATCATTAGTTTTAACTTCAAAATAACTAGTAATTTCTCTTTGTTTAGAAACGATATTAATAAAATAAATACCCGGATTATATCCTAAACCTTTAATTTTAAAATCATTAATAATATAACAAGTTTTATTATTTAAACTAAGTTTATTATCTTTAACATCTTTAGCCTTATCTTTTGTTTTAACACTAAAACATTCAATTATTACTTTATAATTCTTACTTTCTACTAATAACCCTAATTCTTCATGTTCATTAAAATTAAATAATATTTCTCCTTCTAAATTAGTATTTAATTCAATTTCTTTTTCTCTTCCTTGAGTTAAATATTTAACTATTAATTTATCTTGTATATCCATATTTATCTAACTCACTTTGTTTAATTCTAAGTAAGGCTAAACTATTACTAAAGTTAGATAAATTTAGATAATTATTCAAGACTTCTTTAACTTTACTTATAATATCTTTTAAATAAAGACTAGGTCCACATATTTTACTAAATACGACTTCTTCTAAAGCTTTATCAAAAATAAATTCTCGATCAAAATTATTACCTAATAATAAAAATAAACAAATATTACTTAAATTACGATAAGATATTCTAAATGGCATTGATTCATTATTAAATAATGCATTTAAGCTATCTAATAATTTTAATTCATTAGTATCTAATTCATACATTGGATTTTCAAGTGGTAATGATTTCATATAATCTTCTAATTTATAATTGTAATGGCGAACAACATTACGATAAATTAATTGTTCATTACGATAACTTGTAAAGTCACTTTCATTCAAATTTAATAAATAAATTCTATCAAGTAATCTCTCTGATAATTCTTTAGTTGTTTCATCTTTATTAATAGTTCCTACTATCAACAAATTATCATATAATGGAATCTTATAAGGATATTCATTTAAACATGTAGCATCTTTTGCATATAATGTTATATATTTTTCATTTCTTTCTAAATTAGCTAAAAATGGGGCAAAATAATATTCAATTTGGGCTAAATTCATTTCATCAAAGACTAACATATGCATTTTATTAGGATTGTTTGCTGCATGAATTAAAAAATTAGCAAGATTAGTTTCTGTTGGCATAAATTTATTTGTTGCCGGATTTAAAAAACCTAGAATATCACTTGGTTCTGTATAAGATGGAGAAATTGGCACTACAAGAAGTGTATCATTTTCTTCATTTAACCCAAAGAAATTAGCATATGATATAGCTAATTTTGATTTACCAATACCAGGTTTTCCTTCAATTATTGTTATTTTTCTAGTACTTATAGAAACATGAAAACTATATAAATCATTTAAAATATAATATAATCCTTTTTCAGCTAAATATTGTTTTAAATCTTTTAAAGCATCAACAATATTACCATTACCATCAATAAGTGGTACATATTTATTTTCATTAATTTCCTCTTTTAATTTTTTATTTTCTTTCAATAAATCATCATATTTTTCTAATGTATCAGTCAAATCTTTATTTAGCTCAACTAATTCATCATTTTTAATATCTAACTTATCTTCATATTCAGCAATTATTTCTTCTTTTTCAACATTTAATTCATTTATTTTTTTATCTTTTTCATTAGTGATTTTTTCTATTTTTTCTTCATATTCTTCAATTAACTTATCAATTCTATTTTCTAAATCTAAATTGTTATTATCATTTATACCATAAAGTTTAGTTAATAATAAATAGATTTTAACTTCGCTAACTTTTTTTAAATTTTCTTCATTAATTTCTTTTAACGGCGCGCCATCATTATATTTAGATATAATATATTTAATAAATATTTTAGCTAAAGCATCATCTTTACTATCATACATCTTATTACAGAGTTGTTGTAGTTTAGTTTTTGGTAAGCTTGCTCCTTTCCTAAATCCTTTCCATAAATCTTCAAATGGTTTTTTTCCTTTTTCTTTTTCATTAATAAATAATAATATTTGACTTATTTCATCATTTTTTAAACTAAAAAATATTTGTTCAAATTCTTCTTTAGTAATATTATTTAAATTTAATTCCATATTTATACGCCTCCTTTAACCATCTAAGTTAATTATATCATTATTTTTAACAAAATAAATAAAAAAGTAAAAAAGAGGACAATTTTTTGTCCTCTAGATAATTTCCCTACTAAATTATCAAATTGCTAGCAAATACGCATTTCATCTTTGCCATTAAAGAAATGACAATTTTCTAAATCGATTGCTACTTGAAGTTTATCACCATCAGCCACTTTACGTTTAGAACTTATTACACTTATGATATGTGCTTCTTCAATATCAAAATGTACATTGCTTTCATGTCCAAGCATTTCTACCATATCTACATTAACACTCAATAAAGATTCTTGATGAGTTTTTATGAAGTCTTCTTCTAAATGAATTTCTTCTGGTCTAATACCAATTATTACTTTTTCAACTTGTGGGCCTTCAGGTTCTTTTTCTTCTACTGCAACTTCTGTAGGTTCTTCTTTTTTAGTTACATCTTTTTTATTTTCAGCTTCTAAAGCAGCTACCTCTTCCTTAACTTTAGCTTCTTCAATTTCTCTTTGCTTTGCAAGTTCTATAGCTTCCTTAGATGTAATTAAACCAGCATTTTTAATAGCTTCAAATTTGCTAGTTGGTAATTTAATTTGATGAGAATCTGAATTAGTATGGAAAACTCCATCAGCAGTAACATAACCAGAAACGAAGTTCATCGGTGGAGTACCAATGAAACCACCAACAAAAACATTAGCTGGTTTTTCATAAATTTCTTCAGGTGTACCAACTTGTTGAATATGACCATCTTTCATAACAACGATTCTTGTAGCCATTGTCATAGCTTCAATTTGGTCATGTGTTACATAAATTGAAGTCGCCCCAATTCTTTTATGAATACGGGCAATTTCAGTACGCATTTGGCCACGAAGTTTAGCATCTAGATTAGATAATGGTTCATCATATAAAAATACTTTAGCATCTCTTACGATAGCTCTACCAAGAGCTACTCTTTGACGTTGACCACCTGATAAAGCTTTAGGTTTACGTTGTAAATAAGGTTCAAGACCTAAAATGTGAGCAGCTTCATCTATTCTCCTTTTAATTTCATCTTTTGGAACTTTTCTTAATTTTAAACCAAAAGCCATATTATCATAAACTGACATATGTGGGAATAGGGCATATGATTGGAATACCATTGCGATACCTCTATTTTTAGGTAAAACATCATTCATAAATTCCCCATCAATATATAATTCACCTGAAGAAATATCTTCAAGTCCGGCAATCATTCTAAGTGTTGTAGATTTACCACAACCAGAAGGACCAACCAAAACAATAAAATCTTTATCTGCAATTTCTAGGTTGAAATCAAATACAGCTTGGTTTCCACCTGGATAAACTTTATTAACATTTTTTAATACAACTGTTGCCATTGTTTCTCCTTTTATAAAATACTATTTATTATTGTAAGTAATACTATAATAGGTTTTAAAGATAGAATTTTTATTTAATACTTGCAAATTATCTTTTTTTGCAATTTCATAAGCACTAGATATACTATCTGGCAAGCCATACCAACCTTCAATGCATAAAAATTTAGGGTTTCCTTCTGGTTCTTTTTGCCAAAAAGCAGTATATGGCATAGCATTATATATTCTAATACTACAACTATCTCCTAATATATCTATTATTTTTAAATCTTTATAGCATAATGTTCGTGGTATTATTAGCATCTTAGATAAATCATTAAAACTCATTTTATTAAGTTTTACTAGATGAGTACCACTTGCATAAGCTTTTATAAAATCAACAGACTCATAGTTTTTTGAAACTATACCTAATGAATAATTACCAAGCAATTGATTAAGACCAAAATAACTATAACCAGGGTGGATGCCTAAAGCAAAATACATTGTATTTTCGCCTTTATTTACCACTTCAAAATTACAATTTATGGTATTATCAATCACTTCATAAATTATATCAAAGCAAAATTTAAAAGGATAAATTTCATATGTTTCACTACTATCTTTTAAACGAAGTCTAAGCTTTGTAGCAGTTTGTTCTACAATATTAAATTTACTTCTTTTAGCAAAACCATGAACTAAATTATGATATTTTTTTCCTTCATAAATATAACAATTATCTTTAAATGCCCCTACATTAGGAAAAAGAATTGGGCTTTGTTCCATCCATAAATCTTCTCTTTCCCATAATATATTAATGCCTTTTATTTTAATATATTCTAGTTCTGCACCATCAATATTTATACCTACACTAATCAATTCATTTTTTATTTCAATCATTTAATCACCGAATTAGTTACTAATTGATTATAAACATGGCTCTTTTCAATATCTTTTAGAGCACAATTGGTAATTAAAACATCACTTATAAATACTTGAGAAATCTTTGAAGCAAAGAATCCTCCATTAATATCATTTTCAAATCCTTTAGTTTGTAAAAAAACATCTGCATATTGTCTTAAAGTTGAATTATTATAATTAGAAATAACAATAACTTTAATATTTTTTTCTCTACATCTTTTAGCAATAGTTATTATTTCATGAGTTTCCCCAGAAAAAGAATATAACAATGCACAATATTCATCAGACATAATAGCTGTATACATATAACCAAAATGACTATCATCTAGTACTATTGCCGGAAGCCCAATCCTTAAACATTTGCTAAACATATCAAGAGCTGTAGTATGACTAATACCCATACCAGCAATAAAAACTTGTTTAGAAGCTAACATATAAGATGTGGCTTTTTCAATAGCTTCCATATCGATTGCTTCTTTAGTCGCGTTGATAACTTCAATCATATTTTCATATATATTATCGATAAATGGACTATCTTTAATAATATGTAAATTTTCATAATTTTTATAAACAGCCATCTTAAAATTAGTAAAATTAGAATAACCTAATTTTTTAAAATATCTTACTACTGTTGCCTCACCAACATCTACTTTTTGCGCTATACTACTTAATGATTCATAGACAACTTGTAAAGGATTGGCTAATACAAAATCGTGAATCTTTTGTTCAGATTTTGAGAAAACTATATTATTAGGATTTAATACACTACTAAACTTTTTTAAATCAAACGCCATAAATATCACCATTTATATAAATTTTTTCTTAACTTAATTATACTACAAATAGTTTATTATGTCATTTTTAAATAGTCACATTAACTAAAATATTAGTCATAAAACCATATTCATCTATTATTGTAAGTGCGTGCAATCCCTTTTTTAAAGCTTTAATTTCTAAAGTTTCTAAATTAATTTCTAAATCATTTTTATTATAAACAATTTGATAATTTATTTTTGAATCATTAAATTTAAAATTTAATTTAGTTTTTTCATTCAATTTTAAATTTATATCAGTTACACTAACAAAATTATCTATAACTTCTATTTGATAATTAATAATAATATTATTATCAATATCATTAATTATTAAATTATAATTTCCATCATCTAAAGGAGTAATGATATTATCTTTTATATTTAATTTAGTTTTATCATAATCATAAGTAACATTATTAGATAAAGATAGATTTTTTAAATCTATATTATCATTAATAGTTATTTTTTCTTTAATATTAATATTTAAATCATTAGAGACTACAACATTAAAACATTTTGTAATCTTACTATTATTTTCTACTACCTTAACGCTATGTATACCACTTGCTAGAGGAGTGATATTAAAATTATCATCAATAATCAAATAATTAGGATAATAATCAAAGGTAAAATCAACTAAACAACCTTCTTCATAATCAATATTTATTTTTTTAGTTTCTCCTAAATTAATATTTAAATCATTAACATTAAAATCTTCGATTAAACCATCATCAATAGTTAAATTTACTTTAATTAATAAACCACCACAATTGATGTTAAATGTTGTATTACCAACAATTTTAGGTTTAATTGTAATATCGTTATTAGCAAGAGATATATCAACATAACTAGAATTAAAACTACCACAAGCTAAAGATGAAAACATACTTAAATCTAGATAATTAGATATTTTAACTTCATCATAATAATAAACTTTTATATCTAATTTGCTGGGGATATAAAATTGATTAATACGGTATTTTAGAGAAGGAATTTCTAAAGCTGTCTCACTATATTCTAAAGCATTAATATAAGTTGTTGAATTAGTTGTTTCTAATAATTCATAATCTGTATCAAGATTAATAATTTCATTATTATATTTTTTATTATTTAAATATAAATTATCACCAACTAATTTACCTTCATTGATCTTAATACTTGCTTTATCTAGATTTAACAAACTATAAACATCAATATCATTATATAATTCTAAATTAGGATAAATATACTTATTAGTACCATCACCTAAAGAACAGACTGCCCTTATACCCATCTCTTCACCTAAATAATTAGTATTATTTAAAATGTTGATATTAGAATAATTACCTTCACCTTCAATACGCATTTCTTCATTCTTTAATCCGAGCGATATAAATTTATTATTTTCAACTGTTAAATTAGTTATTGTTGATGAAGAAATATAATTTCTAAAATAGATTGAAAAATCGATAGTTGGATATTTAGCTAGTTCATAACCATCTAAAGATTCATTTAATCTAAGAGTTGAAAAATCTTGATTTAATAAGATATTTTCTGCACAATAAGTATC
The DNA here is from genome assembly GCA_944324795.1 of uncultured Acholeplasmatales bacterium. Taxonomy (GTDB): domain Bacteria; phylum Bacillota_I; class Bacilli_A; order Acholeplasmatales; family Anaeroplasmataceae; genus CALUXS01. The sequence goes on from CALUXR010000012.1 coordinate 21,760, forward strand.
ATTAAATATATTAACATTTGATCCTGTTTGAATATAAAATAAGATCATTGAATCTTCAAATATATTGCGATAAACTAAGGCTTTTTCACCATTCCTTATCTTTAAACCACCATCTTGATTCTTATTTTGTCCTTTAAAATAATTACCAACTACCACTAAATTATTATATTCTTTAGCATAAATAATGTGGTCTCGATTATAACCTAAAGTAGCACCTTCACCACGTTCATATTCTACTTCTACAATATCTTTATTTAGGCTAAAATGATTGCCTTTAATTAAAGTATTTGTATCACCACTAACTACATTTATACAAGTCATAAAGTAGCCTTGATTACTGTTACTATTATATGAATCTAGTTTTATTACTTTTTCTTTTAATGCTTTAGTTTTATCACTTACAATACTATTATCAATATCAGCAATTAAACCAAAATAATTATCATTGATAGTGAAATCATAACTTTTATATACTGCAATTCCTCTACCTAAACTATTTTCATCTCTTAAAAATAGATTAGAAGAAATATTACCATTTGTTTTACTTTTTAAAATATAATAACCAGTCAATTCACCACCATTTTTATTATTGCTGTCTGGTTTTAAACCAGAATCAATATTTATATCTACCTTTTTAGCATTTATGAAGATATTTTCTTCAATTGACCAGTTTGTAGAATTGGCATTTTGAGAATAGATAGTAACATTATCAAAAATAATATTTTTAATAGTTATGTCTTTAGTATTTTCTCCATCAAAAATATTAACTTGATAATCGCCATTAATTCCTCTAAAAATGGTTTGTTCTGCCCCTATTAATGATACGCCATCTACTAAAGTAATACTTTCTTTTAAGATATATATACCATCATTAAAATAAGCATCTTTATTTTCATCCTTACAAATAGTTAAGAATTTTTCTATTTCTTTACTATTATCTTTACCATCAACTAATATTATGTAATCTTTAGCTTGTAGGTAAGCTTCATCTATTGCTTTAACAGTATTAGAAAATATACTGACGGAGATTATAAGTAATAAAGAATAAATTAAAATCTTAAACTTCTTCATTCTTCCTCCTATATTCGATAAGGTGCTCTAATTCATCATTTATAATGATGTTTCTAGGTCCTATATAACCATCAATTTCTATTTTTAAGCCTATAAGTTGACGTATTCCTGTAGAAACATTAACTATAACTTTGTCATCTAAATATTTAAATATTAATGCACATCTACCATTTACTCTAATGTTTTTATATTCAATTTCTCTATTTGTGAAATTATTTAAGAAGATATAATTATTATATTCTAATGCATGATAATTATTTTCCATTACTAATAAATATTTATCATCACATTTTTTATAATTTGGATATATTTGATAACTATAATTTTTAACATTTTCTAATATAAGTCTAATACCCTTTATTTCTTCTTCATTTTTATTTTCTTTTATATTTAATTCACTATATGATCTCTTTTCATTATAATTTATTAATTTTGCCTTCTCTACGCCTTTTATTACTAATTTACCACTTTTAGCAATATCGTTAAATTTAATAATATTATAATCATCATAAATAGTGTGATGTAAGTTTTCACCTTTAATATTTGAACCAACCATAACAAATGAATTTGGTAATACAAATCTTGAGAAATTGCCTTTATAACTAGCATTACTTTTAAAATAGACATTTAACAAATTATCTAAGACTACACCTATACTATAATTCTTTTTATAAATTTTATTTGGCTCTTCAACATCTAAGTTATTAGTTGAACCATTTCTATAAAATGGATTTATTCTTATAACATCTTTTTTATTTTCATTGTTATAATAAATATCAAAAGTTCCATTTGCTTCATAATATCCTAATAAATTTTCACCATTTATAGCTTCATAATTAGCAATATAAGCTGAATTATTGTTAAAAGATATCAAATAATCATTGTTACGATAAATATATCTATCCATATAATTAAAAGCCTTAACTAATAAATTATATTCATTGTTTTCTAAGTCAATTAATAATTTATTTAAATAATTATCATTACTTATTTCTTTTAAAGTCTTGATAGATTTAACAATTATTTTATAACTATAATTACTATTTAAAATTTTCCTTGATACTGCTCTACCTCTAACTGATTCTATAGCATATTTATTATATAAAAATGGTTCATAACTAGTTTTAATCAAATTTATAATAATATTTAAATAATTAGTTATATCATAATTACATACTTTAAAGATTTTTAATAATTTAGCTAAAGAATTTAATAACACTTCACCATATGAGGCATTATAAGGTATATTTTTATGTTGAATAAATGAGCCATCAAGATAAAAACCATCATCTTTTTTTGTATAAATTATTGTTCTTTTAATTAAATTGAATAAATAATTTAAAGTTTTAGTATCTTCTATCATTATTCCTTTTAATAAAGCAATATAAATATTATCGGCTAGATTAGCATATGTCGCTATTTCATATTTTTGATTTGGCCAATTACGTCTATAAAAGATATATAAGGCATTAGGAGCATAAAAATTTATAATATTTAAATACTTAAATATCTCTTCTTTTTCTAAATCATTATATAACAATAATAATGTTTCAGTTAAAACTCTAGGAATACCTATTTCATAAGGCCACCAATTACCACTATAATTAGTTTTACCTGTATAATAATTATTTATAACAAAACTAAGAGCGTATTTAATATTTTGTAATAAATCATTATCTTTATTATCTTTATAATGTAGGGCCATATTAAATATTCTTTTTAAACAAGTATAAGTATTATCTCCTGTATTTTCTAATATATCTAAATATAGCTTATTTTGATTTTTAATAATCGGAATAATTTCTTGTTTTTTAATATTTAATCTATAATTTTCATAAAATGATAAATATTTATTTTTATATAAAGCTATTTTAATTTTAATATTAGGATTATCTTCAATAAATAAATTAGAAAATGAACCTAGATAGATAGCATAAGTTGCTTTATTAGATAAATAAACATAATCTTCTTTACCATCAATAATATATTTAATTTTAAATAAATCTTGATCACTATTTAACCTAATAAAACAGATAAAATTGCCTTTTTTCTTATTTTTTACATCCATCTAGGTCATCTCCATTTTTTATTTATTATTTATTATTTATTTTTTTCATCAACTATACGTTGTAATACATCGATTACATTTTGAGAACCAGCACTTTGAATAGATTGTTTAAATAAATTCCATTCTTGGTCGCTTATTGCTGTTCCTCTTTTAATCCATGTTGCTACATTTTGATTTAATAATTCAGCTATTGAAGATTTAGCCGCATTAACAGCTGTATAATCAGTAGTTAATAATTTAGCGTTTGGATAAATTAAGTCATTATATCCTTTATTTAAGTATTGATCGTAATCTTCCATCGCTTTTGCAGCTTCAGGAGATAGCCAAGCTTCTTCATAAGCAAAATCTTGAACACCTGGAGCTTGTAATTGAGCACCTCTAGCATATAAGTTAGCTAAAGCAGTTGCGTTATCGTTGATAATATTATCTGTATATTTAAAACTTCCATCAGCTTCAACAGTATAATCTTCACCTTCTACACCCCAGTTAGATAAGTTTTTACCTTCTTCAGTGAAGAAGAAATCGATCCATTTAATTAAATTAATTTGATCTTCTTCAGGTAGGTCAGCATTAATAGCTGTAACATTACCAATTAATTTACGAGTAGTAGGTTCTAATCTAGTACCATCTTCCCTAATTGGAGGTAAGAAACAATAAACTTCAAAATCTTCAACTAAGTTAGAAGCATAAACATCACTATTAAATGAATATGTTGTACCAATCCAGTCATGAGTTACACCACCACTGTTTTGAGCATAATAAGTAACACGTTTATCATCTGTAGATTCATTTAATATTTCTGTATTAATTATGCCCTTAGCTGCCCAATCGATTATATGATTTAATGCATCATGGAATTCATCTTCTAAAATACCATAATGAACTTTACCATTTTCATCTAAATAATAATCAGCTGTACCACCCCATAAAGCAGCAAGTTCACTAATTACAAAGTCAGTATCACGATCAAAGTATGGATACCAACCTGTAGCAGTTGGGTTAATTAGATTCTTGTTATCAACAAAAGCTTTTAATAATTCTTCAAATGTAGCTACAGTCATATTATCTAAACTAGCTTTTAATTCTTCATCTGTTGAACCACTAATACCTTTTGGCAATTTATTATTGTCTCTTAAAATTCTAACCCAGTCTAAACGAACAAAATAACCTTTTGCAGTTAGACCATCAGTATAGAAAGGAATACCATAAATTTTACCATCTGAAGCAGTAGCCCATTCTTTTTGTTCAGGATTTGCATCAAAATAAGCTTTTAAATTAGGAGCATGTTCTTCAATTAAATTTGTTAAATCAGCAAACATACCTTCTCTTAAAGCTGAAGCTTCAATTGTATCTTGGTCATTAACAACTAAATCAATATCAGCTGCTTGTAATGTATAAACTGAATCATAGTTTGTATCATATGTTTGAAGAATCCCTTCAAGTTCTATACCAGCATATTCATTTGCTCTTTGGAAAACTGGCATATTTTCATCATACACTACATTTTCTTGATATAAGAAAATTGTATATGTATCACCACTACCACCACAAGAGCCTAAAATTAAGGCTCCTGCAGTAATACCTAAAGCTGTTAAACATTTTTTAAACATTGTTTTTATTTTCTCCTTTAACATTGTTTTGGCCATTAGAGGCTTTCTTTTTACGAATAATAATTATTGTAGTAACCACAACAGCAATTACAACAACTCCAACAACAACACCAATAATAATCCACATAGTAGCATTGCCACCATTATTATCATCATTAGTGCTTGCTATACCATTATCAAGTAATTTAACTTCAGCAACATTAACATTATCATCTAAATTATTGCCATAGAAGATTATTTTTACATATTTAGCATCAAAACGACCTAAAGAATAAACTTCATCACCAATACCATTAAAGTTTTGTCCATAGCTCATAGCCACATTATAATTTTGTCCATCTTCTGAATAATAGATATCAAAATAATATGTCTTTGTTACGCCACCATTAAATCTAATTAAAATATCTGTAATTTGTTTTACATCAGCAAGCTCAAAAATAACTTCTTGTTTACTATTAGCATTTAGGCTTGTGTTATTTTGACCATCAATTAAGTTTTCAACTCCTGTTGGACCACTAACTTTTGCAACTTCAACTTGTTGATATGTTGCATATTCATTAGCAGCACTCATAGCATCTACAACAAATTTATAATAATATGTTCTACTTTCACCTGTCGTTTTATCCGTTAAGGTTATTGTGCTATAATTATCAAATAATTCAGATTTATTAATAGTTAAATCATATTTTTCTTCATCATAAGTAACAGCAAAATCAGGAACTTGAGTTGACCCCTTACCTAATTTAACTAAATATGTATATTGATATGGATTGAATCTATATAAATAACCTTGACCTAAATCTTTATTAACATCAAGACTTGAGAAAGTAATATCTTCTGCAATAATATCAGGTAAAGCCGGCGTTGTATCAAGAGCCCATTCAGAAATTGGTTTTACTTCATAGCTTGTAAAATCAGTTACTTCTTCCATTGATGGAATGAATACAACACTTAATGTGCCACTTATAACATCATTTAATTCAATAACTAATTTAGTTACACCATCATTATTTAAATTACAGAAATTACCGATAGTACCAGGTAGAGGAGTATTACCACTCATCTTTGTAAATGTACCAAGTTCACTTGCTATATAAACATATAAGCTTTTATTATTTAATGTTAATCTAGCTAATTTATCATTTAAAATATCAACGCGAGCTTCAGTATGAGCACTCCAGTATAAAGTTGATGGTTTTCTTAAATTAAATTCATCTTGAACCATAACTTTTGTTTTATTATCAAATACCATTAAACCACGTTGTAAATCTAACGCTTGAGCTTTATAAACTTTTGATAAATCAATTACACTAATACCAGAAACATCATTTGCTTCAAAGCGGGTGATAGGTGCATTTTCATTTGGGTCTTGAGTTAAGACAGGTTCTTCATCTGGATTAATTACTAAAGTGTTTTGACCTTGAGCACCTTTTTTATAATATGTCCAACGTTGATAATCATAATCCCAATAGCCATCAGGTACTACAGTATTATATGTTTCGTTAGAGAAATTACCGATAAATCTTTCACCTAAAGCATAAATTTCAAATGTACCACTATCTAAATTCTTATGTGAGAAATTGTTTGTATAATCATTTACACCTTTTAAACCAGTATATAGACCCATTTCATCACCAAATTCAGATCTAAATGTTGCGATTTCATGATTCTTTAATAAGAAGTCAGTTTCTTCCATATTATGTAAATCTACTTTATCGAATAATCCAGGTTTATACCATAATAAATTTTGAATATTATATTGTTGATTTTGATGAGCTAATAATGGCAATACTGCAGCATTTGTATTATTTTCATCAATTCTTGTATACCATAATAAAGCTGGTTGATTATTTGAATAATCAGATTCTGCATAATAGAATGATTCGTAATTTGGAGTTGATGTATATAATGGATAATTAATATAATCTCTTATACCTTCAATATCCCATAAACCAAATGAATTAATATTTCCTTCACTATCTTCACCATATAAGTTATATAATGTAGCAATTAAATTAACCATGTTACGATGAGCATAAATTGAATAAGATGGACCTTCAGGGAACCCACCAGATTCAGAATAATGTACTAAACCTGTTTGAAGATATTTTAAAGCTGTAGAGAAAATATCAGCTGCCATTTCTCTTACATTGATATCACTTTCAATAACATTAGTGCCTGATGTAACTTTAGTATGAATCGTACCTTCATAATTCATTACAGATAATGCCGCAACAGCTAAGTTACCACAAACAAGTAAGCAGTGGTTATTACCATGAAGCAATACATTAACATTATTTAAGTTTTCAAAGAAATAGAATCCTTCTTCATATAATGCTCTTAAGGTAATATCTTTTTGTTCAGCTGTTAAATAATCACTTAAATAGTTATAGGCAAAGGCAACACTGTATGTAACCATTGCTGCATCTAGGAAGCCATTAGAATCTTTACCCCAACTTAAACGAGTTGAAGTCTTATCGCCCCACTCTGAATCTTTAACTACTTGTTCTAATTGACTCCAACACATATCTGCATATTTTTCATCACCAGTAACTTGATATAAAATTGCTAATTGTTCAAGTGCTGTTCTAGAAGATGCCGGAACACCAGAAGGAATAAATAATGTATATTCAGCTTCATAATATTCAATCCATGTTGTAATATATGGATCACCAGCTTCATAGCCTGCTCTTACTTCTTCTAACCATTCATCATTTGATAATAGGTAAACACCATTAAAATCAACATTAGCAAAATTGAAATCTTCTTCACCAGGAGCTACATAAACTGTATTATTAAATACTACTGATTTATCATCTTTAGTAATTTTCATATTAAAATGATCATAACCAGTAAATCCTTCTGCAGGTATATAATTATAAATTATGGCATGAATTAATTTACCTTGTGATTCTCTATATCTATCTTCTACTTCTTGAGCTTCACCATTATATAAAATATTAACAGTACCACCATTTTCAGTTGTAATAGTTAATGAACCATCTTCAGCACTACCTTTTACAGCCTTATAAGCTTCAGCTTTAGCATTACGATATGCTTGTTGTTCAGTGCTATTAGAGCCCATCTCACCAACATTTATAGCTGGATATAAGACTTCAATATCAGTAGATTGAACTTGAATATACCCACCACCATATTTACCAGCAGCATCACCACCTACAGTTGCAGCAATTTTATGGTCATAATTTGGTCTTGTAGGATTATCTTGCCACATCAATGGTATGTTTTTATCAGTAGTATGCCAATAATCTATAACTGTTATTTCGTCAGTAACTGGTGTAATCATTACTTTTACAGGAACTACTACATAACCTTTTTCAGCATCATATACTAATACTTCAAAAGTATCTACATTAGTCCCTGTTGTATAATAATTCGCATCTGGGTTATAAACTATTTCATTATTATCATTGATGTAATAATCACCATGACTAGCGTCTGAATAAGGATATACAGTAAAGTTTTCACTTACTTCTGATTTAATTTTAATAATGTTTGAACTATCTTCTTGAACCGTAATTGTATCACTTTCTGAATCTACTTGTGCAGTTATACCATTTTCAATACCTACTGCTACTAATACTTCTCTTTTAAAACCTTCAAGAACATCTACAACTGTAATATTAGCTACGCCATTACTTTTAGCTGTAATTAAACCAGTTTTAGATACTGTAGCTACATCTTCATTATCAGATACATAACTATATTCAAAAGGAATTGTAGAAGCAGGAACAGTTGAACAATTAATTTGAGCAGTTTGACCCACAGTTAATTTTTCAACTTCTTTTTCAACCATAAATGCAGTATGATCTAAACTTATTACACGATACACATGAACATTATCGAAGAAAACCTCACCACTATTATTAGCAAAATATAATTCTAATCTTAGATTTTCACCTTCAGCAACTCTAAATACAGGAGATGTATAAGTGCCCATTTCAAATGTTCCGCTTAATCTTGTAGTTGTTGTTTGACCATATTGATTATTTAAATTTAATCTTAAGAAACAGTTAGTATTATCTACATTAATACCTTCTATATCAGCTTCTACATAATATTCACCAGCAGGAATATCTGTTAAATCTTTATATAAATTAGCATAATATTGAGTTGGATGATTATAGTGAATCATATGATTACCATTTTCAGGATCAGTATATAATTCAACTACTTGATCAGCACCTACAACGGCACCGCCTGTATATAGGCGCCATCCAGCTATTTCTTGATTTGATTCACGCCATCTAGATCCTTCAGGAATAGTATCAAATCCAGGATCTGGGTTAAAGTCCTCTAGATTTACTTTAACAGTAAATTCAGAATAATAGTCATCACTTTCAGCAGTAATAACTACTCCAGCTTCATCGCTAGCTCTTAAAGCCATCATGCGGTTTAAAGAAGGATTAATATAAACTACTTCTTCATCTTCAATTGTATAAGTTATTTTTGTATCATCTGTTACATATGGCATAAAATAATCTTCAAGATTAATTTCATCCCCAACAGATAAACCATATTTTAAATCTTCATTTAAGTTTGTTAATTGCAATAAAGCTCCTTTATCGCTAGCTCTTTTCAGGTTGGAGCCGCTCGCATGAGCGACTACCCCTGAACAAATAACAAACACTAATAAGAAGAAGGCAAATAAAGAAACTATTTTTCTTTTCATAAAATTCTCCTTATTTATTTTTTATAATTTATTGTTGTTTTTTCTTTTTTAAAACGATAAATACTACTACACCAGCAATTACTACTACAGCAACAACCGCAACAACGATACCAACAATCATACCAGTATTATTTGAAGCAGGTTCTTCAGGTTCATCAACTGGTTCACTTGGATCTTCTGGTTCACTTGGATCTTCTGGTTCAGTTGGTTCACTTGGATCAGTTGGATCTTCTGGTTCAGTTGGCTCACTTGGTTCATCAGCAGCAGCTTTAACTGTTACATTAATTGTTATAGATATTGTTTTATCATCAGCTGATGTTAAAGTAATAGTTGTACTACCTGCAGCGGCTGGAACGATATATAATTGACCATCAACAATTGATGCATTTGATACAACTGTATTATCCGCTATACTAATTAAAATTTCACTTGTAGCATTTTCTGGTGTTAAAGTTACAGGAGTACTAAATGCTTTATTATCTACTTCAATTTCAACAGATTTAGCTACTTCAATTTCAGTTACTTCAACTTTAATATCAACTACAACATTTAAATATAATTTCTTACCAGCAGCTTCAACAGTTATTATTGTTTGACCATCAGCTACAGCTGTAATTAGACCTTTATCACTAATTGTAGCAACTTCAGGATTAGCACTTGTATATTTAACATCACCTAATATTGCAGCTGTAGGTATTTGTAAAACATTTAATTGAGCTGTAGCACCAGCTTTTTCTAATGTGTAGTTAGGTGCACTTACTTCACTTTCTGCAAGTGAAACATCACCAACATTTCCTTCAACGCCGATTAAATCAACATTACCGTCTGCTTTTACTAATTGCGGATGAGCAACGTATGTTGTCATACCATTAGTTGTATTCCAAGAAACTAATTCAATTTTTAAACCATCTAATCTAGCTTCATCATAATTTAAAATAGGACCAGTAATTTTCACCCATTTGTCTGTTCCTATAGTTGAACTTTCTGTTCTTAATTCTTTGTGGAATAATGTATTATACGTATAACCTAATTCACCAGCTTCATTTAAAGCTTCTTTATAACCATCAATTTTTAAATCAACACGACCAGCAGTTCCACCTACTAGTTTTACATAAATTACTAATTGATAATTTTGATTTGCTTCTAATTTGTCGCCTGGAACCCATGCTAAAACGTTTGAAGCTGCACCAGATGAACCTTTATATGCAAATACCGGACCATACATTTCATCATTACTAACTGTTATAGGTGAATAATCATGACCACTATAACTACCTGATTGATATTTAATATCCGCTGTTTCAACAACTGCACCTGATTCAGCAAATTGAGAACCTACTGTTGGATAAGTCAAACATATACCATCAGTAACTTTAATTTTTACTGTTAAAGTTGCGTCGCCTTTATCATGAGAATTAATTATCAAATTAGCTTCGCCAGCACCAATAGCCGTAATATTAGAACCGTTTAGTGAATAAACTTTGTTATCAGCTTCAGATACATAATCTAATGATGGATCTGTAGCATATAGAGGAGCTATGTCAAATAAATTATCTAAATCATATACTTCACCTTTTACTAACTCAATAGTGTTATTGGCAAATTGATTTTTTAAACTAATTGATTCAACTAAATTTTCACCTGATGCTTGAGCAACTGTAATATCTTTTGTTGTTACACTCTTAATTAGTGGGTCATTAAAGTTATAAGTAATAGTTGTTGTACCAGGACCAACAGCAACAAATTTATTATTATCTTCATTATATTCCAATACGTTTTCTGTAGAGAATGATGGTGTCCAATTATCATTGATTGATAAATCATATTCTTGATTTTCTGCTACAACTGTCGGATCTAAAGTTACTTCTTCATTTATTTCTAAATTTTCAGCTGGAATTTCAGGGGCAGTTGCAACACCACCATTATATGGTCCAAAGTGCATATAATCTAAATCTAAATAGTCATCAGCACTTACATAACCAACTTGAATAGAAGGGCAATATATTTGACCGATAAAATCTGCAGTATTTTTTATATCTGCACTATATAAATGTTCACCATTTAAATATACATGGTATCTATCTCTATTTGGATTTTCAGTATCGTTGTTTTTTCCATTCTCTTCAAATACAACAGCAACTTCATACCATGTATCTGCTTCTAAGCCATTATCGTACCTAGTTCCTGTAATGGTTTTTTCACTAGAACCATCATGATATATTAGTTTATTTTCTCTTAAGCCAATTAAATTTAATGTTAATGAACCACTAGATAAACCAATATTAGCAGATGGAAAATATAAGCGAACATTAGTAGCTTTAACAGAATTTGTTCTAAATCTGATTTTTGCTACTGCATTTTCATCAGGGATATTATAAAATACACTTTGACCTTCTTGTTTGCATCTAAAATCAACGCCTAAGGTTCCAGTACTTTCAGCTCTTGAAATTCTTAAAATACCATCACCTTCATTCAAAGAATTAACTGTGAAATTAGTTCCTGGGGTACTATGTAGATCAAAAATAGTATTACTTTCAATTGTTTCCACATATTTAAAGTCTTGACTATATGATATGTTTTCTTCCGCATTTACTTTTGGTAATGCTAGAGCAGATAGGGCTATACCACCAAGGGCTAAGCCTAAAAATAACTTTTTCATTTTCTTTTTATCCTTTCATAAAACTTTGTTTTTTGGGGTGGTGGTTATATACCCACCCCCGTATATTTTTTGTAAAAATAAAATTTATTTTACAGAACCAACCATAACACCTTTTTTGAAGTATTTTTGGATTAATGGGAATAATATAACCATCGGAATGATTGCTATTATAATTAATGCATAAGCTGATACTAATCCTTCAAATGGATTTGATGATGTTTCACTACCAGCTGATTGTAATATTTTTTTAACAATTACTTGTAATGGGTACAATTCATCTTTCTTTAATACTATTTCTGCCCAGAAATAACCATTCCATCTATCTATTGCATAGAATAAGCCTATTGTTGTTAATCCAGGAATACTTGATGGGACATATATGTTAAATAAAATTCTAAAATGTGATGCACCATCAATTTGAGCACATTCATCAATATCTTGAGGTATGGCTTGGAAATATGTTTTCATTAGAATTACATTGTAACCTGAAATTGCAAATGGTAATAAAATACCTAAATAATTACCTGTCATACCAAAATTATCAATATTCACATAAGTTGCAATCATACCAGGTTTTAACCACATTGTCATAGCTATCATAACTGTGAATATTTTAACTATCTTTAAACCCTTACGAGATAGGACATATGCACATGTGACAGTTATGAATAAACTTATAGCTGTACCTAAAATAGTAATTAATATTGTATTACCATAAGCACGCCAAATATCAGTATTTTTTAAATGTTCTGATAAATATTCCATTGTAAATCCTTGAGGGATTATAATAAATTCATTAGCATTTACTGATTCTCTCATTAATGTTGGATTAGAAACAGCTGATAAGAATAAATACCAAATTGGATATAAGAACAATAAAGATAAAACTATTAGTAAACCATTATTTACATAACCTAAAATATTATCTACTGTAAGTCTTTTCTTTAATGCTTGAACTACTCTTGAATCTTTTTTCAATGTTCCTTGCATCTTATCACCTACCATAAAGCTGTACTACTTAGCCGTTTTGATATAGAATTTACAACGGACACTAAGACGACTGCAACCACCGCATCAAACAGACCAATTGTCGCGGCTAAGCCATAATTTGCTTGACCATACATTGGGGATAATGATACGTTATATACATAAGTACTAATAATTTCAGACACTTCTGTATTATATTTATTTTGTAATAATAATACTTTTTCATAACCTAAAGACATTAATTTACCAACTTTTAAAATTAAAGTTGTAATAATTGTAGGAGCAATACCAGGAAGAGTTACATGCCATATTTGTTTAAATTTACCTGCACCTTCAATACTTGCTGCTTCATATAATGAAGTATCAATAGCTGATAATGCTGCTAAATAAATTAATGAGTTATATCCTACCGTTTGCCATAATTCCATTAATGCATAAATCCAACGAAATGCAGACGGATTTTCTAATAAATTTTGTCTATTCATACCACAAGCTACTAAAATATTTGTTAACATACCTGTGTCAGCTTTTAAAAACTCAATCAACATGTTGCAAACTACTACGGCTGAAATGAAGAATGGTAAGAATGTTGCAGTTTGAGTTAAACCTTTAACAACTCTACTTTTCGATTCATAAATAGCTATAGCTAAAATGATTGCACATGGGAAACCTATAACAAGTACTAATACATTTAATAATAGTGTATTTAATAATAAAGTAACAAAATTTTCTGCAGTAAAAAATTTTATATAGTTTGTTAAGCCAATGAAATCGCTACCAAAAATTCCTGCTCTTGTTGAATAATCTTGAAATGACATAATCAAGTTTATAGCAAATGGTAAAAATACAAATAATACAACCCAAAGGAAAGCTGGTAGGAATAATAAATATATTTGCCATGTATCACGGAAATATTTAGCCCATTTACCAGGTCTTTTAATTTCGGTTGCTTCTTGCATTTCTAAAGATTGTGTTTCTTGCACTTTTAAGCCTCCTACCAATAGGAATCCCAATCTTTGTATAATCTAGTTAATAATTCTACAAAGAAATAATCCCCAAAAATTAAATATTCATCGATGCCAAGTCCACCTTTGAAATGATATACACCATGCTTTAATATTCCTTCATTGTTTGTACCTAAATAATTGTCACATAAGGACTTAGTTATATGTAGGCAAGCGTTTTCATAAATAATTCTAGATTCATCGCTAATAGGAATATATTTAAGCATTTCCGACATACCTATTGCAGCAACTGCTGCGGCACTTGAATCGCGTTTTGTATCTTTTTCAGTTAACATTAAATCCCAATGACAAATAAAATCTTCTGGTAAACGATTTAAGAAATAGTTTGCTAATTTTTTAGCTAGTTCTATTAAATCATAATCTTTTGTATATTTATACGATGTAGGGAACCCCATAATTCCCCATGCTTGCCCACGTGCCCAACAAGAGTCATCTGAAAATCCTTGATGAGTAGCACCAAAACGAGGTTTACCAGTAATTGTGTCCATATAAAATGTATGATAAGTTGAAGCATCAGGTCTAACAATATATTTCATAGCTTGATGGACATGATTCCAAGCTTTTTGATAATAATGTTTTTCTGGGTCAAATTTATCAGCAAAATACATCAACGGAATATTTAAATTACAATCTATAATCATACGACCACGTTGATTCTCGTCATTCATATCGCCCCAGGCTTGAAATATTTTAGCTGTATCGATATATCTCTTATCTAATAATTCAGCAGCCATGAGTGACGTTTCTAAAGCTCTTTTAGAACCAGTTAACTTATAATCGGCGACAGTTGTCAAAGAATATAAGAAACCAATATCATGATGATTTAAACCGGCTTCTGTTTCATTTTTATGATAATAATTTTCTATTCTTTGTCTAAATGATTCCGAATGTTTTTGTGCTTCTATTTTATATTTTTCATCATTAGTATATTCATATACTAACCATAAAATACCTGTCCAAAAAGATGTTGTCCAAACAGAATCAAAATTACTATCATTCCAAACTAAATTCCCAACAGCCCCATATACGTAATTGTGACTCGCTGCAGTAGGGAATATATCATCATGAAATTTTAACAACATATGATCTACTATTCCGACTACTTTATCTAAAGTCTTTTTAACATCTTCTTTCGTGAAATTAGGACGCTTAAAGTAATCTTCTCTTGTAACTTTTTCTAAAATTACTGAGTTCATTTTCTTTCTCCTTTTTAATTTTTTTCTACTCCCCAAGCTTCAAATTGGGTTAGAGCTGGAAATTCACTAATTCCTTTCGCTTTTATTAAGTTCTTAAGAATAATTGAATTTACAATTTTCGGCTCAAATTTAATACTTTGTCTTTCTGCGCTCTTTTTTAATGATGCATCAATTGTTGAGCCATCTGAAAATTCAAGTGTAACTTTTTCCCAATAATTGTCGTGTGGAAAATCAGCTCTTAATGTTAATATTACTTCGTCTACTTGGACCTCCCTTCCAAAATCAATTTTAAATTCTGCTTTCGGATCACGGTTAATCCCCCAACTTTGATAAGGGAAGCTACCATGTGAATCATTAAAATAGTAACCATCAATCGCATTTCTACTAGCAAATACGCATTCACCACGAGTTTCAATATTTGCTGAAGAATGAGGAAAGAAAGTATCATTTCCATGCTCATCGTATGGATTAAAAGCTAAATTTCTTCTTTGCTTTATTTCTTCTTTAGATGCTTCTTCTATTTTAATTATATGGCAATCACCATAAAATGATTTAGGAGAATAATTACTTCTCTTATCTTTTAAAGGAATATGATAAATAAAGAAACTTCCAGGCACATAAATGATTGACTCTTGCATTGTATCTTCTAATTGTATTTTATAGAAACCACCTTTTTTATCAGAATCGATAATCATCCAGTCTCCATCTTCATAGGCAAAGTTAAATATTGCACAAATCTTATCACTACTTTGGCCAATATACATTTCATTACCAACTTTATTAACCACTTTAATCTTTAGCATATTTCTCTCCTTTCTTATGATAGCGTTTACATTATATAAAACATTTATTTGCCCTACTCAAATAAAAGCGCTTTTATAACAAAACGCGATCATATATCTTGGTAACTCCAATTATATACTTTATTTTGGAGCATTGCAACATATTTTTTGTTATATTTTGGAGTATTACTTCAAATTATTACTTTTCTTACGTTTTTTCAAATAAATCAATACTGATATTGTTATAATAAGAATCAAAATCATGCCGACACTCAAACCAATAATAAGTCCTTTATTATTTTTTGGTTCTGCCTTAGATGAGACATTCACTTCTAATGTTTCTTTTATATCATCCGCTATAATTTCAATTGTTGCCTTACCAAAGGCAAAAGCTCTTATCTCCCCTGATTCTGAAACTGTACAAATATCTTCATTTAAACTTTTAAATGTAACATTAGTCGTAGCATTATTTGGTTTGTAAGTATATTCAATCTGATATGTATCACCAACAACTAAATTGACACTTTCATTTTTTAATATTATTTCAGTTATTGGCACTTCAACAACATCTACATTACAATTAGCAACCATTTTTTTATCAATCATTAAAATAATTACTGCTGAACCAACTTTATGCGTGCTTATAATACCATCTTCACTTACTCTAGCCACTTCTTCATTATTAGAAATATAATTTATAGCATTTCCTTCTAAATTAGAAACAATTTCAATCTGTTCAATTTGGCCTAAAGGGATATTAAAATTATTTTTTGTAAGAATTAATTCCTCTATTTTCCCTTTTACATTTACTGAAATGCATTTATTAATTCCATCTATATTTAAATCAACATTTGTTTGACCATAATTGTTAGCAGTTATAAAACCATCCTTAGAAACACTAGCTATATTTTCATTTTCACTTATATAAGTGATTGGTTTACTGCCATCCGTTGAAGCTAATATCTTATATTCTTCTCCTTCAGTTAGTGTAACATCACTCTCTGTCAAAAGATTTAAATAACTAGCCTTTTTAAAGACTGATACATATAAGGTTGCTTCATTTCCATCGCAAACTATAGTTACCATAGTACTTCCAATCTCTTTAGCTGTAATTAAACCAGTCCCTGAAACTTCAGCAACTTCTGAATTTTCTGAGAAATATTCAATCTTTGCATAATCTATTTCATTTAATATTTCAATTTGATATGTTTCAGAAATTTGTAACTCAATTTGTTCTTTTTCTAAAATATTTGTGTTGGCAGCTTCTACTTGTAAATTAAATCCTATCAAGAATATGAAAAGAAAGAGTAAACTGACCATTTTTCTCATTGTCGCCACCTACAACATCGCTTTCCCTTTACAATATGTTTGACAAACATTATATTCATCATCTAAAACTACAATATCTGCATCATAACCAACTTTAAGATAACCTTTACGATTATCTACTCCTAAAGCATGGGCAGGATTAGATGTACATGAATTGATGGCATAATTGAATGGTACTAAGGCTTTTTCTACTAAAACTTTTAAAGCCTGATTAATTCTTAACGTGCTTCCAGCAATAGTTTCCGTACCTTTAATAAAAGCCAAACCTTCTGGACTAATTACAATAGGGTGGCCGCCTAAAGTTAAATTATCACTTGGTTGACAACCTTTAGCTCTTAATGAATCTGATATTAAAAGCACGTGATCAGGTCCTTTAGTTTGATAAAAAACATTTAGCGCCGCCGGCGTTGAATGCATGCCATCAGCTATTATTTCACCATATAAATTTCTAATTCTAAAAGCTGCTCCAACTAAACCTAGTTTACGATGATGATATGGTGTCATTCCATTATAAACATGAGTCATTGAGCGTGCACCATTAGCTACAGCCATAATAGCCTCTTCGTATGTTGCGCTTGAATGTCCGATAGAAACTACAACATCATTTTTTGTTAAATGATGAATTAATTTAAAATCTTCATCGTGTTCTGGCGCAATAGTTATATATTTTATCAAGCCAGAAGCTGCATCTTGATATGCATCAAACGCCTCAATCGTTGGAACTTGAATAGCTTCAGGAGGTTGAGCTCCTTTATATTCCATATCTAAAAAAGGCCCTTCAAAGTGAACACCCAAAACTTCCGCCCCTTCATACCCATCTTTTACTACCTTAGCTACATTCCTTAAAGCCCTCTTTAAAACTTCAGGCATTTGGGTTACTGTAGTAGGTAATAGAGCTGTAACACCCTCCTCAGGGATTCTTTTAAGCCATTTTTTAAGGCCTTCTTCTTCAGCATCATTAGTATCAAAGCCATATGCCCCATGGGTATGAACATCGATAAATCCTGGAACTATTCTTTTATCAGCATAATCAATGTCTACTTTTTTAGTATTATATGGATAAATATTAACTATAATTCCATCCCTTATTTCTAATTGAGCTTGAACAAATTGATCAGCTATCCAAACTCTTTTACTAGTTATAATCATAATTATTCAATTAATGATAAAGCATCTTCATCTGCTACTAATATGAAGTTTGGATGGAATTGAAGGATAGATGCTGGAACTTCAGGAGTAACAGGACCAAAGAAAGATTTTTTCAAGATTTCTGACTTATCTTTACCACTAACAACCATAATCACCATTTTAGCCGCCATAATTGTACCAATACCCATTGTATATGCTTGCTTTGGAACATCATCAATAGATGCAAAGAAACGTTTATTAGCTTCAATTGTCATTTGTGTCAAATTTACACAATGCGTAGTTTTATCAAAGAATGAGTTTGGTTCATTAAATCCAATATGACCATCATGACCTAATCCTAACAATTGCATATCAACACCATTCATAGAAGCAATTACTTCGTCATATTCTTTACAGGCTTTTTCGCTATTTTTTTCCATACCATTTGGAAGATGAGTGTTTTTTAAGTCAATATTCACATGAGAAAATAAATTGTCATGCATGAAATAATAGTAACTTTGTTCATTGTCACGTGGTAAGCCTTTATATTCATCTAAGTTAACACTCTTAACTTGACTGAAATCTAAATTACCATCCTTATACATCTTCACCAAATTTTTGTATGTACCAATAGGAGAAGATCCTGTAGCAAGACCCAATACACAATTAGGTTTTAGCAAAATAACAGACGCAATTAAATCAGCTGCTTTTTTGCTCATATCATCGTAATTTTTTGTTCTAATAATACGCATTAAATTTCACCCCACTAATATAAAAAAATTACTTTCAGATTCTTCGAAATTATAGCATATCTGTCTGCAAAATAAAAGCGTTTTACTTCATTTTTTTATTTATTTTTGAAGTGGAACTTCTATCTTTTGATTTTTAATACTGATTTTCAACTTTTAGAAGGGTTTTCATTGAATGTTTTTTGGCTTTTTTAAAAGAAAATTAGGCTTTCTTTGTTTTATTACTCCATTTTTTCTTTTTACTTTGGAGTGGAAAAATTCTATTATTAAAGTTTGAGCAAAGAAAAAAGTCTATAATTTTAAAAATATATCACTATAGACTTAATTGTATTTGTTTTATTGTTTTTCATCCTTTATTAGATAATAAGCACCATACATTCCTGCTTCACTACCTAGACTTGCAAACCCAATTTCTGTTTTTGCTATATTTTGGTTAGCATATTTATAGAAATTAGTTTTTATTTGGCGCATTAAGAAATCACCAGCTGCGCTAATTCCTCCACCAATAATGATCATTTTAGGGTTTAAAATATTTGCAGCATTAACTAAAGCTAAACCTAGTTTATCAGTAAAAACTTCTACAACTTTAGAAGCAAGTGGGTCATTTACTTTAGCTAAATTAAATACATCTTTAACTGAATAATCTAATTCTAATTGAGTTTGCATAGAATTACGATAATAATTGACTAGATTTATTACACCTTTTTGGCCACAAACAGTTTCTAAACAGCCAACTTGACCACAACCACAGCGAAAATTATAAACATCATCAACATGCATATGCCCAATTTCCATAAATGAACCAAATGCACCTTCTAAAACTTTCCCATTTAGAACAAAACCACCACCAACACCAGTGCCTAATGTTATAAACACGATATTATCAATTTTTTTTGCTTTAGCTTCTCCTAACGCATGGCAATTAGCATCATTTATAACTCTAACAGGGCAAGCAATTTTTTTAGCAAATGCTTCTTTCAAATTTACACCATCTAAAAAATGCAAGTTAGCAGAACTACTTATATAATTATTCATTATAAAACCAGGACAATCAATACCTATTCCTAAAATATTACTATCCAATTCTTTAATTGAATCTAATATACGATCAACCATTGATTCTAATGAATCAACATTCATATCTATAGACCATGTTTTAACAAGTCTATCATTTTCAAAAGCGCCTATTTTAGCACTTGTGCCACCAATATCTATGCCATAATACATATTTATCAAACTCCTTACAAAACATTTGTATTAATCAATCAAAAGTATTATAGCATATCTTTTTTTAAATAGTTAGAGTTTTATATATATTTATAATAATTAATCTTTATTTAGTAAATTTTTATTTGATAGAATATTTATTATTGCTTAAAATATAATATAAACTTTTCTTTGAAAAACTAAATAGGGAACGAACCCGTCGTGCTCTTCTTTTTAATTCCACTTGCATAATACTTTGCGCATAAGTATAGCTTAACGTTGAATATAAAGATAAGTAATGAGTATCACTTGTTTAATCATATTGACATATAGCTTGCTTATGCAAACTATAATACAATCTATACCTAGGTCTAGATAAATCTATACTTAGATAGTCCGAGCCAGACAATAAATTACTTTTTATACCAATATTAATGGCACTGTTGATATCTCGATTATAAATTTTACCACATCGGGGACAAGTATATAATCTTACATCTGGTGATTTAACAGAAAAATAATGACAGTTAAAACATCTAGCAGTAGTTCCATTTTCATCTACAGAAATAAACTTTTTTCCTCTCTTCCTACAAACAAATTCCAAAATTGTTCTAAATTTGCCAATTACACTTTCATTAAGCATTGCGCGCCGCATATTAGAAAATGAGATATCTTCACTTTTAGGAAAATAATTACCAATTGCTATAACATCATATCTAGAAGAAATATAGTTAGCTATTGTAAACAATGCTGTTTTAATTTGAGATTGTCTTTTAAAATAAAGTTTATTTATTGCATTATTTAATTTTGTATAGCGTAAACTCGGCTTAATATAACTAACTCCGTATTTTGTCATTTCTTTTTTTGATTCTTTCAAGCAACGACTTAATTGAGAACGTAACTTATCTATCTGTTTATCAAAATATTTAAGAATATATATTTTTTGAAATTCAAATGTATTTTTATGATTATCAACAGCAATAAAGAAATTTTTATGATTAGGATCAATACAAATTATATTATTTAAGCTCCTAGTTAAAGGTTTATCTTCTACTTGCATTGTTATTAAAAGATAATATTTATTAAAATTTTTAGTAATTCGATAACTATAAATTTTTTTATTATTTTTTATTTTGTTTTTCAATTTGGCAACAATTTTAAGCCTAACATCTTTCGATTTTGATTTTCTAACACCTAAGGTTATATTACAAGTCCTATTAGTGATTTTTATACCACCATTACAAAAATCATAGAATAGATTAAACCATTTTGAATTATTAGATTTAAATTTTGGAAAATTCTTTTTTGAACTATCATAATTACTAAATGCTTTACATATGCGTTTAATTATATTTTTTAGAGGAGAAGAATGAACAGAATAATAAAATGGTTCTTTTTGTTTTTCTTTAACTAGAATTTCTTCTAATTGGTAACTAGATAAAAGATTAATATTATTTTTTAGAGCATTAATGGATATTTCTAATAATTTATTATACATTTTTCTACATATTCTTGATTGACTATCGAGCATAATAGCATCTTCAGTAGAAACAACTAATTCAATTTTTTGAGTTATTATCATTCTTCCACCCTCCATTATATATATAGACAAAAAATGTTCTTTTTTTTAATTAAAATAAAAAAAGATGCAAAAAACATCTCAAAGAATGGTCGGAATGGTGGGATTTGAACTCACGGTCTCTAACTCCCGAAGCTAGCGCTTTACCAAACTAAGCTACATTCCGTTATCAAAAGCTAAAATTTAGCTTATATAGTCTTACAATTTGGAGCAAGTAACGAGAATCGAACTCGCATCTACGGCTTGGGAAGCCGATGTTCTACCATTAAACTATACCTGCATATTCCTCCTTTTAAGGAGGAACTTTTTTATATTAAATATGCATTAATTCTTCATTTTTCTTATTTGTGCAAACTTCAACTTCTTTTATTTTTTTGTCTGTTAAAATTTGAACATCTTCTAAATAACCTTTTTCATCATCTTCAGTTAAACCAAGTTTTTTAATTTTTTCATTTGCATCTCTTCTTACATTTCTAATAGCAACTTTAGCACCTTCTTCTAATTTGTTAACCTGTTTAACTAATTCTTTTCTTCTTTCCTCAGTCATCTTAGGTATAACAAGTCGTATTCCTTGACCATCATTTTGAGGAGGTAGGTCTAAATTAGAATTTTCAATAGCTTTTTCAACAGCTTTTAAAACAGATTTATCATACGGTTTAATATAAAGTTGACTAGGTTCAGGCATCGATACTTGACCAACTTGTCTAATAGGCGTCATAACTCCATAATATTCAATCATAATTTGATCAAGTAATTGAGGGTTAGCGCGGCCTGTTCGAATTGTTTGTAATTCTTTATTGTAATTAGTAATAACTTTGTCCATGCTATCTTCAGCATTTAACATTTCCATATCTGCTTGTTCTTGCATTATATATCCTCCTTATTTTTTAACGTGTGTACCAATTTTTTCACCTTTAACAGCTTTTACTATATTACCATATTTATTCATGTTAAAGACTATAATTTCTAAACTATTATCTTTACATAAAGATGCTGCTGTAGAGTCCATAACTGCTAAATCTTTATTTAATATTTCATTAAATGTTAACTCTTCATACATCTTTGCAGACAAATCTTTACGGGGATCAGCAGAATAAACACCTTCAACATTATTCTTGGCCATCAAAATAACATTTGCTTCAATTTCTGCCGCTCTTAATACACAAGCAGTATCAGTTGAAAAATATGGGGAACCAATACCACCAACAAATATACATACCCTACCCTTTTCTAGGTGCCTTATAGCTCTTCTTCTTATATACGGTTCACAAACTTCATTGACCATTATTGCAGACATAACTCTAGAAGGAACACCTAAATGCTCTAGAGCATCTTGAATAGCTAAACCATTCATAATTGTAGCAAGCATACCCATATAATCTGCTTGAGCTCTATCCATTCCTAGTTCGGAAGCAGTTTTACCACGCCAAATATTACCACCACCAACGACAATTCCAATTTGAACACCTAAATCATGTGCATCTTTAATTTGATTAGCAATATTTGTAACCGTTTTTGGATCTATTCCAAATGAAGTATCTCCTTTTATGGCTTCACCACTCATTTTTAATAATACTCTTTTATACATAAGTCCTCCATATTTTTAATAAAAAAGAACCTAAACAGGCTCTTTTTAAATTAAACTACTTACTTAAACCAGCCTGTGCAGCTACTTCAGCAGCAAAATCTACTACTTCTTTTTCAATACCTTCGCCGACTTTTAAGCGAACAAAACATTTTACGCTTGCATTCCCTAAATATTGAGAAACTGTTATATCGGGATTTTTAACAAAAGGTTGAGATAATAAGCATATTTCTTTTAAACTTTTTTCTAATCTTCCTGGAACAATTTTATCGATAATAATTTGTTCAGGTTTTGGCTTAGCTGATTCTTTATTTTCGTTCAAAGCTTGATGAAGAATAATTTCCTTCTCCTTATCTATATCAGCTTGTGGAATGTCTTCTTTAGCAATAAAACGTGGGCTAGATGCTGCAATATGCATTGCCATATCTTTAGCAATTATTTCATCAGCATTGCCAACTACGACACATGATACAATCGTACCACCCATATGTTTATAAATTCCAAATAATTCATTGTCGTTTTTGCTTACAATTGTTACTCTACGCAAACTAATCTTTTCACCGATTACACCAGATGCTTCAAGAATAATTGTGTTTAAATCTTGTCCATTATCAACAATTTTTAGTGCTTCTTCTGTATTATTAGCATTTGAATTAACTAATATTTGTCCTATTCTATCAACTAAATTAGTAAATTTTTCGTTTTTTGCAACAAAGTCTGTTTCACTATTTAATTCATATAAAACTGCTTTATTGCCACTAGTAACAACATTACATAATCCCTCAGCAGCAACACGACCAGCTTTTTTACCAGCTTTTGCAATACCACGTTCTCTTAACCATGTGATTGCTTTTTCCATATCTCCATCGGTTTCAACTAAAGCTTTTTTGCAATCCATCATACCAGCTTCAGTCTTATCGCGAAGTTGTTTTACCATTTGTGCAGTAATATTCATGATTAGTCTTCCTTTACTTCAGTTTTAGCTTTAGCTTTACGTGGTGCCTTTGCTTTTTGTTCTTCTTTTGCTTCTTCTTTATTAATCTCTTCAGACATATTTACTTCTTCGTCATTGAACTTTTCAACAACACCACCATTAGCTTCAATAACAGCATTAGCCATTACACCAACTATTAATTTAACAGCTCTAATTGCATCATCATTAGCAGGAATTACATAATCTACTAAATCTGGATCACAATTAGTATCAACAATACCAAACACTGGAATATTTAATTTATGTGCTTCTAATATTGCATTATTTTCTTTACGTGGATCTACTATAAATAAAGCTTCAGGAACTTTAGTCATTTCTTTTATACCACCTAAATTCTTTTCTAATTTATCTCTTTCTGCCTTTAATTTAATAACCTCTTTTTTAGGTAAAGAATCAAAAGTTCCTTCTTCTTCCATTTTGTAAAGATTTTGTAATTTTTGAATTCTTTTACGAATTGTTTTAAAGTTTGTCATAGTACCACCAAGCCAACGATTGTTAACATAGTACATACCACAACGTTCAGCTTCTTCTTTAACAGCTTCTTGAGCTTGTTTCTTAGTACCTACAAATAAAACTTTACCATCATTTTTACAAATATCTAACAAAGCGGCATATGCTTTTTCAATTTCGTTTGCAGTTTTTTGTAAATCGATAATATAAATACCATTTCTTGCTGTGTAGATGTATTTTTGCATTTTTGGATTCCATCTACGAGTAGCGTGGCCGAAATGAACACCACACTCTAATAATTGTTTCATAGAAACAACAGTTTCAGACATTTTCTTTTCCTCCATTTTATTTTTGTTTTTTCCTCTGTCCTCTTCAACACTAGCCTCCAACATTTAATGCACACGACGGCCAGCTCCAAAGACATGTGTTTTGTGCCTTTGCTATTCTACCATAAAAACGTATTAAAATCAACTTTTTTAAAACACACAAAGTACAAAATTAAATTACTAAATTATAAAACTAAATTGATTTGATTATAAACAATGAAAACAATTTATACCATTTTAATTACTATTAGATATTAATATAACAGTTTCTGCAGCTATAGCTTCATTTCTTCCTATAAAACCCATTTTTTCCCAAGTGGTAGCTTTAATTGAAATATTTTCAATGTTTAAATCTAAAATTTTTGATATTTCTTGACGCATTAAAAATTTATATGGTGCAATTTTTACCATTTCAGAATAAATCATAATATCACAATTAACAAGTTTATAACCTTTATTTTTAACAATTTCATAAACATTTTTAAGTATAATTTTAGAATCTATATTTAAAGTTTCTTTAGCAGTGTCAGGAAAAAAATCACCAAGATCTCCTAGTGCTAAACTTCCTAATAACGCCTCTGCTAAACTATGCAATACACAATCAGCATCACTATGTCCTAATAAGCCTTTACTATACCCATCAATTTCTATTCCGCCTAATATTAATTTACGGCCTTCTACTAACCTATGTACATCCCATGAATGGCCAATTCTAATCATACAATTTCCTCGCTATTTCCAAATCATATTTAGTAGTAATTTTGAAATTATGCTCATCATCTAATATTTTCAAAACTTTAAGTTCTGAATTATATTTTAAGATTAAGGAAACATCATCTGTTGGCTTAAAATGTTCTTCTAACGCCTTTTTATAACTATAAATAAAATGTTTTTTTGTTACCATTTGAGGTGTTTGAGCTATTATAATATTTGTTCTATCTAATAGAGCTAATGGTTCATTTTGGTAAACTGTTCCTTTTATATTTATATAAGGTAAAATTAAGTCATAATTTGCAGATTCATTAATAATCTTTGTTAATGTCTCAGTAGATATGAACGGCCTTGCTCCATCATGAATTAGAACTTTCTCGCTTCTAATCTTTTGCATTGCATTGTAAACACTAATAAATCTTTCAGCACCTCCAAGCACTATAGATACATTTTCTGATAAATATTTTTTTACCTTATCAACATCTTCAGGTCTAACACTTAAAATTATATTATCGCAAAATTCTTTTAATATACTTAACGAATATGTAAATATAGGCATATTGTTTAGGTTTATGAATACTTTATTTTCTCCCAAATTTAATCTTGTAGCACTCCCAGCCATGCAAATTATAGCATCCATGTTATTTATTAATATCCTTATAAAAAATATAAGGAATTCCCCTTTCTAAAGCTTTTTTAAACGCAATTTTAGTGTTTGCATATATTTCTTTAGGTCTAATAGCGTCATTTGAAAAAGATAAGCCCATCGTAACATTTAGACTACACTTTATACTACCATATGATAGACTTGGATTAAATATTTGTCCTTTTTTTAATGTCTTATTTAAAAGATCCATTTTAGAAATATCCGTAATAACAAATACGAAGTCTAATCCTGAGATTCTAAAAAATCCATTTTCAAAACTGAAAATTTCTTTCAATGTCCTAACGTACTCCTCCATAGCTAATGTCCCTAATGAACGCCCATATTTTTCATTAAGATTTGGAATATTAGAAATTCTAAAATATGCCAACTCATAATTAATATTTTGATTAGCTAAATCATTTATATATAGTAAAAGTTCATTCTCTTCTTTTAATGAGTCTAGAATTGTATTTGTTTTAATAAAATTTTTACTACTATTAAATTCAACATAACTAACAATCTCATCTTGGATTCCGTCATTAAAAATGACTTTGCTTCGTTCTCTTACATAAATGTATTTATATTCGCTTTTAATTCTATAAATGCATGTAAAACAAGAATTATTTTCAGTTATGGAATTCAAAGTATTATTATAATCTATTAAATCATCATTATTTATTAGTTTTTCAAATTCTTTTAATGAAATATTATTACTAATATTCAATTTTTTAAGTATATAATCATTTAACCAAATTCTACCATTTTTTAAATCTTTAATCCATATTCCCTGATCACTACACTCAACTAATGCTTCTAGTCGCTGTAAACTCATATCCTGAACTGCTGTCATATTACTAGCACTACTCATATCTTGAGCCCCTATATTAGATATAAAAATTTCACCATTTAATTTATTATTTATATAAATATTCTTTCGTTTAAATAAAAATGTTCTAGATGTATCATCTTTTAAATGAAAAGTAATATTAATACATTCGTTTTCAGCTTTTTCTTTTTGAACAAGGAAATCAACAAAAGCTTTATAATCTGTTTTTTGCTCATTTAATTCTAGGTAGTCTAAATATCTATTATAAAAATACTTTAAACTTACATTATTAATATTTTCATCTATTTCTAAGACTTTTTGTAGGGTGCTAGATAGAGATAAATTTTTATAATTCTTATTTATATGAAAATAAAGTGTAAATTCACTAAATAAATTATTCATTTTATTAAAGTATTTTGCATTATTAATACTTTTAATATAGTATTTTAATATCATAATAATCAATGCAACAGTAATTGAAATCATCAAATAATTAAATAATTCTTTATTAAATTTTGAATCATAAATGGAATTATAGAATACACTTATTAGTGACAAGCAAAAAATAATGATAAAAGAAAATGTAACTTTAACTTTGCTGAAAATGTTTTTAGATAGTGAATCTTTGACTAATATAATTGATAATATTATAGATATTATTAATGGAATTATCGGACTACAATTAAACATAAATTAAATACCAAAAATCTCCTTATAATAATAAATAAACACAATAGTCAATGTTATTAAAAAAGAAATTAAAATCAATAAAATTTCTGTCTTTTTTATATGTTTTAAAAACGATTTATTTTCCTCATTAGCAGTAATTATCATATAAAGAGGGTTAAAGATACATTTTAATAAATTTATTATATATTTCATCTTAATCACCTATCTTTTTTGCATAAAAGTATCAATATATGTTAAAAGCTTTTCTCGATCAGCTATTTTAACAAGAAATCCTTCTGCAGCAACGGATATATGCCCTGTTTCTTCAGAACATATTATTGATAAGCTATCTGTTATCTCAGAAATTCCTAAAGCAGCCCTATGTCTAGAACCAGTAGTTTTATCAATTTCACTATGTTGAGTTAAAACATAATAGGCACCCGCACATCTTATTTTATTTCCTCTAATAATAACAGCACCATCATGTAAAGGAGTATTAGGGATAAATATGTTTATTAATAATTCTTTCGAGATATCAGCATTAAGTTGTATTGCTTTCTCTGCATATTGATCTAATGAATTATGTCTCTCAATCGTTATTAACGCACCAATCTTCCTACTAGATAAAAACATAACGGCATCAGCAATTTGATTATTTGTGTTATTACTAGAATATGTAATTATATCTTTAATATCTTGTTTATAATTAATTATATTTCTAAAATCAGGTGCTAAAACGAAAACAGCCAACAGTATAGAAATAAAAATAGCTCCACCGAATATTTTTTCAGTTAAGTCCAAATGTAAAAATTTAGCCAAATAGTAAATGGCAGTAATTATTAATATTGTAAAGATAAAATAAACCGCCCTTCTACTATGAGCAATTATGTAAATTAATAGAGTAATAATTATAAAAACAAAATATGTATCAAATAATATTCTTATCCAAGAATTTTCAATAAAAAAATTTTGAATCACTTCATACCACATATTTAATAACACCACCTAATGTATTAATTATAACATATATATAATAATAATTATATAAGAAAATAAAAAAAACCGCTCACGGGTTTTCGACACTATTCTATATAATTTTTCTACTTTCGTGAGATTTTATATACTACGTATATAAGTCTCACTA
>CALUXR010000013.1 GCA_944324795.1 uncultured Acholeplasmatales bacterium
GCTTCCTCCTTAACTTGTTAAATATTTACTTATTTACTACTGTCAACTTTTTTGTCCTTGACTTTTGAACCAGTTTACTTTTTAGGTAACGACCTTGTTTTATTATTAAACGACACACCTATTGCCATTCCTCCTGGGAAAAATACGGTGTTCGTCCAGTTCTTCTCTGGCAAAGATGAACCATTTTAATACAAAATGCAAACACCTTTCGTTTTTTGAAAACATCTATCGTTTTTTGAAAACACCCTGATTAGCTTTCACCAAGATGAATTGATATATTTCGACAATAATTATTAAAACAATAATTCCTACGCTTGTAGCAATAGAGAGTTTTTTCATATCTCCAGTATATCCGCCATTAGCAAGAATCAAAGTATTTTGAAGAACTAATATTGACATCAATGTATTTACTATATTAACTAATCTAATTTGTTTTATTATTGGACTATCAGTATTCTTTGCTTTTTTCATATTAACAATGGACATTGTAATACTATAAGTAGTATATGCTGCTGAAGCAATTGAGGAATTAAACCTAGATTATATGTTCTTTTATCTAAAACCAATAAAATAGCAGGAGCTATCATACCAACGGTCAAAATGATAAGCATTATAAATGTTATATAGACTACTATTAATTGATTACTTCTTGTTTTTTTGTGTGAAATTCCAAAAACTAATAAGCCTTTAATAAGAAGCAAAAACACATAATAAGCAAATATACAAATATGCCATATTGAATCATATAAAAAACCTAATATCCCATTATAAACAGTAAAACATATAATAGCTAATACGGACAAAAATGCAAATATAACTGTTCTCTTGTTATAATCATTTTTTATTTTTTTAATAATTTCTTTAATCACTTTTTAACTATTAAGCCTTTAATAAAATCAGAGACTTCTTGAACAGGAATTTTGCAATCATCATAAACCCAATCTAATACTATAGAAGTTAGTCCAGAAATATAAAAATCCATTAAATATTTATGCCATTTTTCATCTAATCCAAATCTATTCATAATTGGTACAAATAATTTTCTAAACATTTGGTCGTAGGTTTTGTTTGCATTAAATAGTTGAGGATGAGTCTTCAACACTTTATAAACATTCTTGTTTTCTTTTATAAAGTTTAAATATGGAATTAAATTATCATCATTAATTAATAATAAATCCTCTATGTTGTCTTTTGAAATAATTGTGCTCTCATTTTCTTTTGACTTAAAATGAGAGTTAAATGATAGGTTCAATGATTTGATAGTTTCTTCTAATAAATCATTCATATTTTCATAATGTAAATAAAAAGTTGATCTATTTACATTTGCGATTCTACATATTTCTTTGATTGTGATATATTCATATTCTTTAATTTCTAAAAGCCTAATTAGTGCATCATTCATTTTTTTAGCGGTATTAAAGTATTTATTTTCATTTTTATTCATGTTTGATGCACCTTCTTTCTACTCTTCAGAAATTTCTTTTGCTAGTTCTGTAATCTCAAATGCGTATTTTTCTTTTCTAGACTTTAATATTTTAAAATAAACTGGATAATTAACACCACATCCAATAAATCCTACAACTCCAAGAATTATTCCTAGCACTATTCCAGTTGTACCACTTAGACCAAAATCTGTCATTATCATACTCATTCCTGTTCCTGCAATTAATGCACAAATAGTTCCAAATGTAAAGGCGAAAATATTAGCAGGTCGTTTTACTTTTTGGTCCAATTTCTTTAATTGAACCACCTTTGTAGTTGTTTTTGGTGCATATTCTTCAGCAATACGCTTTGCGTAAACTTTGTCTAAATTTTCCATTTTATATCCTCCTTGTCCTTTGACAGATATATAATATCATTAAGAAAAATTGTTCTGAACAACACGTTTTCAAAAAAATGTCTATTTCACTAAATTATAATTTACTTTAATTAAAAACCTATTATTTTTATTAAACATTTATTAAATATTACCATAAAACCAATAATATGAATATTCAGTAGAAAAAAATAATACCCAGTTCAATAAATTGTTTAATTTATTAATCCCTATAATTGCGTTTTTTTACTTGTCATTAACAAGTCTAGGATAAAATATGCTGTACTTTAATTTTGTAGCTATGCTTTGAACATTAATTAATTATATTTTTTAATAGTATAATAATAATTTAATCAAATATTAACATTATAAAAAAGCCGTTACTTTTTAGGTAACGACCTTATTTTATTATTAAACGAAACACCTATTGCCATTCCTCCTGGAAAGAATACAGTGTTCGACCAGTTCTTCTTTGGTGGACTTGGGGAGACTTGAACTCCCGTATATAAGAAAATATTATTTGCTTTCTACGTGTGTATTCTATTTAAGTTATAAGTAAAGGTTATAAATAGAAAAAATTTCTTTACTTAAGCTAGATTAGATTCTTAATAATTCTTCTAGCTAAAGAATTATTATATAACCTATTAAAATAATGATTCATATTAATTAGCATAGGTTCTAATTAATATATAGCTTCTATTATATTAGCAAGCTAATTGAACGCTCATATTGTTGTTACGAGCAAATAAATGTGTGTTTGCGTTTATTCAAACCTCGATGCTTTTTACTTGGCATTAACAAGACACGCTTACAAACCTTCTTCTCTCATAGCGAATCCGAAACAAGCCCGTTTGCGTATTAAATAATACGCTATTTTAAGTTTATTGTCAACTATCTTTGGTAATTTTTTAAAGCTTTTTGGGCTTTTCTTTTTTCTGTTTCTTCTTTTAATGATTGTCTTTTATCATATAATTTTTTACCTTTACAAAGTCCTATTTCTATTTTTAATAATGATTCTTTAAAATAAGCTTTTAAAGGTACTAATGTTAAACCTTCTAATTTTATTTTAGTAGCTAGTTTATATATTTCTTTTTTATGTAATAATAATTCTCTTGTTCTTCTTTCTTCATGATTAAAGATATTACCTTTTTCATATTTAGCAATAAACATATTAATTATTTCTACTTTATTATTTCTTATTATTGCATATGCATCATTAATATTTATTTGACCAAGTCTAACAGATTTAATTTCTGTACCAGTTAATTTAATGCCAGCTTCATATTTATCTAAAATAAAATATTCAAAGGTAGCTTTTCTATTTGTAGCTACTATCTTCATTTTCTAAATAATCCTCTTTTAACATAAAATCAATTTTTCTTGTTCTTCTATCTGAACCAATTACAACAATTTCTACTTTATCACCAATTTTAAAAGTATGTTTTGGACTAATTAATTCTAATTTTTTCTCATCAAATGTATAATAACCATTTATATTTTTAATATGAACTAAACCTTCAATACCTTTATCGATTTCTACATACATTCCAAAACTTACAATTGAAGTTATAACTCCATTATAAAATTTATCAATATTTTTTTCCATATACCAAGCATATAACATATCATCTACATCACGTTCACATTCAATTGCGTTTCTTTCTCTAATTGAGGTTTTTAAACCAATTTCCGCTAAATTATTTGTATAATATCGATATCTAGCTTCATAATTTTTAGGATGTAATATTAAATCTTTAATTATTCTATGGACTATTAAATCTGGATATCTTCTAATTGGTGATGTAAAATGACAATAATTTTTTAATGCTAAACCAAAATGACCAATATTATCATTGCTATATTTAGCTTTAGCCATTGATCTTAATAATAAATTATTTAATATTTCATTATTTTCTTTTTTACTTAAATCTTTTAATATTTTTTGAACATTTTTAGGTTTAATTCCTCTTTTAATTAATTTCATACTTTCATTATCATTAATAAAAGAAAAGAAATTAGCCATTTTTTCTTCACTCGGTTTATCATGAACACGATATAAAAAAGGTAAATCTAATCTCATCATATGTTTAGCTACTTCTGAATTAGCATAAATCATAAAGTCTTCAATTAGTTTTTCAGCATCATTTCTTTCTCTTTTTATTATATCTTTAGGTGAACCATCTTTATTTAAAATAAAACTATATTCTGGTAAATCAAAATCAAGACTACCTTCATTTTCTCTTTTATTTCTTAATATATGATGTAATTCATTAGCTTCAATTAACATTTGATAAATATCTTGATATTGATTAATTAAATCTTTATCACCATTAATTATCTTATTTACCTTATTATAAGTCATACGATGTTTTGATTTGATAACACCTTCAACTATTTTTGAATCTAGACACCTACCATTACTATCAATATTCATTATACAAGCAAGTACTAATCTATCTTCACCTTCATTTAGTGAACAAATTCCATTAGATAATTCCCGTGGTAACATTGGTATAACTCTGTCAGCTAAATAAACACTTGTACCTCTATCATATGCTTCAATATCTAATAGATGATTAAATAAAACATAATTAGATACATCAGCTATATAAACTCCAAGTAAATAATTTTCCCCATTCTTTTTAACGTAAATGGCATCATCAAAATCTTTAGAATCATCACCATCAATCGTAATAATTTCTAAATCTCTAAAGTCTGTTCTATTTTTTAAATCTTCTTCTCTAACTGATGATGGTATATTTTGAACTTCTTCTTTAACTTCTATAGGAAATGAAACATTAAAATTATACATAGCCGCAATCGCACTAATTTCTTTTCCTGGATCATCTTTATATGCTACAATTTCCTTTAATGAAGCCATTATATTGTTAAATTTATCATATGTTAATTCACATTTAGCTATTGCTTTATCATAACTTTCTTTAGCATTTAATAGCGGGAAGGTTCTTGATTCATCAATTAAAGTAATACTAGCTTTAAGTTTACTATTAAACATTTTAGCACTAACAACCCCTACTATTTCATTAATAGAATGGTCAATTATTTGGGTTATAATTGCTTCATTTTTATGATTATAATTATTTTTAATAATAAAATATTTAACAATATCTCCTTCTTGAACATTTAATTTATTTAAATCTTCTGTATAAATATCTTCATTTTTATAGTCATCTAGAGGAGTAATAAAACCATAAAAGCCACTTTTATTAATAGTTATTTTACCACTATATAAGATATAATAATTTTTATCAAATTTAGTTATTATATTTCCTTTTATTAATTCTTTTAATTTAGTTTTTAAAATATCTTTATCTATTTTTAATTTTTTAGCTAATTTAGATAAAGTATAAGATTTATTTTCTAATAAATTTAATATATCTTCTTGCATAGCTACCTCCTAAAAAAAAGAGATACTATTAAAGTATCTCCAAAAATTATAATGTTGTATGTAAAACAACAGATACAATTACTATAGCTATAAATAAAATACCTATAACAATAGTAGAACGTTGTAAAAATAGTTCAATACCTCTTGTTTTTTGATCTTTAAATAATTCAGTTTTACTACCATTAAAAGCATCATTAATATCATCTTTTGATGATTGTAACATAACAACAATTATCATTAAAATGGAAATTACTAAAACAAAATAGTCAGCAACATTCATCTTTTCACCTTCCAAAACTTATATATCGAAGTTAATTATAGCATAATATCAAATGATACTCAATACTTTAACGTACAACATCTAAAATTAATTTAGGTTCTATTTCATTTTCACTATAACTATAGGCATCAAGGACTAATTCTATCGCTTCATCTACATTTTTATCTCCTATATACATCTTGCAGATTTCTTCGCCTTTATTTACATAATCCCCAACTTTTTTACTTAAAACGATACCTACACTATAATCTATTTCACTATCTAAATTTTCTCTACCAGAACCAAGAAGCATTGAAGCATGGCCAATTTTATAAGAATCTATTCTTGAAATATAACCAGACTCAGGAGCGTAAATTATAAGTTCTTCACCTAAATCAAATAATTCTTTATGATAAATATAATCAACATTACCATCTTGAGCTTTTACAAGTTCACTAAAGGTAGCTAAAGCTTTACCACTTCTAATTTGTTCTAATAATAAAGCCCTTGCTTCTTCTAAATTCTTAACTAAATTAGAATCTAAAACTAAATATGAACCAAGTGTTAAGCAAAGTTCAGTTAAATCTTTAGGACCTCTACCATTTAAGGTATCGATTGCTTCTATAACTTCTAATGAATTACCAATTGCATATCCTAAAGGTTCATCCATATTAGTAAGAACACAAGTTATTTTCTTTTTTGCATAATCGCCAATATTTTTCATCAATTCTGCTAATTTTTTAGCTTCTTCTAAATTCTTCATAAAGGCACCACTACCAACTTTTACATCTAATACGATAGCATCTGCCCCTGCTGCTAATTTTTTACTCATGATGCTTGAAGCAATAAGTGGTATAGATGGTACTGTTCCTGTAACATCTCTTAAAGCATACATTTTTTTATCAGCTTTATCGATTTCTTCACTTTGACCAATTATAGCAAGATTTATATTTTCAACTTGATCAATAAAATCTTCAATATCCATTTTTGTATTAAAGCCTCTGATTGCTTCTAATTTATCTAGTGTACCACCAGTATGTCCTAAACCTCTACCACTCATTTTCGCAAACTTAATACCAAGACTTGCGACCATCGGAGCTAAAACTAGAGTTGTTTTATCACCAACGCCACCAGTTGAATGTTTATCAACTTTAAAACCTTGAATACGTGACAAATCGATCGTTTTGCCTGAATTTTTCATGGCCATTGTTAAATTATATGTTTCTTCATCTGTCATTCCTTTAAAATAAGTAGCCATTAAAAAAGCACTCATTTGATAATCTGGAATAATATCTTTTGTATATCCCTCAATAAGATATTTTATTTCTTCCTTTGTTAATGTTTGGCCATCTCTTTTTTTAATTATTATATCAACTACGTTCATAAATTCCTTTCATATAATGGAGAAAGTAGATAATTGTCAGCTTTTTTTAAACTATAACAAGCTTTCTCCAAATTATTTTTGATGATTTTTTCTATTTTATCATCATTAAATAAAATAGCTGTATCATCTTCTAAAGCATAAGCATCTAAATTATAACTTTTACAAATTTCATCAAATATGACTAATTCTTCTTTTTGATAATGTGGACAAAATGTTATATTTAATAAGCCTAAGCCTTCTACCATTTTAAAATTATAATAGGAACCATTATCTAAAAAAACATCTTTATCGCCCATCCCATATTTACTAATCATTATCGCGCCAGCTGATACTCCGGCAATCATTAAAATGTTTTTTGCAGTAATTAAAGGTTCTAAATTATATTTAATAATTAAATCCATCAATAAATTAGCACTTCCACCACTAAAATATAATATATTAGCTTTATTAAATTTATCTTTATAATTGTTATTTATTAAATCATCAATTGTAAGTAAATCAATATCTAAATCAATTTTATTTTTAAATATATTATAATTATAACTATAATTATTAGTGGCTAATGCACAATATAATATTTTAGGATTATTAATTTCTTTTAAAACTTTTTCAATTTTATTATTTTTATTATCTAAAATATTTCCACCAATTATTAAATATTTCATACTTTTACCTTAGCATAATAAATAGGACCAAGTTTAGACCATTTATCTTCAAATTCTGTCGTTATATTAAAGATATTACTATTATGTAAATCTCTAATTTCTTCTAATATCTTAAATCCTGCTAATTTATATTGGATTAATGAATAATTAAATAAATCTAAATTATCAGTTTTTTGGATTATTAAACCATCTTTAACTAATATTCTTTGATATTGTTTTAAAAAATTAATATTTGTTAATCTTCTTTTTGCTTGAGGATTTTTAGGCCAAGGATCAGAAAAATTAAGATATATTGTATTTATTTTATGATCATTAATTTTAGGCATAAAATCTAAAACATCACTTAAAATAAATAATAAATTAGTTGGTTTTTCTTCTAAATTTAAATATTTTTCAACAGCTCTTAATAAAACACTATCATATTTTTCTAAAGCTATAAAATTAATATCTTGATAATTTTTAGCCATATTGATACTAAATTGACCTTTTCCACAACCAATTTCTAAATGAATTTCTTTATTATTATTAAAACAATTATCTATATTAAAATCAGTTAAATCAGTAACTACTATTTCTTTATGTTCTTTTAAAAAACCTTCTGCTCTAGCTATTTTTCTAAGTCGCATATTATTTACCAAGTTCATAAATAGCTTTAGCATAAATAGCTATTTCTTCTATAAATTCATCAATTTTCTTATATTCATTAGCAATATGACAACAATCAGGACTATTAGGACGTTGAGGGCCGAAAGCTACACAATTTTTAATAAATTTAGCATAAGTTCCCCCACCAATTGTAAATGGTTTATTAATATTGTCGCCAGTAATACTTTGATAACTTTCTTGTAATTTTTTAACTAAAAATGAATTTTTATCAACATAATGAATAGGAGTTTCATCAATTTTTTTATAATTAAAATTATATTTATTTAATGCCTTTGTTAAAGCTTCATTTATAACTTTAGTATAATTATTTTTAGGTACTCTTAAATCAATACCAATTTCTAATATATGGTCTTTAAATTTAAATGTACCGGGATTAATAGTTAATTCACCCATATCGCTATCAGTCACATTAATATTAAGCTTTTTACCAAAAGGATCATAAGATAAATAATTACTTGTAAAATTAGCTATTTTACTATTAGTATATTCAAATAAGAAATCTAGTAAAATAGTAGCTGCATTTTTACCATTTTGTGGGCACATCGCATGACTAGAAATACCATAAGCTATATAAGTATCACCATCTATTTTACCTTTAATATTATTTTTAGCTAACCATGCTAAATATTCTCTTTTTAAATCAATATTTAATTCCATTTTAGCAATAGCAGGAACAATATTTAATCTATCACCTGCATCAAAACTTTTAATAATATTTTCTTCATCTTTTAAATATAAATAATAACAAACATGAGCTTTTTCACCATAAATTACCGGAAATTCCGCATCAGGAGAAAAACCTAATGATGGCATTTCTTCTTTTGTAAAATAATGAGTTAAGCAACGTGAACCAGATTCTTCATCACAACCCATAATTAGTCTTACTTTTTTATTTAATGTAATATGATTGTCTTTTAATAATTTTAAAGCATATAAAGAAGCTACTAAGCCACCTTTATCATCAGCTGTACCACGAGCATACATATAACCATCTTTAATAGTTAGTTTAAAAGGATCAGTATCCCATTCACTAGGATTAACCGGGACGACATCTAAATGAGCTAAAATACCAAGTATTTCAGTTCCTTGACCATATTCAATATGTCCGGCATAATTAGAAACATTTTTAGCTACAAAACCTAATTTACGGCCTTTATTTAAAATATAGTCTAATGCTTCTTTACAACCTTGACCAAAAGGAGCATCAGAGTTTGGTCGATATTCATCTAAAACAGATTTATAACTTATTAAATCACTAAGTGTTTTTAAAGCTTCTTCTTTATAATCTTGAGCTAATTTTTTAAAATCAATCATGCTATACCTCCTTTCCTATTTTAAGTTCAATAATTAAATTAGTTATTTTTTCACTAGCAGTAACTTCATCATTACCATCAAAAATCAATTCTATTTCTTCACCCATATAAATTCCAAGAGATAATACCCCAATAATAGATTTAAAATCAATTTCCGTATTATTTACTTTTAAAGTAATATTAGATTGAAATTTATCAGCTTCTGTAACTAAAATAGTTGCAGGTCTACTATGCATTCCACTTTCAGCAATAATTAAAAATCTTTTTATAAGCATAAATCTACCTCTTCATTAAATTATTTTTTATAGCAATAGCGTCATCTTTAAATAAAGCTTTTATAGTATTACCTGTAACAAATATTCCTTTATCAGTTAAAGTTTTTAATTTTTCTAAATCGACTAAATCTAGATCACTAACTTCTATTTTAAGACGACCTTGTTCAACTTCTACTTTTAAAATATTATTTATTCCACCAAGATACAAAACAAGACTTGTCATAAAATTAGTATCAATTTTATTTTTACTTGTTTTCTTTTTATTTAAATAAATTAAAATAAATGTTAAAAGTAAAATAAGTAATACAGCTAATCCGATAATTAAATAAATCCACCAATCCATTTCTTCCTCCTAATAAGGCATTTTATAACCCATTTGTTTAAAAAATTCATCTCTAAATCTTAATAATCTATCTTCTTTTATCGCTTCTCTTATATTATGCATCAAATTTTTTAAAAAATAAAGATTATGATAAGTTAAAAGTCGCATTCCAAGTATTTCATCAGCTTTAATTAAATGATTTAAATACCCCATTTTAAAAGTTTTACAAACATAACAATCACATTTAGGATCAAGAGGTTCTTTACTTTCTTTATATTTTTGATTCTTAACTTGAATTTTACCATAACTTGTAAGAGCACTACCATGACGAGCATTGCGACTTGGTAAGACACAATCAAACATATCAATACCATTTATTGAACCTACTATTAAATCATCAGGACTACCTACGCCCATTAAATAACGTGGTTTATTAAATGGCATAATTTCTTTTAAATATTCTAACATTTTGTACATATCAGATTTAGATTCACCAACTGATAATCCTCCAATTGAATAACCTGGAAAATTAATTTTTTCTAATTCATCTAAACAATATTTTCTTAATTCTTTGTTAGGACCACCTTGAACTATTCCAAATAAAGCTTGTTTATCACTACATTTATGAGCTATAGCCCCTCTTTTTGCCCATCTAATTGTTCTTTTAACACTGTCTACTAAATAATCATTAGTTTCATGAAAAGGTGGGCATTCATCAAAACTCATAATGATATCTGCCCCTAAATTGTTTTGAATTTGAATTGATAATTCAGGAGATAAAAATAATGGGGCCCCACTTTTATGATGACGAAAATGAACGCCTTCTTCTGTTATTTTTCTAATATCTGATAAAGAAAATACTTGAAAGCCACCACTATCTGTAAGCAAAGCTCCATCCCAATTCATAAATCCTCTAACACCGCCGAAATCTCTGACTATTTCATCACCTGGTTGAAGCCATAAGTGATAAGTATTTGCTAAAATCAAACCATCAGAGACAGCTTTAATTTCTTCTGGGATTAAAGTTTTAACGGTAGCTTGAGTTCCAACAGGCATAAATATAGGCGTTTCGAAATCGCCATGAGGTGTATGTAAAATACCATATCTAGCCCCAGATTCTTTACAAACATGTAATACTTCATGCCAAACTGGAGGTCTATTCATATATTCTCCTTATAGATGTAATAATAACTTGATTTAATGGTTTATCAAACCTATCCGTTTTTACATCTGCTATTTTATCAACAACTTCAATACCTTTAATAACTTTACCAAAAGCGGCATACATCCCATCTAAATAAGGGGCATCTTGATGCATAATAAAAAATTGACTTGAGGCACTATTAGGATTATTAGTTCTCGCCATTGAAATAACCCCACGCGTATGTTTTAAAGGATTATCAATACCATTAGCTAAAAATTCACCTTTAATATTTTCTTTGCTGCCACCAGTCCCATCACCAATAGGATCACCACCTTGAATCATAAAACCAGAAATAATTCTATGAAATGTTAAATTATCATAAAAATTTTCATCAACTAATTTTAAAAAGTTATTAACTGTTATCGGGGCATATTTTTGATATAACTCTAAATCAATAACCCCAAAATCTTTTATTTCCATTCTTACTTTATTCAAATTTAAGACCTCCTAATAAATAAACATTGCATCGCCAAAAGAAAAGAAACGATATTTTTCTTTTACTGCTAAATTATAAGCTTTTAAAATAAAATCTTTATTACTAAAAGCACTAACAAGCATAATTAAAGTTGATTTAGGTAAATGAAAATTAGTAATTAAAGCATCAACAACCTTAAATTTATAACCTGGATAAATAAAAATTGATGTCTCTTTACTTTCTTCAACAAAACCATCTTCATGATAACAACTTTCAAGTGTCCTTACACTTGTAGTACCAACCGCAATAATTCTTTTACCACTTTTTTTAGCTTCATTAAGTTTATCTGCAGTTTCTTTAGTTATATGATATGCTTCACTATGCATTTTATGTCTTGAGACATCTTCAACATTAACCGGTCTAAATGTCCCAAGTCCAACATTTAAGGTAACATAAATTATTTCAACACCTTTAGCTTTAATTTTTTCTAATAATTCATTAGTAAAATGAAGACCTGCCGTAGGTGCAGCAGCACTACCTAAATTTTTAGCATAAACTGTCTGATAGCGATCATTATCTACTAATTTTTCATGAATATATGGTGGAAGTGGCATTTCTCCTATTTCATTTAATATTTCAACTAAGATACCATCATATATTAATTTAATATGGCAAATTCCTTCGTCTAATACTTTAAGACATTCACCTTTTAATTTATCATTAAATATTAAAATAGTCCCTATTTTAACTCTTCTTTGTGGTTTAGTTAAACATTCCCAAATATTATTACCTAAATCCTTTAATAATAAAACTTCAATATGAGCTTTAGTATCTTCTTTATAGGCATATAACCTTGCTGGATATACTTTTGTATCATTCATAACTAAAACATCATTAGGTGTTAAATAATCTAAAATATCTATGAACTTTTTATTTTCTATTGTTTCATCTTCTCTATTTAAAACCATAAGTCTTGAACTGCTTCTATCAATTAATGGAGTTTGAGCAATAAGTTCTTCTGGTAAATAATAATCAAAATCACTAGTTTTCATGCAAAAAGTCCTTTCATATATTTAATATTTAAATGATCATATGCTTTTTCTGTCGCCACTCTACCCCTATTAGATCTTTTAATATAACCTTCTTGTAATAAATATGGTTCATATACATCTTCTAATGTTGATACTTCTTCAGAAAGACTTGCGGCAAGAGCCTCAACTCCAACTGGTCCACCTTTATAAACTTCTATTAAAGTCTTTAAATATTTATGGTCTCTAATATCAAGACCACCATCATCAACCCCAAGTTGATCTAATGCATACTTCGTTACCTCTAAGTCAATTAAACCTTCGTTTTTAACTTCTGCAAAATCTCTAACTCTTCTAAATAAACGATTAGCAATACGTGGTGTTCCTCTACTTCTTTTAGCAAGTTCTAAAGATGCATCATCACTAATTTTTGTATTATAAACTTGAGCTGTTCTTTTTATAATATTATTTAATTCTGTAATTGTATAATATTCTAAATGAAAAATAACCCCAAAACGATCTCTTAAAGGACTTGAAATATCACCATAACGCGTAGTAGCCCCAATTAAAGTAAATGGAGGTAAGTCAACTCTAATACTTTTAGCTGAACTATCTTTACCAATCATTATATCAAGAACATAATCTTCCATTGCACTATATAATATTTCTTCAACAAAACGAGGTAGGCGATGTATTTCATCAATAAATAAGACATCACCCTCTTCTAGTTGTGATAAAACAGATGCTAAATCACCACTACGTTCAATCGTAGGACCAGACACAACTTTTAAATTAAC
Organism: uncultured Acholeplasmatales bacterium; assembly: GCA_944324795.1. GTDB lineage: Bacteria > Bacillota_I > Bacilli_A > Acholeplasmatales > Anaeroplasmataceae > CALUXS01. Next base: position 13,554 of record CALUXR010000013.1, read on the forward strand.
ATGTAATTCATTAGCTACAATTTGGGCAAGTGTCGTTTTACCAAGACCAGGAGGACCATATAATAAAACATGGTCTAAACTTTCATGGCGTGATAAAGCCGCTTTAATATAAACATCTAAACTTTCTTTAATCTTTTCTTGACCGATATATTCTTTTAATAAAGTAGGACGAAGACTTAAACTGTCTTCATTACTATCTAATTCTTCTGGATCTAATATTCTTTCTTCCATTTAACCACCTACTTTGTCAATAATTTTAAAGCCATTTTTATTAAATTACCTTCATTATCTGATTCATCTAATTTAGGTAAAATTTTATTAATTTCTTTTTTACTATAACCTAAAGCTTCTAAAGCTAAACCAACTTCTTCTAATTTAGATGAAACTAATACATTTTCTTCTAAATTAATCTTTCCTTTTAAATCTAAAATAATTTGTTGACTAGCCTTAGGACCAATACCAGGAAATTTTCTTAAATAAGCATCATTTCTAGCTTCAATAGCTTCATAAATTTGTCTTACACTACCAAGAGCTAAAATAGATAATGCGCTCTTAGGACCAATACCTGATACACTAATTAATTTTAAAAATAATTCTTTTTCTTCAGATGTTAAAAAACCATATAATTCAATTACATTATCTCTAATATATTGATGAATGTATATTGTAACTTCACTACCCTTTTTTAAAGCATAAGGATTAGGAACAATAACTAAATAACCAATATTATTATTATCTAAAACAATGTATTTAGGAGTTATATTGCTAACACTACCTTTAATATATTCATACATATAAATAATCACCGACTAATTATAGCATAAACAAAACAAAATTTATACATTTTTAAACAAAAAGAAAAAGCATAAAATATCTTAACAAAAAAACTTTATGCTTGTAAATAATTATAAATTAATTTTTTTGAAACCTAACATAATATTATTGCTATCATATGCATTAACTTTAACAGTTGGTTTAAAATTACTAAGAACCCATCAGCAGACACTAGTTTACATTCTTTAAATAAATAATAATTATTACCATTTGTTGATACTATATCTACATTATCAGCAAAATCAGAGGTTACAACAGAATATTCCCCATCATCTAATACATATTTGGGTTCTGCTGATAATTCATTTAAAAAGTCATAATTAATACCATAATTTGTTTGTCTAAATTCATACGCATATAATTCTAAATTACTAATTTCACTTGAAACAACTTCTTTTTTAATTGATATCATATCAATTCCTTTATACCAAGCATTACCATCTAAATAGTAGCAAGACACATATATTTCTAATAATATAACATATTTAGTAACACTACTTGATGTTGCAAGAGATACAATATTTTTTTGATTATCATCAATTGATACATTGAATACTACTAGATCTTAAATAGTTTGACAAACACCATAATTATTAATTTTTGATGCTATTTCGATATAAAAATATTCATTTCCATCTTTTTTGTTGCACATACTAAATTTACCCTATTAGTACCAATTAAATTACCATAATTTGATGATGTTAATTGTTCATTATTATGAACTATTTCAATACCATTTGTGATTTCACCATCTTCTGGTGATACTACTTCCCCTTTATCATTTAGTAAATAAAATCTATTTGTTTCTTTATCCCAAATATATTTATAACCATCTGATGTTGGAGTTATTTTTTTAATATCTAAACCATCTTTCTTTAACCACTCGATTGTTGTACTTAATGTATCAGCTTTACCTTCAGTTGCTTCTTAAGTTTGAAGGACATGTGTAGTTAAAGGAATATCATTTGATAATTTAGCTTTATCAATAAAACTAATATAACCAACTACACTAACTGTAGCAAGAATTGCAACAACAACTAATAGTTCTACTAAAATTAAACCCTTCTTCTTTTTCTTAAATTCTACTTCCTTTAATTTTTTATCTACATTAGTATACCCTCCTCCGGTTGAAATTTGTCAAGTTTAACTTTTTACTTTTCTTATAATATGTAGTATAATATGTTAGATAGGAAGGTGAGGCAATTGAAGAAAAATGATCCATTAATTAAATTTGAAAATCAATTACTAACCTTACTACGCTCTTTTACAACTGGTGATTCTATTATCGCTAGTGGAATACGTGATGAAATTAAAAAAATATTTTATCGCTACAAGGATGATATTAATAAAAATTATCTTGCTCATGAATTATTAATTGATAAGCTAAATCAAAGAAAAATTGATGAAGTTAAGAATTCTATTAACATTTTAAATAAATTAAATAATAAATTCATGTTAAGAAAAGAAAAAATAAATATTGTTCGTAAAAATAATATTTTAATTTCTGAAAATGAAATAAATAAATTAAAAAATAATTTAGAAAATAAAATAAATGAACTTAATGATAAATGTAATAACAATATACAAAAAGTTAAAGAAAACATCTTTTTAATAAATAAAGCAAAGGATTTAAATATTGAATCTTTTAATAATAAATTGTTAAAAACAGAAAATGATTATGCTGCTTTTTTAGATCAAAAATATAATGAAACTGTTAATAATATTCAAAAGATTCATGCTTTTTATTCACGTAAAATAATGATGAGTAGTGAGGAAGGTAATCAAAGTTTATTATTGATAGATAATACAATTAATCAATTAGAAAATGAAATTAAAACGATTGAACAAGACCTTCTAACATCTAAATATAAAATTAGACAAAATGAAATATTAGCTGATACTAATTTAAATAATTTAATAAGAGAAAAATTAAAAAAGAAAGTTGATTCTACTTATAATTTAAGAAAAAATAACTTTATGAAACAAACTGATGTTAAAAAACAATTAAGTTTTCATGAGGAAAAATATAATGAGAAAGTTCAAAAAATAATTGATGATTATGTTAATGTATTAAAAGAAAATGATGAATTAGATAATATTAATGAAACTGATTATAAAAATAGTTTAGAAAGAATAAAAAGGAATTTCTTTTATGATTATTATTATTTAAATAATGAATTAAATGATTTTTTAAAAAATATTCAAGATGAAGTTAATGATAGTTTTAAATTAAAATTAGCTAATAGAAAATTAATTAAATTGAAAACTAAAAGTTATTATCAAAAAATTAAAGAATTAAAAGAAAATTATAAATCTGACGTATCAATAATAACTAATAAATATAACCAAACTAAAAATAGACATAAATTAGCAAGAAATATAAATGAAATTAATAAAAATTATGAACTTGAGATAGCTAGAATTGAATTTAATACTATTAAAGCTAATAATAGTTTGTTAAATAATTTTATTGAAAAACAATTAACATTAAATATTAATGATGTTGATAATGAATATGAATATGCTGCTGATATGGCTCATAATAATAAAGATCGAAAAATAGCAGAATTGAAAAAAGAAACTTCTACTATTGAATGTCATGCTGAATTAGAATTAATTGAGAAAAAAAGACAGATTTTAAATTTAAAAGCTGATAAAAAAAGAATTACTGAAACTATTAAATTAACTACTAATTATTATAATACTGCTTCTACTTTAAGTGAAAAATTAGAACAAATTATCTCTAATTTAGAACTTGATCGTAATGCTAAAATAAAAGAATATAATAATAAATTGACTAATGCAAAAACTGATATTTTAAATAATTATGTTCATTTACAACAAGATTTAATTACTTCTAAAATTGAATATATTAGCCAAACTACAAAATTAAATATTAAATTAGAAAATGATTTATTTAATAAAGATAAATCACCTTTTGATTTAGATATTAAAATAAATAAAATTAAGCAAGAACATGATCTTAAATTTGAAGAAATTTATTTTACTAAAAATAATGGTTTAGCTATTTTAAATCATAATCGTAAGAATTATCGTTTTGATTCAGTTTTAATTGCTAAAAATGGTAATTTAATGTTTTATTTAACTAAAACAATTTTAGATTTCTTTAATGAAGTTTATGATTTAATATATAAAAAATTATATAATTATGATAAAGCTTATATTAATTTCTTTAAAATATTAGCTGATTTAATTTTTAATTTATATGGAGATATTTTAAAATCTTTTAATATTAATGAAACTTTAATTCTAGAACAAAGAATTCAAACAGAGACTAAAAATACATATAAAACTAAGGCTAATAATTTATTGATGGAATTTAATAGTGTTAAATATTATTTAGATAAACAGATTGAAAGTTTAAATAATACTTTAATTAAATATGATAATACTTTAATTAAATATCGTAATGAAATTGTTAATTTAACTAATAAAGAAAATGAATTAAAAGCTAAAACTAGTATTTTTCAACATTTATTTAGTTATGAAATATTAAATGTTAAAAATGATATTAAACTAGCTAAAAATAGTATTAAAGAAATTAAAAAGAAAAAAATTATAGTTAATAATTTATTAAAAGAATGTGTTAAAAAAGCTAATAGAACTCAGAAAAAATATGATAATGCTACTAAGAAAAATGATCTTTTATTAAAATTAGATTATGCTTCTAGTTATTCTTTAGTTTCTAAAGCTAATAATTTAGTTAAAAAAACTAATATTAAATTTAACAAACTTAATAATTATTATTTTAAAATTAAAAATATTGATAAATTAATTAAAAATAAAAATTTATTCAATGATTTAAATAAAATATTAAAATATAATCATTCTCTTTATTTAAAATTTTTTAATAAATATAAAAAAGATAATGAAATCAATTATCAAAACACGCAAAAAAATATTATTAAAAAATTTAATATTGATCTTAAAAAAGAATTTAAGTCTAAACAAAAAAGAATTATAATTTGTAATTTAAATTATAATTCTATTAAAAATGAGCGAGCTAATGTCATCATTAAAACTAAAGAGGAAATTGAAAATAATATTTCTTTATACTATAAAGAAATAAGTGATTTAAAATTAAGTTATAAAAAGCAAATTGCTAAAAATAATGAAAATATCCTAAAATTAAAAAGATTATATACTGATGATTTATATAGTATTAGCGATAATATTTCTTTTTTAAGAAAAAATTATTCTAATAATATTAAGAAAAATGATAAAAGTTATCTTATTTTTAAAAAAGAAATTAGAAATAATTTTATTAAAGATACAAATCTTAACAATAATAATTATAATTTAAATAAAATTAAAATTATTAATGATTTAAATAATATTCCTATTACTTATAATAAAAATATTAAAGAATTAAATAAACAAGTAAAAATTATAAAAGAAAATTATAAAAATAATAAGAATAAACATAATTTATTAAAGAAAATGATTAAAAAAGAATATGATAAAAATCGAATTGAAAATATTTCTAATGATACTACTAAATTAGTAAATGAGAAAATTAATCAAAATTTAGAACTTAAAAAAGAAAAGAAAAAAGTATAAACTCCTTTTTATTTTTTAAAATGGAGTTTTTTATTTATATAATGAAAAAGTAGAAGCAATTTAACTTCTACTTCTTTTTAGTTAGCCATGAAGGTAAGGAAATACCTGTTTTTTTATTTTCTTTAGCTCTTCTTTTCTTTTCTTTATCATCTAAGAAAATTGAAGTTTCTTCTTCTTCCTCATTATCTTCTAATTCTTCTAATGGCTTATAATTTATATTTTCTTGACTGATATTTTTAAAAATTTCGGTTGCTATATCATCAATTCCGCTTTCCTTAGCTTTTAATTCATAACCTGTAGCTATAACTGTAATTACAAGTTCATCGCCTAAATCATTATTAATAGCTGTACCATAAATGATATTTAAATCTTTATCACAATTATTTCTTATTTCAGCAATTGCTTTTTCTGTTTCATTTAATGTTAATTTTTCACTAGCAGCAATATTTACTATAGCGTTAGTTGCTCCATCAATACTAACTTCAAGCAAATTAGAATGAATCGCTCTTCTTGCAGCTTCTACAGCTCTATTTGGACCTGTTGCAGTACCTATTCCCATTAAGGCTGTACCTTTATCTTTCATAACTGTTCTTACATCAGCAAAATCGACATTTATTAAGGCTGGGACAGATATTATTTCTGCTATACCTTGTACACCTTGACGTAAAACATTATCTGCTTCTCTAAATGCTTCTAAAATAGATGTAGAAACATCAACAATTGCTCTTAAACGTTCATTAGGAATGACAATTAAAGTATCGACAAATGGTTTTAATTCTTGTAGACCAGAAATTGCCTTTTGCATTCTTTCAGGTCCTTCAAAAGCGAATGGTTTAGTTACGACCCCTACTGTTAAACAACCTAATTCTTTTGCAACTTTAGCAATAACAGGGGCTGCACCAGTACCTGTTCCACCACCCATACCAGCAGTAATGAAAACCATTTGAGCTCCTCTTATTACAGTTTTAATGTCTTCTAATGATTCTAGGGCAGCTCTTTTACCAACATCTGGTAGAGCACCAGCACCTAAACCTCTAGTTGTTTGTTTACCTAATAATACTCTTGTATCAGCTCTAGATTCTCTTAAATCTTGCGCATCGGTATTACAAACGATAAATTCAACCCCTCTAACATCATTTTCAATCATTCTATCGACAGCATTCCCACCGCCACCACCAACACCAATTACTTTTATGATCGGTTTCGTTGAAATGCCAATACCATCAAAATCATCAAATATCATATATATAACCTCCTTATTAGAGTTTTCGTCTATTTATGATTTTACTCTAAAGGTGTTTATTTTTCAAGATGAAAATCATTTTATTTATATTAATTTATTAATATAAAAAAGAAAAAGGAGACCAATTAAAGTCTCCATTATTCTAATTCAAAAGCTCCTGTATATAATTGATAATATTCGCCTTTTTGAGCAATTAATTCATCATGTGTACCACGTTCAATAATTCTACCATGTTCAAGTACCATAATAGCATCAGAATTTCTAACTGTAGATAGACGGTGAGCAATAACAAAGACTGTTCTGCCACTCATAAGTTTATCCATTGCAGCTTGAATTATTTTTTCTGTTCTAGTATCAATTGATGATGTTGCTTCATCAAGAATTAATACTGGTGGATTTGTAATAGCGGCTCTCGCAATTGAAATTAATTGTCTTTCACCTTGAGATAAACCGTCACCATTATTTGTAATATAAGTATCATAACCTTTTTCTAAATGTTGAATGAATGAATCGGCATTAGCAAGTTTCGCAGCAGCAATAACTTCTTCCATTGTAGCATCTGGTTTACCATAACGAATATTATCAGCTATTGTACCTGTAAATAAATTAGTATCTTGTAAAACCATACCAAGAGATTTACGCAAATCGGCTTTCTTTATTTTATTAATATTAATACCATCATAACGAATTTTACCATCAGCTATGTCATAGAAACGATTAATTAAGTTAGTGATTGTTGTCTTTCCGGCACCAGTAGCCCCAACAAAGGCTATTTTTTGACCTGGTTTAGCATATAATGTTACATTATGTAAAACAATTTTATCAGCTTTATAAGCAAAATCTACATCGAAGAAACGAACATCACCTTTAAGTTCTTGATAAGTTACAGAACCATCTTGATGTGGATGACGCCATATCCATTTGTCTTCTTCTTTATTAGTTTCAACCCATTTATCGCCTTCAAGACAACCTTTAACTAATGTAACATATCCTTCATCAACTTCACTTGGTTTTTCCATAAGTTCAAATACTCTTTGTGCACCAGCTAAACCCATCGCTATACTATTCATTTGATTAGAAACTTGGGCAATCGGATTTATAAATGATCTCGTATACATTATAAATGATACTAATACCCCAGCTGTTAATACCCCAGCTGCTTCATTAGCTAACGTTGCAAAACTACAATTTACTTGATTTGTTATTAATACACCACCAAGTAAAGCTATAATTGCATAGGTTGCAAAACCAATATTATTCATAATAGGCATTAAAATACTTGCAAATATATTAGCATTGCGATCAGCAACTTCAAGTTTTGTATTAATAATATCAAAATCAGAAACAGCTTTTTCTTCATGGCAGAAAACTTTAACTACTTTTTGTCCTTCTAATAATTCTTCAATATATCCATTAGTTGAACCAAGCGTTCTTTGTTTTTCAATGAAATATTTAGTACTTCTTACACCAATAGTTTTAATAATTACAACCATCAATACTAAAATGAATAAAACTGCAATAGTTAAAAGCCATGAATAATAAACCATTAAACAAAATACGCCTATAACAGTTATTAGACCATTGATTAATTGTGGTACACTTTGACTTATCATTTGACGCATCGCTTCAACATCATTTGTATAATATGACATAATATTACCATGTGTATTCCAATCAAAGAAACTTACAGGTAAACTTTCCATATGTTTAAATAAATCATCACGAATAGACTTTAAACTTCCTTGAGTTATAATTACCATCAATTTAGAATAAATCAAGCTTGTAATAACCCCAACAAAATAAATAGAACCAAAAATAATTAATACTTGTAAGAAAGAAAGATTTAAATTGATACCAATAATATTAACATTTTGTTCAACAGTTGGACTCCAAGTATTATTTATACCTTGAATAGCATTTTCTTTATCGATCCAATTAATATTAGGATTAATAAATCCATCAATTAAAACAGAAATAAAGAAAGTAGAAACCATACTTGCTATACATGAAAGTAAAATACATATAATAACAATAATAATCAAAACTTTATAATGATGCCATACATAAGGAATTAAAGCTTTAAGAGCATTCATTTTTGAATTATTTGTTTTCTTCATCAGTACTACCTCCTTCATTATCTGAACCCTTTGTTTGTAGTTCAGCAATTTCTTTATAGATAGGACAAATTTCAATTAGTTCATCATGCTTACCTTGAGCAATAATTTTACCATCATCAAATACTAAAATTAAATCAACATCTTCTACTGAAGAAACTCTTTGAGAAATAATAATCTTTGTTACATCAGGAGCAGTTTCTCTTAAAGATGAACGAATATTAGCATCAGTCTTTGTATCAACTGCACTTGTAGAATCATCTAAAATTAAGATTTTCGGATTTTTTAATAAAGCTCTTGCGATACATAATCTTTGTTTTTGACCACCAGATACATTGACACCACCTTGACCAAGATCATAATCAAATCCACCTGGGAAATCCATAATAAAATCATAAGCTGAGGCTTGTTTAGTAACACGAATTAAATCTTCATCAGTTGCATCTTCTTTACCCCATTTTAAATTATCTCTAATAGTACCAGTAAATAAGATATTCTTTTGTAAAACATAAGCTACACTATTACGAAGAGTTTCAATATCATAATTTCTAACATCTTCGCCCCCTACTTTAACATTACCAATAGTTGTGTCATATAATCTTGGAATCAATTGTACGAAACTAGATTTACCACTACCAGTACCACCAATAATACCTACAACCATTCCTGATTTAATATGGACATTAATGTCGTTTAAATTAAACATTTGAGCATTCAAATTATATTTAAAGTTAACTTTTTCAAAATCGATATCACCATTTTTAACATCATAAATAGGATTATTTGGATTAGTAATATCTGGTGAAACTTGTAAAACTTCAACAATACGTCTAGCTGAAGTTAAAGACATTGTTATCATAACGAAAATATTAGATATCATCATTAAACTCATTAATATTTGCATAACATAACTAAAATAACTAGTTAGTTCACCCGTAGTCATAAATAATGTTTTACCAGATACATTATAACCTTTAATAATGTTAGAAGCACCTAAATAAGCAAGTGCTATTAAGCAGGCATAAACAGTAAATTGAACAATTGGCATATTCCAAGCTAAAACTTGTTCTGCTTTACTAGCAAAATTCTTTAAAATAGAACTATCATTAGCAAATTTATTATATTCATCTTTTTCTTTAACGAAACTTTTAACAGTTCTTATACCAATTAAATTTTCTTCAACATCTCTATTAATAACATCATATTGTTTAAATAATTTAGAGAATGGTTTAAATGATCTACTCATTAAAACAAATAATGTAACACCTAAAAAAGGTATTGCAATTAAGAAAATTAAACCAATTTGCCAGTTGATAATCATCGCCATAATAAAAGCAAAAATTAACATAAATGGTGCTCTTACAACTATTCTAATAATCATTTGAAATGATAATTGAACATTTGTTACATCTGTAGTCATACGTGTTACTAATGAAGCAGTTGAAAAATCATCAATATTTTTAAATGAATAAGTTTGAATCTTTTCATATAAATCATGACGTAAATTCTTAGCAAATCCAGCACTCGCAATACTTGCGAATTTACCAGATAAAATACCACATATAAGTGATAATACTGCCATAACAAGCATTAAAATACCAATTTCAATTACTAATTTATTATTACCAAGACTAATACCTTTATCTAGCATAATAGACATAATAAAAGGAATTAATACTTCAAATATAACTTCAAGTATAACAAATATCGGTGCTAATATTGCATATTTTTTATATTCTCTAATGCTTTTAGATAATATTTTTATCATATTTTCCCTCCTCAATATTTTTTAACATTTTACTTAATAAATTAAATAAATTATCAATTTCATCAGCTGTAAAATCTTTAGATAAAATAGAATTATTATACATTACAGCTTTCATAAATTTTTCATTTATAGCTAAAGCTTTAGACGTTAAAATAATTCTATTATTTCTTTTATCATCTGATTTTTCTCTTTCTATATAGCCTTTGTCTTCTAAACGATTTAATATACCATTAACCGTAGCGCTAGATAATTTAAATGTAGCACATATTTGTTTTTGATTTAAACATTCATGATTAATCAAATATTGTAATATTATAACCTGCGAACTAGTAAGATCAGTATCAGCTAATAAAATCTGCATTTTTGCATCAATTTGATTACTAATAATCTTCATCAATTTAACTATTCTTTTCACTTTAACCTCCTATTAATTAGCACGCTAAATATTATAATTAATTTATAAATTAATGTCAATAAATAAAAAAGTTAGAACGCTTTTATTTTATATTTTGATAAAAAATTATAAATAATTTTATTTTTTAATAAACATTTTACAAGTTTTATCAATAAAAAAACGGCTTTATTAAGCCTTTATTTTAATTTATAATGTCTTATAATTAGATACTGTATTAAAGTGGAACATTAATATAATAAGGGACTTATTTATGCTTACACTAATAAAAGGCGTAGGCAAGCTAGTATCATTATTTATAGAAAGAAATTAAGTAAATCAAATATTGATCTGGCCTTCTTGCAAATTAAAAATGATAAGGGGATTCATCGAGTGAATCCCCTTATTTTTTAAATAATATCTAGCAAAACTAAATATTTTTCAATTCATTTAAATCTTAAACTGTTTGTAATCTTTTATCAATAAAAATTTAATCGTTTTATTTAATATTTTCTAATTTAGATAAATCATAATAATCTTTTAAATATTCTTTAGTATTTAAAACCATTTCAATAAATAAATTTCTTAATTTATCTCTAGAAATACCATTACATAAAGCTTGATTAGCAAAAGCATTAAAGATTTTTTGTAAATTACGTTCTTTAATACCATAATATGTACTATCAATATTTAAACTAGCTCTTTCAACTAAATTCAAAACATCACTAGGTAGCGGACTTGCAATAACAGGTTTTACTGTATCTGATGTAAAAATACAATTTGTTTCTACGATTGCTCCTTCTCTAATGCCTTTCATTTGACCATAATTTGGCATATTAACATTACTAATTATTGGTTTGAAGCCTAAAATAGCTTTGATTAAATCAACTGCTTCTTCTGTTGATTTTTCTAAAATGATTGGCTTTTCACCATTACACATAGCAATTGTTTCTTCTATTTTTTCTTTTTGATCTTTTTCTCTTTGAGGTACAGTAGTTAAACTAAAAGCATAATGTTTAATAGTCTTTTTATCTTTTAAATACCAGCTATGATCAAAGAATTCAACTAAGTGTCTATCACCCGCTGCTGCTAGGGCATTATATTTATTATATAAGTCCATCTTTACTTTATTGCCATAAGCATAAGTATCATATTTAAATTGATAACGTTTGCCACCTTCATAATAACCTTTTTCATAATACTTTTCAGCAAAACTTGGTATTAATTTTAAAAGGTCAATATCTTTATATTTAGCATTTGTAATCCAAGTGAAATGATTAACACCTGAAGCATCTGTATAAATATCTTTTCTAGTAACTTTAATATTTAAAATTTTATTTAAAACTAAACATAAGAATTCTTGAGCATGGAAAACTTCATGACAACAACCAAATGCTTTAATTCCTGGGTAAACATCATATAAAGTTTGAACACAAATACTCATAGGATTTGTAAAATTAATTACCCAAGCATTAGGACAACATTCTTTTATTTTTTTAGCAAAGTATTCATAAATAGGAACAGTACGCATCGCTCTTAAAACGCCACCAGGACCTGCTGTATCACCAACACTTTGATAAATACCAAGTTTTTCAGGAGCATGAACATCTGATTCCATTTCTTTAAAAGTTGCTGGTAAAATAGATATAATAACAAAATCAGCGCCTTTTAAAGCATCTTCAAGATTAGGATAAACTTCATAATTAAAAATAGATTTAGTTTCTTTTAATTCATTTATTTTATTACCAATAATCTTATTTCTTTCTGCTGCTTCATTATCAATATCATATAAAGAGATTTCACCACCTAAGCCATTAGTTAAGGCTAAATCATTCATAAATACGCGTGCCCACATTTTTGAGCCGCCACCTATATAGGCAATTTTAATATTCATTTTCCTCTTCCTCCATTATTTGCATTACACATTTTATTCCATCTAAAGCAGATGTAGTTATACCACCAGCATAACCTGAACCTTCGCCTATTGGATATAAATATTTAATATTAGCGTGATAATTATTTCTTTTGATTTGTACCGGACAACTAGATCTTGTTTCAACTGCTGTTAATATAGCATCATCATCTAAAAAACCTTTTAATTTTTTATCTAAATACGGTAAGCCTTCTCTTATTGAATCTATTACAAATTTAGGTAAAACTAAATCAAGATTACAAAATTTAATATTGTGAGGATAGGTTGGTTTAATTCTTCTAATCTCACTAGCTACTTCATTTTGCATAAATTCTTTAACTAAATTGCTAGGGGCTCTGTAATCATTACTTATTTTAAAAGCTTTTTCTTCAATATCTTTAATAAATTTGAAGCCATCTAATGGATCACCATTATAATAATCAGCTACTTTAACTTCACATAGTAAAGCTGAATTAGCATTTATTCCTTCTCTTTTATTATTGCTCATACCGTTAGTAACAATCGTATTAGGTTCATTTTGACTCGCTACTACATAACCACCAGGGCACATACAAAAAGTAAATATTGATCTATCTTTTAAATGACATGCAAGTTTATAATTTGCAGCTTTTAAATAATCTTTAAATTTGCCATATTGAGCTTTATTAATATCTTGTTGTAAATGTTCAATTCTAAGTCCAATTGCGAAATTTTTAGGTTCTAATAAAACATTATTTTTTCGCAACATTTTAAATGTGTCATATGCACTATGTCCTATTGCTAGTATTAAATGTCTAGTTTTAAATAATAAATCATTACTACATTTAACAACTATATGATCATCATTTTGAGCAAAATCTAAAAATGTTGTATTAAAATAAAATTTACCACCTAAATTTTCTATTTCTTTTCTAATATTTGGAATGACTATAGCCAAAATATCTGTTCCAATATGTGGATAATTAGAAGTTAAAATATCAGAATTAGCACCATGTTTAACAAATTCTTCTAAGATAAATCTAATATATGGGGAATTAATATTAGTTTGTAATTTGCCATCAGAAAAAGTACCTGCTCCACCTTCTCCAAAAACAACATTAGAATTTAGATCTAATATTTTATTTTTAAAGAATTTTTCAACTTTTTCTTTTCTTTTATCTACTTCTTCACCACGTTCTATAATTATTGGATTAGTATTCATTCTAGCAAGCAATAAAGCACTAAATAATCCTGCCGGACCACTCCCTATTATTATTGGTTTATATAATAAATTTAATGTTTTTAATTTTAATGGTTCTATTATTTTATTTTCTTTTATATATTTAAGAGGAATCTTCTTAGTAGTTTCAATCTCTATTAAATAATTATATTGTACATTTGTCTTATCTCTTGCATCTATCGATTCTCTTAATATTTTATAATTTATTAATTGATTATTAGTTAATTTTAATTTCGCTAATAATTCTTCTTTTAAATCTTTATCAACTCTTATTTTAAATTCAATTACATTTTTGATATTTTTCATAAATATTTTGTCCTATCATAAAACCACAACTAAAAGCACTACTTAAATTATATCCACCACAAGGGAAATCATAATCTAATAATTCACCACCAATATAAATATTTTTATCTTTTTTTAAACTAAAATCCCAATCAATTAAATCAAGGTCTACTCCCCCACTTATTACTTGACTATTAAAATAATCATAAGTAGATTGAATATGAAACTTAAGATCATATATGTTTAATTTATATTTATTAATATAATTATATAAATTTGTAGGTATAGCATATTTTAATGATTTAAAATTAGTTAAATTATAATTAGGATAAATTTTAATCATTAAATAAGGATTTTTTAATTCTTTTAATTTATTATAGTAATATGACATATTCATAATCACAATACCACTTAAACCATCTTCTTTAAAATTAATTTCTCCCTCTTCTTTAACAATTAATTTATTATCATTATATAAACTAACTAACCCTTTAATTCTTAAGCCTTTTAACAAAGTGGTATCTTCTTTTGTTTTAAAACCACATAAACTAGGTTTAATTTTAGTTAAATTGATATTTAGAGATTTTAAATAACCATAAACAACACCTTGTTTATCTTTAATAATATTAGCTACACTTCCTGATGCTAAAACAAGTTTATCAACTATTTTATCAGCTAATTTATATTTATTATTAATTTTTTCAATTTTTAAAATAGGTTTATTTAAAATAATTTTATTTTTATCAATTTTACTTAAAAATAAATCTAAAATAGTTTTACTACTATTAGATAAAGGATAATATCTTCCTTCATCATCTACAACTAGCGGACATTCATTTTCTTTTAAAAAATTTAATAATAAATCATAATTAAATGTCTTTGAATCAATTAAATTTTTATTAAATATATTACACCTTCCATTACCACTAGCTAAAATTTTACTACCAATTTTGTTAGAACGTTCAAAAATTAAATAATCAATTTTATATTTTTCTAAAACGCTTGCACAACTAAGTCCACAAGCTCCGCCACCTACTATTCCTACTAACATATAATCACCATTTATATGATACCATATTTTTACAATTTTTGCTTGTAAAATTGAAATAAAATAGTAAACTATTAAAGAGAAAAGAGGAATAATATGGCAAAAATTCTACTTATAACTACAGGTGGTACGATAACTTCTATAAAAGAAGATAATTATTTAGAACCAAGTAATTCGAAAATTATCATCGATGCCTTAAATAATATCGATAATACTAATGATTATAATTTAATTGAATTATTTACTTTAGATAGTACTAACATTCAACCAGAAGAATGGCTAAAATTAGCAGAAACAATATCTAATAATGTTTATAAATATGATGGAATAATCGTAACACATGGTACTGATACTATGGCTTATACAACTTCAATGTTAAGTTTTATTTTACAAAATCCCCCTTTACCAATTGTATTTACTGGTTCTCAATTACCAATTTACGATCCTTTAACTGATGCCTATTCTAATCTACGTTACGCTCTAGCGATGGCTAAAAGCAAAGTTAACGGTGTTTTTTTAGCCTTTAATCGAAAAATTATTTTAGGTTGTAGAGCTGTAAAGGTTAGAACTTCATCATTTCATGCTTTTGAATCAATCAATTTAGAAAATGTTGCAAGCATAGACGCAAGAGGTTTAACATTTAATTATAAAATAGATAATAATAAACCTTTTATTTATAAAAATAAAATTGAAACTAATATTTTTTTACTAAAATTAACACCTAACTTAGAGCCTAAAATTATTGATTTATTAATCGATTTAAATATTAAAGGATTAGTAATTGAAGCTTATGGAGCTGGTGGAATCTCTTTTATTAGAAGAAATTTTTTAGAACATTTAAAAAAATTTAAAGATTTAAATATTCCTATTTGTGTATGTAGTCAATGTCTATATGAAGAATCTAATTTTCACATCTATGAAGTTGGCAAAAAAGCGCTAGATTTAGGCGTTATTGAAGCTTTTGATATGACTAGTGAAGCCTGTGTTACTAAATTGATGTGGGTACTTGGTCAAACTAATTCTCTTAAAGAAATAAAAAAATATTTTGCTAGTAATTTAGCAGGAGAAATAAAAGGAAGATAATCATGAATTATTTATTAGAACAATTTTTAAAATATATAAAAATAAATACTATGTCAAATGAAGATAGTAATACTACTCCATCTACTAATTATCAATTTGATTTAGCAAATGAAATAAAACTTGATTTAGAAAAACTTGGACTTAAAGATATAAAATTAAATGAATATGCTATTTTAACTGCTAAATTAGAAAGTAATTGTAATTCTAATCTAACAATCGGTTTTTTAGCTCATTTAGATACAATTCCTGGCTTTAGCGGTAAGAATGTTTCACCACAAATTATTAATAACTATGATGGTAAAGATATCGATTTAGGAAATATAAAAATTAAAGTTAATGAATTTACTTTTTTAAAAAAATTAAAAGGACATACTATTATTACAACTGATGGGACAACCGTCCTTGGAGCTGATGATAAAGCTGGTATTAGTGAAATAATGGCAATGTTACATTATTTTAAAAATAATCCTCAAATTAAACATCATAATATTTATGTAGCTTTCACACCAGATGAGGAAATAGGTAGCGGTATTTTAAAATTTAATTTAGCTGATTTTAAATGTGATTATGCATATACTGTTGATGGTGGAATGTATAATGAAATATCATATAATAATTTTAATGCTTCAAGTTGTAAAGTAAAAATATTTGGTAAAGATATCCATCCTGGTGACGCTAAAGGACATATGTTAAATGCTAGTTTAATAGCTATGGAATTTCAAAATTTATTACCTACATTTAATAACCCAATGTATACAGAAGGGTTTGAAGGCTTCATTCATCTATGTTCTATTACTGGTGATGTTTCAAATTGTACTTTAGATTATATAATTCGAGACCATAATTTAAAAAAATTAAAAAAATTAGAAGATATGCTTAATTTAGCTGCTACTTTCATCAATAAAAAATATGGTGATAATACAATTGTAATCGCTATTAAACGTGAATATTATAATATGTATGAATATATTAAAAAAGATAAAAGATCAATAAATAAAGCAACTAAAGCTATCAAAGACGCCGGCTTTATACCAGTTAGTTTACCTATTAGAGGAGGAACTGATGGAGCTAAATTAACAGAAATGGGTCTAAATACCCCTAATTTAGGAACAGGTGGTTATAATCCACACGGACCATATGAATTGGCTAGTTTAAATGAAATGGAAAATGTTGTAAAAATATTAATTAATATTGCAAAAAAATAAATACGGAGTTATCCGTATCTATTTTTTTATTTTTTTTCTTTTAAGACTTCTTTTAAGCCATTTAACATAATTTCTAATTTTTTACCTTCTGTTGTATCTTTAATTGTAAGTCTTTTTCTATATGTTTCTATTATTTTAGAATTAGATATTATATCTTTATCATTTTCTAATACTTCATTAATACCACAAAATTCATCATGAGCCTTTATTCTTAATCCATGTGAATTACTAATTAAAGTATAACCAGCAATTCCGGTTTTTTGATGATATGCTTGACAAAATCCTCCATCAATTATGATCAATTTACCATTTGCTTTTATAGGACTTTCACCAGATTTAACTTTAACAGGTAAATGACCATTAATTATATGACCATTTTTATTAATATTAAATTCTTTTAATATGTTTAGACAAACATCATAATTATCACGATATGTATAATAAGGATTACGTTCTTCTTTTTGTAATTCTTTATTATCTAAAAAGGCTAATTCAAATGTTTTATACCATCTACCTGTAAATGGTGAATCAAAACCATTCCATAAATAATAGATAAAATCTAGTTCTTCTTCACTAACTTTAAAATTAACAGCTCTTCTAAGTAAATCATCAATATAATCAAATAATAATTTACCTTTTAATTTACCTTTAGGAGTCAAAACTACTTTAAATTGTCCATCTTCATCTAAAGGAATACAACCATGATAAATCAAATTATCATTATATATTAAATAAGTTGAACCTTTATCTAACATAAATTTTAAATGTTCTTTTAATCGAGGACTGCTTTTAAAATTTAATACTAAACTTTCGATGATATCTAATTCAATATTAGAAATCATATAAGGATCATTATAGTCTAAACCTTTAATTGTTTTATCCTTTAAAGGATATTTTTCACCATTATATTGATATGTGAAATCATTAAAATCTATATTATTTAAAACAAGTCTATCTAAAGGAAAATAATTAGGATAATTTTTAACTAAATTACCTTCTAACTTCGTTAAAAGGATTAAAGTTGTTTTTATAAGTGGGGAAATGACATTATTTTCATTACCATATAATAACTTAGCATAATTTAAAAGTTTATGTAAACTAATACCATATGCATTTTCTAAGACGGATATATTATCATATTTAACAGTATTATAAATAACATATAAAACCATCAATGGATTACCACTATAAGCACCAAACCATAAAATGTCATGATTTCCCCATTCAATATCTAAAGAATGGTGTTGTTTTAAAAGTTCAATAATATGGTCAGGTTTATTGCCACGATCAAATATATCACCAGCTATATGTAACCTAGAAACAGCTAGTCTTTTAATTAATCTTGAAAGTTCAATAATATAATCATCTTGTGAATTAGTTTTTATAATAGCTTTAATAATCGTTGAAAAATATTCTTTAATATTTGTTTCGCTATTATCTTTAGTATGTAACAATTCATCTATCACATAACGATATTCTTCTTTAATAACATTTTTAACATAACCTCTAGAATATTTAGAAGATATTAAAGAAGTCAATTTAACTAAATAAATTAATATATTAAAATACCATTTATAATCTTTATCCTTTATTAAGGCTAATTTTTCTTCAGGATAATAAATTAATGTAGCTAAGAAATCTTGTTTAGTTTTATCTAAATTAGGAAAACATAAACTAATCTTTTCTCTTATAACGCCAGAACAATTATTGATTAAATGTTTAAAAGCTGGATATTCACCATGTAAATCAGACATAAAATGTTCAGTTCCCTTAGGTAGTGAAACTATAGCTTCTAATTTTATTATTTCTTGTTGTAATAAAGATACGTTACCATATAGATGGTCAACAATATTTAAATATTGCATCTTATAGTCTTCCATCATAACATCCTTCTAAAACTTACTTCTTAATATCTAAAATATCAGCTAAATCGCGCGGCATTTTAAATTTATTTTTTAAATCATTTAAATATTCTTCAGTTATTTTAGTTGTTGAACGTGGATTTATAGTAATTAAACCATCTTCAATTAAAACATATATCGCTTCAGGTAAGTAAAATATAGAAATATTTAAATTATTTTTTTGCATATATTCCTTAAGCTTTTGAAGGCTTCCTTTTTTAACTAAACGTTCATAATTTTTATCATATCCAGATACTAAGAAAGTATCATCATCAACAATATTATCAGGTACACTAAAATATTTAGAATTCTTATTTACTAATAATAAAGGTCTATGACTTCTTAATTCATATCTAATAGCTCTACCGACAAAACCATAATAAGTTTTTTTCTTTTTCTTTTTTGAATCTTCTAAATATTCTAAACTTATATTAGATGAATCAATTGTTACTTTATTATATAAAACTTCATAATATAAATAACCATAGCGACGATAAGGTTCAATTATAACTTTGTTTCTTACTAATTCATGAACATTTAAAAAACCGCGTACATTAGTTGTTTTTTTCTTGTCATATAAGCCTTTTATTGAATCAGTAAATAACATATCTTCAAGCCATAAAGCATATTTTTTAGCTTTATTTGTAAATAGCATAAACATAGTTACAGCTAATACAGCTAAAGCTAATGTTATTAATAAGTTAGCATCATTTTGCCAAAATAAAGTCACTAAAAAGCAAGAAACAAGAACAATAATTGGTAAGGCAAAACGTAAAATAGTAAATAAAAACATTTTTCTTTGAACTAATTTATATTCTTTCATTTTATTTAATTTCCTTTACTGCTTTAATTATTTCATCTATAGCTTTAGATGCGTCTAATTCTACTTTATTTAATACATCTTTACGTATTTTAAATTCTACAATATTATCTTTACTATTACGTCCACAAATAATCATATATGGAATACCTATCAATTCCCAATCTTTAAATTTAAAGCCAGCTTTAGCATCACGATCATCTAAAATAACTTCTACATGATTAGCTTTTAATTGTTCATAAATCTTATTTGCTAAAGCTTTTTGTTCTTCATCTTTATAATTAATAGGAACTATAACAGCATGATAAGGAGCAACATTTAATGGCCAAATAATACCAGAATCATCATGATTTTGTTCAATTATACTTGCTAGTGTTCTAGATACACCAATTCCATAACAACCCATAACCATTGGGACAGGTTTGTTTTCTTCATTAGTATATGTACAATTCATTGCTTTACTATATTTAGTTTGTAATTTGAAGATTTGACCTACCTCAATACCACGTTCTAATTTTAATGGTTTACCACAAATAGGACATAAATCATCAGCTTCTGCTTTTCTAAAACAAGATACTTCACCTTTAAAATCACGACCATACATTACATTTGCTAAATGATAATCTTTTTTATTAGATCCAACTATAATATTTTTAGTTAATGTTATTTCTTCATCAACTAATATTTTAATATTTAAATTAAGAGGGCCACAAAAACCATGAATTGAACCTAATTTATAAATTTCTTCATCTGTTGCAAGTCTTAAATCATTTTCAGTTGAATTTAAGGCATTAATTACTTTTATTTCATTAATTTCACGATCTCCTCTTACAACAACTGCTACATATTCTTTATTAATATTTTCATAATAAATGATCGTCTTAGCCAATTTTTTAGGACTAATTTTTAAATAAGAACTAACTTCTTCAATAGTCTTCATATTTGGTGTATATATTTCTTCTATATTTTTTTCTTCACCAATTTCATATATATCACATTTACTTTCAGCTTTTTCTAAATCAGCTGCATAACCACAACTTGTACAATAAGCTATATCTGATTCACCAACTTCTGATAAAGCCATAAATTGATGACTACTATTGCCACCAATAGCTCCTGTATCAGCTAATACAGCTCTAAAATTTAAGCCAAACCGCGTAAAAATCTTACTATATGTGTCATACATCACTTTATAACTTGCATCTAAGCCAGCTTCATCTTTATCAAATGAATAGGCATCTTTCATAATAAATTCTCTACTGCGCATTAAACCAAAACGTGGACGTAATTCATCACGATATTTAGTTTGAATTTGATAAATGTTTAAAGGTAGGCTTTTACTAGATTTAACTAAATCTCTAACAACTGAAGTAAACACTTCTTCATGAGTCGGACCAAGACAAAACTCTCTTTCATGACGATCTTTAAAACGCATCAATTCAGGACCATATTTTTGCCATCTTCCTGATTCTTCCCATAATTCTTTAGGTTGGATTGCTGAACATAAAATTTCAAGCGAACCACTATTATCCATTTCTTCTCTTATAATATTTTCAATCTTTTTTAACACTCTTAAGCCAAGTGGCATATACAAAAAAACACCTGAAACTTCTTGTTTTATCATTCCTGATCGAAGTAATAAAATATGTGAAGGTATTTTAGCTTCTTGAGGAACATCTTTTAAAGTGCTTAATAACATTTTACTTGCTAACATATTTATTTTAATAAATTAATACTAATTTATTTTCCATCCTTTCTTAAAATTTAACACTTAATTATAGCATTTTTAATATTAAAAAACTACAATTAACCATAAAAAAATACTTTTCATAAATTCATTTTTGTTGTATAATGAAAACGCGTAGATACGATACTAAAGGAAAGGTGAATTTATGGAAAAAGTTATTAATCGTAAAGATTTAGCCTTTTTCGCTCTAGGTGGACTGGGTGAAGTGGGCAAAAATATGTACATTTTACAATATGATAATCAGATTTTCATTATTGATGCAGGAATTTTATTCCCTGATGAACACTTACTAGGCGTTGATTATGTAATTCCTGATTTTTCTTATTTAAAACAAAACGAGGAAAAGATTCAAGGTCTTTTTATTACACATGCCCATGAAGATCATATTGGTGGTATTCCATATTTATTAAAACAAGTAAAAATCCCTAAAATCTACGCTGCTGGGATCGCAGTTGACTTAATTCAAAATAAATTAATGGAACATAAAGACCTTCCACCTATTCAAATTGTTGAATTTAAATCTTATTTTACATATAAATTTAAAGAAATCGAATTATCTTTTATTAGACTTAATCATTCAATTCCTGATAGTTTCGCATTTGTCTTTAAAACCCCATATGGCAATTTCGTTCACACTGGTGATTTTAAAATTGATTTTACACCAGTAGGTCCACAAGCTGAATATGAAAAACTTGCTAAACTTGGTAGCGAAGGGGTCTTATGTTTAGCAGCCGATTCTACTAATGCTTTAGTTCCTGGCTTTACTGAATCGGAACAAAAAATTGGTAAATCAATTAAAGAATTATTCACCCATATTAAAGGTAGAGCAATTGTTGCTACTTTTGCTTCTAATATTTATAGAGTTTCCCAAATTGTTGAAGCCTCAGTTATAAATAAAAGAAAAGTAGCTGTTTTTGGTCGTTCAATGGCTAAAACGATCGAAATAGGTCAACAAGTTGGTTATATTAAACCACCTAAAGGAACAATCATTGAACCAGAAGATATCGTTAATTATAAACCTGAAGAAATAACATTACTTTGTACTGGTTCTCAAGGTGAACCTCTAGCAGCATTATCAAGAATTGCTGGTGGAACACATAAACAAATCAAACTTATTCCTGGTGATACTATTATCTTTTCTTCAAATCCAATCCCAGGTAACCAAGAAGGTGTCAATAAAACAATTAATTTATTAATTAAAAACGGTTGTAATGTTATAACTCATAGTCCATTAACTGACACACATACTTCTGGTCACGCTAGTCAAGGAGAATTAAAATTAATTCAAGCTCTTCTTAAGCCTAAATATTTCTTACCAGTTCATGGTGAATATCGTATGCAAAGAGTACATGCTGATTTAGCTATTTCTTGTGGAGTAAAAAAAGAAAATGCCTTTGTTCTTGAAAATGGTGATGTATTTTCAGTAAATGAAAGAGGGGCTAGAATTGCTGGCCACGTTCATTATGGTGAAGTTTATATTGATGGTAATCAAATAGGTGATGTATCGGGTTCAATTATAAGAGAACGTAAAGTCTTATCTGAAGATGGCCTATTTAGTTTAGTCATTACAATATGCCCAGATAAAAAAATATTACCAATCGACCCTCAAGTAGTTTCAAGAGGTTTCATCTATATGAAAGATAGTGAAGATTTAACTCGCCATATTGTAGATTTAGCTAAACGTTTTATTATAAATGAAATGAATAAAGTTAAATTAGTTAACTTAAATATTTTAAAATATAATGTTCAAGATTATTTAACTAAATTAATATATGATGAAACAGATCGTAAACCAATGATATTACCTATATTTATGGTTTTAAAATAATAAAATTGACATTTTAAAGTAGTTATATAATGAAATATAGCTACTTTTTTAATCAATTATAAGGAGAATTTATAATGGCAATACTATTTGTAAAAAATTTATCTGGTAGTTTTAATGACGAATATATCGGTCATAAGATTATTAATTCATTTGTTTTGATTATAAATATTTATTTATATACTTAAATAAAGTTAAGCTAACAATAAAAAATATAATGACTGATTTTAAAATAAAAAAGGCTTTATTAAGCCCTTTTTTATATACTTATTTTATCATTTAATACATCTTGAGAAAATGCTTTATAAACTTTATATGTGATATAGGCATCACTTAATGCGTTGTGAATTTGAATTAATTCTTTATTATAATATTTATCATATAAATTAAATAACCCATATTCATTTAAATGATGATAATAATTTTGAATTAAAGAAGATAAATTAATTATTCTAGCATATTGTAATATATCTGGTAAATTATAAGCATTAAAACTTCTTTTTAAAGTTAAAATATCATTCTTTCCATAGACAATGATGGTTGGATGATATTTTTTTATTATTTGTTTAAAATCTTTATAAGCTCTATAAAAAGAAATAGCTTCATTATAAAATTCTCTCTTTTTAATATTTAAAAAATTACAAGTACGAGAATTAATTTCTTCTTCTGGCTTAACATATTTTGAATAATTTATTAAGCTATGACCAAATTTATCATATAAAATATACGCTGCTTGAATAATTTCGCTATTAAAACTACCTCTACTATTATATGGTGGCATAGTCATTTCTAGATCTAAGACTAAAACATTATTAATATTTTTTAATAAATATTTTAATACTTTTATATTTTCTTCTTTTGCAAAATATACCTTATTTAATAATAATGATTTTAATTTATTAATATAATATGCTTGATAACAAATATATTTATCATATTTTTTAGGTTCTAAAACCTCTAAATCGATAAAATTACCATTACTTAAATAATTTTTAAAAGTATGCATTAAAGAACGTTTAAAATAAATATAATACATTTGTGATTGAGTTTTAACTTTATATATTCTTTTACTCTTATCAACTTCATATATTTGACCATAAAAACGCATTTATATCATTCCTCATTCAATTTTTTTAATATTTCTATGGCTACATCTTTAGGGATACCAATATTTACTATATCATCAACACTAGCCTTTTTTATCGCATCAATTGTAATAAATTCTTTTAATAACTTTTCTTTTCTAGCTTTACCTAAACCACTAATTCCATCAAGACGCGAAGAAAATAAACCCTTAGCTTTAACTGATCTAAAAAATGAAATCGCAAAGTCATGAACTTTTTGACTAATATTTGCTAACAATAAATATACTTGACTGTTTTTTGAAATTTGTATTTCTTGATCATTATAATATAATACATTAGCTTTATGATGTTCATCTTTTTGAATTCCTGCAACAGGAATATTTAGATTAAGACTTTTTAAGACTTCTAAGCAAGCATGAACTTGAATAGCTCCACCATCCATTAAAATTAAATCAGCCATACTTTTATCTTCCATACTTAATCTTAAATATCTTCTATAAACTACTTCTTTCATCGTTTCATAGTCATTTGCCCCTTTAACTGTTTTTACATGATATTTACGAAATAAACTTGGGGCAGGTCGACCATTTTTATAAACAACTAAAGCAGAAATCGGATATTCACCAAATAAATTAGAATTATCAAATGATTCAATTGTATAAGGTGTATTAATATTTAAAATTTTACCTAATTCTTCAATAGTTGAAATGTCTCTTAAAGCTTTATTTTGTTTCATTAAAAATCTAGTTTCTAAATCTTTTTTAGCATTTTCTAATGCCATATCTAAAACTTCTACTTTTTGTCCTTTTTGAGGATTAATAAATTTTGTATTTAAAATGGTTGCTAAATCTAAATCATTATATTTTTCTTCTAAAAAGATTTCTTTAGGTACGACATTTAATTCATAATATTGACTAATAAAACTATTAAAAGTTTCAATAACATCATTAATAATAGGAATTATTGAACTATAATTACCAATAATGACACCATTACGCATCATTAAAATATGAATTGCTAAATTATCATCTTTAATATAAGTTCCGATATAATCTGCATTAATATTATTATTCAAATCAATTTTTTGTTTATCGACAGTACTATTAATAGAATTTATTTGGTCGCGATAATACATAGCTTTTTCAAATTCTAATTTTAGACTTGCTTCATTCATTTTTTCTTCTAATAATTTAATAACGTCAGTAGTTTTACCATTTAAAAAATCAATTATTTTTTTCTTATAATTAGAATAATCAATTTCATCTTTATTAATACAAGGAGCTAAACATTGTTTTAAGTGATAATATAAACATTCTTTTTTAGGAATTATCCGACATTTTCTTAAAGGAAATAATTCGTTTAATAAATTGCAAGTTAAGCGAGCCGCCTTAACATTAGGATATGGTCCAAAATATCTTGCAAAATTTCTTTTTCTTGCTTCTCTTGTTACTATTAAACGAGGATTTTTTTCATTAGTTAATGCAATATATGGATATGTTTTATCATCTTTTAACATAATATTATATTTAGGATCATATTGTTTAATTAAATTGATTTCTAAAACAAAACTTTCTTTATTTGAAGCACATATAATATAATCAAAATTATCAATTTCACTAACTAATTTTGTAGTTTTGGCATTATGAACACCATGAAAATAACTTCTAACCCGATTTTTTAAATTTTTAGCTTTACCAACATAAATAATCGTGCCATTAATATCTTTCATTAAATAACAGCCTGGTTGGTCTGGCAATATTTCTAATTTTAATTTAATTTCTTCATTCATAATTATAAAAAAAACGATTAATTAATCGTTTTTATCATCACTAAAAGTGATAGTTGTATCTCCAGCTAATATTTCTTCTAAAGCTTGACCAATGGCTTTTTTACATTTTGGATGTGGTAAAGAAGTATATTGTTCTTCTTCGATTATTTTAGCTCTTTTTGCTGCAACATAAGCTAATTTATATTTTGAATCTATAACCTTAAGTAAGGCATCAATTGAAGGGTAACGCATACCATCAACTTTTTCATCATTATCGTACATATAATTTACCTCCATTAATATATTTTAACATATCTTCTAATTTCCTTCAATAAGTTTCATATATTTATGAATTGATCTTTCTGTCTTTGCATGTTCAGCTCTAATAATGGCCATTATTCTATCTGCTGCATTAACAACTTCATCATTAACAACAATATAATCATACTTATAAGCTAATTTAAATTCTCTATTGGCTTTATTAATTCTTTCTTCAATAACTTGTTCAGTTTCAGTTCCTCGAGATCTTAATCTTTGATATAAGGCTTCTTTTGAAGGTGGAACTAAGAAAATCAAAACCGCATCTTTAACTTTATCACGGACTTGTAAAGCACCATCGACTTCAATTTCTAAAATTACCTCTTTACCTAAAGATAATTGTTCTTCAACTTTATCTAAAGGCGTACCGTAATAATTACCAACAAATTCGGCATATTCTAAAAATTTACCTTCAGCAATACGCTTTTCAAACTCTTCTTTTGATACAAAATAATAATCAACGCCATCAACTTCACCTGGGCGTTTTTTTCTTGTTGTCATAGATACACTATAAACAAAGTTTTGTTCAGGCATTTGAAACAATGCTTTTCTAACAGTTCCCTTACCAACACCAGAAGGTCCTGATAATACAACTAGCAATCCGCGTTCATTAAGTTTCATATCATTATCCCCTTTCAATAGAAATTATTTGAATTATAGCATTTTTTTCTTTATTTAACAACATTTTTTTATGAAATTGTTCATAAGTCAAAAAAGGCAGTTATAAACTGCCTACTCTCCTTGATAATAGCCATCAGTATCTGGTTCAGGATATCTAACACGATGCTTATTATAAGTTGTATGTAATATCTTATGGGCGATGACAGAACCTGGTTCATCTAAGAAATCTTCATATAATTTTTGAATATCTTTATTTAAATGACTTCTTCTAACCTCTTTTTTCTTATCTATTTCATATAATACTTTAGCTCTCTTAGTAACATAAGTATCTCTAATATCATCATCTTCATTAGGTAAGAATAGTTCTTTAACAAATGGTTGACCGCCACCATTAATACAGCCACCAGGACAACCCATAATTTCAATGAAATCAAATTTTGATTTACCTGCCTTAATTTGTTCTAATAAAATTTTAGCATTCTTCATACCACTAGCTACAGCTAAATGATATGTTATACCATTTATTTCTAAACTTGCTTCTTTAATTCCTTTTAGACCACGAACAGGCTTATATTCTACTGGTTCTAATTCACCACCAGTTAAATAATGATAAGCAGTTCTAACAGCCGCTTCCATAACGCCACCTGTAACACCAAAGATCGCACTAGCACCGCTATATTCACTAATTAAATCATTATCAAATTCTTCATCAGGTAATTTTTTCCAGCTAATACCAGCTCTTCTAATGATTTTTGCAAGTTCTCTTGTCGTTAAAACAACATCTACATCTTTAATACCGTCGACATTATTTTCTTTTCTTTCTTTTTCATATTTTTTAGCTGTACATGGCATAATAGAAACAACACATATTTTTGTTCTATCTAAATGATGTTTTTCAGCATAATAAGTTTTAATTATTGCCCCCATCATCTCATGAGGAGATTTACAACTTGATAGGTGTCCAAGCAATTCTGGGTAATAATATTCAATATAATTAACCCAACCTGGACTACAAGATGTAATCATTGGCATCATCGCTTTAGTTGTAACACGGTGAATCCATTCATTTGCTTCTTCCATAATAGTCAAATCAGCCCCAAAGTTTGTATCAAAAACTCGATAAAAACCAAGACGATGTAGCGCTGCAACCATTTTACCAGTAGCTTTAGTGCCTATTTTTTCGCCAAATTCTTCACCAATAGCTGCCCTTACAGCAGGAGCTGTCTGAACGATAACAATTTTACCATCAGCAAATGCTTTATCAAGTTTATCAATTTCTGAATGTTCCATCAATGCTCCGGTTGGACAAACTAATGTACATTGACCACATTCAATACATGGAACATTCGCAAATGATCTATTTTCTGCAGGACCAACGACCGTTTTAAAACCTCTTTTTTCAAATCCTAAAATACCAAGTCCTTGAATATCTTTACAAGTTTCAATACATCTGCCACATAATATACATTTTGAAGTATCACGAATAATACCATAGGCTAAAGAATCATATGTAGTAGGTGTTTTAGCACCTGCATACATATCTGGTCTAGCACCTACAATACGTGAAACTTCTAATAATTCACATTGACCATTTTTAGGACAAGATTGACAATCAAATGAATGGTTAGATAAAAGAAGCTCAACACTTGTTCTTCTAGCTTGGACAGCCTCTGGGTCATTGATACTAACCTCAAGACCATCACTTAAAGGATAAGCACATGATGGTACTAATCTTCTTTCTCCTTTTACTTTAACTAAACATACTCTACAAGATGCTAAACTACATTTACCATTTTGCCATGAACATAAACTAGGAACATTATAACCACAAGTTCTTAACGCTTCTAATAAAGTTTGTTTATCATCAACTTCATATTTAATTCCTTCAACTGTAATATTAATCTTACTCATAGGACACCTCTAGCTCTTTGAAATAGCGTGGAACATACAAGATTGGAAACATACGCCACATTTTACACATTTAGTTTGATCGATAACAAATGGTACTTTACCAACAACACCTGTGATAGCTCCTGTTGGACAATTTTTAGCACAAACAGAACATTTTTTACATCTATCAGGATCAATTTTATAACTCATCAAGCTCTTACATACGCCGGCATCACATTTTTTATCGACGATATGACGAACATATACATCTCTAAATTTATGTAATGTTGATAATACCGGATTAGCTGCAGTTTGTCCAAGACCACATAAACTACCAACTCTTAAAGAATGTGATAATTCTTCAAGTCTATCAAGGTCTGACAATTCACCTTGACCACTTGTGATTTTATCTAATATTTCTAATAATCTCTTAGTTCCAATTCGACATTGACTACATTTACCACATGATTCATCACAAATAAATTCTAAATAGAATTTAGCAACATCGACCATACAGTTATCTTCATCCATAACTATAGCGCCACCAGAGCCCATCATTGAGCCTTTTTCTACTAAATTATCAAAATCTATTGGTGTATCTAGTTCTTGAAGTGTTAAACAACCGCCACTAGGTCCACCTGTTTGAATAGCTTGGAAACGTTTATTATTAGGTATACCTTCGCCAATATCATATATTAATTCTCTTAAAGTAGTTCCCATTGGCACTTCAACTAATCCAACATTTTTAACTTTACCACCTAAAGCAAATACTTTAGTTCCTTTAGATTTAGTAGTCCCAATTGAACTAAATTTCTCAAAACCTTCTCTTAAAATATATGGTATATTAGCTAATGTTTCAACATTATTAATAATAGTTGGTTTACCCCACAAGCCACTAACAGCTGGAAATGGTGGACGTGGACGTGGCATACCTCTTTTACCTTCAATAGAATTAATCAAGGCTGTTTCTTCACCACAGACAAAGGCACCTGCCCCAAGACGAATATGAGCTCTAAAATTGAAACCAGTTCCTAAAATGTTGTCACCAAGTAATCCTAATTCTTCTAAGGATTTAATCGCTTTACGAAGTCTATCAACAGCTACAGGATATTCGGCTCTTACATAAAAATAACCGTTTTCTGCACCTATTGCATAACCCGCAATCATCATACCTTCAATAACGTTAATTGGATTTCCTTCTAAAATAGAACGATCCATAAAAGCACCTGGGTCGCCCTCATCACCATTACAAATTACATATTTAGTATCGTTTTTTTGGTCATAAGCAAATTGCCATTTCTTACCTGTTGGAAATCCACCGCCACCACGACCTCTTAAACCACTTTTTAAAACGGTATCAATGACACTTTGTCTTTCCATACTTAAGGCTTTAACTAAACCTTTCATCGCATCATAGCCTAATGCTTCATGAATATTTTCTGGATTTATAACCCCACAACCATGTAAAGCTATACGCATTTGTTTATGATAAAAAGGAATATCATCTTGACGAGGATGTTTAATTTTAGTATTTGGATCTTCATAAACTAATTCTTCAACAATTTGTCCCCCACAAATATCAATATCCATAATTTTTTTAACATCACTAACTTTTACCATTCTATATAAAGTATCTTCAGGATAAATCTTAACAAATGGACCTTGAGAACAGAATCCAAAACAACCAACTATATTAACAGTTACTTTATATGCTAGATTTCGTTCTTCAATTTCTTTTTGAAATGCATTTAATATTTCTTTTGAATTAGAAGATATACAACCAGTACCACCACAAATTACAATGTGGCGAAGATGATTTTCACCACCTAATTTATCGGCAAAATTATGTGTATCTTCAATAATAACTTTTTCTAATTCATCAATTGTTTTTATTTCTGCCATAATTTTACTCCATCTTCATATTTTTATATTCATTAATAATTCTTTGAACATCATTTAATTTAACACGCGGATAAACTTTACCATTAATAGTTAATGCAGGGGCAATACCACAAGCGCCAATACAACGTAATCCATCTAAAGTGAATAAACCATCGCTAGTAGTTTGTCCTACTTTAATTCCTAATAATTCAGAAAATTTATCTAATACATTTTGTCCGCCTTTAACATAACAAGCAGTCCCAATACATACACCTATTACATAACGTCCTTTTGGCTTTAAACTAAATAATGAGTAAAAAGTAACTACTCCATATATTTCACTAACCGGAATATTTAAATTTTTACTAATCAATTCTTGAACTTCTAAAGGAATATAACCATATTCTCTTTGTACATCAGCTAATACAAGCATTAAAGGAGATGGTTCATCTTTATAACGTTCACATATTTCATTTATTTGCATAATTGCTTCTCTTCTTAATGGCATTATACTTACTCCTTTTCAAAACTCATAAGCATATTATAACATTAAAATATTTAAAAATAAATATAGAAATAAAAACGTTTTTATAAACATAAAAAATAGAGATTTTTCTCTCTATCTTCTTTCTTTTAAATTAAAAATAATAAAATAAAATAATATTCCTAATATTAAATATAAATATAAATATTTACTACTACAAATAAAATAATAATCACCATCATAATATATATTAGGTAAAAAAATATTATTTACACCAAGTGTAATAAATAAAAGAACTAAATTAAAGAAAAATATAATTATTAAGCCAAGTTTGTTTTCACAAAATAAATTTATTATAGCATTTAATATTATTAATAAAGAAAAATAATATAATAACATAAATAATAAGTTATAATTAAATTTATAATAAGAAATCGTAAAATAGGCTTTAATTGTAAATATAAAATATAAAAATGTTGTTGAAATAATACTATATTCTAAATAATTAATAAAATAGATTTTAGCTAATTTAGTTCTATAAAAAGAAAAAAATAAACTAAATTCATATAATTTTGAATTATTTAAATAAAACATATAAAACATTATAAAAATAATAATAAATATTTTAAGATATATTAATCCTTCTTCTAAATAATTTATTTTATCTAACGTATTAAGTAATATATAAAATAATATTAATAATATTAAATAAATTAAAGTAAAAATTTTAGAATTAAGATAATAATTAAATTGTCTTCTAAGCTTTAATAAACTTAACAATTTTACCATCTCGCATTTCAATTAAATTATAATTTATATATCTAAAAGCTTTTATAAAATGAGTCACAACAATTATTGTTTTATCTAAATTTTTTAACAATTTAACCACTTTCTTTACTATTTCTGGGTCTATTCCATCTAATATTTCATCATAAATTAATAAATCTGCCTTTGTTAATAAACTGTAGATAATTGCTACTTTCTTATAATTACCTTTAGATAAATTCTTAATTTTTTTATTTGGTATTTCAAAATCTTTAATATATTTAGAAAGTTCAATACTATCTTTAAATATATCTATTGCTTCATATAAAAAATCAATTACATATTTATTACCTGGTAAATGAAATTTATCAGCTAAATAAAAGACATTTAAAAAATTAGATTTTATTCCTCCTTTTAAAATGGCTTTAGTAATAATCTTTAATAATGTCGATTTACCACAACCATTTTCACCAATAATAATATTAAAACTTTTATCATATATTGTTAAATTAATATCTTTTAAAATTGATTTAAAGCCTTTATGATATGACAAATGTTTTATTTTAAGCATATTCCTTCCTCTAAATAATTATAATAATCATTAAGTTCTAAATTTGTTATTTTAAAGCGGGGACAATCTATTAAATAATTATTATTTATTAATAAAAATGTTTTATAAATATAATAATATTTATCATAACTTAAATTTATATTATAACCTACATAATTTTTAATTAATTCAATTTCGATAAATGGAGCTATTTTTAAATCATTTATTTCATATTTAATATTTAAATTAATATTTTTAAGATTAATATCATAGATTCCTTCTAATAAATCATATGTTAAACAATTATATTCTTTACTATAATAAGTATAAAATATTCCAATATTTAATTGATAATTATAATTATTATTTTCTAATAATAAATAACTATCTTTATACTGATTTAATGGTTCTACTATATAAAATTCTAAAGAATAGTTTAAATATTTAATATTTAATAAATCATTATAGCCTATAATCTTTATATCTTTAATTTCTAAAGGCATTTTTTTATCATCTTGTAATAAATAAAAATTAAACGTTTCATCTTTTAATAATTCATCAACATATATATTAATATTATATGTTCTTGATGGATCATAAATATAATTATATAAAGATTTAATAGCATATATTTTAGGATTATGATAACTTATTTCATTTTGATTAAAATAAATAAAAATAATGAGTAAAATGACAAGCAAAGGATAAATATATTTTCTTATCATATTGCGACTTTTTCAATTTTTTGATATTCGCTAGTG
Organism: uncultured Acholeplasmatales bacterium; assembly: GCA_944324795.1. GTDB lineage: Bacteria > Bacillota_I > Bacilli_A > Acholeplasmatales > Anaeroplasmataceae > CALUXS01. The sequence goes on from CALUXR010000013.1 coordinate 47,653, forward strand.
ATTGTAAAATATTCAAATCCACCTTTTTCAACATTAATCCAAAACATATAAAGACTCGCTACACCATTAGTTACATAACCTTGCCCTGTAACTGTAACTAATAATTTAGTTTTACCTTCAACCGGGATTTTAATTTTTTCTGTTCTTTGTTTACCTTCTGTAATTTGATATTTATATTCTAGATCAACTTCGGCATCTAAATCATTTTTAAATTTTTTGACACTACCACTAAGTCCATAACTAATTGAACCACTTGCATTGATAATAGTTCTTACTTCAGTTTCTGTTGTTACACTTACTTCATAATTTATTTCTTCCGTTCCATCATTAGTAGTTTCATAAACAGTTCTAGCAATATATGTACAAGGAACTTTATCATTTACAATATGGACATTCCATCCCCAAAATTTTCTTTTGTCAACATATGAATAATATTCATTATATTCAGCATCAGTAAAATTTTCTAATAATTTTCCACTTTCCATAACCACTTCATCAAACCCATTATAATCATCACTAGCTTCTACTTTAATTGATCTAAAAACTAAACTTAAAATAATTATTAATCCTACAAACAATATTTTTTTCATTTCTTTTTACCTCCTATTTATATATAGACAAAAAGTTAATATTTTTTTAAAAAAAATGTAATAAGCTTTTAATTTTTTTAATTTTTGTTATAATCTCGTTTTCGACAGTTTTATAGAAAAAACGTGGCAGTTACCACGTTTTTTTGATTTTATAGTGTTGTT
>CALUXR010000014.1 GCA_944324795.1 uncultured Acholeplasmatales bacterium
AAATTAAATAATTCAAGGGGAAAAACAGTATAAAACAATTTGACCAATCTAACCTTAAATAACTTGAGATTCTACACTTAGTTTGACATGAAAAATTGTTGGTTATGTTATTTACTTTTTTATTGCCACTCTAATAGGAAATGATTCTAGCTTTTTCTTTCTTCTTGATCCATCTTCTTGTAAATCAAATGTCCAAAATGAATATTTAACATCTTGTTCAGCAATTACTGTGTAGTATTTGCTTTTAGAAGAATTATCATCCATATCAAATACATATGTAACTAATTGTGGATTAAATTCACCACTATTGTCTTTACCACCTATGATAACTCTATCAATTAGTTCCGAAAACACCTCAGGATCAAATACTAAGATTGTATCCGTTGATAAGATTTTTTCTTTAATTGTTTCAAGCTTATCTTTAAATAGTTTTCTAGCAATTTGCTGGTCTTGGATATCTTTAATTTCCTTTTTTCTAGGATTTTACTACTTAAGTATTCAGCCTTCAAATCGTAATTAGCATTATATCTATAAGACCAAATAGTCATTATATGTTTTTTTAAACAGGCCTTAATTCTTTTATCTATTCATTTTATGGTGTTTGCTATAAAATTAGGATGAACTATAGATTATCTCTTTTTTAAACTTTTAAAGTAACTTTTAAACCTATCAAAGAAATAGATTTAGTAATATAGACATTCAATTTATAATCAACTAACATATTACGTTTTACTCAGCAAATCCCAAGTCAGATATTTTTAGGCTTTCATATTCATAAGATAAATTATAACTTGTTATTCTAGTTGTACCTGAATTAGGAATTAAAATTCCTTTTTCTACCCATTCAATCATCCATTTAGATATTGCCCTTGGTGTTACCTTAAATAATTCAGCCAGTTCTTTATTTTTAATTACTTTTTTTCTATTTTCTAAACAGTAACGTAATAAAGTTAAATCCTTTTTATTCAAACCTTTTAAAAGTTCATTAGATTGTTTTTTAGAAACCTCAAAAGCTTGTTCATAGACTTTCTCTGCATTGAGTGCCATTATCTTACAGAAATACTCTATCCATATTTCTAAATGAGGTGGATTTTCTCTTCCCATATAAAATAACGCCGGCAATCCCATTTGTATAGATTCATAATAGCCATTTAAATCAGACATATAGTATTCTTCAAATGAATTAAATCCCTTAAAATCATATTTATGTTGCATTAAAACATATGTAGCTAATGCTCTAGAGGTTCTACCATTACCATCCGTAAATGGATGTATTGTTACGAGTGCATAATGCATAATTGCAGATAAAATTGGAGCGGGTAAATTTTGATTATTATAATACCAATTAATTAATTCATCCATTAATGGTTCAATATCGTTGTATTCAGGTGGTATATATTCAGCTGCTTTAGTTACTGAATCATAGACAGCAAACAATACTCCTGGTGGCATTTGTCCTCTTAACGGAATACGTATAAGTTTACCTTGTCTTTGAATAATATCATGCAATTTAAAAATGAATTCCTTATCAATTTTTGTATTCTTATCATTTTCCTCTTCCAAAAAAGTTAATGCATCCCAATAATTTTGAACTTCTTGTTCAGCAGTTAAACGCTTAAAATCATTCTTATTGGCAATAACCTTTTCTACCTGATTATAAGAAAGAACATTTCCTTCTATGCTTGTAGAGAAATGTGTTTTCTTTAACTTAGCTTCATACATTAACTTTTGTCTTTCCCTTGTAGGTAAGAATAAATAATCTAATGCTGTTTTATATTTTTCAATTTTTATTAAATAATTGACTAATTCATTTGTATATTTAAATTCTAATTTCATAATATCATCTCCGCATTTATTATAAAAAAATAAGGAACAAAAATCAACATTTTTGTTCCTTATAAGTTCCTTATTTTCTGCTATTTGTTCTCTTTTTTATAAACCATCCTTAATGAAATGTGAGACATACAACGATTTTGAGACAACTACACGATATCAATTTGAATTCAAACCAAACTATCTCGTCATAAGTACATTTTTGCAATAAGTTTACCTTTCATAATAATGTAACTACTTAAAACGATAACACCATTGCTTTTATTATTTCAAAAATTTCCTCAATAGATATTAATTTTCTTAGTCTAACTTATAATTACTCCATCTATTCATTTTATGGGATTCACTATAGATTTGCTCTTTTTTCAACTTTTAAAATCACTTTTTTTGTTCTAGCAATGTGACTGATTCAATATGACTAGTTCTTGGAAATAAATCTACTGGAGTTATTTCTTTTATTTTATATGTATCACTTAAATATAATATATCTCTTGCTAAAGTAGCAACATTGCATGATATATAAACTATTTCTTTTATTTTTGTTTCTTTTATAACATCTAAAAATAATTTATCACAACCTTTTCGAGGTGGATCAAAAATCATTTTATTTACATTCTTTATTTTTAATATATCTTTTATTTTATCTTCACATTTACCTAAAATAAAATTAGCATTTTCTACATTATTTAATTTAGCATTTTCTCTAGCATCTAAAATAGCACTAGGGACTACTTCAATACCAGTTATTTCCTTAACATAAGGGGCAACATTTAATGTAATACTACCCATACCACAATATGCATCAATTATTATATCTTCTTTTGTTAAATTTAACATTCTTATAGCTTCTTTATATAATAATTCACACATTTCATTATTAACTTGTAAAAAAGTATTTGGAGAAACATTAAATTTATTATTTAATATATTTTCTAATAAATATGGTTTACCGTATATTAATTTATTTTTATTACCCAATAAAACGTTATTAAATAAATCATTAATATTTAAATAAATTGATATAATATTAGGAATTTTAATTAATTCATCAATTAAATCTTTAAAATCAAATTCAGTAGTAACTATTAAACAAACCATATATTTTTCATCTTTTGTTTTACGGCACATTAAGGCTCTAAATAGACCTTTTTTTGTTGTTTCATCATATATTGAAATATTATTTTTTTCTAAATATTTTTTTGTTATTTCTAAAATTTCTTTTAATAATTTTGGTTCAATATAACAAAATGTATTATCAATAATTTCATGACTTTTAGATTTATACATACCACATATTATTTGACCATTTATTTTAGCAAATGGTATAATTGCTTTATTTCTATAATGTGTCAATTTATCATTTGAAATTAAATCATTAATTTTAAAATCTTTTTGTTTTCCTTGATGAATAATCGTATTTTTAACTTTATTATATTTAACTTCTTTTTCTAAGATGTATGACATATGGCGCATATTGCAGCCACCACACTCATTATAAATCTTGCAATCAAGATCTAATCTTAAAGGACTTTTTTTAATGATTTTTCTAATTTTAGCTTCAATTAGTTTGCTTAAAACTTTAGTTATTTCTATTTCACATATTTCATTTTTTAAAGCATTTGGGATAAAAATAATTTTTTTGTTATAATAAGCAATTCCTTTACCATCTTTATCCATATCTTCAATTAAAACTTCTAAAATATCACCACTATGCATTTTCATCCTCTTTATAATTTTTAGCTAAACCACCTTCACTTGTTTCTTTTAAGGAACGTGGTAATGATATACCAGTTTCAAGCATTGTGCTTACAACTGTATCAAAACTAATTTTAGCTTCTTTCGCATTTAAATAAGTAGCTAAAATAGCTGCATCAATAGCTCTTAAAGCCCCCATCGCATTACGTTCAATACAAGGAATTTGAACATACCCTTCAACCGGATCACAAGTTAAACCAAGATTATGTTCTAATGCTATTTCCGCCGCTCTTTCAATAGCTAATATATCACCTTTTAAAATATAAGCAGCATAACTTGCAGCCATTGAAGTAGCTGTACCAACCTCAGCTTGACAACCAGCATAAGCCCCAGAAATTGAAGCATTATAAGATACGATATTGCCAATAATCCCTGCAACCTTTAAACCATCTATTTCTTCTTTAATTGAAGTATTATATTTTTCTTTAAAATACATAATAACAGCAGGTAATACTCCACAAGCTCCGCAAGTAGGACTTGTTACAACTTCCCCACCACTAGCATTTTCTTCACTTACAGCATAAGCATATGCCATAATTTTTCTTAAATCTTTATCATATGGTAATTTAGTTATTGCATTAGAAAAATAAATGTCTTTAGATTTTCTTTTAACTTTTAATTTTCCAGGTAATATTCCACTTTTAGAAAGACCTTCTTTTAAAGCTTTTTGCATCACTTCTAAAACATTATTTAAATAACTATCTATTGATTCGTGAGCATTGACATATTCAACTAAATTAAGATTATGTAATTTCAAATATTCTTTTATTTGATAGAAAGAGTTTTCTTTATATATTTCTTTTTTAATTTTTTCTTGTTTTCCTTCTATTTTTATATTGCCACCACCAATAGAATAAAATGTGTTTTTTCCTATTATTAAGCCGTTTTTATAACCTTCAATGATTAATGTATTAGGATGTTTCACCTCTGTTTTATAATCAAATATTATTTCTACATTAGGTATTGTTTTACTAATAATATAGTCGGTTAAATGTCCTTTACCTGTAAGTGCTAAACTACCATATAAATAAACTATATATTTATCACAATCAGGATATTTATCTAAAAAATATAAGGCTGCTTTTTTAGGACCCATAGTATGACTAGATGATGGTCCATTACCTATTTTATATAATTCTTTTAGTGAATACATTACATCTTCGCTCCTTTCAATTCCATTATAGCATCCCTTACTTGAGCTGCCATTTCAAAATTAAGTTCTTTTGCATATTGTAACATTTCTTCATTAAGACGACTAATCAATTCTTCTTTTTCTAATTTAGTCATCTTCTTATCTTTATTAGATTCATTTGTATAAGCTTTAATTTGAATTTTATCAGGAATAGCTTTAATAATTGTTTTAGGAATAATATTATTTTCTTTATTATATTCATCTTGAATTAAACGACGTCTTGCTGTTTCATCAATTGCTTCTTTCATAGATGGTGATATATTATCAGCATACATTATAACCATTCCATTAGCATTTCTAGCTGCTCTACCAATTGTTTGAATTAGACTTCTTTCACTTCTTAAGAAACCTTGTTTATCAGCATCTAAAATACAAACTAAACTAACTTCAGGTAGGTCAAGACCTTCTCTTAATAAATTGATACCTACTAATACATCATATTTACCAAGCCTTAAATCACGAAGTATTTCTAGTCTTTCTAATGATTTAATTTTAGAGTGTAGGTAGGCAACTTTTAAATCTAGTTTTTTTAAATAAGCTGTTAAATCTTCACTCATTTTTATAGTTAAAGTTGTAACTAATACTCTTTCATTTTTATCTATTCTTTTCTTAATTTCGCCATATATATCATCAACTTGGCCAATTGTTGGTCTTACTTCTATAATAGGATCTAATAACCCTGTAGGTCTAATAATTTGTTCAACAATTGGATATTCTCTTTCAAAATCGCCTGGAGTTGCTGAAACATATAAAGCATGTTTAATATGTTTATCAAATTCTTCAAATTTTAAAGGTCTATTATCAAGAGCACTAGGTAAACGAAAACCATAATCAACTAAATTTTGCTTACGTGATCTATCACCATTATACATACCTCTAACTTGTGGTAATGTTACATGTGATTCATCAACAATAAGCAAGAAATCCTCTGGAAAAAAATCTAGTAATGTGGCTGGTGTTTCCCCTTCTTTACGTAACGTTAAATGTCTAGAATAATTTTCAACACCAGGACATGTACCTATTTCACTTAACATTTCAATATCATAATTTGTTCTAGATTCAATTCTTTCAGCTTCAAGCGGTTTATTTTCTTTTAAAAATTTATTTTTTTGAATTATTAGTTCCGCCTTAATCCTTCTTATAGCTTCATTTAATTTATCTTTACTAGTCATAAATAATGTAGCTGCAAAAATATTAACATATTGAACTTGTTCAACCACTTCAGCAGTCGTAATATCGAATAGGCGAATACGTTCTATCTCATCATCAAAGAATTCAATTCTAATTCCATTTTTATGTTCTGAAGGTTGAATTATTTCTAAAACATCACCTTTTGATCTAAAAGAACCTCTTTGAAAATCAAATTCATTTCTAACATATTGCATTTCAACTAGTTTTTTCATTAAATTTTTACGATTATAAGATTCACCAACTCTTAGGCAAATCATTGATTTTTTATATTCATCAGGATCACCAATACCATATATACAAGATACTGATGCTACAACTATAACATCATCATAATCGATTAAAGCTGAGGTGGCACTGTGACGCATTTCATCTATTTCATCATTAATTCTAGCATCTTTTTCTATATAAGTATCACTTGAAGCTACATAAGCTTCTGGCTGATAATAATCATAATAAGAGATAAAGAATTCAACATGATTTTTAGGAAATAAGCTTTTAATCTCATTATATAATTGACCTGCTAAAGTTTTATTATGGGCTAATATTAAAGTTTTTTTACCATAATTTTTGATAATATTAGCCATAGTAAATGTTTTACCTGTACCAGTAGCGCCAAGTAAAGTAACACGATTTTGACCTTCTTTAAAATTATTTAAAATTTCTTCAATTGCCTTAGGTTGATCCCCTGTTGGTTTATAATCAGATACTAATTCAAATACACTCATCTTTATCGCCTCATCAAGTTATTTTACCATAAATCATAAGCATAAAAAATAGTCTTTAAGTTTTTTCTTAAAGACTAATTAGTTTTATTCATGTTTTAAATTATCTTCTAAAGAACGATTGATAGATAGAACTGTATCAGCAATATTCTTACAATGATCACCAATTCGTTCTAAATTTGCTAATAACTCATCATAATAATCAGAATTATCATAAGAACATAGGCCATTACTAACTCTATGTGTATGACGTTCATGGAATATTTCTTGCATGTTATCAACTGTTTTTTCTGTTTCAGCAACAACTTGAGCTTTATCCTTATCCCATTCTTTAATTGCTAAGATACCATTTGATACCATTTCATTTACACTATTAAACATTTGTTCAAGATCTTGCTGACTATCTGTTGATAAAGATAATTTTCTTTTATATCTATCTTCATAAAATTCACAAATATTAGAACAATGATCACCAATACGCTCAAAATCTTTGATTGTATCAAGATATTTAGAAATCTTAGACATTTCTGGTGTATGAATTTGTTCTAAGGTAATATTTATTAAATAATCATGAATTCTTTTATCAAAATCATCTAACATATCTTCATAAACTTGAGCTTCTTTAGGTGTGTTAGAATTATCAGTTCTAGAATATTCTTTTACTAAATTAAAATATTTTTCAACTATGTTACCCATATATGTCATACATTTAGCTACAAATTCAATAGCTAAAGTTGGTGATTTTTTAATTAAACTATAATCTAATAATTCATCAAGTAATTTCTTACCTTCTTCTTCAGCCGTCGGCTCAGATTTAACAAGCTTACAAATAAGTTTACAAATAGGTTTGATAAACCAAAATAATACAAAAGTTGTAACAGTATTAAATATGATATGAGCAATCGCTATCGTCATACTACTATTACCACCTAAAGCATTATCAATTGGATCTAAAATTAATACAAAAGGATATAATAAAATCATAAATAACAAGGCACCTAAAATATTAAAAGTAGCATGGAATAATGCTGTTCTTTTAGCTTCACTGCCTCCACCAATAGAACTTAATACTGCTGTAACTGTTGTACCAATGTTTGCCCCAATCATAATTGGAATTGCTCCCATTAATGTCATATTTGAAGCCATAAATAAACCTTGTAAAATACCAATTGAAGCAGATGAAGATTGAATTACTGCCGTTACAATAATACCAACAAATAAACCAATAATTGGCCAATCATTAAAAGCTGTAAATAAAGCTTCCATTTGGGCTTGATAAGTAGTCATTAAATAATTTAGGCCACCATCCATTAAAGAAAGCCCAAAGAACAATAAACCAAATCCAAGTAATACACGGCCAACATCTTTAATTCTTCTATTATTGACGAAGAAGATTAAAACAGCACCAAGACCTACAAACAATAAAGATAATTGTCCAATATTAAAACCGATGATTAAAGCTGTAACGGTCGTACCAATATTAGCACCCATAATAATTCCTACAGCTTGAGCAAGAGTCATTAAGCCTGCTCTTACAAGACCTACAGTTAAAGCTGTAGTACCAGATGAAGACTGAATAATAGCTGTCAAACCACAACCAACTAAAATACCATTTAAAGGTGTAGATGTTGATTTTTCAATAATCATCTTAAGTTTATAACCAGCTAAATCTTTTAAAGCATCCCCCATTAGATTGATACCATAAAGGAAAACTCCTAAGCCACCAAAAACTAATAATATGCATTCAAATAAATTACTTGCACCAATTGCAACTTCTAATAGCATTTATTTACCTCTCTCTTTACAATCTTTACAACTATTTTACATTATCTTAATATTTGTTGCAATAGTAAATAAAACAAATTAGAAAATAGAAATTATTAAAACGTTTTAATAAAAAAGCTTTAGATTCCTAAAGCCTCTTTAGCTAATTTATCAGCTAATTCATTATATTTATTATTGGTATGACTTTTAATTTTAACAAATTTAATGCTTAATTTATCTTTAATATTTTTAATAAAATCAGTATATAAAATTGCAATGTCAGATTTAGCTTGCCAACTTCCATCATACCATTTTTCAATACCTATATAATCATAACATAAAGTCAAACTTAATATATTATTTTTATAACAATAATTCATAATATAGGCAGCACCTTTTATTTCACCAGCTACATTGCGATATTTAGAAAATTCATCTGCCATAAATGCTTTTTTAAAAGTAAATTTATTACCTTTATTTATTAAAATACCACCAAATGAATAGTTATTTGTTTTAATATCAAAGCTACCATCTATATAACATATTACATCATCATTAAATTCTTCTAAATTGTCATTTAAATAATTAATAGCATCATTATAATCACTAAAACTTTTATAAACAGCACCTTTATAGCCTAAAATTTCTTTTTTACATTCTTCCCAATTATTATAAAGACCTGGTCTATTACCTTTTTTAACTACATAATATTTCATAATTCATTTACTACTTCTAAACATATTTTAGAACTGTCATAGGCTATTTCATCTTCAAATTTAGCGTAATCAGTTATTTGACTTTCTTCACCTACTATATCAGAAATATAGCGTAATACTAGGGTTTTTACGTTATAATGACTACATGTATGAGCTATTGCTGTACTTTCCATTTCAAAACAAAATACATCATCTTTAGGTAGTCTAGGCATCTTAGTTATAAAAGAATCACTAGTTAGTGAATTAGTAATAACATATTTATAATTTAACTTTTCTAATATAATTTTAGCTTTTTCTAAAATGTCACTATTTATAGTAAAATGGGTACTTTCACCAGGAACTTGACCAAAATCATAACCAAATGCTGTAGCATCAACATCACCATAATATAAATTATTAATTAAACAAATCGTTTTAGTTTTAAGTGGTTTCATTCCTCCAGCTATTCCACTTGATATAACTAAATCTACTTTATAGTTGTTACATAAAATACTTGCTGCAATACTAGCATTTACTTTTCCTACTCCTGATTCAACTAAAATAAATCTTTTATTATTATATTCTAATTCATAAAATTTTAATCCAGCTATAATAACTTTTTCAATAATGGTAGTCTTTTCTAAAATATAATTAATTTCTTCAGGCATCGCCCCTATAATACCTATCATTTTTCGCCTCTTAATATTTCTTTTATTTTACTTAATAAAACATCTAAAGCTACATCATGCTTAACATCATTAGGAATGATTAAATCAGCATAACGTTTAGTAGGATTTACATACGCTTCATGACTTGGTTTTACCGTTTCTAAATATTGTTTAATAACAAAACTTTGGCTCCTACCACGTTCAATCGTATCTCTTTCAAGTCTTCTAATAAATCTAATATCACTATCACATTCAACATATATTTTAATATTAGCTAAATCTCTAATTTTTTTATCATATAAGGCTAAAATACCTTCTAAAATTATCACTTTTTTTGGTTCTACTAATATATATTCATTTTCTTTTCGATTATGGATTTTAAAATCATAAACAGGTTCTTTTATACTATTGCCACTTAATAAACTTTTTAACTGAGTATATAATAATTTTGTATCAAATGAATTAGGATGATCATAATTAGTTAGCATTCTTTCTTCCATTGTTAAACTAGATTGATCATTATAATAATTATCTTCACATATGATTCCTACATCGTTAGGATTCAATTTTTCTAACATTTGACTCACTACCGTTGTTTTACCACTAGCACTACCACCTGCTACAATTATCAAAATTGGTTTCATCTTATACCTCCTCGTATTATTTTGGCTTTTTTATTTTTATAATTAAATTGCCACTTTTAGTTTTACCACAAATTTCACTAACTATTACGCGGCCTTTACCTCTAATACTTAATAAATCTTTTTCTTTTACTAATTTACTTTCTTTTAATACTATTTCATGATTAATTTTAACAAAACCATCAGCAATTAAATTTTGGGCTTTAGCTCTACCTAAATTATAAGAAGCCGCTATTAAATTATCTAATCTTAGACTTGCTATAAAAATAGTTTCTTCTAAATAACTAACTTCATAATTTATTTCTTCTTCTACAATCTTGCATTCTACATTTACTTTGCCTATTTTAACTAAATTTTCTTTAATGAAATTTGCCATATTTAAACAAACAAAGGCATAATAAGCATCATTTGTATAAATTATGTCGCCAACAATTTCTCTTTTTAAACCAAGGCCTAAAATACTACCTAAAATCATTCGATGATTTAAAATATCAGTTTTTAAAAATGGTTTTATTTTTAATATTGCAATTTGAAAATCTTTGTTATCTACTTCATTTATACTAAATATAACTCTTTTATATTCACTATCTTTATAACCACCATAAAAATAAGGCCTTACATAATCATTATGTTTAAAAGACCTACTAATAATAAGTTGATTTTCTAAATTATAAAAGGGAAGTAAGATATTTCTTTCATATGCTTCTTCTTTTAAATCATGGATGCGGTTTTTAAAAGCTTCTAAATTATCCATAAAATCCCTCACAATTTTATGTTTAAATTATAATAAATTATTCTTTAAAATACAATAAAAAAGTAGTCAAACGACTACTTAATTACGATTACTATTACCAAAAATCAATATTAGGAAATATAATACTTGAACATATATATAAATTAAACTTACAATTAGGCCAAGCGATACAGACCATTCTGCCTTTTTTTCACATCCGGCTGCTACAACATAATTTGCTTCATCAAAATTAAATATTAATGTTATAGCACCATATATTAATAAGAATAATTCAATAAATAGCATGATGCCAAAATTATTATAAATTGCTGGCATAAATAAGCCAAATAAAGAAACAAATAAAATTAATACTAAAGCCCCAATACTCATTGCATAAGCAAGTTTACGAAGTATTGAACCTTGTCTAAATACACCTGTAGCATATAATAATAACATTACACCAAATATTAAAGCTGTTGAGAAAGCAGCAATTGTACCAACACCAGGAAAGAATAATTCACATAAAGCAGAAATTGTACCTAAAAATAATCCTTGACATACACTATAAATTATACCACCATACATCGCCGCTCTAAATGAAATACGTCCTACTAAGGCAGCAATAAAACCAATAATTCCCGAAAATGTTAAAGCTAAAGCTAAACCTACAACATTGCTAGCAAGAATTCTTGGTAACGCTAAAGCAGTTATGACTGCAACAGCTATAGTAATAATTAATAAAATACTAGTTTTAATAACGACGCCTTTATAACTAGCAGCATCGACATCTTCAAAATGGGTAGAACCAGTTTGAATTGTTGCGAAAACTGGATTTTGATTTCTCATATCAAGACCTCCTTAAAGTCTACATAAATTATATTATTAATATCAATTAATGTAAATAAGTAAAATATATTTAACATAATTTCCCATAGAGTTTAAGCAAATAAACCATATTCTTCTTCTCTATCTTCTTCTGGTAAATCAGAAAAAGCATGCATTAATTCAAATTCATGATATAAAGTTTGATTAAGTTTTGTTCTTCTTAAAACATCTTTTTTCGAAGTGAACATAGCTTCATTTCTTTTTTGAACGATATCTAAAGCCGCACTTTCACCTAGACCATCAACTGCTGAGAAAGGAATTCTAATTCCCTCATCTTCAATCTTAAATTCTGTAGCTTCAGATAATTTAATATCAAGTGGTAAAAATTTAATACCTCTAGATACCATTTCTAATGCTACATATAATGAGTTTATTAAATCATCATCTTTAGCTGTTTTATCATCTTTATTATTTATTTCTTGAATCATCGCTCTAATAGCTAATTTACCACCCATAAAAGCTTTGATACTATATGCCTTAGCTCTTGCAGAAAACCAGGCACTATAAAATAATTTAGGACTATAAACTTTAAACCAAGCAATTCTTAAAGCCATCAAAATATAAGCAGTTGCATGAGCTTTAGGGAACATATATTGAATTTGTTCACATGACCAAATATACCACTTTGGTACTTGCTTTTCTTCCATATATTGTTTATAATCTTCCCATTTTTCAGGCATTTTATGAACTTTACCTTTACGAACAAATTCCATTATTTCAAATGCTTTTAAAGGTTCAAGATTTTTATATAATAAATAAACCATTATATCATCACGACAACCGATAACGTCACTAAATGGAATTTTACCAAATTCTGTTTTACCTAAAACTAAATCTTGACTATTACCAGCCCAAATACCTGTACCATGGCTTAGACCTGATATTTTAACTAATTCTGCAAAAGTTTTAGGCATTGTATCAGCAAGCAAACGTCTTACAAAAGTTGTTCCTAGTTCAGGTACGGCATAACTAGCAACCGTGCTGTCGATATCTTCTGGTTTAATATTTAAAACATCTGTACTATTAAATAAACGATAAACATTTTTATCATCGATAGGAATATCTTCTGGTTTTGAAAATGGAAATTCACTTTGATGTTGATGAACATAATCCATCATATATTTAATAATAGTTGGATCATCATGACCTAAGATATCTAGTTTTAATAAATTATTTTCAAAACTATGATAATCATAATGAGTTGTTCGCCATTCATTAGAAGTATTTAAAGCCGGATATTGAATAGGTGTTACATCATAAATATCAACATATTTAGGAACAACTACAATACCTCCTGGATGTTGACCGGTCGACCTTCTGACGCCAATCAATTTTGAAGCGATTCTATCCATTTCGCAAGAACGTAAATTTATCTTTTTTCTTTCACAATAACCTTTAACATAACCATAGGCATTCTTATCTGCTAAAGTTGCAACCGTACCACCTCTAAAAGCATGGTCATAACCCATAAATTCTCGAACAAATTCATGAGCTGTAGCTTGATAATCACCACTAAAATTCAGATCGATATCAGGAACTTTATCACCATTAAAACCAAGGAAGGTTTCAAAAGGAATATCATGACCATCTTTCACTAACTTTTCTCCACATACCGGACATATAGCATCTGGTAAGTCATAACCACTTTCAACATTATTTAAAACATCTATAAATGGTTTTTCAAGATCACTTATACCATATTCCTTCTTTTCATCTTCATTCATTTTAAATACTTGAAATTTACATTTAGGACAACGATAATGTGGGGCAAGAGGATTAATTTCAGTTATGCGCATCATTGTAGCAACTAAAGATGAACCAACACTTCCTCTACTACCTACTAGATAACCATCACTAAGTGATTTTGTAACTAGTAAATGACTCATATAATATACGCTAGCATAACCATTAGAAATAATAGAATTAAGCTCTCTATCTAGCCTTTTTTTAACTATTGGATGAGGATTTTCACCATAATGAGATAGCACATTTTCTCCAACAATTTTATTTAGCTCATCGACAATTGATGGAATATTTAAACTATCTTTAAATTGATCATCTCTTGGGGCATACATTTCCTTAGGAAATGGAGCTACCTTCTCTATCATATCACTAATTAAATTAGAATTTGTAACTACTATTTTATATGCTAGATCATTATCTATAAAATCAAATTCACTTAGCATTTCATCTGTTGTTCTAAGATGCATATAAGGGGTCTCATTATATCTATTAAGTTCATGATATCTACCACCAAGTTGCGGTGAGCCTATTAAAATATCACGATATTTTTTATCATTTTTAGAAATATAATGACAATCTGATGTAGCAACAACTATTTTATTTTCTTTTAACGCAATATCAATTATGTTTTTAATTGTTTTTTTAATAGCTTCTTCACCTAAAGTAATATCATCATATAAATGATAATAACAAAGTGGTGGTTGTACTTCAATAAAATCATAAAAAGACATCATTTTAGCTACATCATTAATATTACCATTTAATGCTTCTTCAAATATCTCTCCATTGACACAACCAGAACTAACTAAAATACCATCACGATATTTTTCTAATACGCTTCTTAATAATCTTGGTTCTTCAGCGCAATTAACGGTTAAAGCATCAGATAATAATTTATACATATTTTTTAAGCCAATTTGATTTTTAACTAATATATTTATATGTTTAGGTATTAAAGTTTTATAAAAATCAGCATCCATTAAATTATTAATTTCATTATAATTTAAAATATCTTTACTAAATAATTCTTTTAACATTAAAATAAAACATTCTGCCGTAACTCTAGTATCATCGATAGCTCTATGATGATGTTCTTGTTTTACTTTATAAAATTTAGCAAATTCTTTTAAATTAAATTTCTTTAATTCTTTATTATGTAAAGCTCTTAAAGCATTTAATGTATCAATAACATCAAAATCAATCTCATCATAATTAAGACGACGCATATTTGCTTTAATCATTCCAACGTCAAAACTTGCATTATGAGCAACTAAGATACATCCTTTAACAAATTCTAAAAATTTTGGTAATACTTCTTCAATAGTTGGGGCATCAGCAACCATTTCATTTGTTATAGATGTCAATTCAGTTATTTTATCAGATATTACTATCTTAGGATTAACAAAAGTTTCATAACTATCGATTTCCCCATGTATATTATATTTAGTAGCCGCGATTTCTATTATACGATCATTTTCTTGACTAAGTCCGGTAGTCTCAAGGTCAAATATTACATATGTTGCATCCTTTAATGATATATCATTATCTGTAAAAGTGATTTTTGTATTCTTATCGTCAACATAATTTAATTCAACCCCAAAAATTGGCTTAATATCAGGATATTTATCCATTATATGTGAAACATCAGAAATTGAATATACACCATCATGATCAGTAATTGCAAAAGCTTTATGTCCCCACTTAGATATTGTTTCATAATAATCACTAACATCTGCAATACCATCAAGAGCACTCATCTTTGTATGAGCATGTAATTCTACTCTTTTAACTTTTGCTTCATCAACAACTTCATCTATCTTTCTTTTACCAAGAAGTTCAATCTTACTAGCCATTATAACAACATTTTTAGCATATGGGTCATATTCAGCTCTTCCTGTTACTTCTAATGTATCATTTGGTTCTAATTTGTTATAAACAGCTATCTCATTTTCACCTCTCAACCATTTCTTTACAACTATAGAATCAGTTTCATCAGTAATCTTAATTTGAGCTAAAGTTGAAGTTGTAAAGCTTTTAACTTCACTTTTAAAAATATAACCACTTATTAAAAAAACAGGATTACCTTTTGTATTAGCATAAATTGCTAAATCATTACTAGTTTGTGGAATATCTTTAATTGCTGTTTTTGTATTAATTTGAACTGCTCTATAATATTTATTTTCTTTTAAAGCTTTTTGATTAGCTTGTAATTCTCTTGCTTCATCATTCATTCTTTTTAGCTCTCCTAATTTTTCTAATTCTAATTGCTTAATTTCTTCAGCAATACTTTTATTGGGGTCTTGTTCAAATTCAATAGTAATATTTATTCCATAATTTTTAAACTCTTTTTCGATATCTACAGCTAATTGTCCTATTCCAGCCGCATCTTTTTCAATAATAAATGTGAAAGTTTTATCGCTATATTTAACTTCATTATTAATAAGAAAATTAAAACGAGGCATATTGCTAGCTAAATAAGCTAAAATGTCTTTTAAATATTCTCTCAATAAATTTTCACTAATAATATTATTTTTATAACTAACATTTAATTTAGTTTTTATATTTAATTCTTTAAAATAATCGTTTATACAATTTGTTAAACTTTTATAATTATTAATACTTAAACATTTATCAAATTCTAATTTTAACTCTAAAACATTCCTTAATTTATCATAACATACATTAATAAGTTCATAAGGATTATCAGTAAAATCAATTCCTACCTTATCTAAAAATTCTAAATTCATTGTTTTCTAGCCTCTACTTTAACAATACTTTTTAATGATATAAAAAAATATATAATGGGAATTAACATAGCCACATATTGTAAAAAACTTATATTTAACATATATGCTAATATATATATTACTAAATAAGGAATCCCACAGTGTAATAATAAACTAAATCTAAATTTACCTTTAATTGAACTATTAATATTATATGTAATTAAAAATGTTATTAAAAATATAAATAATAAAGTCCCTAATATTTCAAATAGATTAAAAAATGTATTTGATGCTGCTAAACTATTATTATAAGCATTAAAAGCTATACTAATTAGTGTACCTAAAGCTATTCTACTTGTATTATCATTGCTACCATCTATTTTAAAATCACTTATATTTAAAGTATTATAATTAACTTTTTCTAATAATTTATTTCCTAAATAAACTTCATAATTATCACTATTAAAGATAATTATAAAAGTTTCTGTTCTTTCACTAGTATTATCTAAAAAATAAATTCCTAAATTATTATCATCAAAACTATAAATATATTTTTTAGCTGTCCCACTTAAAACTTTATTGTTAAATGTTAAATCAGCAGTATCATCACGCATAATTACATTAGTTATTTGATTTTCTTCAGTTTGTGGTAAATTAGAATAGCCTTTATATAAACTAAATAATAATACTCCTAATATAGCTATTAATATAATATATAAAACAATAACTTTCCAAATTTTATCAATAATAAACTTACCAATAAAACTGGGGTGTAATAAACATATTCTTAATCTATCAAACATATTATTCCTCGCTTTCTAAATTATCCAACTTAGATTTAAAATTAATTCTCTTTTATTTAAAAATTCATAATTTAAATCTTCTGCTAAATTAGGACATACAATACTTAAAAGTATTAAAAAGTCACTAGCTTGTTTTTTAGTTAATTGTTTATTTTCAATATATTCTTTAAAAAATTCAAATATATCTTTTATATATTTATCTAAATCAAGACTAACTAAATCATCAAATAATTTGTTTTTTAATTGATAAAATGGAAATTCTAAATCAAAATTACTAGCTAAAAAACCCTTCATAAAACAAGCTCTAATCTTATTTAATATTTGTTTATAATAAAATATTTTATTTTCATCAAAATAAATTTTATCTTCTAATCCTATACTTAAATAATATAATCTAACCGCATCAGCACCATAATTTGCAAGCAAATCTAATACTTTTATACAATTATTAGAACTTTTTTTAATATCATTACCATATAAATCATAAACATTATCATATATTTTAATTTCTAAATTTTTAAATATTTTAATATTTTTATTATCACTAATAATACTTAAGATAATAATAGGCATTAATAAAGTTTCTAATATTTCCTTTTTATTAATAACTAAAGTTAAATTATTTAAATACTTTTCTAAAATCATTAAATTTGTTTTACTAAATACATCACCAATATCAGCTAAATTATCATTTAATATATTTAATATTATTTCTATTCCTCTCATAAACAAATCATTAAAAGAATAATCAACTAATTCACAATTATTATCATTATTAAATTTTAAATGTTTAAATTCATCATAATAAATTGGTATAGCTTTAGATAATGGTTTTAAAGTGTTTTTTTCTAAAGGTATTGGAAATAAATAATTATTAAATGATGATATGACTATTTCTTTCTTTTCATAATTATAAGTTTTTTGGGCCATACCTTCTTCACTAAACATTTCTACAATTTTAATTCTCGCGTCTTCTTTAGTTAAGCCATCTAAAAAATCACTATTGCATAAATAATTACCATTGTAAATATTAATAGGGTTAATATCAAAATAATTAAAGTCAGCTAAATCTGTGGTGCTAAATAAAGTTTTAATTGGCACATCATATTTAAAACTTATAAATATAGGAACTTCTTTACCTGTTAAAGGATTAATTATAAAATTACCACTATATAAATATGGTTTATTTTTCCTAAATAAAAAATTTTCAACTGATGATATTTCCCATGGGGCTATATATTCTAAAATATCGATATAATTAGGACTAATTACAATAGCTCCTAAAGCTCCAAGTTCTTCTGGTGCTTCTAAAAATAAATTGATTTTTTTATCATTTGAAGTATTTAATTCTAATTCTAAAGTTGTATATTCCCCTAATGCTTTATAAATTTTATCTTTATATTCATCTTTAATACTTAAATTATCAATAATATTGATTATTGTTTTTAAATGTTTTGTTATATTTAAAGTGAATGCATAATCATTTTTTAATCTATATTTATTATCTATTTGCATTTGATCATATGTATTATATTCATCTTTAAATAAAGGAATTTCTTTGTATTCAACATAACCTTTATCATATAAATATAAGAATATTTGTTGAATTAATTTTAAAGAGTCATAACTATTATTAACAACTAAACGATTATTGATATAGCCACAATTTAATTTAATTAATTCATCTAAATAAGTTTTATAATAATTGATAGCTTTAGTCCTATTTTCATTTGAATTAATAGTAAAAAAACCAGGATTAGCTAGAACATTAAGATTCTTAAAACGATAATATCTTGCTAAACTATCAACATATAAATTAGCTCTAAAATTAGCATTTAAAAAACCATTTTCTATGGTTTTAATAAAAGGAGTAAAAATTAATTGATTTTTTTTAATAACGTTATTTTCAACATCAAAAAGATGTTGTTGTTGCCAAACATTATACCAATTCATTATAATTGCCTCCTCATGATAAAAAATACTGTGAAAACACAGTATTTTACTTTGATGATTGCTCTTCTATATAATCTACTAAATCTTTAACAGTTTTAATTTTTTCTGCTGCATCATCAGCAATAGAAATATTAAAACTTTCTTCTAAATTCATGATAATCTCTACAGCATCTAGACTATCAGCACCTAAATCATCTGCTAAATTAGCATTTAAGGTAACTTTATCTTTAGAGATATTTAGATTATCAGCAATAATAGCTTGAACTTGTTCAAATACTGTCATATTATTCCTCCAATTTAAACTGCTATTATTGTATCAAAAATTTAACTAAATGTAAACTAGAAACGGTAAACTTCTAATTCTTCTAAAGGTTTTTCCACTTCACCATCAATTTGTAAAATGTCATAATTACATTTAACTTTAAAAATTTGACCACCAATTATTTTTACCGCTTTTTTTGCTAAAATATGTTTACCAATAAATATTAGTGGGAAGATTGTTAATAGTTTCTTAAAGCCAACATTATGAACAACTACAAATTCCAATTTATCATCTAAACGGCTTGATTTAGGACTAACTTTCATTCCACCACCAAAATATTTACCATTTTGAATAACAAAAAACCAAACATTATGAAATTCATAGTCTTTACCATCGATATTAATAGATAAGTCATAAGGTTTAAAATTAAAGAAAGCTTTAAAAGCTATTTTAAAATATGATTCTTTCTTACCAATTAAATAATTATACATTTGTTTATCGCATGTAAGAGCATCAATACCAACACCAACACCATTTAAAAAATATTGATTACGACCGTTAATTTTCGCAAATGGTAAATTTTTAACATATTCAGTTATTTCAAATAATTTACCTTTTTTATCGCGAGCAAAATCATTACCTCGACCTGCTTTATACATATAAATTTTATTATCTAATGATTGAAATTCTTTATTATTTACAACCTTATGTAAAGTACCATCGCCACCAGCAATAATTATAACATCTTCTTTAACTACTTTAGCCCTTAAGGTAGCATAATCGCTAGCCTTAAGGGTTAATAAATTAATAAGTTTATGTTCAATTTTTTGTTTTTTTAATTTTCTAGAAAATTTAACTATTTTTTTAGCTGTTTTTCCAGAATTAGATTTAGGGTTATATAGTATATAATGCATCTAATTCCCCCTTGATTTAATTATTTTTTATTTGTAATAATTCTTCTAATTAATTTATAAATTTCCATAACAACAATTGTTGAAATAGCAAGCCCAAATACAATAGCTATTTCATTAATGCCTAAAGCTTTTAATTCAAATAAATCATTAATACCAGGTATATATAATACACATAATTGTAATGCTAAACCAATAATAAAAGCTATATTTAAAGTTTTATTTTTAAAAGTAGATTTAGAAAAAATAGTATGTTCTGATTTAACGTTATAAGCATGGAATAATTCAGCTGTAGCTAATGTCATAAACGCCATTGTGTGACCTGAATTATCATCATGGAATAAGAAATGACCAATGAAATAAGCTATAACAGTAATTAAACCAATATATAAACCTTCAAAGAAAATATTAAAACCAATATGACCTGCAAAGAATGACTCTTTCTTAGGACGTGGTTTATCCTTCATTACACTCTCTTCAGGTTCTTCCATACCTAAACCAAATGCTGGTAAACTATCTGTAATTAAATTGATCCAAAGTAAATGCATAGCAAGTAAAGGTACACCTAAATTAGGGACAAATAAACCTATAACACTAACTAAGAAAATAGTAATAACTTCACCAATATTACTAGATAATAAGAATCTAATACATTTTTTAATATTAGCATAAATTCCTCTACCTTGTTTTACAGATTCAACAATAGTTGAGAAATTATCATCAGTTAAAATCATATCTGCAGCTTGTTTAGCAACATCAGTACCTGTAATACCCATAGCGCAACCAATATCAGCTCTCTTTAAAGCTGGGGCATCATTTACACCATCCCCTGTCATCGCAACGACCATATCGTTCTTTTGCCATGCATCAACAATTCTAACTTTATCTTTAGGGGCAACACGGGCAAATACGCGATAATCATCGATAGTTTTAGCTAATGTATCATCATCTATTAAGTCTAATTCCTGACTAGTAATAGCTTTTTTACCTTCTTCTAGGATACCAAGATCACGAGCTATAGCTTTAGCTGTTGTAATATGATCACCTGTTATCATAACTGTTTTAATACCAGCTTCTCTAGCAAGAGCGATACTACCTTTAACTTCTGGTCTAGCAGGGTCAATCATACCAACTAAACCAACAAAAGTCATATCTTTTTCTAAATCTTCTTTTGCAGGTATTTCTTTAAATTCTTTAACCGCTAAAGCAAGTACACGTAAAGCATTATTAGCCATTTCTTCATTCATTTTACGTGCTTTAGCTAATTCTTCACTACTATTTGTAGAAAGACCAATAACGATATCCGGACCACCCTTAGTGATAGCTAAATATTTATCTTTATATGGAATAACCGTAGTCATCATTTTTCTTTCACTATCAAAAGGTAAATCTAAAACTCTTTGCCATGAAGATATATCAGTACCTATATTATTATTTACATCAAGTAAGGCAAGTTCTGTTGGGTCCCCAATTCTCTTATCTCCTTCAATTCTTGCATCACAGCATATAGCGAAATAAGCAAGCATTAAAGCTTCATCATCTTTAACTTCTTTTATATCTTTAAGTTCAGATTTATACATTTTTACAACAGTCATTTTATTTTGTGTTAAAGTACCTGTTTTATCTGAACAAATTACATTAGTAGAACCAAGTGTTTCAACAGCTGGTAATTTTTTAACAATTGCATTATGTTTAACCATTTTTTGTACGCCTATTGATAAAACAATTGTTACAACGGCAGCTAATCCTTCAGGAATAGCCGCAACAGCTAAGGCTACTGCAGTCTTAAAACTTTCAAGCCAAATTTCTCCAACATTTTGGCCTTCTTCTAAATTAAGATACCCACCGCCAACTTCAACAGCGAAAACGATAGCACAAATTATTAAACATAAGATTCCTATTATTTTACCAACTTGACTGATTTTAATTTGTAGTGGTGTAGCTTCTTTTTTACTTGTTTGAAGCATAGAAGCAATCTTACCAATCTCAGTCTTCATACCAGTAGCTACAACTATTGCTTTACCTTTACCATTTGTAGCGAAAGTTGATGAAAATAACATATTTTTTTGATCACCTAAAGGCAAATCTCCTTCAGGTAATTCTTTATTATTTTTATTAACAGGTAAGCTTTCACCGGTTAAGCTAGACTCATCAACTTTAAGTTCGGTCGCTTCAATAATTCTTGAATCAGCCGGAATAAAATCACCAGCTTCAATATAAATGATATCACCAACTACAATATCTTCTGAAGGGATGACTGTTATTTCCCCATTTCTTAAAACACGACAATTTGGTTGACTCATTTTCTTTAAAGCCTCTAATGATTTTTCAGCCTTGTTTTCTTGGAAAACACCTAGAACAGCATTTAAAATAACAACGACAAAAATAATGATTGTTTCAATATATTCATGTGGGTCAACAATAACTGAAACAATAGCCGCAATTATCAAAATAATAATTAAAACATCTTTAAATTGTTCTAAAAATTTTAATATTAGTGGTTGTTTTTTTCCTTCTTCTAAAGCATTTTTCCCATTTAATTCTCTACTCTTTTCAACTTCAGCATTCGATAAACCTTGAGCAGGATCAACATTATGTTCTTTTAAAACATCTTCTAATTTCATATTTCCTCCATTTTAAAAAAGAGACCTCTATTCCATTTAAGAATAAAGGTCTTGCAAATCATAATGATCATTATATCCGGATAATAAATCGGGATGTCGAATATAATTACTTATTCAAGTACGCTACTCCCCTTTAATAATATAAAGGCCTATTTAATTTCGTTGTAAAACAACATTTAAATTCTATAAGATTTTTAATATAAAGTCAAGTTTGACCCCCATATTTTATAATAATTTTTAATCATATATGATAAATGCAATATCTTTACTTAAATCTAATAAATAACCACAAACATACCAATTCACATATCTAGAACCACTTTGACTAGCTAATATAGCATGCCTTGTAACTACAATATCCCCACAACCATTACATATTCCTCTATGACTTTTAGAATCTATAGATGTATATAAATAATTGTGTATGTGTGGTTTATTACCTTTTAATTTAATATTATTTAATACTACTCTACCCTTATTTCTGTCTATTTGAACAATTGTATTACATTTAACATATATCCTAAATCTATTTATTTCTTTAGGAAATATTATTTTATAATGAGCTAAATTATCTTTATTATTATTTAATTTTTGATAATCATAAGTCATATGTCTAATATAACTATTATCATAATATTCAACACTAATTATATCATTTAAACTAAATCCTTCTAAACCACTCCATAAGCCCATATCAAATTCAATAGCTCTAATATCATCATCTAAAATAAACTCTAAATAAGCCTCTTCAGCCCCACTTCTATTAGCTGATAAAACTAAATATTGTTGTTCAATATAACTACATCTTAATCTTTTAGTGTTAAATACATAGCCAGAACTAGTAGTTACACCTTCTTCAATTTCATCATAAAAATATTGTCCTTGATTAGTACTATGATTTATAAATTCATCGCTAAAATCACTAGCTATAATCATTTCCTCATTATCATATAATATATCATAGCATACTATTCCACATTGTATCTCTTTTAATATATCAGCATCACAATATAAACCATCACCATAACTTACATTTGTATGACATAATAAAAATGTTTTATCTAATCTTTCTTTTGTTTCTTTATGATATAAAACATAATCAACATAACCATAACAAACAAAATAATGTTCAGAAAAATATTTACTATTAATAAAACCAGCATATATTGTTACAGGTAAGCCATTATTTATACTTTCTTTTAAATATTCTATCTCAGAATTATTATTCATATTTAAATGATTAGTAGCTTTTGTTTTACCACTCAAATTAAACTCATCTAATAATTTGTTAAAATATTTTTCGTAGGTTCCCGGCAGTATTAACGTTCCTTTTTCACCTGATAGTCCAACTTCAATTGTTGGCACTTCATTAAATATTTTAGTTGCAAAATTAATTCTTACATTCGGATCATTAGGATTAGATATTATTTCATTATGTCCTAAAACAGTAGATAAATAATTAAATATACCAATCATCGCAATTGGGCCACATCCACCATAAGTACTTTCACTACTACTATTACTTAAAGCTTCAAGTATTTCATCCTTTTTAAATCTATCACTAGCAGCAACATTTATGTTAATAGGATTTTGCCCAGTAATTTGTTTTACTTCAATTTCACTTTTTTAGTGAAAACATCATAATCACCATATTCATTCTCAAGAATAATATCAACTTTGTCATTCCCATCATAATACCTATCTGATGATTTTGTTGATATATTTGTTTTATTATCAGTAAAAGAACATAAATTATAAACTTAATATAATTAACATCATTAAAAATAAACTTTTTCTCATTTTTTAATCCTCTCTATCAAATCTTTCAGAACTTTTAATCCATATAAAATCATAACCCAAATCATCTAATATTGTTTTATTATGATATGTTTCATTTCTATCAAATTGAAGGGATATATAACATTGATTGTCAGTAAACATAAGGCCACCTCTATCAAATTCATATGGAAAATTTTTATCACCAACATCTATGCATTCAATTAATGTAAAATCAACTCGTTCTAATGTATCTTCTGTATAACCAATTAATATTTCTAAACTATAACATTTATTTTCCCCTCTATATGTCATATCTTTTACTACATTTAAGAAATTTGCTTTATTATATTCTTCTTCAGTTATTTCTATTATAGTAGCTTTAATAATTAGATCAAATTCTTTTGGTTTTTCTTTTTTATCAAAATCAGATATCCACCATTCTCTTCTTTCTTCTTCTTTTTCATAAACAATTCCTGATATTTCTAAATTATCATAAACGCCTGCAACTATAGGTGGACCATGTTTTGCAGATCTAGTACATGAAGTTAATAATAATATAATTAACATCATTAAAAATAAACTTTTTCTCATTTTTTAATCCTCTCTATCCATTCTTTCAGAACTTTTAATCCATATAAAATCATATCTCAAATCATCTAATATTGTTTTATTATGATATGTTTCATTTCTATCATATGTAATATTCACATAAAAAGAATCTCCATTAAATAAAAGCATTCCTCTATCAAATTCATAATTGTATGCTCTTTGCCCATTTGAATTTGAATCTTCAAATAGAATATAATCAACTTGTTCTAATGTATCTTCTGAATAACCAATTAATATTTCTAAACTATCATAAACACCCGCAACTATAGGCGGACCATGTTTAGGAGATCTTGTACATGAGGTTAATAATAAAATAATTAACATCATTAAAAATAAACTTTTTTTCATTTTTTAATCCTTTCTATTAAATTATAGTTGGTAATAAATTGTGTAGATAGCGCTTTCATACTATGATTTTAGCAATTTAATAGCTATTTGTCAAATTAAAAAGGTTTAAACAAATTGTCTAAACCTTCAAATATTATTTCTTAAAATTTTTAATAGGTAATGCATAAGCATAAACTAAATCTGATTCACCTAGATCAGCTAGTTTAGCTATAACATCTAGATAATATAGAACTCTTTCATTATTTTTAGCTCTTTTAATGTACCTATTTAAAGTTTCATTAAAATATGGGTGAGTCATATCACAAAGATAAATTCTATCATTATATAAATCTAAATTTTTTCTCATAAAACGATACATTAATTTAATAGTATCTCCATGACTTGTTTTTTGTAAATTTTTAGCACTAATTATATTATATAATTTAGCAAGTTGTAGGTAGATAACATCATCTTTTAAATCTTTTTTTATTACAAAATAACGAAAGTTTTCAATTTTTTTAATTAATTCATAACGCCAATTAAATCTATTATTTACTTCTTTTTGTCCATGTTTTTCTAAATATTCACTATATAATCTATCTAAATCTAATAAATAATCTTCGTAAGGAAATTTTTTACAAATATTAGAAATTAAAGTTATTAAATGTTCATTGCCTATGCTTAAATTAGACATATTTAGTAATGCTTTTAATAAAGAATTAGTTTCAATATAATATGCTTCAACTAATGGTAATAACTCAACATCTTTTTCTATTATATCACTTTGTTTACATACTAAATAAGTAAATTTTGTATTAGTTACGCTATTTTTATCTAATATACAATATGCAGCTTCCCTAGATCTAGTATTTCTATTAGCAGGATGACCTACTACATCATTTCTAATATGCTTTAAATTTCTTAAATCTTTATTTTGATTAATATTAATAAATTTTTTAGAACCACTAATTAGATAGGCTAGTTCATATAAACCATCAATTGAAACAAATAAACTTTGAAGCAAACCATATAAATGCATCAATTTTTCGGAAATTTCTTTTTTTTCATTTAAAGTTGATGAGAAATATTTTTGAACTTCATTAGTAACCTCTAGAGCACATAAAGCCCCAACTACAGCATAGTCTTGTTTAGACATGTAGGCTTTTATATTAAATTTTTCAATCAACAGTTCATTTTCTTCAACTAATTTTTGTAAATCCATATTAAATTATATGAAGTTTAAAAGTATCAGTACCATAATCGCCAAGTTTTGAACCAGCAGTAATGATAACTTTGTCTCCTTTTTTAACTAAATTTGTTTTAACAGCTTTATCGATTGCATAAGCTAATAATTCATCAATAGAATCTTTTTCTTCACCATATATTGGATGAACATTCCAAGCTAAATTTAATTGACGGCAAGCTTTTTCATTAACGCAAATGGCAATAATTGGACATTCAGGACGATATGCGGCTAAATTAAAGGCTGTTATACCATTGATTGTTACACAAATTATAGCTTTAGCATCTACTTGATATGCACTATTAACAGCAGCATTACATACAGCACTATTAAAGCTATCACCTAAATCAAGAGCATTTTTATGATATCTTTCTTTCCAATTAATATTAGCTTCTGTAGCTTCAGCAATATCAGCCATTGCCGTTACAGCTTCAAGAGGATATTTACCAGCTGCTGATTCACCACTTAACATAATAGCAGTTGTTCTATCATAAATCGCATTAGCTACATCGCTAACTTCAGCTCTTGTAGGACGTGGATTTTGTTGCATTGAATCTAGCATTTGCGTTGCTGTAACTACAATCTTACCGGCTCTATAACATTTAGAAATAATTTCTTTTTGAATCCCTGGCAAAATCTTAAACGGTACTTCTACACCCATATCGCCACGCGCTACCATTACACCATCACTAGCTTCAATTATTTCATCCATTTTACTAATACCTTCTGTATTTTCTATTTTAGAAATAATTTTAATTTTATGTGATGTATCATATTTTTCTAATAATTCTCTTAAAGCTAAAACATCTTCTTTTCTTCTAACAAAAGAAGCTGCAATGTAATCTACACATTGTTCAATACCAAAAATTATATCTGATCTATCAACTTCACTAATGTATGGCATATCAATTATAACATTAGGAATATTTATACTTTTATGATTAGATAATGTACCATCATTTAAGACTTTAGTAATAACGTTTCTACCATCTATTTTTAAAACTTCAAAACTAATTTTACCATCATCAGCTAATATTTTATCACCCTTTTTAACGAAGTCTGCTAAATTAGGATATGTTAAACCACAAATTGTTTCATCACCAAGCAAATCTTTATCTGGGGAAAATGTAAATTCATTCCCACTTTTTAAACTAATTTTACCATTTTTAAAATCTCTAATTCTAATTTCAGGACCTTTTGTATCAAGTAATATAGGTAAAGCTACTCCAAGAGATTCTCTAACTCTTTTTACTCTATCCATTCTTACTTTTTGTTCTTCATGAGTTCCATGAGAAAAATTTAGTCTCGCACAATCAAGACCATGCTTAATCATTTCACTAATCATTTCATCAGAATCACAAGCAGGACCTAATGTACAAATAATTTTTGTCTTACGCATAAATTAACACCTCTATAACATTTATAATAACTACCCTCAGTTATCAATATAATAATATCATAAAACCGCTTCTAAAAAAAGTATAACTTATTGTTTTATTAAAAATAATCTATTAATTAAAATAAGAAAATGTTATAATTAAATCACGCCGTAATAGCACAGCGGTAGTGCAACGCTCTCGTAAAGCGTAGGTCGTAGGTTCAAATCCTATTTGCGGCACCATATTATATATAACTACCTATTTATTAGGTTTTTAATAGTAAAAAAGCACCTGTTAAAGGTGCTTTTGTCTATTTTAAATATTTTTCAAAATTAGCTTTAGGTTGATATCCAACTGTTTTATCAACCAATTTACCTTCTTTAAAAATTAAAATTGTTGGGATTGACTGAATACCAAATGCTTGCGCTAATTCTTCTTCCTCATCAACATTAACTTTAGCTACTCGATTAGGATAATCTTTTTCAAGTTCTTCCATAATTGGTGCTAACATTCGGCAAGGTCCACACCATGATGCCCAAAAATCAACTAAAACTTTTTCATTACTATTAATAAAATCTTTAAAATTATCTTTTGTTAAATGTAATACCATAATATTTTTCCTCCTTTGTAGCTTTATTATAACTAATATTATTTTATTTGTCTAAAAATATGCTTAACAAACACCATGTGCTAATATAGCATTTACTACCTTTTCAAAACCACAAATATTAGCACCAGCTACATAATTATTGCCAAGATTATATTTTTTACAAGTTTCTAATATATTTTTAAAAATGTTTTGCATAATTTCTTTTAATCTATTATCTACTTCTTCAAATGTCCAATTAAGACGAAGACTATTTTGGCTCATCTCAAGACCAGATGTCGCTACACCACCAGCATTTGCAGCTTTTCCAGGAATGAATAAAATATTATTTTCTTGTAAATATTTAGTTGCTTCAAGGGTTGTAGGCATATTAGCACCTTCACAAACACAAAGACAACCATTTTTAACTAAAGCTATAGCATCTTCTAAATCTAATTCATTTTGAGTAGCACAAGGTAGGGCAATATCACATTTTAATTTAAATACACCTTTACCTTCATAATATTTAGCACTTGGTCTAGCTTCTTGATATTTTGTTAAACGTTCGCGTTTTACCTCTTTTATTTCTTTTAATAAAGCTAAATCAATACCATCTTCATCATAAATATAGCCATTAGAATCAGAAACACTTATAACTTTAGCTCCTAACTGTATTGCCTTTTCACAAGCATAAATAGCTACATTACCAGCTCCGCTTATTGCTATTCTTTTCCCACTAATATCTATGTTATGAGCTTTTAATAGTTCTTCAGTAATATATAATAAACCATATCCAGTAGCTTCTGTTCTTACTAAACTACCACCATATGTCAAACCTTTACCAGTTAATACACCTTCAAAATTGCCGTTTATTTTTTTATATTGACCATATAAATAGCCGATTTCACGAGCACCTACTCCAATATCGCCAGCAGGGACATCTTTGTTAGGACCAATATATTTATAAAGTTCATTCATAAAGCTTTGACAAAAAGCCATGATTTCAATATCACTTTTACCTTTAGGATCAAAATCACTTCCACCTTTACCACCACCCATAGGAAGCCCTGTTAATGAGTTTTTAAAAGTTTGTTCAAATGCCAAAAACTTTAAAATGCTTTGATTTACAGATGGGTGTAAACGAAGTCCCCCTTTATAAGGGCCAATAGCATTAGACCATTGAATACGATAACCCATATTAACTTCTACCTCACCATTATCATTAACCCAGGGAATTCTAAAAGAAATGATTCTATCTGGTGTAGTTAATCTTTCTAATATTTTATTTTTTTGATATAAATCTAAATTTTTTTCAACACAAGGTCTAATTGATTCTAAAACTTCTTTTGTCGCTTGTAAAAATTCAGGTTCATAAGGAAATTTTTTATTTAAATTAGTTAAAACGCTATTAATATAGTCCATAATTCTACCTCCATACGTTTATTATAATAATTATTTTTTTGTTAAATTGCAATTTATTTTTTTAACTTTTTTTAAATTTAGTATTGACAGCGTTTTCATAAATGTTATATAATAAAGGTGCAAGGAGGGATACACTAAGTAAAGAAAATTAAAAAGCTTTACTTATTGTAAATAAATAGGTCGGTCAATTAGAAAATAGTAAAATATATATTAGTTATTAGAATAAGATATAATTTAAGCTTTAGAAAAAAGTTAGTACTATTAAAAAATTGACGACAAGAAAAGAAGAGGATGATAACTTTTTAAGAATATCAAATCTCTTCTTTTTTTATTTATTCTAAACATTCTTCTTTTTTAAGCCACTTTGTTCCTAAAAAATCAATCAATATCCCACCAAGTGGGGCAGTAATAACAATAGCTAAAACAGCTATAGCTAATATAAGATTACCACAATTTAAGCCATTACTTAAGGCGATACCGCCAATTGAGGCTTGAACTGTAGCTTTAGGTAAATAGGCAAATATAGAAAACATTCTTTCTTTTAGATTTAATTTTGTTTTTATCAAACATAAATATACACCAATTGATCTAAATATTAAACCTATTAATAGTACTAATAACCCCATCATTCCACTATCTAAAATATATTTAAAATCAACTGCTGCCCCAACTAAAACAAATAATATTATTTCAAAAAATTTCCAAATATTATTATAACCTTTAGATAATTCTTTTGCTTTATTTGGTAATTTATATAATATAATTATTCCCATAACCATAACTGCTAATAATGCAGATATATCAAAATATTTTTTTAATAATTCTTCACAACCAACTAAAATTAAAGATGTCGTAAAAAATATTAAAACATTTATAACAAGTGAAAAGTTTGTTTTTTTATAAATATAAACTAAAATTACACCAAAAATTATACCAACCAATATTCCAGATAATATAGTTAAAGGAATTAAGCCAACTCCTAATGCATTAAAATTATTATTGCTGACAATTCCTAAAAAAGCATAAAACAAAATGATTGTATATGTGTCATCAGCTGATGAACCAGCTAATATTATTTCTGGTATATTATTATGATTATAACCTTTTTCTATCAATTTAATCATCCTAGGAGATACAACGGCAGGGGAAACAGCCGCTAGAACACTACCTAATAAAAAACCTTCAAAATAGCTTAAATTCAATAAATAATGACTACTAATTCCTACAGCTACAATCTCAAATGTTGCTGGTAAAAAACACATTAAAATGGCAGAACGACCAACTTTTTTAAGACCTCTTAAATCTAGATTTAAACCACTTCTTGTTAAAATTATAACTAAAGCTAATTGCCTTAACTGACTAGAAACACTTAATATTGTTGGATCAATTATATTCAATATAGTTGGACCTAACAATAAACCTAATATAATCATTCCAATAAAACCAGGAATATGAATTTTATCTAAGATAAAACCAATTATAAAACCACCTAGTAAAATTATTCCTAATGAAATATAAAACATTTAAAACATCTCCTTACAACATAAAAAGCTAATGAAGCCACAACAAAAAAATGTTGTAGACGTCATTAGCTTAAATAGCGGTTTTGAATTAATCATGGTAGACATCATTACCAAATATATTAAACACTTTAATAAGTTTTTTTACAATATTAAAGCGTTTGCATAAACTTATTTTCTTTATACCAATTTAATGCTAGTTTTTCCATATTTTTAACAAATTCATCTTTTCCGTCACAATATTTTTCAATATCATAAGGAAAAAGTTTAGCTAATTTTTCTTTTAATTCACCATATTTAAAAGCCACATCATCATGTGTTCTTAAATAATCTCTAACAGCTAAATGTCTTATTAAATTATATTTATCATCATCTTTAAATATATGTATTTGATGAGTTCTATCATCTCTACCTTTTCTAAGATACCTTCTACCTTTAATTCCAAATTCACCTAAATATTCATAGCCAATATTTATAAATTCATTTTGTTTCTTATCTACTTCTTCTAAAGATTTAACACTAATCATAATATCAATAATTGGTTTAGATTTTAAATTAGGAACCGCTGTTGAACCAATATGATAAATATTAACTAAATTATTTTTTAATATTTTAATTAAAAGTTCTTTTTCTTTTTCAAACATTAAAGGATAATTCATATTATATTCTTTAATAATAACATGTTGTGCCATAAATACCATCCTATTTTTTTAAATTAAAGCTATCTAATTTTAAATCCAATGATTTAGCTATTTCTAAATAAGTATCATATGTAATTTTATTAAAACAACAAAATGTAACTTTAATGTTATAATTTGGATTATTTTCTAAAAAAGCTTTAACCGTTTTAATTGCAATTAATGTAGCTTCTTTTAAAGGATAACCATATATCCCTGTAGATATAGCAGGAAAAGCAATAGTATGTATATCATTTAACATAGCTAACTTAAGCGAATTTTCATAACAGTTTGCTAATTTTAAAGCATCACTTATAAAACCATGATAAATAGGACCTACAGTATGAATAACAAATTTCGCTTTTAATTTATACCCTTTAGTAATCTTAGCTTCTCCTGTTTTACAACCATTTAGTGTCATACATTCTTTTAATAATTCTTCACCTGCAGCTTTATGAATTGCCCCATCAACACCTCCACCTCCAAGTAAAGTATTGTTAGCAGCATTGACAATAGCGTCAACATTTAGTGTAGTTATATCACCATAAAATATATTTAATAGATTCATTTTAACGCCTCCAATCGTTATTATAATTTCAACATAAATTAGATAAGATTTCCATATAAATCATTAATTTATAAGCTTTTTATTAATTGAAAAATATTTAATAGAAAAATTTAATTTCATTAAACATCTATAATTTTTTCTAATTTTAAATAGGGTAGAGAAAATATAATAATAGTTTTCCCTCCCATTGCACCGTACGTACGGGTCCGTATACGGCGCTACATTTATATTAAACACAAATTATCTTAGGTAATAATTTAAGGGGTTGACCAAGCCTAGTCTTCCTCTTTTTATATTGGCTGTTTCAAGTATCTTTGGTGATAGTATATAATTAATAATATTTAATCCACATTGTCTATAAAGTCCTAGTCTTGAATTAGCTACCTTAAAAATATCTTCAAAAGAAAGCTTTAGTTTATATTTCCTATTTATTTTCTCTAGATTTCTTTGTATAGTATATGGATTCTTCCATTGTTTAATTATAATTACTCTAATTTTATACCTTAGTGTTGAGCTTAACTTTATTTAAGTATATATATAAATATTTATAATCAAAATAAATGAATAAACGTCCTTAATGATTATGATTGTTAGTAAATCATAGTACTTGAGGACGTTTTAATTATCTAGTATAATTTAACAAAAATAAAAAGTCAGTTACTTACCGTCCAAAGTTTTTTAACTGACTTACCAAAAGGCGATATTATGATAACATTTAAGAGTTTAAATTTCAAGATAGATGATTCTATAAACATAGTTTTCTTACTTATTACTAACACATTATTTCTTATTATTACGCCATTATTTATAATTTGGTGATGTATTTTGGAGGAATATAGTCCGCTAATAAATATCATCACCACCAGTATAAAACTTAATTCCTTCTAGATAGGCAGTATGAGCTGCTATTTCAAGGAGGATAACATTTTTAGTTCTTCTAGCTCCTACACTAAGGGCTACACTCTTTTCTTTAGCTAGATGAACATATTGTCTATGCATTTTATTGAGACCAATTTCTTTGATTTTTAAATAGGCACTTTCAGTTGTCCCGTGATATAGGATATTTGGCGGTATTACTTCTTCTTGCTTTATCTTAAGCATGATTGTATGACCATATAACGCTTTGATTTTATCATCTTTAATATAAAATCTTTCCTTATCTAAATGCTTAATCATATCCTCTAGCATTGATTTAGTTACTTCTTCTTGAAATTTAGGGTTACTATTAAGCCCCTTTAATAAATCATTTATTAAAACATAGCCTTCTAAATCCATAGAAAGATTATACTTATTAGGATTATGTCTTAAAACATAACTTATTTCTTTACTCAATCTTGTGTAATCCATCCTGAGCTTTCCTTTCACTATTAATTTTCCCAAAAGTTATAGCATAAAAGATTATGGCAATAAGATTAAAGGCTAAACTAAAACCAAAAAGATAGTAATAATCAAAAATATATAATACTACAAGACTTAAAATAATAGCAAAGGAAAGTGGAATACATGCCACAAGAGTTAATTTATTTTTGGCTTTAAGTAATAAAATATAGCCAATAAAAAATCTAATATAGCCACCTAATACAACAACTACCCAAATTAAAGCTAAAATAAATAGTAAGCAAATTGACATAAATACTGACATACCATCAAGACCACCACTAGATTTTGGCAATGAGGTAAACTTACTACCAAAGACGAAAGAAAAATAGATTAGGATACCTAGATTAATAATTATTGCTATGGGGGAGATATACTTATAAATTTTTTTCACTATAACATCACCTACTTCTTTCCCTTATTTTACTATTTAGTAAAAAAAATTACTAGTCTTAACGAGAGAAAAATAATTTTTTACTACTAATTCCTGCTATAGTTTAAATTCCATATATATATTCTTTTTAGTAGTCTAATCTAATTGTAAATATAAAATTATTTAAAAGCTAACGATATATTTTATTATTTTCATACTTGTTGATTCCTATCTATACTTTATTTAAAGCAAATTTACATTTAACCTATTGCTTTTGCGTTTTTTTTAATGTTAA
Organism: uncultured Acholeplasmatales bacterium; assembly: GCA_944324795.1. Taxonomy (GTDB): domain Bacteria; phylum Bacillota_I; class Bacilli_A; order Acholeplasmatales; family Anaeroplasmataceae; genus CALUXS01. The sequence goes on from CALUXR010000014.1 coordinate 35,257, forward strand.
GATATATGCAGTAAGTTCATTGTTTTTATAAGCCATTCAACAATAAGTGGGGTAATATTGTTGTTAACAATTACAATATTTTCCAAAGTATTTTTCTTCACCTGCTTTTCGCGCTTGTATTGCTTCTCTTTTTGTTTTATATCTACCAAGAAGATAGGCTTTTCTTTGAAACATTATTTGTGCTACCCACAGACCTCTATCTTTATCAAAATGAACTCCTCTTATTCCTGAAGTGTTATTTTTATTCATTTTTCTATCTTTTTTGATGGCAGATTTCATTGTACCATCAATTAAGCCTCTATCTAATGCTGACAAATTACTTCTATTTTCATTGTTCTTACAACCACATGATACTGTTGATATACTTGTTAAATATGATGTTTTAACAAAACATATATTTCCACAATCACATTTGCACTTCCAATAATTGGCATTATTTTTAGTATAAGCAAATTCTAATACTTCTAATCTACCAAATTTTATACCTATTAAATCTTTTGGTTTATGTCTCAAACACCCACACGATTTAGTGTGTCCTAAATGTAATTTATTTATGTTTACTTCTACTATATTTCCACAACTACAAAGACATTTATATATTTTAGTTGAATGATATCTTTTGTTTGTTTTGAAAATGGTATCTTAAAAGTGTAGGATTATGGCCTTCAAAAATGTAGGTTAATAGTCTTACACTATTTTTATTTGTTATAATCCTTCTATAAGCATAGGAGGTATTAAAACATGAGAAAAGACATATTGGAAAGGATGAAAATTTTGAAACAAGATGACATAAAGCCCAATTATTCTGAGCTAGCAAAGCAATTAGGCTGTGACTATAGAACAGTAAAGAAATATTATGAAAACAACGTTGATTCTTCTAGTACTAAAAAAGTTAGGCCATCCATATTAGATCCGTTTAAAGAAATTATAAAAGAAAAATTACAAGTGCCGTGTAAAGCATCCGATATTTTTCGCTATATTAAAAAGAAAGGCTACGAAGGGAGCTATAGTGTAGTCAAAAGGTATTGTAAGAAATATAAAATAAAACAGTCTAATGAAGCAACTATAAGGTTTGAAACAACCCCAGGATTACAAGCTCAAGTTGATTGGAAAGAATCTAAAAAATTGACTAATAGAAATGGGGAAATATTCATTATCAATATATTCTTAGTAGTATTAGGATATTCAATAATGAAATATATTGAATTAACGATAGATAGAAATCAAGCAACAGTCTTTCAAGGATTAGCAAATTCATTTAAATATTTTGGTGGAGTTCCAAAGGGAATAGTATTTGATAATATGAAAACCGTTGTAGACCAAGCCAAAAGTGAATATAACAAACCAGTCATTAATTCTAAATTTTATGAATTTTCTAAAGATATGGGATTTCAAGCAGTTTTATGTAGAGCATTTAGACCACAAACCAAAGGCAAAGTAGAAGCCTTAGCCAAAGTAATGGACAGACTAGATGTATACAATAATGAATTTGAAACGTTGGAAGATTTAGATGAGATAGTACATGAATTAAATATAGATTTAAATAATGAAGTTTCTCAAGCAACAAACGAAAGGCCAATAGAACGCTTTAAAAATGAAAAAGAATATTTGAATCCATTACCTAGCTATGACATCTTAGAAGGCTATATAACAAAGCCAGTAACGCGCAAAGTCACTAAAGAGTCAATGATTACGTATAATAAATCCAAATATTCCGTTAGCACAAAGTATATAGGCAAAATTGTAACAATAGAAACAAAAGCTAATACCTTGTATATTTATTATAACAAAGAATTAATCAAAAAGCATAAAATAACAAATGATTTTCTAAATTACCATAAAGATGACGCATACGAAATTTTAAAATCAAATGTATTCAAGCATAAAGACGATGAATACATTAAAGACTTTATTGAGAAAAACTTGAAAATTTATGATTCAATAGGAGATTAATATGAGTTCATATATACAATTACTAAATAATCTAGAGCGATTAAAATTAACAAAAATAAAGGAATATCTGCCTAATTATCTTGATGAAAGCATCAAAAATAATTTATCTATAGTAGATATAATAAAGGAATTAACAGACAAAGAAATCGAATTTAGAGAAGAACGCGCAGCACAAATCAATCTAACTATAAGTAATTTCCCTTATCATAAAACAATTGATGACTTTGATTTTAATTATCAACCAAATATTAACAAAGCTAAAATATTAGATTTATGTAGTTTAAGATTTGTCGAAAACAATGATAACATATTATTTATAGGTTCTTCAGGAGTTGGTAAGACTCATCTAGCCACATCTATAGGTATGGAAGCTTCTAGTAAAAGAATAAGTACATACTTCATACATTTTAATACTTTAATAAGTAAAATTAAAAAAGCTTATCAAGAGAATAGACATGAAGCAGTCATTAAGCATTACTCTAAATATAAGCTTTTAATAATAGATGAAATAGGATATTTACTAATTGAAAGGGAATATTCAAATATATTCTTTCAGTTAATAGCAGCTAGGTATGAAAATAAGTCAACAATTATTACCACTAATCAACCACTATCTAAGTGGGGTGAAGTGTTTGGTGATCCTACAATAGCTACAGCTATTATTGATAGGCTAGTTCATCACTCTACTGTTATAAAGATAACAGGAAGATCTTATCGAATAAAAGACTTAGTGATGGATGAAGAAATAGAAACAAATGATTAAATCATAAACCTGCATTTTTGAAGGCCATTTTTCTACATTTTTTTGTTGACATTTACATTAATAGTTGATAATTATTTTTCGTTCTATTTTACTTTTATAGCCCCTAATTTAAATGTTTTAAATGGTTTAATGTCTTCCAATGCATTTTATGATAACTATTTAAATGTCAATGAATTAAATAATTCTTTTTGTCAAAGATATGAACTAGTATGCCATGATTTTATTAAAATGGCAGTATATAATGAAGAACTTCCACAAATAAAAATGCTTGGCTATTGGTGGGGGAAAATAAATGGCCTGGCAATTGAAATTGATGTACTCGGATTAAACGATAATTTAGCACTTATTGGAGAATGTAAATTTAGAAATAGAATTTATAACGATGTTGATTTTAATAAATTAATTAATTCTACTAATTTTATTAAAAAAGAAAATAAGCTTTATTTAATCTTTAATGTTTCTAATGTTAGTATTAATATTAAAAATAATGTTATGTGTCGATTTAGATAAACTATATAAAAAATCCAGTTTATAAAGCTAGAATACATTGAATATTCAAAAATAAACATCTATATCGTTATTTATTTGGCCTAATTATAAGCATTTCATTGTAGATATTGTTTTTTTAATTTGTTATGATACAACCTGAGTTTGCCAGTTAATATAAAAAGAAAGCCTGTAATTTTTGTTGTAACTACAGGCTTTTTCTTACTGTTTCTATCTTTTTATCTTTGTTTTTTATACCATTATATTAACATAGCATAGAAACTAGCTAAAACTACCGTTAGGATACCACTTATAGCTATTGATAAACTACTCATAGCTCCTTCTATATCGCCTAGTTCCATAGCTTTAGCAGTTCCAATCGCGTGCGCACTAGTACCTAAAGCTAAGCCTTTCGCTATATCGCTTTTAATATGAAATATTTTAAATATGGTAGTCCCGATCATATTGCCTAAAATACCAGTAATGATTATTACTGCGACAGTTATAGTCTGATATCCACCCATTTGTTCACTAACTTGCATTCCAATAGCTGTCGTGATTGATTTTGGTAATAATGTAACATATTGTTCATGAGTCAACCCAAATGCCAAAGATAATAAATATACACTAGTTAAACTGGTTAATACTCCTGCAATTATACTGACCATAATTGCCACAAAATTCTTTTTTAATAAATTAATTTGCTCATATAAAGGAATAGCTAAAGCTACCGTTGAAGGTGTTAATAAATAAGATAAATATTTAGCACTACCTTCATAGGTTGAATAATCAATTTTCCCTACTAATAAAACAATTATGACTAGAATAATAGCTATTAATAAAGGATTAAAAATAGCCAATTTAAGCTTCTTTTTAATAAATAATGCTAGTACATACGCTAACACACTAATGAACATTCCAAAAAATAACGAATCTTTTAAAAAATCACTCATTTATCTCACCATTCTTCTTAGTTAAAAGTTGACAAACAACACCGGTAACAGCCATAACTAGTATAGTAGTAATTATCACAATAACTGTTACTTCTAAAATTATTGGTTGTAAATCTAAATAGCTCGTAATTAAACCAACTCCAGCCGGAATAAACATCAGTGGCATTATTTCAATAATAAACTTAGCTGTCGTTTTAATATTATCAAGCTTAATAATTTTTGTGCATAAACAAAAAAGCATTATAGCTAAACCATAAACACTGCCTGGAATAGGTAAAGGAATAAAGTAATTTAATGCTTCTCCAATAAATGATATTAAGATAATAATGCAAAATTCGCCTATATATTTCATATTAAAACTTCCCTTAATGCTTAAAATTATATGCCTTTCTTATTATGAAAACAATTATTAAGCGTTTTCAAAAGATTCTATTATTTAAATTAAAAACCTCCTATTAAATGATTAACATTCACAAACAGAAGGTTTTCTTAAAGCTTGTAAAAATTGAGCTATTTTTTCTTCATTTGTTGGCATACTTTATCATCTCTCATCTATACTCTACTCTAAAGAGACTTATTTAAAACATTTTATTTGGCGAATTTTATCTCTTAAATGTTGGCGCAAAAAAAGGTTTGAATAGCCATTTATAGCGTATCAAACCATTGCTTTCTTTATGGTACTCCTAACGAGCATCGAACTCGTAATCTTCTCCTTGAGAGGGAGACGTGTTAACCATTCCACCATAGGAGCAGGTACTAAGATTATACCATTGTTTAATATTTTTGCAATGATATAATCTAATTTAATCTAATTATTTTTTCTATAACCTAATTTTTCAGAAATCAAATAACCTACTTCTTTGATTCTGTTTCCTAAATATTCATAGCTATCATCTTTTGAATACATATCAGAAATAGAAATAGCAACAACACATTCACCATTATAGTTAAAAACTTGGGCAGCAAAGCATAACATATGGTTTTCTACTTCCCTATTATCTATTCCATAACCTCTTTTTCGTGTCAATTCTAGTTCTTTATACAAATCGTCAACATTCATTATTGATTTTTTTTATTTCCATAAATGCCTCAACTGAAAATTTTATTGCATTGGCAAACTTTTTTTCAATACAAAAAAAAGGCCTAAGCCTTTTAAATTGTAAATTCACTAATATTAGGTCTTTGATTATGAAGTGAACTAGGTCCTTCAGCTGGGTAACCACAATATATTAAACCAACTATTTTTAAATTATTAGCTATATTAAATTCTTGTTTAAGTATGTCTTCTTTAAAAACACCAATAAAACATGTAGCTAAGCCAATATTTGTTGCGGCTAAAAGAAGTTGCATTATACTAAGACTTGTATCTACTTCTCCATAATTTTTATTATCATAACCCCTAATATAACTTTCAGTTTCGTCATAGGAAAATATAAAGATAACTTGTTCATTAAAATTAAATTTAGTTGCAATATGAACTTTTTCTATATCACTCTTAGTATTAATAACTTTAATTCTAATAGGAAATTTATTACATGCAGTAGGTGTAAGTCTTACTGCTTCTAATAAATAATTAATTTTAGTCTCTTCTACTTCTTTATTTAAAAAATTGCGACAAGAATATCTATTTTTTAAAACTTCTAATAGTTCCATTTTATGCCTCTAAGGATTTAATAGCTAAATTAATTCTCCTTATCACTTCTTCTTTACCTAAAATATTAAGTATTGCATATAGATTAGGTGAATTCTTTTTAGTAGTCATTGCTACTCTTAAATATTCTGCTATATCTCCAACATGCCCTTTATACAATTCTTTATTCTTTTTATAATCCTTAGTATTAGCTGCATAATTAAATTTAGGGCACATTTCTTTTAAATCATTAAACCATAATGATTCGTCACTAGCTAAATTATAATTATCTTTATAATAAGTTAATATTTCTATAATTTCTAATTTATCTTTTTCACTATTCCATTCGTAACCATTAGCTACAAGCTTTTTAAATTCATCATTATAAAAGAATTTAATTAAAGGATAAATATCACTATATTTAGCATAATCTTTTCTTGGTTTTGCTTTTTCTCTATCAATATTTAAAATGGCTATAATGTATTCTTCATTATTAATTATTTTTTGATAGAAGTTATTATCATATGTTTTAGCCCATTCTTTTAATTCTTCTTCTACTTCACTAGCTTTTTTATAAGCTAGTCTTTCTTTAGCGATATTAGCGATTTTTTCAATATCAAATAAAGCTCCATCTAAGCTCATTTTATTAAATGATAAGATAAAATCATTATAAGATTTATCTAAGTTTTGTTCACGCCACTCTTCATAATTTGAATTAGCTAAAGTTAATAAATATTCTATTAAGGCATATTTAGGATAACCTTCACTAATAAAATAAGATACAGCAGCCTCATTATCTTTTCTTTTTGATAATTTTCTTCTATTACCATTTTCTTCTTTCATTATAACTGGTAGGTGAGCATATTTTGGTAATTTAAAACCTACAGTATTAAATAATTCAATATGAATAGGTAAACTTGCTAACCATTCTTCACCACGAGTTACATGTGTTGTATGCATAAAATGATCATCAACTAAATGGGCAAAATGATAAGTAGGAAGACCATCACTTTTTAAAATAACTATATCTTGATAATTTTCTGTTAATTCTAAGTCGCCCCTTATCTCATCATGAATCTTAATTTTATTTTGTTCATTGCCCATAGATTTAAATCTAATGATATAAGGTTTACCTTCTTTAATTAAAGAAATGGCTTCATCAGGCGATAAATTGCGGCACTTTGCATATTTACCATAATATCCTGGAGTAATTTTATTTTGTATTTGATAATTTCTTAATTCTTCTAAATCAGAAGCACTACAAAAACAAGGATAAGCTCTACCTTTTTTAATTAATTCTTTAATGACAACTTTATAAATATCTGCCCTAGCAGATTGTTTATAAGGACCATAATTACCTTTTTCTAAATCATCATTAATATATCCTTCATCAGGAATAATTCCAAAATAATTTAATTGCTTAACTAAATCAGCGCCACTACCTTCTATTTCTCTTTTAGTATCTGTATCTTCAAGTCTAATATAGAATACACCACCACTTTGTTTAGCTAAACGATAACTGATTAATGATGTAAATAAACTACCTGTATGTAAAAATCCTGTTGGGCTTGGAGCGAAACGGGTAACCATAGCTCCTTCTTTAAGGTCGCGAACAGGGTATTTTTTTTCTAAATCATCAATTGTTAAATTGATATTAGGAAATATTAAATTAGCTAAATCTATTAATGTAGACATTCTATCATCCTCCTAATTTGCTAATATTTCAAAACCGTCTTCAGTTATAACGACAGTGTGTTCAACTTGAGCACTTAAACCGCCATCCATTGTATAAATAGTCCAATTATTTGATGCATCTAAAAACACTTTTCTAGTTCCTGTATTAATCATTGGTTCAATTGTAAATACCATTCCCGGGAATAATACAAGTCCTGTGTCACGCTTACCAAAATGAGCAACGTAAGGTTCTTCGTGAAAATCAAGGCCCACCCCGTGACCACCTATTTCATGAACAACACTAAAACCATTTTGTTTAACATGGTGTTCTATAGCATAGCCAATATCACCTAATCTACAATATGGTTTTAAGACTTTTAAAGCTAATTCTAATGCCTCTTTAGTAACCCTAATTAATTTATCTGCTTCTTCATTTATTAAACCCATTTGAAACATTCTTGATGCATCAGCATAATATCCATTTAAAATAGTTGTACAATCAACATTTATAATATCTCCAGCTTTTAAAAATACTTTAGAACTGGGAATACCATGACATACTTGATCATTTATAGATGTACAGCAACTTTTTGGAAAGCCTTCAAAACCAAGGCAGGCTGGAATAGCACCATATTCTTTAGTTGCATTATAAACTAAGTTATCTATTTCTTCAGTAGACATTCCAACTTTAATATTGTTTGCTACTAAATCTAATATCTTATTATTTATGATTCCAACTTGTCTTATTCCTTCAATTTGACTGGCAGTTTTAATTAATTCTCTTTTAGGAATTGGCATTCCTAATTTTTTAAATTTAGGTGCCATTTCATCATAATTCAATAAATAATCCATTTTATCCCTCTAATTTAAAAATAGTGTGAATTTATCACACTACTTTATTTTATTAAGCTAATTTTGCAACTCTAACAACATCACGTGCAATCATAACTTCTTCATTTGTAGGAATTACGAAAGCTCTAATCTTTGAATCTTTAGCTGTGATTTCTCTTTCTTCACCACGAATGTTATTAGCTTCATCATCAATTTTAACACCTAAAACACCAAGACGATTTAAAATATTCTTTCTTAAATGAATTAAGTTTTCACCCATACCAGCTGTAAAGCAAATAGCATCACAACCACCCATATAAACATAATATGAAGCTATATAATCAACGATACGTTTAGCTTGAACGTCAAATGTTAATTTGCAACGATGATCTCCTTCTTCCATACCAGCAGTAACATCACGAGCATCATTTGAACGACCTGACATACCTAAGTAGCCTGATTTTTTATTTAATTCATTAACTACTTCTTGAGCTGTTTTATCTTCATGAGCACAAATGAATGAAACAACAGTAGGATCAACATTACCAGAACGTGTTCCCATAGGAATTCCTTCAAGTGGTGTTAAACCCATTGATGTATCTTTACATTTTCCACCATCAACAGCACAAATTGAAGCACCATTACCTAAATGGCAAACAATAATTTTAGTATCTTTAACATCCTTACCCATAATTTCTGCACAACGATGTGATACATATTGATGGCTAGTGCCATGAGCACCATATTTTCTAATACCATATTTTGTATACCATTCATATGGTGTTGCATACATATATGCTTCTTCAGGCATAGTTTGATGGAATACTGTATCAAATACTACTACTTCTGGTACTTCTGGTAAAGCCTTTTGGAAAGCTTTAATACCAATAATATGAGCTGGATTATGAAGTGGAGCTAAATCCGCTAAATCACTAATTTTTCTAACAACTTCTTCATCAACTAGAGTTGAATCTTTAAAATATTCACCACCTTGGACAATTCTATGTCCAACACCATTAATTTCTTTTAAGTCTTTTAAGATGCCTTTTTCAATTAATGAATCTAATAATAATTGTACACCAACTGCATGATCTTTTAAAACTGGATGTGTTTCTTCTTTCTTGCCATTATATTTAATTGTAAAAATGCCTTCTGGAAGACCAATTCTTTCCATTACACCTGATGCGATTACTTGTTCGCTAGGCATTTCTAATAGCTGGAATTTAATAGATGAACTACCAGCATTAACTGCCATAATTTTCATAACTAAATACTCCTCTTTCTTCTTTTTATTTCATAGATATATGATATCACAAAATTATCCTTTTTTGTAGTCTAAATTAATCATTTATTTCTTTTTGATAGCCACAATAACTACATTTTCCAAATTCATCACAAGAATGTGGCTCAAGTTCAATAATACCACTTTCCATTTCTTCATAACCACATCCGTATTCATCAACAAAATGGCCTTTATCAAACATCGGAATATATTTTTTACATTCATCAGTATGCATATGATAGATTGGGAAATCTAATCTTAAATTTTCATCATATTTATATTCAATTTTCATTTCTATATCTAAAGGTTCATTAAAATATCTAATTTCTCCTAAATGATTAAATTCATCTAACTTTAATTCCATTGTTAGAAAAATATCGTTAAAAGGAACTAAATTATTATTATAAAGACTATATAGACCTTCTAGACTATATTCTGTTTCTAAAAATAAAATGGTTTTAACAAAATAAGCTTTTATATCTGGCGTAACTATATCATTTTCTTTCCTTAAATAACTAATTTCAAAACTTGGTTTAGCATTATAAATATAATATATATTATCATTATCTATATCATAATAAACTGGACTTGAAATGGTTTCATATTCATCTTTTAAACGATTAGGAACATCACCTATAATATCATTAAAATTTAATTTTATACTAAATTTATATCCATCTATGCTACCATTAAAAGATAAGTTAACATCGTTATATTTTATCTCTCCTTCATAATTATATTTAGCATTTCCATCATAAATTTCATTTATTGCATTTTTATATTCTATATCGCTAAAATCATCTTTTAATTTACGACAACCACTTAATAATAAAATACTTAAAAACACCAATAACAAGATTTTTTTCAATAATATCAACCTTCAATCTTATCTAAATAATCATCTATTTTCATCAATTCATTATTAAAAGTTCTAACATCACTAAAATTAGATAATTTAGCCATAAAACACTTTTTATCCTTATAGATTTTTTTACTTAAAATAATTATAGATTTAGGCTTACTTACAAACATATTATCCGGTAATTCAATTAAACCTGTAATTGAACCTTTAGTAATTAATTCTTTTTTAAAAGCTTTGTCATGATCGTAATCAAAAAAATCATTATTAATAAGACCTATAATATAACCATTATCATTTAACATATCTAAATAATGTAAAATCCATTTATATGGTAAGTAATCTTCTTTATTTTTTATAACATTAGGCATATCAAAAACTACAAAATCCATATTTGAACATCTAAAATTAAGTGTATCTTCAAGATGTAGTTCAACATTTGTCTCTATTAAATCAGCAAACACTTTACAAATTTTAATCATATACTCATTATGATCACAGCCATATAAATTAAGATTAATTGCTAAATAATTACTGATTGTAAACAACATATTACCAGAGCCAATTAAAGGATCACAAATATTTAAGGATTTAGATTTGTTTAATTTACTAATAAAATAGCTCATCAACATTCCTATTGTGTCTGGAGTAGTTAAGCCGTTTTGAAAATTCATTTCTTTAATTCCTTTTAAGATTTGAGCTTGCATGGCCTTCCTAATTTCTTCTGTTGTAAAATCTTTATCATATAAAGGTTTATAAATGTCAGCTAATTTATCTACATCTTCCTTATCTAAATCATTTAAAACTTCACCAGCTAAAATATTTTTAGCTGTTAATATTATTAATTCTATATAATTTTTATGTAATTTATCATATAAAAAACTACATGATTCATCAAATACATCATAAAAGACTTCTAAATTATCTGTTATATTATTATTTTGCATAACATGCCTCCAAAATTAAAGTATTTAAACAATATTGATTATAGCAAATCAAAAAAACAAAGTAAAGAAAACTAAAAATGTATCACAATATATAATGTAATAATTAATCATAAATAAAAATGATTTTTATAGCTTAATGTTATTGATTAAATAGCAGAATTTACTTTTACAATTAAGAATTTTTTAAAAAAATAAAAAAAAAGTGTTGACTTTATAAAACAATAGTGTATAATTACACATGCGCGTTTGAGTGCGCTTAATCTTATAGATGGCCCGTTGGTGAAATGGTTAACACACATGCCTTTCACGCATGCATTTGTGGGTTCGAACCCCGCACGGGTCACCATTAAAAATTCTGTTTATCTTAATATTACTAATTTTATTCGTTTTATTAAGAAAGCATTAATCTAATAGAAATAAAATTTTAAAATTTGTGATAGTCTTAAAATAAAATTTGACTATCACTTTTTTATTTTTAAATTTTAGTTTACAAAAAATAATTAAAAACAGCCAATAATAGCATCATTTTTAAGGTTTTTACGTAAACTTTTGCGTAAACTTTCACATTTTCTTCTCCCTAATTTAATACTATAATTAAGATAGTAAAGGAGGAAAATTATATGAAAGATATTAAAAAATATATTAAAAGTTCTAAAAATGGTTATTATTGTTAATGTCAATAGAAAAATGTACAAATCGGCTAATATAAGAATGTACAATTTATAATTATTAAATATTACTTAAT
>CALUXR010000015.1 GCA_944324795.1 uncultured Acholeplasmatales bacterium
AAAGAAAAAGCTATAAGAGACATTACAAATTTGTTCAATTCACGATTTTAGTTATACTTTTTTAAGAAGATATCGTTTTCATGTTAATTTCTCCTTTCAGTTTAATTATAACAGAAAATATAGATAATGCAAGCGCTTTTAAATTTTTTAAGCAAAAAATAAGATTATAAAAATATTTTTTACTTAGATATACTTTTTAACACCATTTAATGTTATAATTTAGGAAAGGAAGATGATGTTTATGAAAATTAAAAATGTTACTAAAAGATATAAAAATAAAATAGCTTTAGATAACGTTAATATAGATATTGATACATTGGGACTTACTTTCATTTTAGGGGAAAGTGGAAGTGGTAAAACTACATTACTTAATTTAATAGGTGGGATAGATAAGGTAAATGAAGGAAGTATTTTATTCGATGATATAGATATTGTAAAATTAAGTGATAAAGAATTAGATGAATATAGGAATAAAAATATTGGTTTTATTTTTCAAGAATATAATTTAATTGATGAATTAAGTGTTAGTGAAAATTTATCTTTAATCTTAAAAATGAGAGGAATAAAAGAAAAAGATAAAATTTTAAACAAATATTTTAATTTAGTTGATTTAGACTATGATGAATTTAAAAATAAAAAAGTGTATGAATGTTCGGGCGGAGAAAGACAAAGAATAGTAATAATAAGAGCTTTATTAAAAAGTCCTAAAATTATATTATGTGATGAACCAACAGGAGCCTTAGATTCGAAAACAAGTAAATTAATACTAGATATTTTAAAAGATATATCTAGAACTAAACAAGTAATTATAGTGTCTCATGATAAAGATTTAGCTAATGAATATGCTGATAGAATAATATCATTAGAAGATGGTAAAATTATTAAAGATGAAATAATAAATGAACAAAACAAAAGTGATAATAAATTAATATTTAAAAAAACTAAATTGCCTTTAAAACATATGCTAAAAATAGGATTAAATAATTATAAGAAACATCCAATAAGAATTGGCTTTATAATGCTGTTTTTAACATTATCTATGGCTTTATTTATGATAACATTAAACTTTATTTTTTTAAATCAAAAAGAAATGAAATATGATTATATAAATAATAATGAATTTGAGATAGTAAAAATAGATAAAAGAAATTATGAATTGAATCAAAATAGTAGTATTTTTGAGGGCGATATAGAATCGTTATTTATAGATGATTATTTAGAAAAAGATGAGCCTATTTTAATAGATGATTATGATTTTCTAAATAATATGATAGATGGTGTTGGCATACTATATCAAGATACACTCACAGCCCCATTTGTTGATGAGTATAATTCTATTTATGATTTAGAAGGTTTAAAGTCAACAGTATTACCTATTCTTCCTTCGTCTGGTGGTTATGCTTATGCTGATTATGAAGAAATTGTTGATATTGTTAGTATAGTGGGAACATATCCTAAAAATGATGATGAAATAATGATATCAAAAGATTATTTTCAGACTTTTAAAATGTTTGGCTATAAGGATAGCGAAACAAAAGAAGAAATAAAAATAAATGATTATGATGACTTAATAGGAAAAAAAATAATTTTACATTTTGAAGATGAATTTAAATGGAAGAAGATTGTAGGAATTTATGATGGTGCCAATATTGATATAAATTATAAAGACGGATCGACAAGAACTTATGCATATTATCACGCAATTTATCTCACAAAAAATTCTTATTTTAATGAATTAAAGACTGATGGATATTTATTTTTTATTAAGTTTAATAAATTAGATTTAAAGAAAATTGTTGATTTAAATCATAATTTAATTAATAATAAAAATTCTGATAAATCATATACGCAATATTTAATTTTAGATTTAAATAATGGTTTTGATGCTATTGATGATCTATTTTATGCAATTACCTTTTTTAATAATTTTTTAAATACATTTGGGATTATATTTTCAGTAATTTCTATATTATTAATGTTTAATACATTTAAAACGTTTATTAATAAACAAGAAAAGAAAATCGGTATATTAAAAACATTAGGTGTTAATAGACTTAGCATTAATAGTATTTATATTTCTATAGCTATTATAGAAGCTATAATAGTGATCATATTAAGTAGTATAATATGTATATTTACAATGCCTATTTTCAATGATTATATTACTGAACAAACTAATATAAATGTATTAAGGTATCATTTTAGTAGTAGTTTAATTGTATTATTAATCATAATTTCAGTAATCATTTTATCTATAATAATTCCATTAATTAAATTAAATAAAAAAACGCCAATCGAGATAATTAAAGAAGGTAAGGCTAAATGATTTTAAAAAATGTTAGCAAAATATATAACAATAATAAGATAGCTATAGATAATATTTCTTTAACTTTACCTAATAAAGGATTAATATTTATTTTAGGTAAAAGTGGAAGTGGTAAGTCAACTTTACTTAATTTAATTGGTGGTATAGATAGGGTAAGTAATGGAAGCATTATTGTAGATGATTATAAAATAGAAGAATTAAATGATGCTAGTTTAGCTAGTTATCGTAATTCTTATTGTGGTTTTGTTTTTCAAGAATATAATTTGATTGAATCTTTAAATGTTTATGACAATGTTAAATTAGCTATAGATTTAAAGGGACTTAAAGAAGAATTTGTTTCAACTTATTTAAATAAGGTTGGTTTATTCAACTTTGAAAAGAAAAAAATAGGTGAATGTTCTGGTGGTGAAAAACAAAGAATAGCGATAGCCAGAGCTTTAATTAAAGAACCTAATATAATATTATGTGATGAGGTAACTGCGGCACTAGATAGTAAGAATAGTTACAATTTAATGGCTTTATTAAAAGATTTAGCAAAAGAAAGACTTGTTATTGTAGTGAGTCATAATGAAAATTTAGCCAATTTATTTGCTGATGGTATCATTAAATTAAAAGATGGTAAAGTTATAGAAAATAATTTAATAGATGCCAAAAATTTTAATGAACATGTTAAATTAAAAGAATCTAAATTAAATAATAGAACTAAATTTAAACTAGCATCATTGAATATTAAAACTTTTCCTATTAGAACTATTTTTAACATTATTTTATTATCTTTATCGTTTTTATTATTAATCTTTTTTACTTTTATTAATATGTTAGATTTTAATAAAATTCATTTAAATACCATCAATAAATCAAATTATAATTATGTAACAATAAATAAAAAACATAATGGATATGATATTAATTTAAATGAGTCAGATGTCTATTATTTAGATAATATATTTAATAATTCAATAGGTGTAGTTAATAAAGAATTATCATTAAATAATGTTAATTATAATGATGATTTATTATATTATAGTATCTTACCTAGAGGATATACATTTAATAGTGATGTTTTTAATAATTTTAATGTATTAGGAAGATTACCAAATAATGATAATGAAATAGCTATAAGTAAATTTTTAAATGAAATAATTACATATAATGGCCTAATAGATAAAGAAATTGATACTATGTTAAATGATGTTTTAATAGTCGATAATAAAAGTTATCAAGTTGTAGGTATTATTGATACTAATTTTACTGATAAATTTAATTATTTAAAGAAAAATAATGATGAAGAATTATTAATAGAATATATTAATTATTTAAACAGTGATATATCTTCTTTAATTGTTTTTAATAAAAATAACATTAATAATATTATTGATATTACAAATAATCCTATTTTAATAAATGAAAATAGTAATAGATTATTAAATAATATTATTTTAATAGATGAAACCTATGATTATAAAATTATTAATGATGAAGAAGGTATAATAATTCCTATTTATACTTATCTTGAAATACTTAGTGATCTTAATTTTGATTTGTCAATTTTTAATGGTTCTGATTATTATGAAACATTTATTAATAATATTTCATTATTTAAAGACACATTTAAAAATTTATATCTTAATACTTTAGCTAAAGATTATAAATATAAAGTTGTTGGTGTTTATGATAATAATTCAAATAATGTTTTAATGACTAAAGAGTTATTCGATATTATTTATCAAGATATTAGTGGCATTTATGATAATGTATTAGTAGATAAAAGTAATCTTAATTTAAATAAAATTAAAGATTTAGATAATTCATATTTGTTAGAAGAAAATATACTTAATAATATAAACAATTTTAAAACAAACATTAATAACTTTAGGATTCCTTTAGTTATTATTACAATAATATTATTAATTATGGCAGTTGGTATTTTTATAATTAATATAAATACTACTTTAACTGATAAAACTAATATAATAGCTATATTAAAAATGCTTGGATGTAGTAATAAGAATATATTTGGGATTATTGTTATAAATATATTACCATTTATTTTACTTACTTTTTTAACCTCTACAATTCTAAGTTTCTTTTTATTTAATTATTTTGCGAACTTAATATATATTATTTATTCTATTAATTTAACTATTAATGTATTAAGTTATTTATTTATTGTGTTTATATTGATAATTATTTCTATAATAACTATCTATATTACATTTAAGAAGATTAATAAGTTGAATTTGATAGAAATGTTTCATTTTGAATAGCTCTTATGAGCTATTTTTAATTATGTATGGTTATTATTTAAATTTTAATATATAATATTTATAGTATAAGCACTAATAGAAAGGAGTAATATAATGGTAATTGATGATATATTAAGAAATGAGCTTTTAAGGTTACGAAAAAGATTGAGAGAAGAAAGTAGAGCTAAAGAAACGCCACTAATTTTTAGTGATCGTGATTTAGAATTATTGATTAAAGAAAAGCCAGATAATAAAGAAAAACTGCAAAATGTAGCGAAAATTGATTATAGATACCAAACAGATATATTATCTATTATTACTTCTTTAAAAAATAATAGTGAAGATATGTTATCTTTAAGTGATGAAGTAAGAAATACATTAAAAGAATTGGAGAAAAAACTAATTGAAATTAATAAAAGAAATAGAATGCTTTACTTACCTAAATTGCCTGTAGCTTCTTTCGATTTAAATAAAACAACTAGTGATCCTTTTGATCTATTATTTAGGCATAAGATGTTTAGAATTACAAGTCAAATGGGCGATGCTTATAAAATCTTTAATATGGTATATCGTGATTATTCTAAGAATTATCGTGATAAAGGTATTACAGATTTATATGTTGGTTTTCCTTTTATTAAAGGTAAAATGGCTGATGATTTTTATATTCAGGCCCCACTTGCCTTATTTCCTATTAGTATGGAAAAAGGAATTGATTATATTAGAATTAAATTAGATTCTGCAAGGGAAGTTACTTATAATAGCCATTTATTGCTTGCCTATTATAAGTTTCATGAAATTAATAAAAGTTTACCAAATGTTATTATTGAAGATTTAAATTTAGCTAATTTTTATGATAATTTAATTAAATTTTATGAAGAAGAAGGCATTCATTTTTATACTTGTCACAAAGAAAATATGCCATTTATACCAGTTAATAAGGATAGTTTAAAATATTATAAAATAGATGACTATAGTGTTGAAGCTTATGCAATATTAGCTAGATTTTCTTCATATTCAACAATTTTACAACATGATTTTAGATTGATGTTAGATAATAACATTATAACTAAAAATTTAAATAAATTGCTTGCTAGTGGTAATGCTAATTTTAATACAGCGGTTAAATGTCCTTTAGAACTTGATTATGTTGGTGAACTTAATAGCTCACAAGAAGAGGTTATTAGAGAAATCAATATTAAAGATGCGGTTGTAGTTGAAGGCCCTCCTGGGACAGGAAAAAGTCAAACTATTACAAGTCTAGTTACTAATTTTGTTTTAAATGATAAGAATGTTTTATTAGTTTCTGAAAAAAAGGCTGCATTAGATGTTGTTTATTCTAGACTTGGAATATTAAATAAATTTGCCTTACAAATTGATGATGTTAATGATAAAGATGGTTTTTATCAAAGTTTAAATAAAATATTTAGTACTGACGATTTAAAGAATTTTAATTGTGAACAAGGTGAATTAATTAATATTGATAATGAAATTAACATATTTATTAAGCGTTTTAAAAGAATTAATGATACTTTTTATAAAGAAAATGACTTTAAAGTGATTCCAAGCGAAATATATTTAGAAACTAAAGGTTTTAATTTAAACAATCCTAGTGATAAGATTAGTTATAATGCTTTAGTTTCAACACTTAAAGATTATAATTTTAAAGATTTAAAGTATCCTGAAATTTATGATAGTTACCATAAATTTAGTGATATAGGTTTTTTAAATAAAGTTTTAATTTATAAACAATATGCTAATAGTTTTATTTCTTATTTAAAAGAAGATTTAACAGAATTAATATTAATAGATGTAAGAAAAGAAGGAAGAGAATTAAGCAATATTATTAATATTTATAAAGATAAAATTTTTAAAAGAAAAGCTAAAAAAGTTATTAATAATTTTGCTAAAAAATATTTTATGATCAATAATCGTAAAATAAGAAAACATATTTTAGAACTTGGAATAAATATTTCTGATTTAGATGATTATTTAATTTATGTAGATGGTAAAAAGATGTTTAATAGCTTAACTAAGCCAAATATTTATTATTTAGACGCACTTAGATTAGTTATTAAAGATATTGAACATGACCCTTTAAAAGCTAATTATAAATTGTTAAATTATGTATTATATAATTATATTACAAATTATGAAAAAACTCATAGTGAAGTGTTAGCTGATATTCATAATTATAATGAATTATATAAAGCATTAGATAATTTATATTTAAAGAAACAAAATATTGTTTTAAATTTAGTTTATAACAAATTAAAAGAAAATGTTGATTATATTAGAAATAGTGATAAATGGGATGAATTAAATCATAATATTACCTCTTCAAAGAGAAAATATAATTTAGATAGATTTTTAAACAAATATTATAATTTATTTGATAAAGGAATTAAGATTTGGCTTATGACTCCTGAAGTTGTATCTAATGTTTTTCCACTTCTAGAAAAAAATTTTGATTTGGTTATTTTTGATGAGGCTAGTCAGTTATATATAGAAAAAAGTATACCTGCTATCTTTAGAGCTAAGAAATTGGTTGTTGCAGGAGATAGTAAACAGCTTCGACCTTCAAGTCTTGGTTCAGGTAGGTTAGATTATGAATTTGATGAATATGATGATGATAATATAGCTCTTGAAGAAGAAAGTTTATTAGAGCTTGCTAAATATAAAATATTACCACCACTTGTTTTAAATTTCCATTATAGATCAAAATATCAAGAATTAATATCATTTTCAAATTATGCTTTTTATGATGATGATTTATATATATCGCCAAATACTTGTGATAAAAGTAATGCGGCTATTAAAGTTTATAAGCTAGATAATGGATTGTGGCTAAATAGATCAAATAAGGAAGAAGCTTTAAAAGTTGTTCAAATTTTAAAAGATTTATTATTTAGCCGAAAATATAATGAAACGATTGGTATTATTACTTTCAATAGTCAACAAAGAGATTTAATTGAAGATTTAATTGATTTAGAAAGTAGTAAAGACGCTAATTTTGCATCTTTAGTTAAAGCAGAATTTAATAGAGTTAAAGATGGAGAAGATATTGGTTTGTTTGTAAAAAACATTGAAAATGTTCAAGGTGATGAACGTGATATTATAATCTTTTCGGTTGGTTATGCTAAAAATGAAGCAGGAAAATTAGTTCATAATTTTGGTTGGTTGAATCAAAAAGGTGGCGAAAATAGATTGAATGTAGCTATTACAAGAGCTAAACAAAAAGTAATAATCGTAACATCTATTTCACCATATGATTTAAAAATTGAACAAACTACTAATTTAGGCCCACGTTTATTAAAAAAATATTTAGAATATTGTTTTGCTATATCTAATAATGATTTAAAAGCAGCCAAAGCATGTCTTTATTCTTTAAGAAGCAGCAATTTAATAAAAACTCCTAAAGAAGATGAAATAGTTGCTGAAGTTTATCAAGAAATAAGAAGACGCGGCTTTACTTGTTTTGCTAATATTGGAGTTGGTAAATATAGTATAGCTTTAGCTATTAAACAAGATGATAAATATTTACTAGGAATTGAATTTGATACTAAATTGTTTAGAGATATTAAAAATGAACGTGAACGTGATTATAGTAGACGTAAATATATGGAAAGTAGAGGCTGGCATATTTATCGAATTTGGGTTATGAATTGGTGGCGTGATAAAGATAAAGAAATTGATAATATATGTAAAGAATTAGCTAATATTTGTAAAGATAATATATATCAAATGAATGATTAAAAAGCTTTAATAGGAGGTTTTTATGTGTAGTTTTTTAACTATAGAAAGCGATCAAAATGTATTTTGTGGAAGAAATTTAGATTTTAATCGTCTTGTTAATAGTGGGGTAATTTTTATTCCTAAAAATAGTATTTATTATACGGTTGGTTCAAAATTAGAAAACAATCTAGAATATGAACATAAAACTAAATATGATATTTTAGGAATAGGAACTAATCTTTTATTACCTAACCTAGCATTATATGACGCAATGAATGAATATGGTTTATGTGGTGGACAATTATATTTTAGAGAATATGCTAAATATAGTGAAAAGATCATTCCTAAGATAACACCTGTTATGCCACCTTATTTGGTTGGACATATTTTGGCTAATTGTAAGAATATTAGTGAAGTTTTAGATTTTATTAAATCTATTACTTTAATAAACAGACCACTTTTAGGAAATGTAGCCAACTTACATTTTATATTTTCTGATAAAAGTGGTGAAAGTTTAGTTATTGAACAAACTGAAGATGGTCTTAAAACATATCGTAATCATTTAGGGATTTTAACTAATAGCCCAAGTTATAGCTATCATATAGATAATTTAAGTAATTATTTAAATTTATTTAATTTAGATATTGAAGAAAAAACATTTAGTGATGTATTAATTAAACAATCATATTCAGGTAGTGGTTTAAGAGGCCTTCCTGGTGATTTTTCTAGCCCTAGTCGTTTTGTTAGATTAGCTTTTATAAAAGAATATGCTAAAACTTCTAAATCTGATTTAGAAAATGTAAATTATGTTTTTAATATGTTAGGTAATGTGTCTTTTATCGATGGTTTAGTAAAAATAACTAATAAAAGTGATATCTCTAAAATAGATACAACTATTGGTGATTATGATTATACAATTTATAGTGTGGTTTATGATTTAGCTAATTTTAATATTTATTTTAAAACATATACTAATCAACAAATATTAGTTGTTGATGGTAAAGAGTTAAATGATAATTATTTTTTAGAATTTAATTTTAAACCAGAATTTAAAAAAATAAAATAAAGGAGATAGAATGTTACAATTTATTATTTTAGCAATTGTTTTTGTTATAATAGTTCTAATATTAGCTAAACTTTTAAAATTTACAATAAAAACAATATTTAAAATTTTAATTAATTTTATTATTGGTTTAGCTGCTGTATTTTTATTAAATTTAATTCCTGGAGTTGACATTCCTCTAAATTGGCTGTCAGGAATTATTCTTGGTATTCTTGGTTTACCAGGAGCTATAATATTATTAATTATTAGTTTTATAATTTAGTGTTACATTTGTAACACTTTTTCTAAAGGAATATATATGAATGATTATATTAAAATAAAAGAAAAATATATAGAAGATGTTTTTGGAATTGTTAGTCTTTATGAACATAAAAAAACAAAAGCTCATGTTGTAGTTATTAAAAATGATGACAACAATAAAGTCTTTAATATCAGTTTTAAAACAATTCCTCATGATGATAGCGGAGTAGCCCATATTTTAGAACATAGTGTTTTATGTGGTTCAAAAAAATATAATGTTAAAGATCCATTTGTTGAACTTTTAAAAAGTTCTTTAAATACCTTTTTAAATGCTATAACTTATAGTGATAAAACTTGTTATCCTTGTGCAAGTTTAAATGAATCTGATTTTAAAAATTTAATAAGTGTTTATTTAGATGCTGTGTTTTATCCAAATATTTATAAAAATGAAGAAATTTTCTTACAAGAAGGTATTAGAATCGATGAAAATTTTAATTTTAATGGTGTTGTCTTTAATGAGATGAAGGGTGCTTATAGTTCACCTGAACAAATCTTAATGTATAATATTATGAAAAATATTTTTCCTAATACAATCTATAAATATGAATCAGGAGGTTATCCTTTAAACATTTGTGATTTAACTTATAAGGATTTTTTAGAATATCATAAAAAATATTATCATCCTAGCAATTCATATATTTATTTATATGGAAATATGGATGAAGAAGAAATATTAAATTATATTTCTAACAACTATTTAAATAATTTTAAATATCAAGAATATGTTGAAGAAATTGAATATGAAAAAGCATTTTTAAAACCTAAAAAGATAATGAATACTTATTATTTATCTGGTAATGATTTAAATAATAAAACATTTTTATCTTATAATATAGCTTTAAATAATAATAAAGATATTAAAGGATTGATTGCTTTAAATTTAATATTAAATTATTTATTTAGTAGTAACGGACCATTACTTAAAAAAATAGTAGATGAAGAAATTTGTTATGATGTAGCTATAACTTTTACAGATAATATTAAACAACCTTTAATAAATATAATAGGAATTAATGGTGATTTAAAAAATGAAGATTTATTTATAAATATTATAGACAATGAATTTAAAAGATATTTTAAAGAAGGATTAGACCATAAGGCAATTTTAAATTTAATAACTTATGCAGAATTTAAAGCTCTTGAAAAGCCACTTGGCTATAATCCTAGAGGTTTAAATGTAATCCTTAATTCTCTTGCTACTATGTTATATGATAATTATGATCCTTTTAGTCAAATTGATGTTATTAAATATTATAAAATTTTAAAAGAAGATTTAGATAAAGGTTATTTTGAAGAAGTTTTATCTAAATATATTATCAACAATAATCATAAATTATATGCTAGTTTAGTTCCTACTAATAAAATTAATTTAGAATTAGATGACAAACTAAATATTATTAAAAATAAATTAACTAATGAAGATATCAAATTGATTAAAAAGAAAAATGAATTATTAAA
Source organism: uncultured Acholeplasmatales bacterium (assembly GCA_944324795.1). Taxonomy (GTDB): domain Bacteria; phylum Bacillota_I; class Bacilli_A; order Acholeplasmatales; family Anaeroplasmataceae; genus CALUXS01. The sequence goes on from CALUXR010000015.1 coordinate 11,126, forward strand.
AATATATCAAAATAAAGAAGATAATAAATTAGATTTATTAAATATTCCTAAATTAGAATTAAAAGATATTGAAATAAATAAAGAAAAATTTAATTTAGATATAATTAATAAAGAATATAAAACATTATATAGTAATTATCAAACTAATACAATATGCTATACAAACATGTATTTTGATATTTCTAATTTAAATGAATTAGATTTAAAATATATGTCTTTATTAAGCCAAATTTTATTAAATGTACCAACAAAAAGACATGATATATATAATTTAGAACAAATAAAACTTGAATTAACAGGAATGTTAAATTTTACTAATTCAATTACCTGTTTAGGTACTAAATATTTAGTTTATTTTGTTATAAATTTTAGTACTTTATTAAAAAATTATGATAAAACAATTGATTTTATTATAGAGATAATAAATGATACAATTTTTAATTATGATGATATATATAAATGTTTAAAAGAAAATAAGGCGAATATGGCCTATAATATACCATATATTTCTAATAATCTTGCTAATTTAAAAGCTTTATCTTATATTAGCCCAAGTCATAAAATATCAGAATTGATAAATGGTTTAAGTTATTATGAATTTATTAGTAATTTATGTTTAAATTTTTCTAATTTAAAAGATGAAATTATTTATAATTTAAAAAGAATTTATAATATTATTTTTAATAAAAAAAGATTTATGGTAAGTTTAACTTGTAGTAAAGCTGAATATAAGATAGCAAATAATTATTTAGATATATTTTATAAGCAATTAAAAGAAAATGATTATTATAATGAATTTAAATTTAATTATAAAGAAAATAAAATTGCTTATATAACTTCAACAACCATTAATTATGTAGCTATGGCTTTTAAATTTAAAAAAGAATTATATGATGGTCATTTATTAGTTTTAAATAGGATTTTAAATTATGATTATTTATGGCAAGAAATAAGAGTTTTAGGTGGAGCATATGGTATACAAGCTAATATTAATAGTGGTGGCTATATTTATTTAGCAAGTTATAGAGATCCTAATATTAAATTAACCTTAAATAAATATTATCAAATTATTGATTATATTAATAATTTAGAAATTGATGAAGATACTCTTAAATCATATATTATAGGTACTTTTAGTGAATTAGATATACCACTACATAATAAAGATAAAGCAAGAATAGCGGTTAATTATTATTTAAAGGGCTATAAATATAATGATATTATTAAATTAAGAAAAGAAATAATTAATACAAATATTGATGATTTAAGAAAATCAATTAATATATATAAGAATTTATTAAATAATTCAATATGTGTTATTGGGGAAAATGATAAGATAAATGAAATTAAAGGTGAATTTTTAGAAATTAATAATTTAGAATAATTCAGATAATATTCACATCTTAAAGTATATTAAATGTATAATATAAAAGAGGTTGATATTAAATGAAAAATAAAAGAATAGTAAGCATATCATTTTTAATATTATATATAATAACATTAATAATAGCTGTTATTATAAATCATTATAATGGTATGGAAGCAATTGAAATTTTTGGTAAAACAATGCAGGGGATTGCCGGTATTTTTATAATTTTTTCTTTTGGGATTGTTGAAAAAATGTTTAAAATAGAAATTGCCCCATCTATTAGAATCATATTATTAATTTTTACATATTGTGCAATTTTTTTAGGAACCAATTTAGATTTTTACAGACTTATTCCATCTTGGGATATAATTCTTCATTTTAGTTCTGGTATTTTATTTACATTTACAGCATTTATAATTGTTAAGAATTTATTTTTAAATGATTTACCATATAAGAAAAATTATATTTTATCGCTTACTATGGCCGTTTTTATTTCTTTTTCAATCGCTTATTTATGGGAATTGTTTGAATTTACTTGTGATTCATTATTTCATGGTAACAGTCAAAGATTCATTCCTGAGGTTGATGGAATTTTTAATGGTGGAGATAGTTCATTAAATTTAAATGGTGATAAAGATTTAATATATGATTTTTTTATAAAACCAGAAGGGTATCGTTATGCATTGATGGATACGATGATTGATATGACTGTTTGCTTTTTAGGAACAATGATTTCAACTATTGGTTTGACCTTAGCTTATAAACATGTTAATGAAGATTCATTCCAAGCTATTGTAAAGGCTAAAACTGTACTTGAAATGAATAAAAAAGACTAAAATCCTAAATTAGGGCTTTAGTCTTTTATAGTTTCTAATAGAAATGTTACAGGTCTTATTCCGTCATTACAAGCTACTAAGGCTTGGTTTTTATTTTTTAACCAACCATTATAAAAATTAGTACCACCAGCACTTAAAGCTAAGGCATAAGGATAGATATTTAACCAAGCGCTAGGGCAAATTCCTTTAGGAATATTTTCACCATCAAATATATAGTTATCACCAATTTCATAAGGACAGGGGTTACTTATTTCATTTTCATATTGCTTAACTAAATCATAATGGCATATTTTTTTAATTATTGTTATTTTGACTTTATACATCATATCACCTAATAAATTATACTATAAAATTACCTAATTTTGAAACTTTGATATCTTTAAATTAAAAAAATAATGATTTTTATTAATATTAAATGTATAATAATTGTTTGAAAGGTGTGGTTTTATGATTGATTCACATGCTCATTTATTTAGTGAAGAATTCAATTTCGATTTAGATGAAGTTATTAGTAGAGCAAAGGCTAATAATGTTAATAAAATTATGTCTGTAGGCTTTTCAATTAAAACTAATGATTTAGCATATGATTTAGCCTCAAAATATTCTATGTTATATCCTACTTGCGGAATGCATCCGAGTGAAGCAATTTACGATATAAAAGAACTATTAACTAATTTAGAAGATTTTATAATAAATCATAAAATATATGCAATAGGAGAATGTGGTCTTGATTATCATTATGATGTAGATCGCAATAAACAAAAAATATTATTTGAAGAACAAATCAAATTAGCTATTAAATATAATTTACCACTTATCATTCATTCAAGAGATGCAATAAATGATACTTACGAATTATTGAAAAAATATCCTAAATGTTATGGTGTTATGCATTGTTATAGTGGTAGTAAAGAAATGGCTTTAAAGTTTTTAGATTTAGGTTTCTATATTAGTCTTGGTGGTCCTGTTACATTTAAAAATGCTAAAACACCTAAAGAAGTTGCAAGTATCGTTCCTTTAGATAAACTTTTAATTGAAACAGATTCTCCTTATTTAGCTCCAATGCCAAATAGAGGGAAAAGAAATGAACCTAGTTATGTTAGATATGTATTAGAAGAGATAAGTAAAATTAAAAATGTTGATATTTTAGAATTAGATAAAATTACGGAAAATAATACAATTAAATTATTTAAATTGGAGGCAAATCGTGCGTAAAAAAAGTATATTTTTAATTATTATAATGTTATTAGTGTGTTTAACAAGTTGTAATTTAACATTCACTGACCCAGAAGCCCCCTTATCAACAGTTGTAACAGATGATACAACTTATGAAAAGATTGAAACAAATCTTACGAAGGTCGTAGAAGATGTTAAGAATGCTTGTGTTGGGGTTTATGTAGAATATAATCAAGCAATTACAAAAGAAAAAACCGCCTCAATAGGTAGCGGTGTTATTTATAAAATGATTGATAAAGACACTAAAGATATAGCTACTGAAAATACAAAAGAGGCTCTATGTTATGTCATAACTAATGAACATGTTGTAAACGTTAATGGTGGAAGTAATCCTAAATATAAAATTTATATTGGTAATGATGTTTATTTTAAGGCTGATTCAGTTGGTAGTGATTCTAAAAATGATTTAGCTGTTTTAACTTTTAATTGTGATTTATCTAAATATGATTTAAAATCTGTTAGTATCGACGATACTGAACAATCCTTAGCTACACAAGGTAATTATTGCGTAGCTATTGGTTGTCCACTTAGTTTAGATAATTTTAATTATGTATCTATTGGTCATATAGCTAAAGTTAATTTAAGTGATATTATGCATACGGCATCTATAAATCCTGGTAATAGTGGTGGAGCTTTATTTTCTGTTAGTGGTAAATTGCTTGGCATCAATTATATGAAAAACACGATGATTGAAGAAGAAGGAGATTTAGTTCCTATTGAAGGAATGGGTCATGCAATACCGATTTGGAAAGTTAAGCAAGTTGTTTTAGACATTGAAACAAATAATACAATTATTGAAAGACCTACACTTGGAATTGAAGTCGTTACTATAAATGTTTCTTTAAATGAAGAAGATAGAGATAAGTTACCTAATACTGTTGCCGATAATGTTGATTTTATTCAAGGTGTAGTAATAAATAGTGTTTCAGAAGATGGTAATGCAGCTAATGCAATCTCAAATGATATTAGTGAAAAAGGGCTTAAAAAAGATGATGTGATTTATGAAGTTAATGAAAAAATTATAAATCGCAATCAAGATATAGCTGATGAATTAAATTTAATGTTAAAAGGAGAGAAGATGACTTTAGTGATTTATCGTAAAGTTAATAATGTTTGGCAAGAATTAAACTTTACAATAACATTACAATAGTTAGTATATGGTTAATTTATTAAGAAAAATATTTATAAAAAACTATAAGGATATAGAAAATCCAATTGTTAGAACTAAGCATGGTACTTTAGCAAGTTTAGTTGGAATTTGTTCAAACTTTATTTTATTTTTAGCTAAGATAATTATTGGCTCAATTGCTAAATCAGTTTCTATTGTCGGTGATAGTTTTAATAATTTATCTGATATGTGTTCTTCGACTATTAACTTATTAGGATTTAAGATTGCTTCAAAACCGGCTGATAAAGAACATCCATATGGTCATGCAAGATTTGAATATGTTGCTGGATTGATTGTTAGTGTGATTATAATTGTTTTTGGTATTCAAATTTTAATGGATTCTATCAATGCTATTATCGCAAATGATCAAACAAAAATTGATATTTTAACTTTAATAATATTAGCTTTAGCCATCATTATTAAATTATGGCAAGGCTATTTTTATAGGAAAATTGGTAAGACAATCAATTCAATATCTTTAATTGCTTCAAGTCAAGATTCATTGAATGATGTTTTATCAACCAGTGTTATTTTTGTTGCTAGTTTAGTTATATATTTTGTTCCTAATATGCCATTTTCTTTAGATGGAGTTTTAGGTATTTTAGTTGGTATTTTTGTTTGTATCTCAGGCATTAAAATGATAAAAGAAACATCAGATCCATTAATTGGTGTTAATCCAAGCCACGAATTTATTCAAAATATATTAAGTGATATTTTAGCTTATCCTGTAGTTCTTGATGTTCATGATGTAAGATGTCATATGTATGGTCCTGCAAAGAGTTTTATGACTGTCCATGTTGAAGTTAATGCTAAAGAAAATTTTATGGAAGTTCATGACCAAATCGATAATATTGAACGCGATATTAATAAAAAATATGGAGTAGAATTGACGATCCATATGGATCCTGTTGAAAGTGATAATGAATATGTTAACGGACTTAAAAAGGAAGTAAATGAATTGCTTCAACCATATGGTTTTACTATTCATGATTTTAGAGTTGTAACAGGTCCAACTCATACTAATATGGTTTTTGATATTGTTTTACCAAGAGATAATAAATTAAAAGAAGATGAAATTTTGAAAATGTTAAATGAACATTTCAAAGGTCGCAATTTTTATTTTGTAGTTAATTTTGATGGTGATTATCTTGATTAAGTATCATTATTATTTAAAGAAATTAGCTAGTGGTAATTTATTAGACGATAATGAATTAAATTATGTTAAAGCTTATCAAGCTTATGCTTATAATGTTTATTTAACTATTCTTTTAGCGGTAGGGATTGTTATTTTTTTAACAGGTTTTATCTTCACTTTATTAATGAATTTAATTGTAGGTTTAATATTACTTATATTAGGATTGTTAATAATAATTTATTATTCACCAATATTCTTTTTTCTAAATAGAAAATATTATAAAAAAGCTCTAGCAAAATATTTAGAAAATAGATTAAAAGAATATCAAAATAAAAAAATTTTATATGTATATTTTAAATGTCATTCTAATTTTAATATAAAAAAAGATAGTGTTTATTTTATATATGATGAATATTATTTCACTATTAAAGAAGATTTATTATGTGAAGAAAAAATAGGTAATAATATTTTTAAATATCCTGATAATAATTTTGAAAAAATAGGAATTAAATTTAAATTAAATGAAATCTCCTCTTTTTTATCATTAAAAGAAGGAAAATATCATAATGCTAATTATTTAGAATTAGTAGAAAAGAAAATAGTTAAAGAGGAATTTTGCCAAATTAATCTTAAAGATTTTAGAACTATTAATATAGGTATGGAAGTTGGTTTAGTATTAAATGAATTATTACCATATTTAAATGAAGCAAATTAAATCAAATCTTTATTAAATAAGTTTTCTTTTTTGTTAGTCTTAAAACCCTTATATCTAGTAAAAAATAACTTGTTTTTTATTTGGCTATATTGTATAATACTTTAGCGCTTATTAGCGACCTTGCCTAATTGAAATTAGGCCATAAGACCATAAGGAGGTAAAAATAATGAAAAAATATGAAGTTATGTATATTCTTCGTTCTAATCTAGAACAAGAAGTTATTAAAGAAGAAGTAGCTAAATTAGCTAAAATATTCGAAAATAACGATTCTAAAGTTCTAGAAACTAAAGAATGGGGTCTTAGAGAATTAGCTTACGAAATCGAAAAAATGCGTAAAGGATATTACGTATGGATGTTAGTTGAAGCTGCACCTAAGGCTATCGAAGAATTTAACCGTGTTGTCGGTTATGATGAAAATGTTATTCGTCACATTGTTGTAAAAGATGGTGAATAAGAATGAACAGAGTAATTTTAACGGGAAGAATTACTAAAGATCCGGAAATACGCTATTCTAGTCAAGGTATAGCTGTATTATCATTTTCTCTAGCTGTTGATAGACAAACTAGAGATGCTAGTGTGGCAAGACAAGCAGATTTCTTTAATTGTACAGCATTTAGAAATCAAGCTGAATTTATTTCACGTTATGTAAAAAAAGGTTATATGCTTTGTGTAGAAGGAAGATTACAAAATAGATCTTATCAAGCTCAAGATGGTACGATGCGTTATGTTACAGATATCATTTGTGATCAAGTAGAAAATTTAACTCCACGTCAACAAACAAATGAATATCTAAGTCAAGATAATCAGCAAATGGCATATCAACAACCTACTTATCAAGCACCAAAACCAAGTCCTATGCCTCAAGATAATTTAGGACCACAAAACTTCCCAAATACTTTTGAACAACCTAGTTATGCTAATGATGACAATGTTGATTCAATGAATGTTGAAGACGATGACTTACCATTTTAGAAAGGAGAATAATTATGCAAAATAAAGGCGAAAAACGTGATTTTGTTCGTCGTGGCAGAAAAAAAGAATGTTACTTCACTAAAAATCATATTGAACATATTGATTTTAAAGATGTTGAATTATTAAAGAAATTCGTTACTGAAAGAGGTAAAATTCTTCCTCGTCGCGTTACAGGAACAAGTGCTAAATATCAAAGAAAATTAGCTATAGCTATTAAAAGAGCACGTCATATGGCATTATTACCATTCGTAAAAGAATAAAACTAATCAATCACAAGGAAACTTGTGATTTTTTAATGGGATTTAAGTCCTTTCATTGTAAAATTTAGAATTAATTGGTATAATTAGTCAAATGAGGTGATAATTTGATTTATCTATTATTGTGTATTATAGCTCTTGGTGGTTCAGGAGTTTTATGGTATTTTTATACAGCTGAACAGACAATTTTTTTAGAAAATGTGTATTTAATTTCAGCATGTGTTCTATTATTTGTTTCTATTAGTGCTCTATACGCTTATTTTTATGTTCAAAAAAAGAAAGAAGCTAAGAAACTAAGAGAACAATTAGAAGTATGGGCTGATACAACATATCATATTAATGCCGCTGGTGATATGGCTTTTCAAACTTTACCGATTGGAATTATGATTTATGATAAGAATTATACAATTAAATGGTTTAATGCGTTTGCTCAAAAGTGTCTTAAAAAAAGTTTGAAAGATTTACAAGTTTCTTCTATTAGTACTGAATTAGCTGATTTTCTTTTAAGTGATGAAACATCCTTTAATTTAAAGGATGGAACTAACACTTATGAATTTAATGTTAAAAGAGAAAATAAAATTTTATATTTCTTTGATATTACACGTGAAACAGAATTAAGAACACGTTATTTGAATCGTAATATTGCTATTGGAATAATCGTTGTTGATAATTTAGAAGAAAGTTTAAAAAATTATGGTTTACAAGATAAAACAACTATCAACGCAAAAATATTAGGTCAAATTTCTGAATGGGCCGCTAAATACAATTGCTTTTTACAAGGTATTGATGATGATAGGTTCTTAGTGATTAGTGAACGCGAAGAATTAGAAAAAATGGTTGCTTCTAAATTTGATATATTAGATAAGGTTAGAGACTTATCTAAACAAAGTAGACTTAAAGCTACAATAAGTATAGGCATTGCATCATTTGATTTAAAAGCAAATGAAGTTGGAGCATTGGCTAAACAAGCTGTTGATTTAGCTGAAAAAAGAGGCGGGGATCAAGTGGTTGTCAATGTCCAAGGTTCTAAAATTCAATATATTGGTGGCCAAGTTAATGCCTTAGAAAAGAACACTTTAGTTGCTGTAAGAATGCAAACAAATGCATTAAAAGAATTGACAGAAACATATGAAAAAGTTTTAATTATGACTCATAATAAGGCCGATTGTGATGCGATTGGTTCAAGTCTTGGGGCTTTAAGATTAATTGAAAGTTTTGGTGCTACAGTAAGATTAGCTATAGATTATGATAGATTAGATGTTACAGCTAAGAAAGCTTATGATATTTTAATTGAAGAAGAACCAGAAATTATCGATTTCTTTTTAGATGAAACTAGAGCTTTAAGTTATTTAAACTCTAATACATTATTACTTGTTTGTGATACTCAATCACCAAGCTTAGTTATGTTTAAAGAAATCATCGATAAAGCGCAACACTGTGCTATTATTGACCACCATAGAGTTGGTGATGTTGATTTTAATAATGTAGAAATGAGTTATGTAGAAACATATTCATCATCGACAGTTGAACTGATAACGGAAATGTTTATGTTTACACAAAATTCTAAATTGAGTCCGATTGAAGCTACCTTGATGCTTTCTGGGGTAGTTGTAGATACTAATTATTTTAGCTATAGAACTGGTTTTAGAACTTTTGAAGTAGCTTCTACTTTAAAGGAAAACGGAGCTGATATGGTCAAAGTAAAAAGAGTTTTAAGAGATTCTTATGATTCAGAAAAAGAAATATCAGAAGCTGTTGTTAAAAGTGAGATTTTGCTTGGTCATTTTGCGATTAGTGTTATAGATAAAACATTTGATGATCGTACTATTTTAGCTAAAATATCTGATCGTTTACTAACGATTGAAGGTGTAGATGCTTCATTTACTATTAGTAAGACAAATGATAATGAAGTAGCTATTTCAGCTCGTAGTTTAGATACAATAAATGTGCAAGTTATTATGGAAGAAATGGGTGGTGGTGGTCATTTACAAGCAGCTGCTGTCCAAATTAAAGATGCAAATATTGAAGATGTTAAAGAACAACTTTTAAACATTTTAAAACGTGATTATGATGTAGAAGGTGAAGATAAAATGAAAGTTATTTTACTTAAAGATGTAAAAGGTAAAGGCAAAAAAGATGATGTTATTGAAGTTAATAATGGTTATGGTAATTATTTAATCAATAATGGTGAAGCAATTATTTGTAATGATGCTAATTTAAAACAATTAGAAGAAAATAAAAAACAAGAAGCGATTGATAAAGAAAATAGACGTAATTTATTATTAAAATTAAAAGAAGATATTGATTCTAAATCAGTAACAATTTATATTAAACAAGGTGCTGATGGCAAATTATTTGGGCATGTTACATCTAAACAAGTCGTTGAAGAATTTGATGCTCAAAATGGTATTAGATTAGATAAAAGAAAATTAGAATTACCTGCTGATATCAATGCGATTGGTATTTATCAAGCTACAGTTGATTTAGATAAAGATATTCAAGCTACCTTCCAAATTAATGTTGTAGGTTGTTAAGATGCAAAATATTGTTATACCTGCTAATACTGAAGCGGAAAAGGGGTTACTTGGTTCTGCTATTTTAGACGCTAATATTTTGGCTAAGGTTGAAGGTAGATTATATGAAAGAGATTTTTATGAACCAAGAAATAAAATCATTTTTTCATCTTTAATAAGCTTATATCGTGAAGGAAAAAATGTTGATATTACCTCATTAATTAGTGATTTAGAAGTTAAAGGTAATTTAAATAAAGCTGGAGGATTTGAATATATTTCAAGTCTTGCAGACCTAGGTTATTCTACAAGTAATGTCGACACTTATATCTCTTTTATTGAAGATGCAAGTTTGCGTAGAGATACTTTAAAATTATTACAAACTTTAATAGAAAAAGGATATCAACCTTCTAATAAAACTCAAGATTTTTTAGAAGATATGGAAAAAAGTGTCTTTGAAATCTCTAAAAGAAGAAAAATAGGTTCATTTACTAATATTAAAGATATAACTATTAAAGTTTTAGAAGCTGCAGAAGCAAGATCTAAACAAAGAGATAATATTGTAGGTTTAAAAACAGGTTTTAGTGTCCTTGATAAATATACACTTGGTTTTCAACCTGGGCAATTAATAATTTTAGCGGCTCGTCCGGCTATGGGTAAATCAGCAATGGCTTTAAATTTAGCTTGTAATATTGCTTCTAAAAATAAAGAAGGTAGAGCTACTTGTGCTATATTTTCTCTTGAAATGCCACAAGAACAACTTGTTGAAAGAATGATTGCTTCAGATAGTAAAATAGAATTAAAGAATATTAAAACCGGACGTTTAAAAGAAGCTGAATGGATTCGTATTCAAACAGCTTGTACGCGTTTAAACAATTTAAATATATATTTTAGTGATGAATCAGATTTAACAGTTTCAAAAATCAAATCAGTTTCAAGACAATTGAAAGAAATTTCAGATTTAGATTTTGTTGTAATCGATTATTTACAGTTAATTAAATCTGATGGAGGACGCTCTACTAATGAAGAAGTTTCACGAATTTCAAGAGCTTTAAAATTAATGGCTCAAGAATTATCAATACCAGTATTAGCTTTATCACAATTATCGAGAGCTGTCGAAAAAAGAGATGATAAACATCCATTGATGGCTGATCTTCGTGATTCAGGAAGTATTGAACAAGATGCCGATATTATTATGTTTTTATATCGTGATGATTATTATAATAAGAGTAATAGTACCCGTAAAGGTGAAGCAGATTTAATTATTTCTAAAAATAGAAGTGGTCAAACAACTGATGAAAAGGGTATTGCCCTTTTATTTAATGGTGAATATTCTAATTTCTCAGAAAAAATAGATTAAAGGAGTTAGTTTTAATGAATGATCGTTTAGAATTAATGGAAAAAAGATATGATGAGTTACAACAATTGATGCAAGACCCTAAAGTTTGTATGGATATCAAATTATTAACAAACTATGCAAAAGAATCTAGAGGTCTTGAAAAAGTTGTAAATTTATATCGCGAAGAAAAAAAGTTAAATGCTAGTTTAGCTGATTTAAAAGAAATGAAAAAAGAAAATGATCCAGAAATTCAAGCAATGGCAGAAGAAGAGTATGATAATGCTATAAATAGAATTGCTGAAATTGATGAAGAAATAAAAGTTTTATTATTGCCTAAAGATCCAAATGATGATAAAAATGTTATTATGGAAATTAGGGGAGCAGTAGGTGGCGATGAAGCTAATATTTTTGCTGGTGATTTATATAGAATGTATTCTAAATATGCTGAATCTAAGGGTTGGAAAATTGAAGTCTTAGATGCAATATATAGCGAAATGGGAGGATTTTCTTCTATTCAATTTATGGTTAAAGGTGAGGGAGCATACTCATTTTTAAAATATGAATCAGGCGGACATCGCGTTCAAAGAGTACCGCAAACTGAATCTCAAGGTAGAATTCATACTTCAATCGCGACTGTGCTTGTTATGCCTGAAGCTGAAGAAATTGATTTTGAACTTGATATGAATGATTGTCGTATTGATACATTTTGTTCATCAGGACCTGGTGGTCAAGGTGTAAATACTACTTATAGTGCAGTTCGAGTTACACATATACCTACAGGCATAGCGGTTGCTTGTCAAATCCATCGTTCTCAACATGAAAATAAAGCGGCCGCAATCCAACTATTAAAAACACGTATTTATAATAAAATGTTAGAAGAACAAGCTGAAAAAGATGGAAATACTCGTAAAACTTTAGTAGGACATGGCGAACGTAGTGAAAAGATTCGTACTTATAATTATCCTCAAAATAGAGTAACTGATCATAGAATTGGTTTTACAATTAATCGCCTTGATGTAATTATGGAAGGTAAACTTGATTTAGTTATTCAAGAACTTATTAATGCTGATCAAAAAGAAAAACTTGAGGCTGAAATCAAATGACTTTAAATAAATTTATTAGAAATAAACAAAATGAAGCGATAACCGCCTTAAAAGAAGATAGCGCGGTTATCTTTTTACTAGAATATATTTTAAATATGACTTCACCTGAATTATATAGCAATTTAGATAATGAAATGAGTGAAGAAAATATCAATAAGTTTAATGAATTATTTAATGAATATCTATATAATAATAAACCTATTCAATATTTAATTGGTAAAACTTGTTTTTATGGCTATGATTTTATTGTTAATAGTGATGTTTTAATTCCTCGTTTTGAAACGGAAGAATTAGTAGAAAATATCATTTATAGAATAGATAAATATTTTAAAGAAAAAACAATAGATATTGTAGATGTCGGTACAGGTAGTGGTTGTATCGCCATCACTTTAGCAAAAGAAATAAAAAATGCCAATGTTACAGCCACAGATATATCAGAAAAAGCCTTAAATGTAGCTAAACAAAATGCTTTAAATTTAGATGTTAATATTAATTTTATAGAAGGCGATATGTTAGAACCAATTCATGCTAAATTTGATATTTTAGTCTCTAATCCACCTTATATTCCAGATAGTGAAGTTGTAGATCCTTTAGTTAAAGATAATGAACCAAATATCGCTTTATTTGGCGGTAATAATGGACTTAAATTTTATGAAATTATTTTAAGAGATGCTAAAAGAATCTTAAAAGATAAAGCTATTATTTGTTTTGAACATGGTTATGATAAAAAAGAAGAAATGCATCTTTTAGCAAAAAAATATTTTCCTTTAGCTGTTGTAGAAACTATAAAAGATTTAGAAGGAAAAGATAGAATGACTTTCATTTATATTGGAGATGATTTTAATGAATAATGTTATTATTTTTCCAACAGATACAGTTTATGGAATTGGTTGTAAAGTTTGCGATAAAGAAGGTATAGATTTAATTTATAAAATTAAACATCGTGATAAATCAAAACCACTTGCCATATTATGTGCTAATATTTTACAAATAGAAGATATAGCTTATGTTGATGAAAGAATTAAAAAAGTTATTAATAAGTTTTTACCAGGCCCATTAACTTTAATTTTAAAAGCTAAAGAAAATATTAAAAAAATAACTAATTTAGATACTATTGGAGTTAGAATTCCTGATGCTAAACTAGCTTTAGAAATATTATTAGAAAATGGACCGATGTTTGTTACAAGTGTTAATGAAAGTGGTGAAGAAAGTTTAGATGATTATGATATAATTTACAAGAAATATCATGATAAAGTAAAAAAAATCTATCCTAAAACAAATATTTCTAGTCATTTACCTTCTTCTGTTGTAGATTTTTCAAAGTATGATATAATAGTGCTAAGAGAAGGCGCAATTACTAAAGATGAAATATTAGCGTGCTTAGGAGGAGAAAATGCAAATTGTTGATAATTATATTGCTAAATTAATGACATCAAAACCAGATGAACCGTTATGGAACATTGAACAAATCAGACAAGGAAAAAAGGCTCATTGGAATTATATTGATGGCTGCATGATGAATTCTTTAATTCAATTATATGAAGTTACAAATGATAAGAAATATTTAGATTTTGTAAAGAATTATGTTGACTATTATATTTTAGATAATGGTAATGCTATTTTAGGCTACAATATGGAAAATTATTCTACTGATGATGTAGCTGAATCAAGAATTTTATTTGATTTATACAAATATTTTAAAGAAGAAAAATATAAAAACGCTATTGAATTATCTTATAAACAAATTCTTAGTCATCCTAGAACTAAGGAGGGTAATTTTTGGCATAAAAAGATTTATCCAAATCAAGTTTGGCTTGATGGTCTTTATATGATGCAAGTATTTTATATGCGTTATGAAACAGTATTTAATGGTTATAAGAATTATTTTGATATTAAAAAACAATATAAAAATGTTCATGATTTAATGTTTAATAAAAAGAAAGGCTTACATTATCATGGTTATGATTCATCAAGAGAAGCTTTCTGGTGCGATAAAGAAACAGGCTTATCTAAAAACTTCTGGTTAAGAGCTTGTGGTTGGCATTTAGTCAGTTTAGTAGATATATTAGGATATATGGATGAACAAATATATGAAGATTATGCTTTTTATAAAGATTTATTAAAAGAAACAGTTGATGGTATTTTAAAATATTTAGATAAAGATAATAATATGTTCTACCAAGTGATTGATAAAGGTGGTAAAGAAGGTAATTATCTTGAAACTAGTGGTTCAGCTATGGTAGCTTATACATTATTAAAAGGGGCAAGACTTCGTGTTTTACCAGAACGTTATCGTGAAATAGGTTTAAAAATATTTGATGGTATTTGTAATAAATATTTAACAAATAAAGATGGTGACTTAAATTTAGGTGGAATTTGTTTAGTTGCCGGTTTAGGACCTGAAAATAATAAAAGACGTGATGGTACATTTAAATATTATATTAGTGAACCAATTGTTGAAAATGATGCTAAAGGTGTAGGACCATTTATTATGGCTTATACAGAAGTAATAAGAGTAAGAAAATAAAATGTAAAAGTGGTTTTACATAATGTATAAAATTCGAACGTATTTTACTATGTTCGAATTTTATTTTTATATATTCCGATGCATAATTTCATAATGTTTCATTGAAAACACTTTCATTCTAATTTTAAACATTTTCGACTTGTTTTATTTATTTTTATTGTTATAATGTATGATACATATATTTGAAAGGAGATTTTATAATGAAATTATTAAGAAAAATTGCATCTATTGGATTAGCAACAGTTGCTGTTTGTGCAATAGCAAGTTGTAGTTCTGAAGAAGACAAAGTCTATAGTAATGATGGTACTCATACTTATAATCAAGCTACTTCAACATTCCCAAACAACTGGAATCCATTTACATATCAAACTGCTACAGCAAATGATTTAATTTTATCATATACATCTGGTGGCTATTATAAATTTGATTATAATGATGATAAAACAGGTTATGAAATGGTAGAAGATATAGCAATTGGTGAACCTGTAGATGTTACAAATGATTATGTTGGTGAAGAATGGGGCATTGCCTCTGGTGATTCTTCAAAAGCATGGAAAATCACTATTCGTGATGATGTAAAATTTGAAGATGGTAAAGCTATTACAGCTCAAACAATAGTTGATTCTATGCAATTATTACTTGCTCCTGAAGCTCAAAATTTTAGAGCTGATAGTGCTTATTCAGGTACTTTTGTAATACATAATGCGCAAAATTACTTATATCAAGGACAAGAAGGTTTATACGCTGCTGATATAGCTAATGATCCATATGATTCTGCAAAAGATGGTGACTATATCTTTAAATTAGGTCCAGCAAGTGAAGATGATAGTAATGCTGTTTCATCTATCAGAGGAGGTTTAGGGTTACCTAATTCATATGATTTAGCGACAACAATCGATTATTTAGTTAGTAATTATTTAAAAGGTGACATAACAGCTAGATACTCAGGAAATAAAAATTATGCTGCATTAGATGATGAAGGTGCTAGTGCTTTAGTTGCTACTATAACTTCAATGGAAGGTAAAACTTTTGCTGAAATTAAAGCAGATCCTGCTATGAGTGAAGCTTGGGGCAGAATTATTTCTTGGTGGCAAAGTGAACCTAATGAAGAATTGGATTTCTTTGTTGCTAATTACGTATGGCCACCAGTTTCATTTGATGAAGTTGGTATTAAAGCTATTGATGATAACACAATTGTTTATATTATAGATAACCCATTATCTGGTTTCTATTTAAAATATTCATTACCATTATTTATAGTAGATACTGAACTTTACGAATCATGTGAAAGTTCAAATGGTGGAGTATATGCTAATACTTACGGCACTAGTGTAAGTACATATAATTCATGGGGACCATATAAATTAGACTATTTCCAAGCTGATAAAGAAATTAGATTAGTAAGAAATACAAATTGGTATGGTTATAATGATAAAGAAGCTGGTCCTGGTTGGTATCAAACTGATGTTATTAAGACTGTTTTCCAAGAAGAGAGTAGTACACAATTACAAATGTTCTTAAGTGGTGAATTAGATGGTTATGGTTTAGTTGAATCTGATATGGAAACATATCAATCTAGTCCATATACTTATTATTCAACTGGTGCTTCAACATTCTTCATTGCTATTAACCCAATGAACGATACATGGGGCGATAAGGCGCTTGAAACTTTAGAATTCCGTCAAGCTATATCATTCGCTGTTGATAGAAAAGCCTTTGCTTTAGCATGTTCTCCTATGAATAATGCTGGTTTAGCCTTATTCTCTAACTTGATTGTATCTGACCCTGATTTAGGTCTTACTTATCGTAGCGAAGAAATAGCTCAACAAGTTGTTCTTGATTTCTGGGGTTTAACTGATCAAATTGGTGAAGGTAAACGTTATGCAACTGCCGAAGAGGCTATCGACTCTATCACTGGTATAGATGTTCCACAAGCTAAAGAAAAATTCAATGCTGCTGCAGCAAAATTAAAAGAAGCAGGTTGGAATGGCACTGACGTATTAGAAATTGTAGTAGGTGCTCCAAGTAGTGCATCATTCTATTCTAAGGGTTCAGAAGTATTAATAAGCAACTGGGAATCAGCATTAGAAGGAACAGAATTAGAAGGAAAAGTTAAATTTTCTACTAATTTAAATTTAGGTGATAACTTTGGTAATTCATTACGTCAAGGTCAAGTAGACATTTTATTTGGTGTAGGTTGGAAAGGTGCTGAATTAGATCCATATGGCTTAATTTCTGCTTATACAGACCCACAATATACATATGATTCAGGAATAGATTATTCACAAGTTATGGTTGATATTCATTTTGATAGTATTGAAGCAACACCTGTTGATAACCAAGGTAAACCTAGTGGTGATGCTGTTACTTTAAAAAATGTAACATTAAGAGCTTCAGCATATGATTGGTCAATGAATGGTTTAGCTTCTAGTCTTCAAGTCACATTAGTTGATGGTGATAATAATAAGCAATATCTTGTAAGTGGTAATACTGATGCTCCTTATGAAGTAAGATTAGCTATATTAGCTGGTGTTGAAGCTGCTGTATTAGAACAATACACAATGATTCCATTAATTGACAATTCTCATGCTCAATTAAAAGGACATAAGATTAATTTTGCTACTGATGAGTATATATTTGGTATGGGATTTGGTGGCATTCAATATTATACATATAATTATGATGATGCAGGTTGGGCAGAATTTGTTGCTGATAATGGTGGCAAATTAAATTACATCAATTAATATTTATGTTATAATAAAGATGTTATAAAATATGTAGTTAGGGAGGCTATGCCCCCCTTTCTACTTATTTTTATTTTATTAAAGGAGTAAAATACTATGTTAAAATATGTACTAAAAAGATTAGCACTTTTAGTATTTACTTTTCTAGTAATTATTACAATGTGTTTTTTCTTAGTAAAATTGTTACCATTACCAGATATTACACAAGCTGGTAAAGATTCAGCCATTTTAGAGGCAAGACGTGAACAATTAGGTTATAATAAACCATTAATTGAACAATATTTTATATTTTTACGTTTAACATTATTTGGTGGCAACTGGGGTTTAGGTGAAAGTACAAAATATCAAGGACAAGAAATTTTGAATATTTTCTTATCAAAATTACCAAGTACTATTTATATTAACTTTATTGCTATGTTAATAAGTGTACCTATTGGTTTAGGACTTGGTATTTTTGCAGCATTAAAGAAGAATAAATGGCAAGATCATATTATAAGTACAGGTGTAATGATATTCATATCTGTACCATCCTATGTATATGCTTTTTTAGTTCAATATTTCTTATGCTTTGAATGGAATTTATTACCTATTCAAATGGAATCTGGTTATAATTTCTTTTCTTGGTCAATGTTTATTTCAGCTTTGCCAGCAATTTTATCATTATCATTTGGAACAATAGCTGGTTTAACTAGATATACTAGAGCAGAGTTGACGGAAGTATTAACTAGCGAATTTATGTTATTAGCTAGAACTAAAGGTTTAACTAAGGCACAAGCAACAACAAGACATGCTTTAAGAAATGCGATGGTACCTATTTTCCCGTCAATAATTTCCCAATTTATTGGTATTATTAGTGGTTCATTAATTATTGAAAAAATATTTGGTGTTCCTGGTGTTGGTCAATTATATGTTGAATCAGTTCAAGGTCAACCAGAATATAATTTATTCTTATTATTATCAGGTTTCTATTGCTTAGTAGGTCTAGTTGCTGGTATTTTAGTTGACTTAAGTTATGGATTTATTGATCCGCGTATTAGAATGGGGGCGAAATAATTATGCAACAAGAAGTAAAAGTTGATAAATCATTGTTCGAGTTTGTAAATGATAAAACTGTTATTCATGATACAAAATTTGAAACAAAAAAGATTGGTTATTTCAAAGATGCCTTAATAAGATTTAGAAAAAATAAAGCATCGGTAGTCGCCTTTATAATAATTTGTATTCTTTTATTATATGCTATATTTATCCCGATTATTGCTGGAACTAGTTATACTAAGAGTGCAACAGATACAAATAGACAAAATTATAATAGATTATATCCAAAAATTAGTTTTTTAGAAGGAACTGGTTTTTGGGATGGAACTAAAAAAATATCTATTAATCAAAATCAATATAACACTTACTATTTAACGTATGCAGAAAGTGGTTATAATCCTATTTCTAAAGTTATTTCTATTGATACAGTTAGAAATAATCAAAATCAACAAGTTAAACAATATACTATTAGATATGATGCCTATAATGGATTAGGTATGATGTTTATAAATTCAATAACAGATGAAGAAATTGCAAAAATGGAAGCTTGGCAAGATGAAACAGGTATCCAATTAATATATCCAGCTGTTAGTATTAATTCATCTATTGCTACAATAAAAGAAAATGCCAATATTTATTATGAAGTAGATCGTAATGGTAATCCATCTATTAATAGTTATGATGAATTTGGTAATCCGATTCCTAAAACATCATATTTATTAGATGCTGATGGCAATCTAGTTTATAAGAAAGCTGTAGGTATTTCAGGATATCAAATAAGAGTGTCAAAATATGCATATTTCCAATATGTTTATGGTTATGAACCATCATTTGTTTTTGGAACTGATAATAGTGGCTATGACATTTTTACAAGACTTGCCCAAGCTGCGCGTTTTAGTTTTATTTTAGCTATTGGAATTTCTATAATCAATCTTTTGATTGGGGCTATTTATGGTGCAATTGAGGGGTTTTATGGAGGTAAAATAGATTTGGTAATGGAACGTATTTGTGATATATTAGGTAATATCCCATTTATTGTAGTTACAACGCTATTTCAATTACATTTATCTCAAAAAGTCGGGGTTGTCCCAGCATTATTATTTGCCTTTATTTTAACAGGGTGGATTGGTACTGCTGCAACGACAAGAATGCAATTCTATCGTTATAAAAACCAGGAATATGTTATGGCAGCGAAAACTTTAGGTGCTTCTAACAAGCGTTTGATGTTTAAACACATTTTCCCTAATGCTTTAGGTACATTAATTACATCATCTGTGTTAGTTATTCCAAGTGTTATATTTAGTGAATCTTCACTTACATACCTAGGTATAGTAAATCTTGATTCAGCTGAATTAACATCAGTAGGTACAATGCTTGCAAATGGTAAAGACGTAATGCAAACATATCCACACGTAATATTATTCCCAGCACTTTTAATTTCTCTTTTAATGATTACATTTAATTTATTTGGTAATGGTTTACGTGATGCCTTCAACCCTTCATTGAGAGGAGCTGATGACTAATGGAAAAATTTAAAGATAAAAAATTAAGTGTTGAAAACTTAACTATTTCATTTAGGACAGTAAATGGTAATGTTCAAGCTGTAAGAGGAATTTCATTTGATTTATATGCTGGTGAAACATTATGTATAGTTGGTGAAAGTGGTAGTGGTAAATCTGTTACTTCAAGAGCAATCTTAGGAATTTTAGCTAGAAATGCTATTGTTCAAGGTGGAGAAATATTTTATGATGGTAAAGATTTATTAAAAATTTCTGAAGATGACTTTCATAAAATTAGAGGCGATAAAATTGCTATGATTTTCCAAGATCCTATGTCAAGTTTAAATCCAATTATGAGAGTTGGTAAACAACTTACAGAGGCTATGATTCTTAAAAATAAAGCTAATCGTAAAGAATCTCGTAAAATATTTAACCATTTATTAAAAGAAGTAGTTAGATATATGGATGTTGATGCTAGTGAAAGTGATAAAAAAGAACATGCTTTAAAAGCTGAGAAATTTAATGCTTTTGAAGTGAAACATTTAGAACTTGAACAAGCTTATAATGCTAGTAAAGAAGCATGTGAAGATTTATATATTTATATTACAGATCTTTTATTTAAATTAGAAAAAAATGCAATTAATAATCCTACTAAAGAATGTAAATATATAATATCTCATTCTAAATTATTACAAAATGAATATTATATGCCTGATGTTTCTTCTTTTGTAGAAGAAGCAAATAAATTAGTTGTTAAGTTAGATTCTAATAAGAAAATAAGTAATAGTGATGAAATAGTTCAAGTTTTAAATAAAATTAAAGGTATTTTATCTGAAGTAAAGAAAAATAATGAAATAGAACCTAATTTCTTCTCACTTGGTTATTATTTAACAAATGTATCAGACAATTTACCTAATTTTAAAGATTTTAAAGAATTAAATAAACTAACTTTAAAACATTTAGATGATGAATTTATGTTAGATTTTATTAAACTTGTTGAAAAAGCTTTAAAAGAAAGTCATAAAGAAAATGTTATTAATACAAATGAAGCATTAAATGATTTAAAAGCATTAATGCAAATAGATTTAGCTACAACATTAAAGAAAGATTATTTAAAAAAATTAAAAGAAGTAATAATTAAAGTCGAAAATGCAATTGATAAATTAGATATTTATCGTACAAGTCCATGTTATACATTTAGGACTAGTATAATAGATACAATTGAAAATTATTATGATGTAGATAAAAATAATAATTTAGAAGATAAAAGGTTTAATAAGCAAACTGAAAAATATAATGCTATTATTGCTAAAGGTAAAACACCTAATTGGGCTGTTGTTCCTAAAACTATATGGGATAAAGAACAAATTAAGCATGAAATAAATACTATATATTTTAATTTAGTTGAATATTTTGAAAAATATTTATCTATTAAAGAAATAAATTATAATAAAGAAGCTATTGCTATAATTGATTATTTTAAAGAAAAGGCTTCTAATGTAGCTACAAAAGTTACAAAAAAAGTTGCAAAAACAAGAGCTATTAAACTATTAGAAGAAGTAGGTATCAATGATCCACAAAGAAGATATAAACAATATCCATTTGAATTCTCAGGTGGTATGCGCCAAAGAATTGTTATAGCTATTGCTTTAGCAGCTAACCCCGATATTTTGATTTGTGATGAACCAACTACTGCTTTAGATGTTACAATTCAATCACAAATTCTTGAACTTATTACTAAATTAAAGAGAGAAAGACACTTATCTATCATTTTTATTACTCATGATATGGGTGTTGTAGCTAATATGGCAGATCGTATTGCTGTAATGTATGCTGGTAAGATTGTTGAAATTGGGACTAGCGAAGATGTATTTTATGATCCTAAACATCCATATACTTGGGCATTATTATCTAGTATGCCAGATTTAGATACAAAAGAGAGATTAGAGTCTATTCCAGGTACGCCTCCTAATATGATTTATCCTCCTAAAGGTGATGCTTTTGCGTCTCGTAATAAATATGCAATGAAAATTGATTTTGAAATGCAACCACCAATGTTTAAAGTTAGTGATACTCATTACGCTGCTACTTGGTTATTACATCCTAATGCGCCAAAAGTAGAACCACCTAAAACTATTATAAATCGTATTAATAGAATGAAAGAGATGGTGAAGAAAGATGCAACAAAATGATAATAAACCATTATTAAAAGTTGATAATTTAAGTCAATATTTTAAATTGGGTGATACAACTTTAAAAGCAGTTGACCACATTTCTTTCGATATTAAAAAAGGCGAAGTATTTGGGTTAGTAGGTGAATCTGGTTGTGGTAAAACAACTACAGGTAGAACGATTATTAAACTTTATAATGCTACGGGTGGTAGTGTTTATTTTGAAGATCAAAGGATTGTTGCAGGCACTCTAGATTATAAAGAAAATATAAAAAAGAAACGTCGTGAAACTAAATCAGCTATAAAAGTTCTTGAAAAAGAAATGGAAGAAGAAATAGCTAAAAATAGTAGTGATATAGAAAATATTAAAGATAAATATAATAAAGAAATTGCTAAAATTAATGAAGAAGCAAATTTATATATCAATGAGCAAAAATTAGAAATTAAAAAAGCTAAACATGATCAAAAATATTGTAATAGAGATTATATAAAAGAAAACATTTTGAAAGTTGAAGAAAAATACGCTCCTTTATTAGCAGAAGCTAGTAATGATGTTAATAAATTAGAAGAACTAAAAAGAGAATATAATAAAGCTAAACATAAAGCTAGTCATGAAAATTTAGTAACAAAAATTCAAATGATTTTCCAAGACCCTATTGCTTCATTAAATCCACGTATGACTGTTAAAGATATTATTTCTGAAGGTTTAGTTATTCAAGGTGTTAAAGATAAAAAATATATTGAAGAAAAAGTATATGAAGTTTTAGAACTTGTAGGTTTAGTAAAAGAACATGCCGACCGTTACCCACATGAATTTAGTGGAGGTCAACGTCAACGTATTGGTATTGCAAGGGCTATAATTATGAATCCAGATATGATTATAGCTGATGAACCTATTTCAGCTCTTGATGTTTCTATACAAGCTCAAGTGTTAAATTTATTGAATGATTTAAGAAATAAACTAGGCCTAACTATTTTATTCATTGCTCATAATTTATCGGTAGTTAAATACTTTTCTGATCGAGTTGGGGTTATGTATTTTGGTAAAATGGTTGAATTAGCTTCATCAGAAGAATTATTTAAACATCCGCTTCATCCATATACAAAGTCTTTACTATCAGCTATTCCTTTACCAGATCCAACATATGAGAAAACAAGAACAAGATTTGCATATAATCCATTAGCTTGTCATGATTATTCAAAGGAAGAACCAACATTTAAAGAAGTTATTCCTAATCATTATGTATTATGTAATAATGAAGAATTGAAGAAATATCAAGATGAAATTAAAGAATTAGATGCTAAGAAAGAATAATAATGAAAAATATATTAAAAAAGCTTAGTTGGTTAAATATAATAATATTTTTAATTCTTGGATTAATAATAAGTGGTTTATGTATTATTTTTCGTAATCCATTTACAACCACATCTACTAAAGATACTTTAAAATATTGGTCTGATATAACTTTAATTCCTGCTATTATAGAATATGGAATAATTGCTTTAAACTTTTCTGCTCATCATGGAACTTTTGATGGTTTAACTTATTCTTTTAAATATATAGCTTGTAAGTTTATTCCAATGCCTAAAATTGATGAAGAAATCTCAGGAACATATGCTGATTATAAAGAAATTAGGAAAGAAAAAAGAAAACCTATTCCTTATGAAGGGTTGATTGTTGCTACAATATTTTTAATTGTTGCCATATCTTGTTTTATAGCATATTATCAAGTATAAAAAAAGCCGTAAATACGGCTTTTTCTTTTAATTAATATCTACCTAAGCCAATCTTACGATATACTTTTTGTATCTTTCTAGAAGCAACATGATAAGCTAAGTCTCTACCACTATTTAATACTAAATCTAAATTAGAATCATTGATATAATAATTAAATTTTTCTTGAATATTAGTTAAGAATTGAGCAACTAAATTAGCTAAATCTTCTTTAAAGTTTTGATAATTACTATCTTTATATCTTATTTCTAAATTAGGAATAGATATATTAGATAAAGAACTATAAATAGTTAATAAATTAGAAATACCAGGTTTATTTACAACATCATATTTAATAATACCTTCACTATCAGTTACTGCACTTTTAATTTTCTTTTTAGCAATATTGATATCATCAAGCAATGTAATAAAAGCTTTAGGATTACTATCAGATTTACTCATTTTTTTAGTAGGTTCAACTAAAGACATAATTTTAGCTCCGGTTTTTAATATATATGGTTCAGGAACAGTAAATGTTTCCCCATATTTATTATTAAATCTTTCAGCTAAATTACGGGTAATTTCTAAATGTTGTTTTTGATCTTCACCTACAGGAACTAAAGCTGTATCATATAATAAGATATCAGCTGCCATTAAAGGCGGATAAGTTAATAAACCTGCTGAAACACCTTCAGTTTGTTTTTGTTTTTTATCTTTAAATTGTGTCATACGCTCTAATTCACCAATATAAGAATTACATTCCATTACCCAACCTAATTGATTATGGCAAGGAACTTCTGATTGAATAAACATATGAGCTTTATTTAAATCAAGACCACAAGCTAAATATAATGCGGCAAGTTCTCTAATATTTTTCTTTAATTGTTGTCTATCTTGATTAACTGTAATAGCATGTAAATCAGCAATAAAAACTAATAATTCAACATCTTCTTTATTTTGTAATTCTAATAATGGTTTAATAGCTCCTAAATAATTACCTAAAGTAATGTGACCTGATGGTTGAATTCCGGTTAAAACTCTTTTCATGAAAATCCTCCTTATAAAAAAAGCAGAAACATCCTTAAAGGACGCTTCCGCGCGGTACCACCTTTTTTCTAGATTTCTCTAGCACTTAAAGCCTTAATGCGGCAAACAATAGTCTCCAAATGTCCAACGAAATTTATAGTTTGTATGATTTTGCACCACCAATCATTCTCTAAAACAAAACTTATAAAATCATCATTTTTCATCGACATCTAAATTATAACATTTTTTATAATTAAGTAAACAAAAAATATAACGTTTATAGGGCAATCGCTTAAAATTTTTAAAAAGTATCAGAAATGCTACTTTTATTTTTTATTACATAGTGTATAATATACACTATAGAGGTGATACGATGTTCCCTGATTGGGTAAATAAATTTAAGACAAAAAGTAGTACGATTAAAAAAAACGGCAATAATTATTATTTGTATAAAGCTACTAGTTATTACGATTCATCTAGTAAAAAGCCTGTTTCTATTCAAGAATATATTGGGAAAATTACTGCAGATGGTGTTCAAACTAAAAAAATATTATTAGATTTATCAGAAGTTGAAGTAGTACCTTTAAATAGTATTTATACTTCTACGACTTATAATTTAAATAACATATATTTACTTAAATTTAAAAGTGAATATTATTTCTCTAAGTTAAGCAAACAACAATTAAAAATAGTAAAGGAGTTACAATTATATGATAATGGCAAATTCATTTTTTAATATTTTTAATAGGGTAGATGATCCAAGAGACAATAGAGGTAAAAAATATCATTATTAGATGTAATAATTTTAGCTTTGTATGGTGTATTAATTAGATTTGAAGATTTTAGTAATATGGCATATTATTTAAAAAGAAATGTTGTCTAAGGAACTTGGCTTAACAAACGGGGTTCCATCACACGATACTTTCTCTGATGTGTTTAGAAGTATAGATGTAGGAAAATTTGTGAATGTTTTTATAGAGTGGACAAAATCACTTTATGAAGCCAAAATTGGTATGCATATAGCTATAGATGGTAAAGCAATTCGAGCTGCTACTGAAAAAGCTAAGAATGGTAATATTCCATATATTTTAAGTGCGTTTCTTTGTGATTGTGGCATTTCTATAGGACAAATAAAAGTTGATGAAAAAAGTAATGAAATAAAAGGAATACCAGAATTATTAGATTTATTAGATATTGAGGGAGCTGTTATTACTATAGATGCGATAGGAACTCAAGTAGAAATTATGAATAAGATACATGAAAAGAAAGGAGATTTTTGTTTACAATTAAAAGCTAATCAAGGTAATTGTTTTGATAGTGTAGAATTGTTTTTTAAAGATTTGTCTAAAGCTGAATTAGAAAAGCTAGACAAAATAACTATTACAGAGAAGAATCATGGTAGAGTAGAAAAAAGAACCTACGCCATTTATGCAGGTCCAGAATTAGAAAATATAGTGGATTTAGAAAAATTTAAGCATGTAAAAGAAATTGGAATGGCCATATTAGAACGTGAAATAAATGGCGAATCAAGTAAAGAGGTTCACTATCATCTTTTAAGCAAGGAATTTAAAGCTACAGAATATCATAAATACGCAAGAGATCATTGGAAAATAGAAAATAACTTACATTGGATATTAGATATGCATTATAATGAAGATAGGTGCACTGCACGTAAAGATAAGGCAAAAGAAAATATAGCTTTATTACGAAAAATAGCATTTAATTTAACAAAATTAGATAAAAATCTAGCAAAGAAAACAACAAAAAAGATAATGATAGATTTACTTTTGGATATAAATGTGTTTAAAAACTTAATTTTTAATGAAATTCCAGAAAAACTATTAAAAAATGACCAATAAAGGACATTAAATATTTTTATTTTTATGCGATTGCCCTAGCTAATTATGTTTTTTAATAGCATTAATAGCTAAAATATGCTATACTAATTGACGGTGATGAAATATGGTAAAAATATATACAACTAATAGTTGTGCGTCATGTCGTAAAGCTATTAAATGGTTTAAAGAACATAATATTCCTTATAAAGAAGTTAATTTTTTTAATACACCTATTACTAGGGAAGATATAATTTCAATTTTAGAAAATACAGAAGAAGGATTTGAAGATATAATATCTACTAGATCTAAAGTATTTAGTGAATCTAAATTAAATATTGAAGATATGAAATTTAATGAATTAGTTGATTTTATTATCAAAAACCCTAGTGTTTTAAAAAGACCAATTATTGTTGATGAACATAAATTACAAGTTGGTTATAATGATGAAGAAATAAGAGTATTTATACCACGTGAACTTAGAAGACAATGGACTTGTAATGAGAATGTAGATAATTGTTCTTATGCAAAAGAATTGAAATTTATGTTAAATAAAGAAAAATAAAACAATCTAGTTTCTAGATTGTTTGTTCTTTTTATAAAGCTATTTATTGATTATAGCATTATAAGCTCTTGTACTTTTTCTTTCTGGTTCAGTATATGGAATATCATGTTCTTTTAAAAATTGTAAGAAGTCTTTTTTACCTTGTTCAATAGAATCAACTTCATATTCAATTTCATAATCTGTTTTACCATAATATTCAGATTTATCAAAAAATAATATACCATCTTTATAAGTTGTTTTAGCTCTATAAGTAGTTAATTCACAAACATTGTGGACTTTATAATTTAATTCAATAATATTAGCATCAAAACCATTTTTTAAGAAATCTAAAGCCATCTCTTCTTGTAAGAAAACATGAGATTCACATGCTTCATTAGCCATAACTCCCCGTTCTTTTTTAGTCAATTTAAAGTTTTCACCTTTTTGTCTTATTCTTAAGACAACATTTTGTTTAAATAGATCTAAATTAGGCGTGTCAAAATAGAAATTTGTTTGTGGAAAAATGTTATTTTCTAATTCAAATTCCTTAATTAAAGCGTTATATTGTTCCTCACTAATTTTTGTTTTAAATTCTAGTTCAATATTATTTGGCATCTGAATCACTCCTTTAGTATTTAATATATTAACATTTTTTTATAATTTTGACTAGTTGTTTATATAAAAAAATGATTAATAATGATATAATTTTAATGAAAGTGGTGATGATTTTGTTAAGTTATATGATTATCCACAAATATGATGAAAAAACTTTAGAAATTTGTGAATTTATTAAAAATAAAATGAAGATTCCTTATAATGAAATAACACCTAATATTGTTTTTACTATTGGTGGTGATGGAACTTTTATTAGAGCCTGTCATAGATATCCAACTGCTACATTTTTTGGAATTCATACAGGTCATTTAGGCTTCTATTCTAATTATAGTGTTGAAGAGCTTGATGAATTAATAGAACAGATTAATAATGGTAATTATAAGTATGAGAAAATACCTTTATTATCAGTTCAAGTTATAGCTGATAAGATTTATAATTATACAGCGATAAATGAAATGACAATTATTAGTCCCCCTAGAACTTTAAAGTTAGATGTTTATATTAATGATGAATTTTTTGAACATTTTAGGGGAACAGGAATTTGTATTTCTACACCAACAGGCTCAACCGCTTATAATAAGTCTCTTGGAGGTGCTGTAATAGATCATAATTTAAAAATTATGCAGTTAACTGAAATTGCAGGTATTAATTCTAGCAGTTATGAAACTATTAATTCACCTTTAGTTTTGGGCAATGGTTATGTTGTCGAATTAAAAGCTGTAGGTAAATATAATAATATCTTTTTAACTGTTGATAATTTAGCTTTAGAATTACATAGTTATAAATCATTAAAAGCTTATATGGGTAATTATTTTGTTAAAGTTGGGGTAAATGGTAAGCTTAATTTTATAAATAGAATTAAACGTTCATTTTTAGATAATAATTCTAGTTCACAATAAAACGTTTTCAAGGGGTGCTATAGAGTTTGCAAACCACATGATTTGTGCTAAAATATAATTGTCAAAGGGCTTTAATATTTATGAAGCTCTACGCAAAAAATTTAGGAGGAATTAAAAATTATGGCAGGTAAATCTGTTAGAGTTGCGATCAATGGTTTTGGTCGTATCGGTCGTCTAGCTTTTAGACAAATGTTTGGAGCAAAAGGATATGAAATCGTTGCTATTAACGATTTAACAGATCCAAAAATGTTAGCTCATTTATTAAAATATGATTCAGCTCAAGGTCGTTATGCATTAGCTGATAAAGTATCATGCGGTGAAGATTCAATCACTGTTGATGGTCAAACTATTAAAATTTATTCTGAAAAAGATGCAGTTAATTTACCTTGGAAAGAATTAGATGTAGATGTAGTATTAGAATGTACTGGTTTCTACACTAAGAAAGATAAAGCAATGGCTCATATTAATGCCGGTGCTAAGAAAGTTGTTATTTCAGCTCCAGCTGGTAATGATGTTAAAACTATCGTTTATGGTGTAAATGAAAACACATTAACTAAAGAAGATCAAATTATTTCAGCAGCTTCTTGTACAACTAACTGCTTAGCTCCAATGGCTTATGCATTAAATAAATATGCTCCAATCCAAAGTGGTATCATGACTACAGTTCATGCTTACACTGGTGACCAAATGATTCTTGATGGTCCACATAGAAAAGGTGATTTACGTCGTGCTAGAGCAGCAGCTATTAATATTGTTCCAAATTCAACTGGTGCTGCAAAAGCTATCGGTTTAGTTATCCCTGAATTAAATGGTAAATTAATCGGTTCTGCTCAACGTGTTCCTGTATGTACAGGTTCAACTACTATCTTAGTAGCTGTTATTGAATCTAAAGAAGAAGTTACTAAAGAAGCAATCAATGCTGCTATGAAAGCTTCAGAATCTCCATCATTTGGTTATACTGAAGAACCACTTGTATCATCTGATATTATTGGTATTACTCAAGGTTCATTATTTGATGCAACTCAAACTATGGTGGCTAAAATTGATGATACTCATTATCAAGTTCAAGTTGTTTCTTGGTATGATAATGAAAATTCATATACTAGCCAAATGGTTAGAACAATTAAACATTTTGCAGAAATTTAATTAATTCTAAACAAGAAAAAGTGTCTTAACCTAGACTTTAAAGCCTAGATTTTGGCACTTTTTATTTTATATAACCTATAAACTAAGTATCAAAGAAAAAATTAAATGATCTTTTTGCTATCTTTATATTTTAAATTGTTTAAAATGAATTAATTTAATTAACCTTTATATATTACAAAGCTACTATTTTTAATTATTATTTCGCCATATAAATTTAAATAACTTATAGCTATTAATTTAATATATTGTATAATCAAACTAAGAAAGCTGGTGATTAAAATGAAATATGAAGAAAGTGATAGAATAGAACTCAAATGAGAATTGATAAAAGATTTGGATAAGGAAATCATCGCTTTTTAAATGCACATGGAGGAACTATTTAATGATACATCTGCAAAAATTATTCCTGGCCAAATATCAAGAGTAGAAACAAAATCTTATCCTGGTGCAAGTTTAAGAGAAAGAATAATAAATGCTATCTGACATGCTGATTATTCTTTACCATCAAATATAATAGTTGAATTTTTTAGAGATAAAGTGAGGATAATTAACCCTGGCAATGTTTATAATTCAACATTAGAGGCTGTTCTTGGTGGAGTACAAACATTTAGAAATCCAGCACTAGTTAATATTCTTTATAAGCTAGGGTTTATAGAAAATTACGGAACAGGGCTAGAAAGAATTAGAGAAGCTTATGAAAATGTGGAATTAAAGCCAGAATTTAAAGTTATCGATAGATATTTTTTCTTAACCTTGCCTAATTTAAATAAAGATAGTTATTTATTTGATGCTCAAAACGAGGCCCAAAATGATGCTAATGATGCTAAAAATGATGCTAAAACTGAAACTCAAAAAACTTTAGAAGAAGAGATTATTGATTTAATAAAAAAAAATAATTCAATTAGCAAAATTGAGATGGCTCTGAAAACAGGAAAATCTAAGGCTACTATTGAAAGATTATTAAAACGCTCAAAAGTTATTAATCATGTTGGGCCAAAGAATGGCGGTCATTGGGAAATAGTTGAGGATAAATAATCAAATTAACATAAGTGATTAAATAAGCATATTAAAAAATGTTTAAATTTCACAAGCTACTAGAGTTATTTATCGCGAACATCATTTTTATATAGAATGTATATTTTTTTGAGTAGTTTTTGTTAAATAAAATAAAGAAAGTTGAACTAAAATTATAAGTTTGTGATTTTAGTTCTTTTTATATTAATTATGTTTAGTTTATTTATAATCTTTACAATTTAAAAGTAGTTTTTCTTATTCTTTTTTTATATAATAAAAATAAGAAAGAAGGTTTTTAAAATGTATGCGGTAATAGATATTGGTTCTAATACGATTAGACTTAAAACTTATGAATGTAAGGAAGGAAATTTAATAAGTGTTTTTGATCGTAAAGAATTTGCAGGTCTTGCAGGTTATGTTGATAAAATTGGTAATTTATCAGAAGAAGGTATCAAAAAATGTTTAGAAGTACTTGCTGAATATAAAAAATGTTTAACAAATGTAATTATAGATAAATTATTAATATTCGCTACAGCTTCAATTCGTAATGTTAATAATACTTTAGAAGTTGTTTCGCGTGTTAAAGAAGAATTAGATTTAGATATTGTTGTATTAAGTGGGACTGAAGAAGCTTTATATGATTTTAAGGGAGCTAAATTAAAATATAATTTAGATGATGGCTTAATGATTGATATTGGTGGTGGTAGTTCGGAATTATTGTTTTTTAAAGATAATAAAATATTATATAAGACCTCATTACCTCTTGGTAGTTTAAATGTTTATACTAAATGTGTAGATGAAATATTACCAACTAAAAAAGAATTAGATGCTGTTAAAGATTTAGTTAAGAAATATTTAAAAGAAATTAAATATGAAGATGATAATAATTTTTCTAATGTTTGTGGCATTGGTGGCACTATAAGAGCGGCGTTAAAGATGAAAAATTATTTATTTAAAGACACCGATGAACTTGTTATGACATATGAAGAAATAAAGAAAATGTTAGATATAGCTAAAGATGATAGTTATAACTGGCAAGTCGCAATCTTAAAAGTTATTCCTGAACGTGTTTTTACTTTTACTCCTGGTTTAATGATTTTAAAAACAATTATGAAATATTATAAAGCTAAACAAGTTTATGTTTCTCGTTATGGTGTAAGAGAAGGATATCTACTTCATAATTTAGAAAAGGATGAAAAATGATGGAATATACACAAAATAGAGAATTATCATGGCTAAAATTTAATGAGAGATGTTTAGATGAAGCGAATAATATTAATATTCCTATTTTAGAAAGATTAAATTTTTTTCAAATTTTTAATTCTAATTTAGATGAATTTTTTATGATTAGAGTAGGTTCATTAAAAGATTTATATTTATTAAATGAAGTAGTAATAGATACTAAAACTGGGATGACACCTTATGATCAATTGATTAATATATATCAAAGAGTTAAAGAATTATATTTAAAAAGGGAAGAAATATATAAAAACTTAATTAAAGATTTAACTTTATCTAATATTAATATAATTCAATCTAAGAATTTAAATGAAGATGAAGAAAAGAAAATAAAAAAGATAATAAAAGGCGAATTGATGCCGTTTTTATCACCTCAACTAATTGATTTTAATCATCCTTTTCCAAACCTTGAAAATAAAGTTAGTTATATTATTGTAACTCTTGCTGATAAAGCTAATAAAGATGTGTTTGGTATATTAGAAATTAATTCTAAATTAAATAAAATGATTACATTAAACAACAAATATTTATTTGTTGAAAAGCTATTATATGATTATATAGATATTATATTTAAAGGATATAAAATTAAGACTAAAAATATTATTAGAATTACTCGTAACGGTGATTTAAATGTTGAAGATAGTATTTTAGAAGAACATGATGATTTTCGTAAATTGATGAAACAATTATTAAAGAAAAGAAAAACATTAACTCCAGTCCGTCTTGAATGTCATAAAAAATTAGATGACAGATTAAAGGAATATTTAATGAATAAATTAGAATTAGAAGAGCGAGAAGTTTTTATATCTAAAGCTCCATTTGATTTAGCTTTTTTAAATGTTTTAAGAAAAAATGCCCAATATAAAACATATTTATATCCTAAATTAGAACATGTAAAACCTGCTTATTTAAATCCAGATGATAATATTATTAATCAAGTTAAAAAACAAGATGTTTTGTTATTTTATCCTTTTAATAGTATTGATCCATTTATTAAATTAATCAAAGAAGCTGCCTATTCTAAAAACGTTCAATCTATTAAAATTACAATATATCGTTTAGCTAGTAAATCAAGACTTGTAGATTATTTATGTCAAGCTGCTGAAATGGGGAAAGAAGTAACTGTCTTAATTGAATTAAGAGCTCGTTTTGATGAAGCTAATAATATAGATTATTCTGAAAAACTTGAAGAATCTGGTTGTAAGGTAATGTATGGTTTTGATGAATTTAAAGTTCATTCTAAATTATGTTTAATAACTGAAAATGATAATGGCAAGGTAAGTTATGTTACTCAAATAGGTACAGGTAATTATAATGAAACTACAGTTAATATTTATACTGATTATAGCTTAATCACAACTAATTATGAAATAGGATATGATGCTTCAATGTTTTTTAATAACATGTTATTAAGTGAACTAGATTATAAATATGATCACTTATTAGTATCACCTTATCATATGAGAAAAGAGCTTTTAGATTTAATAGAAAAAGAAATTGAAAAAGGGCCTAATGGCTACATTTTTTTAAAACTTAATTCCATTACAGATATTAAATTAATTAATAAATTACAAGAAGCTAGCAACGCTAAAGTTAAGATTAATATGATTATTAGAGGGATTTGTTGTATTTTACCAAATGTTTTAGGTTATACTGAAAATATTACAATTCATAGTATTGTTGGTCGTTTCTTAGAACATAGCCGAATTTATCAATTTGGAAAAGGAGAAGATTCTAAAATCTATATATCATCTGCCGATTGGATGACTCGTAATACTGTAAGAAGGGTTGAAGTTGCAGTACCAATTTTAGATCCTAGAATAAAACAACAAATTTTAGATGATATTGATATTATGTGGTCTGATAATGTTAATGGTAGAATATTAGATAATGAGGGCAATTATCATAAATTAGAACAAAATGATATTTTAATTGATTCACATAAATATTTTTTATCTTCTAATAATAATATTGAAGTTAAAAAGAAGAATACTTTAATTAATGAATTCAATAAATATTTAAAAGAAAATAATATTAATGCATTAAGAAAAGTAATGTATGAAAAAGAAGAATTAGCTTATAATATTAATTTTGAATATCAAATTAATAATAAATATATTGAAGCTATTAATGTTTTAAAAGATGATAAAGCAAATATTCATTTAATTGCTAAATATTTATATATTAATAAGGTATTAGAAAATAATAATGATAAATTATATATAATTATTAAAAATAATAATAAAATAAATATTATTAATCAATTTCAAAAATTTGGTATTAAGGCATTTAATGAAAATAATATTATGAATTTAATAGATGAGATTAAGACGGTTTAGGCTGTCTTTTTCTTATAATTAATTTTGTAAGATATTTGTTGTCATAGGGATTTTATAGGAATTTTCTTTTATATTTTTTTAGTTTTTATGATATTTTTATAAAAAAATAGAATTTTTTTAAAATTAAATAATTTTGAATTAAGAAAAAACTTTATTTTTATATATGATAATCTCGTTTTCGACAGTTTTATAGAAAAAACGTGGCAATTACCACGTTTTTTTGATTTTATAGTGTTGTTAATT